>NZ_QOCC01000030.1:21947-169011 GCF_003318185.1 Tenacibaculum sp. E3R01 | reverse complement strand
GAGGAATGAAATAACGAAGTTCTCTCTTTAAAATTAGATCACTCCATTGGTCATGACAAAAATATTCTCTCGCGAGGAATAGACATATACCTTGAATGTCTTAAAATGATCAAGGGTTTAACAAACCAATTAAATCTTTTTAAAATGAAAAAATCAATTTTAAATTTAGGAAAAACCATAAACAAAGCTGAACAAAAAGAAATCAATGGAGGACGAAGAGCTTGCTCTCCTTTCTTTTTCTGTGCTTTTGACTGTGAAGATGGAGACGCTTGCGCTGTTCCAAATGGAATGGGTGGTGCCAACAGAGGTACAATAGTTAACGGACAATGTTGTTTATAAAAGAATAAAAATTGTTTTTTATAACAATAATTCCTTACAAATAGTAAAATTCCGACAGCTAACCAAACTAAAATAATTAGGTATTTTATTACAATTAGGTTAAATAAAAAGCAATTACAATTCAATAATTAAACTATTAAAAATCAATACAGGTTCTCATATAAGAATCTGTATTGATTAAAATTTAAATATATGCCAGAAAATAATCAAGACATAGAAATACGAAGTGAAGAAGTACAAGAAATATTAAGTTATGTGCCTAATTGGATGATTCGTTGGGGAAACACTTTGTTTTTTTTATTAATTATCATGTTATTGTTCATTTCTTGGTTTGTAAAATATCCTGATGTAATAGCAACAGAGGTAATGGTAACTACTTCTTTTCCCCCAGAGAAAATCTATGCAAAATCAGCTGGCCAATTTGAAGTTTTTTTAACACATGAAGGGAAAAAAGTAACTAAAAATGAAGTATTAGCTGTCATAGAAAATAGTGCTTCTTATAAAGATGTTTTATTATTAAAAAGTATTACAGATACAATAAATAAAGAAAAAGAAATTTTTTCTTTTCCCATTGATAAGTTACCTCCTTTATTATTAGGAGATATTACAACCAGTTATTCTCAATTTGAAAATCAATATTCCGAATATGTTTTAAATAAAGAATTAACACCATACAAATCAGAATCTTTTGCTAACAGGATGACTGTTATTGAAGCTAAACAACGATTACAAATTTTACGTTCCCAAAGAGAGTTTAGCAGAAAAGAACTAGAAATAAAACAAAAAGATTTAGAACGAAGTATAAAAATGTTTAACGAAGGTGTTATTTCAGCTAAAGAAAAAGAGCAAAAAGAAATAGAAATATTACAATCGAAAAGGTCTTATGAAAATTCAGAAAGTTCAATTTCTCAATTAAGAGAGTTTATTAATAATTCAAAGAAAAACTTAGTAGGAACTACTATTAAGAAAACACAAAACGACACTCGTTTAAAGAAAAAGGCTATTCAGTCGTTTTTATATTTACAAAAAGCAATAAAAGATTGGCTTAAGCAATACGCTTTAACTAGCTCAATAAATGGAAAAGTTTCATTTTTAACATTCTGGAGTGAAAATCAAACTGTAAAAACAGGAGATTTAATATTTACAATAATTCCCGAAAAAAGTGATTCTTTTATTGGGAAAATAAAAGCACCTGCAGCAAATTCAGGGAAAATAAAAAAAGGCCAAAAAGTACAAATACAATTACTGAATTATCCTTCAGATGAATTTGGAGAATTAAATGGAAAGGTGAAATCAATATCTCCAATAGCAGATGCGGAAGGAAATTATTTAATAGATGTAATGTTGCCTCAAGATTTAAAAACTACTTATGATAAAAACATAGAGTTTAGGCAAGAGATGAAAGGTACAGCTAACATAATAACTGAAGATTTACGTTTGATAGAACGATTTTTCTATCAACTTAAAAATATTATTAAATAAAAGAAATTCTCTCGCGAAGAATAGACAAAACCTTGGGTGTCTTAAAATGATCAAGGATTACTAAATTCTAAATTTTTTAATCATGAAAAAACAAATTTTAAACTTAGGTAAAACGTTAAATCGAATTGAACAAAAACAAATTAATGGAGGAAGGTTTATTTGTTGTTATAACAATCCAATTTGTCCTCCAACAAATGAAACTTCATGTATAGTAATAGCAGGAAGATGTCATTATATAGCTGGAGAAGGTGTTTCTTGTTAAGAAAAGCTTTAATTAAAAAAGAGTTGGTTTGAAGCCAACTCTTTTATATATTAATTATTTAATAAACAAATCTATTACATTTTATCAAGCTTTTTTTGCGCAACTAAGGCTGCAAAACTTCCTAATACATCACCTTTAAAATATAATTTTATCCCTCCATTTTTCATCACTTTAAAACTTAAAAAACCTGTGTTTTTAGGTACATCTCCTAATTCAAAAGGTTTATTAAACCCCTCTAAAACTGCTTTTTTTAATCCTTTTAATAATTTATCATGCCCTACTCCCGATGTATGGATATGCCAATGATCTAATCTTGCTTTTAAAGTACATGCTACTTTTCCATCTGGATTTTTATCACTCTCAAAAGCAATTCTTAACGTTATTGTATATGAAGGATTAGGAATAAAAAAAATACCACTCTCATAATTACCGCTAATTTTGAAAGTAACCTTTCTATTTTTACTACGTGTAAAATCATACCCAGTATCACTAACGGTTGAAATACGTACAGATTCAACATTTAAATCTTTCTGATCCTTTGCTTTTTCTTTAAATATTTTCTCAAACATTTTTCTAACTTTTGCACCGCTTAAAGATGCTGTATGAGGCTTTATTGATTTATTTTTTGTCCAATAAATAACTCCATTTTGAAAATCGCTAAACCATTCTGCTTTGCTTGGATCAATTCTAATTTCATCAGAAGTAGGATAACCAAAAGTACCTCTCTCCCAACCTGTCTTAGCCCAAGTATGACGAATTCCTCCTCTAACTAATTTTGGACCAGTTGTAGGATGCCAATATATACTTCCATTACCAGTAAAATGATTAAACTTCCCCCTTCCATCTGGAGTTGTAGTTTCATCGGTTGCTGGTATAACTAAATCATTATTTGGACCTCCAACAGAATTATACTTTTGCCTAATTGCTCCATGTATTTCGTGAGGTCCTGTTTGTGGAGAGCAATAAATGTCACACTTTTGAAAAGTTACTCTCTTTCCTCCTCTTACTGATGTAGGGCTATTAATATTTGACGTAGCACTTCCTGTAAAACCACTCCCCAATGTTTGTGCTTTTGCCTTAATACTATTTTCACAATCAGTTTCATCTATCACTACATTTGACACCTGTAATGTAATATCAGCATAATCTCCTCCTTCATCAGTATTTCTAACTCTAAATGATATTGTTTTATTTTCATTTATACCTACAAGTGTATTTTTTGAAGCCTTACCATCTAAATCTCTACTATTAGTTGAAGCTCCCTCGTAAAGTTTTGCTGATTCTTTAATTGATAATGTACCATTTGTATTTTGTTGGAAGTTAATAGTTAGTTCTATCCGAACTTCTCCTCCACATTTCCCCATGAAAAACAGTTGATTCGTTTTTTTTGAACTATCTAAAAGAAATATCCCTGAATTTCTAACAGTTCTTCGTTCATTAGATCCGAAAGTTTCATGATCTACTATATTCATTACTGATGAATAACTTATTTTGTTTTGCATTTTTAAATTATTTTAAGTTAATTTTTTGTTTTACAAAGCAAGCATCAAAATCGCCTTAAAAAAAACATAAAACACTGTTTTAAAACATGTTAAATACTATTTTTTATACATTCAATAACCTCAAAAAGCAATAGGTAAAACTCTAAATTAAGTCACCATAAATAACGATTACTATTGTTCTTTGATTTTAGAAGTAAATTTTTACTATAAATTATTTTATCATTATCAATGTATAACAACAAAAAACACTAAATTAGCAGGCTTTCTTCGAAAGAAATTAAATTTAAAAATTACATGAGTATGAGTCCAAATGACGATAGAAAAATTAGAGAAAAATTACAACAGAAAACTTGGAATGAAGTAAAAACAAATGACTCTTGGGCCATTTTTAAGATAATGGCAGAATTTGTTGAAGGATATGAAAAACTTAGTAAAATAGGACCATGTGTATCTATTTTTGGTTCTGCACGTACAAAGCCTGATCATCCATATTATAAATTAGCTGAAGAAGTTGCTTTTAAATTAACACAAAGCGGATTTGGTGTTATTACTGGTGGTGGACCTGGTATTATGGAAGCTGGTAATAAAGGTGCAAATAGAGGAAAAGGTACCTCTGTTGGACTTAATATAGAGTTACCTTTTGAACAACATGATAATCCTTGGATTGATCAAGGAAAAAGTTTAGATTTCGACTACTTTTTTGTTAGAAAAGTTATGTTTGTAAAGTATTCTCAAGGTTTTGTTGTTATGCCTGGTGGTTTTGGTACTTTAGATGAACTTTTTGAAGCTATCACTCTTATTCAAACTAAAAAAATAGGTCGTTTCCCTATTGTTTTAGTTGGTAAAAAATTCTGGAGCGGATTAATTGACTGGGTTAAAAACACTCTTATTGAGGAGGGAAATATTAGTCCTGAAGATTTAAATTTATTTAGAATTGTAGATACAGCAGATGAGGCCGTTGAGCATTTTAATAAATTCTATGCTAAATATGAATTAAAGCCTAACTTCTAAAAAAATAAACTATATTTAAAACTCGTTACCTATGTAACGAGTTTTTATTTTTTGGTATTTTGAAAAACACTTCTTTTTATTATTTTCTTTTATTCATTTTAAACTGCGCTATAGGTATAGCGCAAACAAATTCAATAAAATCAGTAATACGTTTAAATGATAGTGTTAATACATTAGATATTCAGCAAAAAATAATTTTTTACAATAAATCGGACACTCCTCTAAAAAAAATATTTCTACACAATTGGGCTAATAGCTTTAAAAACAATAACACTCCTCTAGGAAAACGCTTCATTGAAGATTATCAAAAAGATTTTTATTTCTCCAAAAAAAAAGAAAAGGGCTATTCTAAAATTAAAAATCTAACTCTTAATTACCTAAAAGTTCCATTTAAAGAGCTTGAAAACCATTCAGATATCATTGAAGTATCTTTAAAAAAACCTTTAAAACCAAAAGATAGCGTCAGAATTTCTATTATGTACACTATCAAAGTTCCGAGTGCTAAATTTACTGGTTATGGAAAAACTAAAATGGGTTATCATTTACGCTTTTGGCAAATAGTTCCAGCCATATACAATGAAAAGTGGCACATTATGAGTAATTTGAATATTGATGATTTATACCAAGATGTTGCTAATTATGTTATTAAAATAGAAATACCCAAGAAATACACTTTAGAAAGTAACCTATATCAATCTGAAATTAAAAAAGAAAATACTACTAGTTACCACCTAGTTGGTAATAAAAAGAAAGATATTATTCTGCATATCAATCAGGGAAAAAAATTCAAATCTTTTAAAACAAAAACTCAAGAAATTAAAACTGATGCTTATACTAAGAATATATCATTAAAAACTACTACTAGTATTATTACAAAACAAATTCAATTTATAGAAAGTTATATAGGTAAACACCCACATACAGAAATTTTTGTTGATGCTAATACTATTAATAAAAACTCTTTACATGAAATATATGGACTACCGAGTTGGCTTAAACCATTTCCTAAAAACTTTAGGTGGGAAATTAACTTTTTTAAAGCCTTAAGTTCTAAATACATTAATGATATTTTACTTCATAATCAACGTAATGACTATTGGTTTTCTGATGGACTACAAACATTTTTAATGATGGAGTATTTAAAAAAGCATCATCCTAAAACAACGATTCTAGGTAAATATTCAAATTACTGGCCTTTAAAATTTTATAATATAAGTAAACTTAAACAAGGTGATAAATTTGCTTTTGTATATCAATTTAGCGCTAGAAGGTTTTATGACCAATCATTATCAACACCAGCTGACTCTTTATCGAACTTTAACCGAAAAATTGTTAGTAAATATAAAATAGGCTTAGGCTTTAAATATTTACAAGATTTTATTGGTGATAGTATTTTTCAAAAATCTATTAAAAAATATTTATTCAAAAATCACTTAAAAACAGCACCAAGTACTTCTTTCAAATCTATTTTAAAAAATAACACCAAGAAAGACTTAAATTGGTTTTATACTGATTATTTAAAAACAACAAAAAAAATAGATTATAAAATTACTTCTATAAAAGAAAACCAACAAAAAGACTCTTTACTTGTAACAATAAAAAATAAGCGTAATTTCTCGGCTCCAGTAGCTTTATATGGTATTAATAACAAGAAAATTAAATTTAAAAAATGGGTTACTAATATCGATTCGATAAAGACTATTAAAATAAAAAAAGGAAATTTTAATAAACTAGCCTTAAACTATGAGAATATTTATCCTGAATATAATTCTCTTAACAACTTTAGAACAACAGATAATAAATTGTTGAGTAAACCTTTTCAATTAAGATTTTTAAAAGATGTTGAAGACCCCTACTACAATCAAATTTTTTATAAACCTGATTTTAAATATAATTTATACGACGGAGTCATTTTAGGAATTAAAATAAACAACCAACCAATTATTCCTCATAATTTTAACTTTTCAATAACTCCAAACTATAGTACGAAAAGCAAAAACTTTACGGGAGCTTTTTCTATAGGATATGATCATTTTATGCAAAATTCATCTATCTATAAAATCAGATACGGTATTAGTGGTAGTAATTTTCATTATGCTCCTGAATTAGGTTATAACTCACTAGCCCCTTTTGTAAGTATTTCTTTTAGAAGAAAAACACTAAGAGATGTGGGGTCAAAATTTTTGACTACTCGATTATTTTATATTAATAAAGAAGTAGAACCTGGAGCTGAAATCACCGAAAGGGATAGGTACAAAGTACTTAACTTTAGATATATCTACAACAAACCTAATATTATTAAAAGACTTCAATATGCAGTTAATTTTGAATTGGGTAATAACTTTACAAAGTTATCTACTGATGTGAGGTATCGTAAGTTTTTTGCTTCAGACAAAAGTTATGATTTTCGTTTTTTTGGCGGAATGTTTATTACCAATAATTCTATTGGTGATTATTTTAGTTTTGGATTAAACAGAAGCTCTGATTACTTATTTGAGCATAATTTATTTGGAAGATCAGAAAGTTCTGGGCTTTTTAGCCAACAATTTGTTATTTCTGATGCAGGATTTAAATCAAAATACAATACCCCAAAAACAGCTAATCAGTTTATACTAGCTGCGAATTCTAGCGTTAGTATTTGGAAATGGACTCAGGTTTATAATGATATTGCCATGTTAAAAAACAGAAACCAATCACCTGAGTTTTTCTATGAAAATGGAATTAAAATTAATTTTATCCCTAATATCTTTGAATTTTACTTCCCTATATATACAAATCAAGGTTGGGAAATAAATAAATCTGCATATCCTTCAAAAATAAGATTTGTAATTACAACTAATATTGATAGGATTTATAATTTTATACGAAGAGGTTTATTATAGAATATTCAAAAATACTTCAAATTTCATCTTTTTATTGAGAAATATTCAATAAAAAGATTGATTTTTAAAATTCAATTAAAAAAACTATCTTTGTAACCGTTCCTAAATTTGATGACTTATGATGCAAAGTACCGAAATAGCTAATACTCAAAAACTTTCTTTTAATGATTTTAAAAAAGAAGTACTAAACGATTACAAAATTGCTCGTATTAGTAGAGAGTGTAGTTTACTTGGTCGTAGAGAAGTATTGACAGGAAAAGCAAAATTCGGAATTTTTGGTGATGGTAAAGAAGTTCCACAATTAGCCATGGCTAAAGCCTTTAAAAATGGAGATTTCCGTTCTGGGTATTACCGTGATCAAACTTTTATGATGGCTATTGGAGAATTAACTGCTCAACAATTTTTTGCGGGTTTATATGCTCATGCTGATATCAACCAAGATCCTATGTCTGCTGGACGTCAAATGGGAGGTCATTTTGCAACACATTCATTAAACGAAAATGGTGAATGGAAAAACTTAACTGCTCAAAAAAACTCGTCTTCAGATATTTCTCCTACTGCTGGTCAAATGCCACGTTTATTAGGATTAGCTCAAGCTTCTAAAATTTACAGAAATGTTAAAGGCTTAGAAAATCACACCTCATTTTCAAATGAAGGGAATGAAGTAGCTTGGGGTACTATTGGTAACGCTAGTACAAGTGAAGGGCTCTTTTTTGAAACTATTAATGCTGCTGGAGTATTACAAGTTCCTATGGTTATGAATGTTTGGGATGATGAATATGGAATTTCTGTTCATGCAAAGCATCAAACGACTAAAGAAAGTATTTCAGAAATATTAAAAGGTTTTCAACGAGATACTAAAAATAAAGGATATGAAATTTTTGTTGTTAACGGTTGGGATTATGTACAATTAATCGATGTTTACAACAAAGCCTCTAAAATAGCTAGGGAAGAGCATGTACCTGTATTAATTCATGTAAAAGAATTAACACAACCTCAAGGTCATTCAACTTCTGGTTCACATGAAAGATATAAATCTAAAGAACGTTTACAATGGGAACAAGATTTTGATTGTGTTACTCAAATGCGTAAATGGATTTTAGAGTTTGAATTACAAGATGAGGATGGCAAAGTATTAAAATTTGTTGATTCAGAAGAAGATTTAATAAATATAGAAAAAGAGTCTAAAAAATCAGTTAGTAAAGCTAAAAGAGATGCTTGGGCAGCTTTTACTGGAGAAATAAAAGCTGAAACAAAAACAGCTATCAGTTTACTTACTAGAATTTCAGAGAAAAGTAGTAATGGTACATTTATTTCTAAATTAAAAAATGATTTAGAAGCTATTAATGAACCTATCCGTAAAGATATTCTAATTGCTACTCGTAAAACTCTACGATATTTAAAAGATGAAAACTTTTCTGAAAAAATAGAACTTCAAAACTTTATTAAAAAATATTTACAAGAAGCATATTCTAAGTACTCTTCTCATTTAATGAGTGAAACTGAATTAGCTACTGGGAATATTACTGAAGTAGCTCCAGAATATACTAGTGAAGAAAAACTAGTAGATGCTAGAGTTATTATGCGTGATAACTTTGATGCAATCTTAAAAAAGCACCCTGAAGTATTAATTTTTGGAGAAGATGCTGGTTACATTGGAGATGTTAATCAAGGGCTAGAAGGCTTACAAGAAAAATTTGGTGAATTCCGTGTTTCTGATACTGGAATTAGAGAAGCTACTATTTTAGGACAAGGTATTGGTATGGCAATGCGTGGTTTAAGACCGATTGCTGAAATACAATATCTAGATTACCTTTTGTATGCTTTGCAAATAATGAGTGACGATTTAGCTACGCTACGTTACCGTACTTTTGGTAAACAAAAAGCTCCTTTAATTATCCGTACTAGAGGACATCGTTTAGAAGGTATTTGGCATGCTGGTTCTCCAATGGGAGGAATAATAAATAATGTAAGAGGTATTCATGTTTTAGTTCCAAGAAACATGACTAAAGCTGCAGGTTTTTACAACACTTTATTAGAAGGTGATGATCCAGCTTTAGTAATAGAGTGCTTAAACGGCTATCGTTTAAAAGAAGAACTACCTACCAATTTAGGCGATTTCAAAACTCCAATTGGTGTTATTGAAACAATTAAACAAGGTACAGATATTACTATAATATCATATGGTTCTACCATTCGTATTGTTGAAGAAGCAGTTAAAGATTTAGCTCAAGTAGGAATAAGTGTTGAAATCATTGATGCTCAAAGTTTATTACCTTTTGATTTAAATCATGACACTGTTAAGTCAATAGCAAAAACAAACAGGTTATTAGTAGTTGATGAAGATGTTCCTGGAGGAGCTTCAGCTTATTTATTACAAGAAATTGTAGAAACTCAAAATGGATATAAACATTTAGATAGTAAACCTGCAACATTAACTTCTAAAGCACACAGACCTGCTTATGGGACAGATGGAGATTATTTCTCTAAACCATCTGCAGAAGATGTATTTGAAAAAGTGTATGAAATTATGCATGAATCTAACCCTGAAAAATTCAAAAGTCTTTACTAAACAAAGATTTACACATAATAAAAAAGCGTTTTTAGAAATTTCTAAAAACGCTTTTTTATTAGTTAAGTTTATATATTATTTAGCTACTTCTTCTACCTTAACATCTTTTACATCGATAGCTACATTTTTTGTTTTGTAATCAGCAATTTTACTTTTCAAAACATTAATAAATTTTGAAGAAGATAAATCTTGATTATTAATAACCTCTTCTAATGCTTTGATTCTTTCCGTCATTGTTGATTTAGACATTGCTGATCTGGCAAATTTAGCAGTAGCTATATCTATTTCATCATTTGATATATTAGATGATTTTATCCAACCTTCTTCAATATACTCTCCCTCCGCTCTACGACCTTTAACCTTCATCCAATCACCTTTATTCTCTGTTACAGCTATAATATCCATTACACTGTATTTTTTATCAGTTTTAGTAAGTAAATCTGGCCTTTTATACATACTTGCTTCTTCTAACATAGATCCAACTTTTCCATTAACTGCTAAAAAAGTAGCTCTGGTCCATCCTTCCTTTCCATCAGTTAATTTTACTTTGTAATACAACTTCTTTGTTGTTGCATCAGTTTCTTCTTCTTCAGTAAAAGTAACAGTTTCTCCTAAACTCATAGAAGTTATCCATTTTCCTTTTGCTGAAGGAGTTTCTCTTATAGACAACTTATCAAGTAAACAAATAGCTGTACTTGTTTTCACTTCTGATTCTTCCGTTGCTGTTTCTGCTGTTTTTTCCGACTTATCGCCTCCTTTACAGCTCATAAATAAAATAGACAATGAAACAATTGTAATAAATAGTTTTTTCATTTTTAGTAAATTTTATAACAAATATATGAGTTTTACAAAAAGAACAGATTAAATGATTTTATAATATATCATTATTTCTTAACAAGTCATTCCCTATAGCACACTCCAAACAACGATATTTCTCACAATAATTATTTTTAAGTTCTAATAAGGACTGCGTTTCAAAAGCATTTTCTGAAGTTATTTTTAATTCAGAAAATTTACTGATAACACTATTTTTTTCTGGCTTCAATTCTTTTATTAAATTCAATATGTCATCTTCATTTACTCCTCCTCTGCTCTTAAAAAAAACAAACTTTAACGGAATCACTGTATTAATAATTAACAAATCAATAAATGACTTAGTTAACCTTTTAGATGATTTTTTACTCCTTGTTTCAAAAGTGTAATGTTCTTTCCAAAAATTATTGATTTCAACTAAAAACAAATCATAGAACTCATTTAGTTTTTTACACTTCATTAATTTAGAAAATAGGTTTTGATGGGTATGCATTAATGCTACTAACTGTGCAAATCGAATCGTTGGAAAATTTGCAGGCCGCATTCTAAAAAACTGAAATTGATTTTTCTTTAACGATTTTAATTGATATTTATGTTTCAAGTATTCATATTCATTTTTCAACCCTAAAAAGTATTTATTTTGGATATCCTCTTCTAAAAAACCAGCTTGTCCAAATAATAATGATGTTAAAATATATTCATCAAAACAAGTTTTTCTCAAAATTGAATAATCAAAAGATCTTGCTAATTTGAAAAACGCTTCTCCATTTACTTTTAAACCAAAATTCTTAGCTAGTAATTTAAATAACACAGCTTCATAATCATTATTAGATTCTTCTAACAGTTGGTTAACCAAAATTGATTTAGCCTCTAGCCTTTCAAAATATAATCTTTCCATCCAGTTTTTCAGTAAAAAACTATCTATAGTAGCTACTTCTTTTTCACAAGGGATCCATTTCATCCTTTTGGATACTAAATTCAAATAATTATCACTTAAATCTTTATCCACATAATGGCATAACTCTAAAGTTGGTAAGGCTTTATTATTTTTCATAAAAACCTCTGAATCATGTTCCCAAACGACATGTAATATTACTGCATCGTAATTTTCATCTGACTCATGTTGGTGTAAATACCAATCAGACGATTTTACATGTATTTCAACATTTCCAACCCAAGTTTGAGCATTTATTTGAAGTTGTGCATTTAAAAAATCGGGGCCTGAATTTGTATTCGGCATTCCTACCTTTATAACATTTAAAGACTCGTTATTGGTAGTAGTTATTTTTTGAGTACTAAATAACATGTGCAACCACACATAGTGTAAAAAATCTTCTTTCATAAAATAATTAATTAGCAATTTAATTTGATTAAAGGTATAAAAATTTCAAACAACTAGTGTTTTTTCAATTTTAACTCTATAAAAAACAGCAAAGTAAGAACAAAACACCAACATAAATAACTTTTAAAACTCCTCTCTTAAATAATCAATGTAAGTCATCTTCATTATAAATGATTAAAACAATAGCTTTATAAAATTAAACAATCATTTTTGTGTTATAATTCTTATTTCTATAGTAATTTTGTAATATAAAAAGATATATAAATGAATAGTATAGAAAATTTACAATGGCGTTATGCTGTTAAAAAATTTGACGAAAATAAATCTCTTTCAGAAACTCAAATAAATACATTAAAAGAAGCTTTTAATTTAACCGCTACTTCTTATGGTTTACAACCTATTAAATTAGTGGTTATTAAAAATAAAAGTATTCAAGAGCAATTAGTTGAGTTTTCTTGGAATCAACCTCAAGTAGCCCAAGCATCACATGTTTTAGTTATATGTATTCAAAAAAAATTTACTACAAATGACATTGACAATTATTTTTCTTTAGTTAAAAGCATTAGAAATACCCCTAATGAAATTTTAGCTCCTTTTAAAGAAATGCTTACCAATTCAATCGCTTCAAAAACTCAAGAAGAATTAAATATCTGGAATAAAAATCAAGCATATATAGCCTTAGGTAATTTAATGACTGTAGCAGCTAACGAAAGAATAGATAGTTGCCCTATGGAAGGTTTCATTCCTGAAAAATATGATGAAATTTTAGAATTAGACAAACATGGTTTAACATCTGTATTAGTACTTCCTGTAGGTTTTAGAGCTGAAGATGATTACATGAAAGACTTAAAAAAAGTTCGTAAAAAAACAGAAAACATGATAATTGATTTATAAATCAATTATCACCCCAGTATACCCTCTTCAAATAATAAATATTTTATTTAAAGAGGGCTTTTTTCATAAAAAATTAAGTGTTATAATATGACTGTTATTCTTATTGATATACTTTATGGAAAAACCATAATACTCAACGATTCTTTGTACTAATGAAAGCCCTAAACCTGTAGAGTCTTTATTAATACTTGATTTTTTAAATCTCTCAAATAATTCTATTTCATTCACTTTTAACGGTTCTCCAGTATTTTTTATAATTAAACTTGTCTTATTTAAAACTAATTCTAACTCTCCATATTCTATATTATGTTTTATAGCATTAATTATTAAATTATTAAACAAAGTATATGCTAATGCCTCATTTATTTTAACCTTATATCCCTCAACTAAGCTCATTTTTAAATTTATATTCTTCATTTGAATTAACTCCTCAACATTACTAATTATTTCTCGTAAAAAATCAGCTACATTTAATTCTAAAGTTTCAATAAATTGATTATTATCTATTTTAGATAAAAAAGACAAATTCTCTTTAAGTTTAGACAACCTATCTGTTGATTTATAAATATTATTAAGCGCTATTAACTGATGCTCTGTAAGATTAGAATCTTGAATTAATAACTCTACCTTATTTTTTATAATTGCTAACGGTGTTTGAATTTCGTGAGATATGTTTTCGGTATACTCTTTGAGGTTTTTATAGTCTTTAACAGCTTGATTTACCATTAAATCTAATGACGTATTTAGCTCTTCAAATTCGATTACTTTCGTTTTCTTAAAAAATAACGGGTTAGGTTTTTTAACATTAAACTTCCTTATTTGTTCTAATGTACTATAAAATGGTTTCCATATTTTTTTAAACACAACATTACTTATAAAGAACATCGTTAAGAAAAATAAAGCTCCGACGAAAATTATAATATCAGTAATCCCTTTTAATAAATACTCTGTAGAAAGTAGTGATTTTGCTATTGTTAAAACATAAAACTGGCCTTTTACCTCACTAGAAAAAATAATTTTTCTATAGTTCAATTCTTTTTTATAAAACTTATTATATAAAATAGTGTCTTTTACAATTGTTTCTATTTTAGGATTTTCCTTTACCTTTTTTATATAAATATTATCTCCTATATTTAAACTATAGGTACTTAGTATATTTTCATGACTATAAAGCTCCTCTATTAGCTCTTCTTTTTCTGCATATAACTTCTTATTAAATTCATTATATATTGTTTTTTTAAAAACAATATAAGAAGACGAAGCTCCAATGATTGACATTATAAACAACCCTATAAAATAATATAGATTGGAAAAATTGAGTAATTTTAACTTCATTGATCAGAAAATTTATAACCTAAGCCATATACAGTTTGAATATAATTATTACCATTTTTAGCTTCTATTTTTTTTCGAATATTTTTTAACTGCGAGTAAATAAAATCATATGAGTTGGTTCTTCCCATAATGTCTTTCCATAAATACTCCGCTATAGCATCTTTAGGTATCACTCTATTAATATTTGACATAAAATATAACATCAATTCATATTCCTTTTTAGTAAGCTTAAGACTACTACCATTAACTTTTACCCATTTTTCATCTGGGCATAGTATAATTTCTTTAAATACTATATAATTTTGTCCTTCAAATTTTTTTCTTCTAAGGATTGATTTTATTCTTGCGTTTAACTCTGCAAGATTAAATGGTTTTGTAAGGTAATCATCAGCCCCAATATCCAATCCTTTAATTTTATCATCGATAGAATTACGAGCGGATACAATAATAACTCCAGCTTTAGACCTCATCTCTTTAATTTGAGTAATTACATCTAACCCACTCCCATCTGGAAGATTGATATCTACAATAATACAATCGTACTCATCATCCCAACTTTTCTGCTTAGCAACTAGTAAATTATTAGCCAATTCACACTCATATTTCTCTTTACTTAAATATTCTAGAATAGCCTCCGCTAATAAAATTTCATCTTCAATAATTAAAATCTTCATCTTTCAAAAAAAACACAAATCTATATCTTTTCTTTCAAAAAAAGCTCTGATTATAAAGCTTTTAAAAAAAAACAAACATTTATAAAATCTACAGATTCTCTACAGAATGTAAATTTATTTTTGCCAAGATTTTAACATAACTCACTATTATTTTATTAAATATAGATATGGCAATTATAAAGAAAACAACATTACTACTATTTTTTTTCCTTTCACAAATATCATATTCTCAGACTGAAAATGATTATACAGAAGTAATAACCAATTTACGAAAAAGCTATAATTTAAAAGATAGCAAAAAAATATTTGAATCTTTTTCTTCTGATTTAAAAACTACATTCACCTTAGACAAGGTGAAACATTTTATTGAAGATTATCATAAATCGGCTGGTATTATGGGCTCTTCTTCCTTTTTGATAGATGATAATGATGCTAAAAGGTTTTTAACCGAATTTGATCATAACTCTTTACTACTAATAATTGGAATATCTCCAAATAAAAAAATTACAAAACTAATTCTTGACGATTATTAATACGATAAATTAAAATAAAATGAAAAAACCTTTTTTTTACCATAGTTACTTTGCGTTGTTTCTTATAACAATCCTTAGCCTTTTTAACAGCAATAAATCTTACGCGCAAGCTAACCCCAAATATGGTATGCTCTCTTTTAATAAAGCTATTAACATTTCAGAGAAACAAAGTATGTTAATTCAAAGAATGGCAAAAGATTATCTCTATGCTTTAGATAATCCACAAAATAAAACAGTCTTAAAAGATCTTTTAACTAGTAAAATTATTTTTGAAAAGCAAAATCAAATATTAAAAAATAATTCAAGCAGTACGCTAGTTAAAAATAGAATTGAAGCTGTTGAAAACATATGGGACAATTTTAAAAAACTTATTGAAAAAAAACCTAGTTATGAAAATGCTAAAAAGATAATTAATACTAATACACTATTACTTAACGCTTCTGAAAAAATAGCACTGTTTATCTCTGGTGAAGCAAATCAAGCTAACAAAGAAATAAGCCATAACGCAAATTTCCTTGAAAGAGATGCGAATTTAAAAAAGGTTATTATTATTTCTGGAAGACAAAGAATGCTTGCCCAAAGATTGGCTCTTTATTATTTAGCTAAAAATAAAAACTTAATAAATAAAAACTCGAAAAAAACCTTAGAAAAGACTTACGATGAAATGGAAACATTAAACACTCCATTGTTAATTTCAGATTTTGATAGTGATATGGTAGATGAAAAAATAGCAGAAACGTTAACTATCTGGGATTCTTTAAAAAAAGAGAACCTTAAAAGTAAGAAGTATAGTAATAACGAAATTTATAAAACAACAAATAAACTAACTAAAGCCTACAACAAAATAACATCGTTGTATGAGCATACTAAGTTTTAATATATAGAAATAATCAAATCATGTTTAAAAAATTACTCTTAATTATTTGTATAGTGTCCCCCTTTACAGTTATACACTCACAAGACCATCATCTTAATAAAACTCACAAGAATGATTCTTATGATGAAAAAGGTGAATTTGAAGAAGGAGACATTTTTGTATCAGCCTTATTTGGTTTTGATTCAGAAACAAAAGGCAATGAAAAAGACATTGCCGTTGAATTCTCTGGTAGACTAGGTTATTTATTTTCTAATACACTTACTGGAGGTATAAAATTAAGTTTAGATAATGAAATTATAGAAGGTACATTACATAAAAATATTGATGTTTCACATACACTAATCGGTTTGTTTGGACGATACGATTTTACCCCAGGGCATAAGTTTTCTATTTTTGGAGAACTTGGGTTTGACTATTTATCTTCAAAAAGCAAAGATGGAAATTTAGAGATAAAAGAGAATGGTTACAAAATTGGGTTAAGTCCAGGAATAACATACTTTCTCAACAAACATTTTGCTATTGAAGCTTTTTGGGGGGCTTTACAGTACCAAACAAAAAAAGTTAATGGTGAACATGAATCAACACATGAGTTTAATATCGGAATTGACTTTGAACATATAAATTTTGGTTTAGCATATAAATTTTAGGTGTCAATTTATTACAGTGCCCCGTTATTTATTTCCCTTTAACATCAGATTTATCCCCTTGGGTCTGGTGTTTTTTTTAAATAATTATTTGTTTGTAAGTTAAGTTATGAATTACGAATGTGAAATTTAGTACATTCGTAGTTCGTAATTTAAGCATATGCAACCTTTACACATTATATTACTTATTCTAGGATACTTTGGTGTTTTAATTTTCATCTCATATATTACAAGTAAATCAGCAAATAATACTACTTTTTTCAAAGCAAATAATTCATCTCCTTGGTATTTGGTTGCTTTTGGTATGATTGGAGCCTCACTTTCTGGAGTTACATTTATTTCAGTTCCAGGTTGGATTGAAGGCCAACAAATGAGCTATATGCAAATGGTATTAGGTTATGTAGTTGGATATGCTGTAATAGGTTTAGTATTACTTCCTTTATATTATCGCTTAAATTTAACTTCTATTTACACCTATTTAGAAGATAGGTTTGGTCGTTACTCATACAAAACCGGAGCTTCTTTTTTCTTATTATCAAGAACTATAGGTGCTGCATTTCGTCTATTTTTAGTTGCCAATGTTTTACAATTAATTTTGTTTAATTCTTATGGTATTCCTTTTTGGGTAACCGTAACGATTACAATTTTACTTATTTGGCTTTATACTTTTAAAGGCGGTATAAAAACAATTGTATGGACAGATACTTTACAAACATTATTTATGCTAATTGCTGTAGGAGTATGTATTGTTATGATTAAAGATGAAATGCAAATAGATAATTTATTTTCTTACATCGCTGAAAACAAACTATCCAAAACATTTTTTTTCGAAGATATAAAAGCTGGAAATTACTTTTGGAAACGCTTTTTTGCAGGCGCCTTTATAGCTATTGTTATGACTGGATTAGATCAAGATATGATGCAAAAAAACTTAACCTGCAGAAATTTAAAGGACGCACAAAAAAACATGTTTTGGTTTACTATTGTTTTAGTTGTTGTTAACTTTTTCTTTTTAGCATTAGGCATATTATTAACTGATTATGCGACAGCAAATGAAATAAACGCCCATAAAGATCAGCTATTCCCAACGATTGCAATGAGTGGTAAATTAGGTTTAGCTACTTCATTATTCTTTTTATTAGGATTAATAGCTGCTGCTTATTCTAGTGCAGATAGTGCTTTAACTTCATTAACAACATCTTTTAGCATTGATATATTAGAAATTGATAAAAAAGACGATAAGCATGAAAAAGAAAACGTTCGTAAAAAAATCCATGTATTATTTTCTCTTATACTAATTGTTACTATTCTGTTTTTTAAATATGTTATCGCAGATGATAGTGTAATTTCTAACATATTTAAAGCTGCGGGTTATACATATGGACCCTTACTTGGCTTGTACGCTTTTGGGTTATTTACTAAATTTAATGTAAAAGACAAACTAGTTCCTCTAATTTGTATCATTTCTCCATTTTTAGCATTTGAAATAAACTATCTAACCAATTATTTATGGAAATTTGATTTTGAATTTTTTATTCTAATTTTAAATGGACTTCTTACTTTCCTAGGATTACTAGCTATTAAAACTTCAAAAAATGGCTAAAAAAGGAAAAGCAAAAAACACTGTTAATAAAGCGAAACATACTCGTTTAATGAAACAGAAAGAAAATAAACTTCGTTTAGAAAAACAACGTACTAAAGAACGTTTAAAGTCTATCATTAAAAAAGTAAATGAACAAAAAGAGAATTAAGTTTTAATTTATTTAAGAAGAGTTAACATCGCTATTTAACTACAAAAACAACATTTATTAACGAATTCAAATCAGTTGGTTGCCCTATTATATTACCTGTAAGAACACCCGCATCTGTAATTGATAATCCACTAAAAACTGCTGGGTCAGCATAAGTAACATAATAATATAAATCTCCTGCTGCGTATGTAGGTATTGCATTTGGAGCTGAAGTACTCTTTGCTGTTGGTGTTGCAAACTGCAAGGTATATTGACTGTATAAATTAACTGTAAATGTAGGATTAGCAGTAGAAATAGCTATTGAAGGTGGGTAAAACACTCGAGCTGCTTTTGATGTTATTGGAGCTATCGCTTGAACCACTTCTTCAACAGTACTTTCATTACCTGCGCCTGGCTCTCCTGTTATATTATTTACATCCACTGGTGTTACAATACTTACTTGAGATGCATTTTGACTACCGTCTTGTTTTTGCCAACCTGTACTTGTAAACCTATATACTTCTTGGTCTGTAGTATTAAACAATAAAGAACCAATACTAACTCCGGTAAGTGAAACCATTTCTGCATTTGTTGCAGTTGGAAGCCCCATTAAAGAATTAGCATCTATTTGACCAAAAACTGAAAAAGACACAAAAATGAAAAAAAATAGTATTTTTATTTTCATAAAATAAATATTTAGTTTCTAGAGTTTAATCTCTAAAAATAGCCAGGCTATAAAAATACAGTAATTTTTTAGGAACTAAAAAAAATGATAGTATATTTATGCTAAATATCAATGGTTAAGCTCTTTTTAATGAAAAAAAAATTATTTTATATTTTTATTTCTTTCACCATAACCTCTTTTTCTCAAACAGGTCCAGGAGGTGTAGGTGCTAGAGATGGCTCTTCCTCTCTTATTGTATGGCTAAGAGCCAATGACTTAAATGCCGATGGAGATATTAGTAACAATCCTGCTAATGGCACTTTAATATCAACTTGGTCTGATTTTAGTGGGAATTCAAATAACTTCACACAATCTGGAACAAGAAGACCTACCTACAATACAACTGGAACATTTAATACCGCTAGATTTGATGCTAGCACTGGTGCTGCTAAGTTTATGAACGGATCTATTTCAGGAATTTATGCTAATGCAAGTACTTTTTTTGTAACAAACCCTGTTAATAATGGGAATTCACACTCTCTTTTTGACCACTCTTCAGCTTCATTAAGAGTTGAACAATGGAGAAACACAAACAGAGTTGGTTTTACTAGATATGGTATTGCTGATTATTCAACTGCTATTGTTTCACCTTTTGGTATAAACTCTATAATTTCCTATCATAAAACTACTGGATCATCATTACTAGAAGTAAGGGTAAATGGGGCTAATCAAAACCTTAATATTGGTTCTACAACCGCTGGTATACCTTTAGATAGAATTGGTAGAAACTCTAGTGGCGCTGATGAAGCCAGTGGGGATTTTTTTGAAATAATATTTTATAACAGTCGTGTAAATGATGCTCAAAAAATAATTATTGATAATTATTTAAGTGCAAAATTTGGAAGTATAGCAGTTATAAATGATGTATATAACGAAGATGATGTAGCTGCAGGTAACTTTGATCATGATGTTGCCGGTATTGGTAGAGTTAATTCAAGTAATTTACATAATGATTCTCAAGGTACAGGTTTAGTTCGAGTTTTAAATCCTTCAAACCTAAACGATAATGAATTTTTTATGTGGGGTCATGATAACAATTCTTTTCAAATGAATACTGGGTTAAACGCTCCTTCTATTATTAAAAGTAGATTAAACAGAATCTGGAGAGTTAGTGAGGTTAATACTTCTGGAACATCTGTTGATGTTGGTGCTATTGATATTAGATTTGACTTAACTGGTATTTCAGGTGTTAATACTGCTAATTTAAGATTACTTATTGATACTGACAATGATGGTTTATTTGATGATGAAACTCCTATTTCTGGCGCTACAGATTTAGGAAGTAATATTTATAGTTTTAATAGTGTAAACTCACTTACAAACAACAATCGTTTTACAATTGGAATTGGAATAACAACTGTTATAACCAATAGAAAAATAACCTATAGAGTAAACAACTAGCTTTTAACAAAAAAAAAAGCTATCTTAAATAATAGAATAATGCAAAAGTTAAATACTAAAAAAATAATAGTACTTTTATTCTAAATTTAAATATTGTATTTATTAAAGTGGTATGAGCTTACAATCAAAGTTTTTTGTTTTATTCAACCTGATATTTTCTTCTTTATTATTTTCTCAAACAGGACCAGGAGGAGTTGGAATAACAGATGGAAGTTCAAATTTAGTTCTATGGCTTGACGCAAATAATGTAAGTGTAGCTAACGGAACGCTAACAAACAATTGGCCAGATAATTCAGGGTATGGTCACAATTTTACTGATGGTAATGGAGCGGTATTTACTACAAATTCAGTAAATAGCTATCCTTCTTTTAGCTTTAATGATACAAGTAATTACTTTCAACACCCATTTCAAAGCAGATTAACTCCTACTTCATTTACTATATTCTCAGCATCTAGTGTTGCAAGTTCTGGATCATATAAAGCAGTATTATCTAATAGAGACGACCCTTCAGGATCACCTACAAGAGGTTTTATTTTATATTCTCGTCCAGGCACAAATAATTGGTCATTCTGGACAGGTAGAGATAGTGGCCCTTGGCAAACTGTAGAAGGTAATATTAATACTACCGCAAATTGGTCATCACAAATGATGAGATATAATGGTACAACAAGAGAAAAAAATCTTTCTATTAACAATAATACCTTTTCTACTGCAACTCATACAATGACTTCAAATACTTCAAGACCGTTTAGAGTTGGAGCTGGTAGAAATGAATCAAACACCCCAAACTACTACTTTAATGGTAACATTTCAGAAATAATTATGTTTGATAATTTAATCAATGAAGCACAAATAATAATTGTCCAAAATTATTTAGCTGCAAAATATAACTATTCATTATCCTTATCTGATGTATATAATGAAGATACACCTGCATCTGGAAATTATGATCATGATGTTGCTGGTATTGGAAGAGTAAATTCAACTAATTTACATAATGATTCTCAAGGAACTGGGATTGTAAGAGTTTTAAACCCGTCAAACCTTAATGATAGTGAATTTTTTATGTGGGGTCATGACAATGGAACCTTTCAAATGAATACGGGATTAAATGCCCCTGAGATTATTAAAAGTAGATTAAATAGAATATGGAGGGTAAGTGAAGTAAACACTTCTGGAACAACAGTAGATGTTGGCTCAATTGATATGAGGTTTGATTTAACAGGAATTACTGGAGTAAACACTGCTAATTTAAGGTTACTTGTTGATACAGATAACGATGGTATATTTGATGATGAAACTCCTATTTCTGGAGCAACTGACTTAGGAAGTAACACTTATAGCTTTACTAATGTAAACTCAATACAAAATAATAATCGTTTTACCTTAGGTGTTGCAATAACAACTGTTATCACAAATAAGAAAATAACCTATAGAGTAAATAATTAATTACATGGTTTTTTTAGTTACTTAAGTCATTATTATTTTAAAAAGTAATAAATTTGCTTAATTAACTAAAAAAAAAGCATATGAAAAAAAAAATGGTAGCATCAATTGCAGTTGCCCTATTGTTTACTTCTTTTGGATACTCACAAAAAGTAAGATTCAAAAAAGGCAAAGTAATTGTTGACAAAAAAGAAATCTTAAGCTATGAAAAAAATGGCTTTTTAGGCTCAGAAATAACACTTTATTCTCTTGATGGAGAAAATGAAATCGCAGAAATGTTCCACGAAAGAAATGGAACCAATAGTTATCAAGAGGATGATTATAAAAAGTTATTCTTTACTAATGAAGAAATAAAAATTGAGTCAGGAAGAATTAAATTTAGAGGATGGAAATACGTCATTAAACTTTTAATAAGAAATAAAGTTTTAGGAATGGACGGTAAAATAAATTTAGCTAAACTCAAAAAGTTTGCTAAAAAATATGATGAGAACATAACAAACAGAACTGTTCGTTATTAAATAAAAAACCGAGTTTAAAAGCTCGGTTTTTTTATTTATCTATAGATCCTAAAACACGTTTCATAAAAGTATTTAACGCTTCTTTTTTAGGTGCTCCTTCTTTTATCATTTTGTGTACCTCAACTGCTCCATACATATTAGAAATCAATTCTCCAATAACATCTAACTCTTCATCTTTTAATGATGAAACTTCGGTTAAAGCTTCTAATGTTTCAATAGTTTCTATTACAAAATCTTCATCATTTTCTTCTATAAAAGAAGTTAAATGTTTTATTACAGGTAATTTCATGTTTTTCTTTTTTAACAGGTTATTTACACAACTTCGTTAACTAACTCTTTTAATACATCAAACTTGTTAGTTTGAGTTTGATTTACAAATTTACCATCAACAAAAGTTGCGAATGTTGGTAAATTATCAACTGTAGCTAATTTTCTACTCTCTGGAAATTTTTCTGCATCAGCTATGATGAATACCATATTTTCATTTTCAGAAGCTAATTTCTTGAATTTAGGCTTCATAATTCTACAGTTACCACACCAAGTAGCAGCATACTGAACAACAACAGTTTTATTATCTGAAACAATTTGTCCTAAATTGTCTTGATTTAATTCTTGTACCATGATTTTATTTTTTTAATTATTAAGAAAGAACTCTTAAAAAGACACACTTTTACTAAAGTGTTGAGAAGAAAAGTTCGTGCTACTTAATTTATTATTTTCACACGAACTTTTAATGTATTCTAGTGAGAAGCTAAATACTCAGCAGTTCCTTTTGCATTAGGCTGCATTGCATCTTTACCTTCTTCCCAGTTTGCAGGACAAACTTCACCTTTTTCTTGTACGTGCGTGTAAGCATCAACTAAACGTAAAAATTCACTTACATTACGACCAACAGGCATGTGGTTAATTCCTTCATGGAAAACAGTTCCTTCTTCGTCAATTAAATAAGTAGCTCTATAAGTTACGTTATCTCCTTCTACCTGTACAGTACCAGTAGCTTCATCATAAGTTTCGTTAGAAATATCTAAAATACCTAAGATAGATGATAAGTTACGGTTACTATCAGCTAATAATGGGTAAGTTACACCTTCAATTCCTCCATTATCTTTAGATTGGTTTAACCATGCAAAGTGTACTTCTGGCGTATCACATGAAGCTCCAATTACAACAGTATTTCTTTTTTCGAATTCTCCTAAGGCAGCTTGAAAAGCATGTAACTCAGTAGGACAAACAAAAGTAAAATCTTTAGGGTACCAAAATAACAATACTTTTTTCTTGTTATTTACTGCCTCTTCTAAAACATTTACTTTAAATGTATCCCCCATTTCGTTCATTGCATCAACGTTTAAATTTGGGAATTTCTTACCAACTAATGTAGCCATTTTTATAATTTTAAATGATTAATATTTATTTTTTACAAGTACAAATATACCACCGAAAAAAAGTTTGTAATAAAAAAGTTGATGCTAATTTTTTATTTTAACATCAACTTTATTTATAGTTTAACTTTTAAAGCATAAGGTTTGATTATTTACTAGCGAACATATTTACATCATTTCCTGAAACTTCTTTTTCGCCAAGTATAATTAAACGCTCAACTACATTTCGTAATTCACGTATATTTCCTGTCCAATCATATTCTTGTAATAACTTTATTGCTGCTGCAGAAAAACCTTTTTTAGGAGTTCCTTGTTCTTTTGAAATTTTATCAGTGAAAAAGTTAATCAATAATGGAATATCTTCTCTTCTATCATTTAAAGCAGGTACTTTAATTAAAATTACTGCTAAACGATGGTATAAATCTTCTCTAAATCGCCCTTCAGCAATTTCTTTCTTTAAATCTTTATTTGTTGCTGCTACAACGCGAACATTTACTTTTATATCTTTATCAGATCCTACTCGTTGAATACGATTTTCTTGCAAAGCTCTTAATACCTTTGCTTGCGCTGATAAACTCATATCTCCTATTTCATCTAAGAAAATAGTACCTCCATTTGCAGCTTCAAACTTACCAGCTCTATCTTTATTAGCTCCTGTAAAACTCCCTTTAACATGCCCAAATAATTCACTTTCTATTAACTCAGAAGGTATCGCAGCACAGTTAACTTCAATCATTGGAGCTTTTAATCTATCTGATTTCTCATGTAACCAGTGAGCTACTAACTCTTTTCCAGTTCCATTAGGTCCAGTTATTAAAACACGGGCGTCAGTTGCAGCTACTTTTTCTATGATATCTTTTATATGAGTAATTGCATCACTTTCACCAACCATCTCATAGCTTTTACTAACTTTCTTTTTTAATCGTTTGTTTTCTACAACCAATTCTTTTCTGTCAAGTGCATTACGAACCGTATTTAACAAACGATTTAAATCTGGTGGCTTTGAAATATAATCAAAAGCACCTAATCGCATTGTATTTACCGCTGTATCTAAATCTCCATGCCCAGAAATCATAACCATTGGTATTTCTGGCTTTATTTTTTTAGCTTTTTCTAACACCTCAACACCATCCATCTTAGGCATTTTAATATCACATAATACTAAATCATAATCTTTATCTTTAATCATTTCTATTCCTGCCAATCCATCTTCAGCTTCTTCAACCTTATAAGCATCATTTTCTTCAGAAATAATTTTTTTTAATACTCTACGAATTGCTGCTTCGTCCTCAATTATTAATATTTTTGACATCTTCCGTTAGATTTTTATTCAACTTACTTATTATTAGATCTTCTCTATTTTTAAATGTATCTTCTTCGTACTTTATAAAAATAAATTTATCATTTTTCTTTTTAAAACGAATCAAAGACTGTTCCTTTATTATTTCAAAACTTAAAAAATCTTCCCATAGATAATCTTCAAAATAACTTCTTCCCTTTACAATTCCTTTATCCTTTAAATAAACCTCATAATTACTTTCAAATAAACCTCTTATTACCAAAGACATAAGCAACCCATAAAAAAAACCTGAATTTCCATTTTCACCTAGAAAAAAGTAGGCGAATTCTGTATTTAAATCGAAGTTAAATTTTGAAACATGTACAACATAAACTATAAAACTTATTAAAATTAAAAAAGAAACAATGTATTGATTTAAAAAGAATTCTCTCTCCCCTAATTTAACCAACCTTCTTTTATTTTTATAAAATTTTATTACTTCAAGTACTTTCAAAACTATCAGAAATACTAGTAAAGGAATAAAGAAAATTATAGCATTTTCTATTTCCCAAATACAAAACATAATGAATAGAGCTGAGGTTATATAGAATAAAAACCTTAATACATTTCTTTTTTTCATTAAACCCTACTCTTTAACAACATGTACATCTCTTTGTGGAAATGGTATAGATATATTATGTTCTCTAAATAATTGATCTATTTTAAAACGAATATCACTTTGCGGTATAGAAGCCATAAAGCTATCATTTAAAGTAAACACTAACTTGAAATCTAACGAATTATCTCCAAAATTCATAAACAAAACTAGAGGTTCAGGGTTGTTTAATATATTTGGATGTTCATTAGCGGCTCTTAGTAATAGTTTTTTAACCAACTCTAAATCGCTACCATAAGCAACTCCTACCTCAACACTTTCTCTTGTGGTTGTTCCATTCTGTGTCCAATTATATAAACTACTCGTTAAATACTTATGATTTGGTATAATTAACACCTTATTATCAATAGTTACCGCTCTTGTTGTTCGTAATTTTATTTCTTCGACTCTACCTATTTTATCATCTAATTCAATAATATCACCAACATGTACACTTTGGTCTACAATTATAAAAATACCAGAAATTATATCCTGAAAAAAAGTTTGTAAAGCCAAACCTACACCAATTAACAAGGCTGCAGAAGCTGCAAATATTGCTGTTACATTTACACCGGATGTACTAAGAGTTGTAAGAAAAATAGTTATGTATAATAGCCAACTAACAAAAGAAAAAACAGTGTCAAATTTATTTTTATCATCTTGCTCAAGCCTTTTTACTACTAGCTTTTTAAAAAGTTTTAAAAGTATAGAGGCAATTACCAGTACAAGTATTAAGACTAAAATAGCTTTAACACTTATGCTTATTTCTTTACTAAATTTAAACGAATAGTTAAGTATATTATTAAGTTCTTTCACATGAATAAAATTATGGTAAATATTTTATTTTACACAAAAAAAAAGCAGTTATCTTTTACAATAACTACTTTTAATTTTAACTATTAGAATATATTATCCGTTATAACGAATCCATTTCCATAAATCTTTATAACTAGGTTTTTTACCATACATTAAAATACCTACTCTATAAATTTTAGCTGCTAACCATACCATTACCATAAAAGTTACTACTAATAATATCATAGAAATTGCTATTTCCCACCAAGCTACACCAAAGGGTATACGCATTAACATTACAATAGGTGATGTAAAAGGTATGTATGAAAACAGAACAGATATTGGCCCATGTGGATCATTAATTACAGTAAAAAAACCAACATAAATCCCCAACATTAAAGGCAGCATAATTGGCATCATAAACTGTTGTGTATCTGTTTCATTATCAACTGCTGCACCTACAGCTGCGAACAATGAACTATACAACATATATCCTCCCAAGAAATAGAAAATAAATAAGCAGAAAATTTTAAACAAAGGAAGATTCAATACTTCCTTTATAATTTGTTCAAGTTTACCTCCACTTGCAGCCTCTTTCATTGCATCCATTTGTTCAGTAGAAACTTTTGAGGTTTGCATTTCCATCATATCAACTCCTAATAAAGATGACGCAACAACACTTATTATAAGCATAATAACTCCCCAAATAAAGAATTGCAGCAATCCTGCTGACGCATTACCTATAATTTTACCTAACATTAACTGAAAAGGCTTTACTGAAGAAACTATTATTTCAATAATTCTACTTGTTTTTTCTTCAATTACACTTCTCATTACTGAGGTTCCATATATCATTACAAACATAAAGAGTAAATACCCAGCAGCTCCTCCAGCAATAATACTTGCTAAATTTTTCGCCTTTGAAGATTCCTCTCCAGAGAAATTAAACATCTTAATATTAGAAGAAATTTTAGACGCTTTTATTTTAGCTAAATCAATACCAAAATTATTAAGTTTTAAATTTCGAAAACGTGTTTCTATCTTTCTTTCTATATTACCTAGAACAGACATCCCTGGAGAATCTTTAGAATAAAATTCTATCGATTTAGCTAACACTTCTATACTATCTAATTTAGGTATATATAAAGCTCCGTAATAATCTCCCCCTTCCACTTTCTTTTTCGTTTCCTCAAGTCCTAATTTTGTAAAATCTTGATACTTAATAGTTTTTGAATCTTTAAATATATCTTTAGAAAACAATCCAGATTCATCAACATATACTATGTTTTTAACCTTTTCATCGTTTTTTTTCATCAAGAAAAAAACCAATGCTCCCATACCTACCATTAACAACGGACTTAAAAAAGTCATCATTAAAAATGATTTATTCCTAACTTTAGCAATAAACTCGCGTTCAATAATTAATCTTAACCTGCTCATCGTTTAACTGTTTTTATTTATTGCTTCAATGAAAATATCATTGGCACTTGGAATTAGTTCTACAAAATGTTGTACTTGCCCTTGAGTTGTTAAAAATGACAATAAATCATTTGCCGTATTACCTTCAGTTAATTTTACATTTAACTTTAATCCGTCATTTAGTGACCTAAAATCAGCTGGTAAAACTTTAAATTTCTCTTTTAATATAGCTTCTACTTCCTTAGTATTTGTAGTATTTAAACCAACTTGAAAAGTATTTGTTCTAAACTCCCTTTTAACATCATCTAACTTTCCATCTAAAATTTTATTAGACTTATCAATTAAAGCGATATAGTCACACATCTCTTCAACACTTTCCATACGATGTGTAGAAAAAATAATAGTAGCTCCTTCATCTCGAAGTTGTAAAATTTCTTTAGCTATTAACTGAGCATTAATTGGATCAAAACCTGAAAAAGGCTCATCAAAAATCAATAATTTTGGTTGATGCAATACAGTAACAATAAATTGTACTTTTTGAGCCATTCCTTTTGACAACTCTTCTATTTTCTTTCCCCACCAAGCCCCAATATCAAACTTATCAAACCAATATTTAAGACGTTTTTTTGCTTCTGTTTTAGACAATCCTTTCAATTGAGCTAAATATAATGCTTGTTCGCCTACCTTCATGCTTTTATACAACCCTCTTTCCTCTGGTAAGTAACCAATATATTCAACATGATGAGGAGCTAAAGCTTCTCCATCTAAAAGTATTTTACCACTATCTGGCATTGTTATCTGGTTAACAATTCTGATTAACGAAGTTTTTCCTGCTCCGTTAGGACCAAGCAACCCAAATACACTTCCTTTAGGAACATGTATTGACACATCATTTAATGCAGTATAATCCCCATAGCGTTTTACCACATTATTAATTTCTAGTAAATTATTCATTGATTTTTTGGTTAATTAATAGCTGTCTTAATAGCAAGCTTTAACAAACTTACATATTTTTTATATTTAATTAGTATGCTCTAATCTTCAATTGTTACATCAAAGCATAAAAAAATAGCTACAGTTTTTAAATTAACTTTAAAAACTGTAGCTATTTTAAGAATATCCAAAGAGGTAACTTTACTCTTTAATTAAACGTTTAATTATAAAATCATTTTCTAAAAATATCTTCACTGAATATATACCAGACTTTAAATTAGAAATATCTATTCCTTTCTTTATATTTATTTCCCCTCTTAAAACTCTACCTGAAAAATCTAAAATTTCTATTTTTGAAACAGTATTTTCTTCACTATTTATATGCAACATGCTTTTTGCTGGATTAGGATACATACTAATTTCTTTAAAAGCTTTTGATAGCATTGGAGCAACAATTGGCACAGTAGAACAAAGTGTACTATAATTTGTTTGAGAATCTTTATTGGTCCAAGAACTTGTACTGTGTGCTACATCATCTACTTGAACACAGGTTAAATCTGGGTTATTTCTAATATCAAAAGAAGCTATAGATAAATTTTGCCCGTTAGCAACATTTAAATTTTTTAAAGCACCATTTTTACTATTAAAATATCTTAAATTTGGATTATTAGACACATCTAAATCACCTATTAAATTATTACCACAATAAAAAATATCTAACGCTAAATTGTTAGAAACATCTAAGCTTGTTAGTTGATTTAATTTACAATTTAAATATTTTAAACTTGCGTTTGTAGTGACATTTAAACTTGTCAATTGATTCTGATTACAGTATAAGTTTACTAAACCAGTATTGTTGGTAACATCAATAGTTGTTAATTGATTTTGACTACAATTAAATATTCTAAGCCCTAAATTATTTGAAACATCTATAGTCGTTAATGCATTAGATCTGCAGTTTAAATATCTTAAATTTGTGTTCACTGAAACATCTAAACTTGTTAATTGATTTTGACTACAATCTAACCTTGTTAATGCTGTAAAAGCTTCAATACCTGTTAAATTAGCAATACTTTTGTTTGAACAATTTATTATACCTGTAAAGGCAACTGCTTCACTACATTCTATTTCAGTATTTCCATTAGTATTAATCAAATTATTATTTACTAAATATGATTTAAAATTAACATCAGGAATATTTACAGTACAAACACTATTACAATTAGCACTATAACTTGTCTGTGAATCTTTAAATGTCCAGTTTGTTGAGCTATAAGCTGGGTTATCAACTTGTACACATAGTAAGTTTGGATTATTCGTTATTCTAAAGTCTAACATGTTTTGATTAAACCCATTTGTTACATTTAAAGCTGTTAGCTGATTATTTGTAGCTCTAACAGCAATTAAATCTATATTCTGAGTCAAATCAAGGCTTGCTACCTGATTATAACTACACTCTAAAGATTTTAATTTACTATTGTTAGAAATGTCAAGAGTAGTTATTTGATTATTTTGACATGATACATATTTTAAATCTACATTACTATTAATATTCAAACCTGTCAATTGATTAAAGCCGCATTCCAAATAACTTAAAGCTAGGTTCTGAGTTAAATCAATAGTTGCCAATGAATTTCTCTTACAATTTAATTCTACTAAGTTAACATTATTAGTAAAATCTATAGTAGTTAATTGATTACCCTCACAATTTACAACTGCTAAATCAATATTTTGCGTGATATTCAAATTTGTTAATTGATTACTTTCACAAAACAACTCTGTTAAATGAATATTTTGAGAAAGATCCAAACTAGTTAATTGATTCGCATTACAATATAGTTTTGTTACATTAACAAAAGCTTCTATCCCAGTTAAATCTGTAATCTGTTTCCCTTGACAGTATATTACTCCAGTAAAAGCTGTTGCCTCACTACATTGGATCTCTGTATCTCCATTAGTATTAATTAAACTGTTATTTACTAAATATGATTTAAAGTTAGCGTCTGGAATTGTTACATCACACACAGAAGTATTACAATTTATGCCATAGTTTGTATGCGCATCTTTTAATCTCCAATTAGCAATACTATATGCAGGATCATCAACTTGTACACAAAATAAGTTTGGATTATTACGCATTCCTAAATACCTAATTACTCTATTATTACCATTAGCAATATTAAAATTGGTTAAATGATTATCATTAACAGCAACGTTAGATAATTTGCTATTATTTACAAAATTCAAACTAGTTAAGTTATTCTCATAACAGTGTAAATCTCGAAGTTCTAAATTATTAGAAACATCTAAACTTGTTAATTGATTTTTAAAACACGACAATTTTTTTAACCCTATGTTTCTAGAAATATCTAAACTTATTAACTTATTATCTTCACAAAAAATGGTTCTAAGAGACAAGTTATTACCTAAAGTCAAACTTGTTAACTGATTTCTACCACAAATTAAAGTTAACAAACTTGTATTATAGGTCACATTTATATCTGTTAACTGATTATTAAAACACCATAAATGCTTTAATCTTAAGTTACGAGACACATCTATACTAGTTATCTGATTATCGTTACAATGCAAACCTTTTAAATTTACAAAAGCTTCAATCCCTGTTAAATCAGTTATCCCTAAGTTAGTTGCATAAATAGACCCCCAATAGTTACTTGCCTCACTTACTTGTATTTCATTATCTCCATTCCTATTGATACTTGTATTATTTACTAAATAGTTTTTAAAATTAGCATCTGGAATGTTTACATTTTGTGCGCTAACACTAAAAAACGTAGTTATTAGAATAAATAGCGTTAAAGTATTTTTCATCATTTTCTTTTTTGTTTAAAATATCACACAAAAATGAACTACTTCCATAGTATTCTTCCTAATATGTTTCCCAAATCACTATTTTACTTTCCCTATGATTTTATGATTTTCTATCAAAAAAAATACTATGCACGCATAATTTTTTTACAATTTACTATGCATGCATAATATTTTTTTTATATATTTGACCCAGTATGGAAAAAAACAAATCAATAGATCATCAATTAAGAGCTACATGGCAAGCAGTTGCTAAAATGTATAATGAGCAAGCTGCAAAGCATAATAGCACTATGGCTACAGCTTTTGTTCTACTTAATATTGATTTTGAAGATGGAACTCCCTCTACCGCGCTGGGACCACTAATGGGTATGGAACCTACAAGTCTTTCTCGTTTATTAAAAACAATGGAAGATAAAAAAATGATTTTCAGGAAAAAAAACCCAAACGACGGAAGAAGTGTTATTATTAAACTAACTGATTACGGTAAAGAAATGCGTGAAGTATCTAAAGGGCACGTATATCAATTTAATAATGAAGTAAGAAAACATATTACTGATGAAGAACTAGAAAACTTCTTTAAAGTAACAAGAACTATAAATCAACTTATTACAGACAAATTGATTTATGGTGATGATATAAATAAACAAGCTGTATAAAACATTAAACTAATGACAAGAAGAATTAAAAAAGTAGCGATTATAGGTTCTGGAATTATGGGATCTGGTATTGCATGTCATTTTGCTAATATTGGCGTTGAAGTATTATTATTAGATATAGTTCCTCGTGAACTTAATGACAAAGAAAAAGCAAAAGGATTGACTTTAGAAGACAAAGCTGTACGTAACCGTTTGGTTAACGATGCACTAACCGCTTCTTTAAAATCAAAACCATCTCCTATTTACAGTAAAAAATTTGCAGATAGAATTACCACTGGTAATATTGATGACGATTTACATAAAATTAAAGATGTAGATTGGATAATGGAGGTTGTTGTTGAACGCTTAGACATAAAACAAAGTGTTTTTGAACAAGTTGAAAAACACCGTACTCCTGGTACTATTATCTCTTCAAATACTTCAGGAATTCCTATCAAGTTTATGAATGAAGGAAGAAGTGAAGATTTTCAAAAACATTTTGCAGTAACTCACTTTTTTAATCCTCCTCGTTATTTAAAATTATTTGAAGTTGTTCCTGGTCCTCAATGTAAACAAGAAGTTACTGACTTCTTAATGGATTATGGTTCTAAGTTTTTAGGAAAAACTTCTGTTTTAGCTAAAGATACCCCAGCTTTTATAGGAAATAGAATTGGAATTTTCGGAATTCAATCTTTATTTCATCAAGTAAAAGAATTAGGATTAACTATTGAAGAAGTTGATAAATTAACTGGTCCTGTAATTGGTCGTCCAAAATCGGCTACTTTTAGAACTGTTGATGTTGTAGGTCTTGATACTTTAGTACATGTTGCTAATGGTATTTATGAAAACTGCCCAAATGATGAAGCTCATGATTTATTTAAGCTTCCTGATTTCATCAACACCATGATGGAAAACAAATGGTTAGGGAGTAAAACTAAACAAGGTTTCTACAAAAAATCAGTGAATGCTGAAGGTAAAAAGGAAATTTTATCATTAGACTTAGACACGATGGAATATCGTTCTAAAAAACGTGCAAAGTTTGCTACTTTAGAATTAACAAAAACCATTGACAAACCAATTGATCGTTTTAAAGTATTAGTTGGAGGAAAAGATAAAGCGGGTGAATTTTACCGTAAGAATTTCGCAGCTATGTTTGCGTATGTTCAAAATAGAATTCCAGAGATATCTGATGAATTATACAAAATTGACGATGCCATGAAAGCTGGTTTCGGATGGGAAAATGGACCTTTCGAAATTTGGGATGCTGTAGGAGTAGAAAAAGGTATCGAATTAATGAAAGCTGAAGGTAAAGAGCCTGCTGCTTGGGTTGTTGAAATGTTAGCAAAAGGTTCATCTTCTTTCTATTCAGTTAAAGAAGGAGCAACTTATTACTATGATGTAAATGCAAAAGTTCAAACTAAAAAGCCTGGTCAAGATTCATTTATCATCTTAGATAATATTCGTAAAACAAATGAGGTATTTAAAAACTCAGGAGTAGTTATTGAAGATATAGGAAATGGTATTTTAAATTGTGAATTCCAATCTAAAATGAACACTATAGGTGGAGATGTTTTAGCTGGATTAAACAAAGCAATTGATTTAGCAGAAAAAGACTTTCAAGGATTAGTAGTTGGTAATCAAGCGGCAAACTTCTCAGTAGGTGCTAACATAGGAATGATTTTTATGATGGCAGTTGAGCAAGAGTATGATGAATTAAATATGGCTATTAAGTATTTCCAAGATACTATGATGCGTATGCGTTATTCATCAATCCCAACAATTTCTGCACCTCATGGTATGGCTTTAGGTGGTGGATGTGAATTATCATTACATGCTGATAAAGTAGTTGCTGCTGCTGAAACATACATGGGATTAGTTGAGTTTGGAGTTGGAGTTATCCCTGGTGGAGGTGGTTCTAAAGAGATGGCTTTAAGAGCATCAGACACTTTCCGTACAGGAGATGTACAATTAAATGTACTTCAAGAATATTTCTTAACTATAGGTATGGCAAAAGTATCAACTTCAGCTTATGAAGCTTTTGACTTAGGCTTATTACAAAAAGGAAAAGATGTTGTTGTTGTAAATAAAGAACGTCAAATTGCACAAGCTAAAAAGCATGCTGTTTTATTAGCAGAAGCTGGTTATACACAACCCGTAAAACGTGAAGATGTTTTAGTATTAGGTAAACAAGCTTTAGGTGCATTTATGGTTGCTACCGATTCAATGCAAGCTAGTAAGTTTATCTCTGAGCATGACCAAAAAATTGCCAATAAGTTAGCTTATGTAATGGCAGGTGGAGATTTATCAGAACCAACAAAAGTTTCTGAACAATATTTATTAAACATAGAGCGTGAAGCGTTCTTAAGTTTATGTACAGAGCGCAAAACATTAGAGCGTATTCAGCACATGTTAAAAACTGGTAAACCATTAAGAAACTAAGAAAAATGAAAACAGCATATATAGTAAAAGGATATAGAACCGCCGTAGGAAAATCTAAAAGAGGTGCGTTCAGATTTAAAAGAGCTGATGAATTAGCTGCTGAAACTATCGAATATATGATGGAGCAGTTACCTGAGTTCGATAAAAAACGTATTGATGATGTAATTGTTGGTAATGCAATGCCAGAAGGTTCTCAAGGTTTAAATATGGCTCGTTTAATTTCTTTAATGGGTTTAAAAATTGAAGACGTTCCAGGTGTTACCGTTAATCGTTTTTGTTCTTCAGGATTAGAAACTATTGGTATGGCAGTTGCAAAAATTCAATCAGGAATGGCTGATTGTGTGATTGCTGGTGGAGCAGAAAGTATGAGTTCTGTACCAATGACAGGGTTTAAACCAGAATTAAATTACGATACAGTAGCTGCTGGTCATGCTGATTATTATTGGGGAATGGGTAATACTGCTGAAGAAGTTGCTCAGAAATACAATATCTCTCGTAAAGATCAAGATGAATTTGCTTTAAACTCACATTTAAAAGCATTAAAAGCTCAAGAAGAAAATCGTTTTCAAGACCAAATTGTTCCTATAGAAGTTGAAGAAACTTATATAGATGCTAAAGGTAAAAGAGCAACAAGAAAATATACAGTAACTAAAGACGAAGGACCTCGTAAAGGTTCAAACATTGCTGGTTTAGAGCGTTTACGTCCAGTATTTGCTACTAATGGAAGTGTTACTGCTGGTAACTCTTCTCAAACTAGTGATGGTGCTGCTTTTGTAATGGTAATGAGCGAAGAAATGGTTAAGGAATTAAACCTAAAACCAATTGCTCGTATGGTTAGTTATGCTGCCGCTGGGGTACCTCCTAGAATTATGGGAATTGGACCAGTTGCTGCTATTCCAAAAGCATTAAAACAAGCAGGATTAAAACAAGAAGATATTAGCTTAATTGAATTAAATGAAGCATTTGCTTCTCAATCATTAGCTGTAATTCGTGAATTAGGATTAAATGCAGACATCATTAATGTAAATGGTGGTGCAATTGCATTAGGACATCCTTTAGGTTGTACTGGAGCTAAATTATCAGTTCAATTATTTGATGAAATGCGTAAGCGTAACATGCAAGGAAAATACGGAATGGTAACTATGTGCGTAGGAACTGGACAAGGTGCAGCAGGTATTTTTGAATTCTTAAACTAAAAAAACAAAACAAAATGTCAGATTTATTAAGAGGTGGGCAATTCCTAGTAAAAGAAACTAATTGCGAAGATATATTTACTCCTGAAGATTTTTCTGAGGAGCAGAGAATGATGAAAGAGGCCGTTATGGAATTTAACGATCGTGAAATCATTCCACATAAAACTCGTTTCGAGGCTAAAGATTATGCTTTAACTGAAGAAACTATGCGTAAAGCTGGTGAATTAGGTTTCTTAGGAGTATCTGTTCCTGAAGCTTACGGAGGCTTAGGAATGGGATTTGTTTCTACAATGCTTACTTGTGACTATATTTCTAGTGGAACTGGATCTTTTAGTACTGCTTTTGGTGCGCATACTGGTATTGGTACTATGCCTATTACCTTATACGGTACTGAAGAACAAAAACAAAAATTTGTTCCTGCTTTAGCAATGGGTGAGCGCTTTGGTGCTTACTGTTTAACTGAGCCTGGTGCTGGATCAGATGCAAACTCTGGAAAAACCACTGCTGAATTAACAGAAGATGGTAAAAACTATAAAATTAACGGTCAAAAAATGTGGATTTCAAATGCAGGTTTTGCTGAAATCTTTATCGTTTTTGCTCGTATTGGTGATGATAAAAACATTACTGGTTTTATATTAGAATATGATAAAAACAACCCTAATGGTGTTACATTAGGTGAAGAAGAGCATAAATTAGGTATTCGTGCTTCTTCAACACGTCAAGTATTTTTTAATGATACTTTAGTACCAGTTGAAAACATGTTATCTGTTCGTGGTGGTGGATTTAAAATTGCCATGAATGCGTTAAATGTAGGGCGTATTAAATTAGCTGCTGCTTGTTTAGATTCTCAACGTAGAATCATTACTGAAGGTGTAAAATACGCTAACGAACGTAAGCAATTTAAAACTCCTATTTCTGAATTTGGAGCTATCAAATCTAAGTTAGCTGAAATGGCTACTAATGCATATGTTGGTGAATCTGCATCATACAGAGCTGCTAAAAACATTGAAGATAGAATTACTATTCGTGAATCAGAAGGAAATACTCATCAAGAAGCTGAATTAAAAGGTGTTGAAGAGTATGCTATAGAATGTTCTATTTTAAAAGTTGCTGTTTCTGAAGACGTACAAAATTGTGCTGATGAGGGAATTCAAATTTTTGGAGGTATGGGATTCTCAGAAGAAACTCCTATGGAGTCTGCTTGGAGAGATGCTCGTATTGCTCGTATTTATGAAGGAACTAATGAAATTAACAGATTACTTTCTGTTGGAATGTTAGTTAAAAAAGCAATGAAAGGTCATGTAGATTTATTAAATCCTGCTATGGCTGTTGGTGAAGAGTTATTAGGTATTCCTTCTTTTGATACACCTGATTATTCTGAATTATTTGCTGAAGAGAAAGAGATTATTGGTAAATTAAAGAAAGTATTCTTAATGGTTGCTGGTGCTGCTATCCAAAAATTTGGACCAGAATTAGAGCAACATCAACAATTATTAACAGCTGCTTCAAATATTTTAATTGAAACATACATGGCAGAGTCTGCTATTTTGAGAACTGAGAAAAACGTGAAACGTTCTGGTGAAGCTTCTCAAAAAGAACAAATTGCTATGACTCAATTATATTTATACAATGCTGTTGACATTATTACTAAAAACGCTAAAGAAGGAATCATTTCTTTTGCTGAAGGTGATGAGCAGCGCATGATGTTAATGGGATTAAAGCGTTTTACAAAATATGCTAACTACCCTAATATCGTTGAATTACGTAATACAATCGCAGAAAAATTAAAAGCAGAAAATAAATACTGCTTCTAAAAATATTTACTCGAAAGAGTATAAAAACCTTCTTTAACTTTCATAGGTTTTAGAATTTAGTTGTTTGTTTAAAAGATCGTTAAATTAGTTTTTGACGGTCTTTTTTCTTATAAATATTTATCTTTGAATATGGGTTTTACATAGCCCATAAAATCATTGGAAATAACTAAAAAAACAAATACAAATAATGCCAGATATTGGAACTGTCGGATTACTTATATTAATTGCTAATGGCTTTGTTTCTTATCAAGGTTTTGAAAATTGGCAATTTTTAAATACCTATAAATTTCAGGTTGACAAAATATTAATCAACAAAGATTATAAAAGGCTAATAAGTTCTGGTTTTTTACATGTAAACTGGACTCACCTTATCTTTAATATGTTTAGTTTATATTCTTTTGGAGCGAGTTTAGAACTTCGATTAGGATCTATTTACTTTGCTTTAATATACTTTACTAGCTTACTTGCAGGGAATTTATTCGCTTTATTGATTCATAAAAACCATGGAAAGTATAGTGCTGTAGGTGCTTCTGGAGCTGTTTGTGGAGTTATATTTGCTTCAATAGCTTTAATTCCTAACATTGGAGTAGGTATTTTATTTTTACCGGTATCAATTCCTGGTTGGTTATTTGGTCTTTTATACATTAGCTATACAATTTATGGTATTAAATCTAATAATGATAATATAGGGCATGAAGCTCATTTAGGAGGAGCAGTAATAGGAATGATTACAGCAATTATAATTAGCCCTAGTTCATTAATCCAAAACTACATCCCTATTCTACTTTCTCTTGTACCAACATTAATATTTATCTTTTTTATTTTGGTAAAACCTCATTTATTGCTCGTTGATAATCCTTTTAAAACTCAAAAAAAGCATCAAACTATTGATGAAAAATACAACGAAGAAAGAGCACTAAATAAAAAAGAATTTAATCTTTTACTTGAAAAAATCCATAAAAAAGGTATTGACAAACTAACTGCAAAAGAAAAAGAAAAATTAGACGAATACTCAAAAGCAAATAGAAAATAATAATTTTATAAATAAAACACTGTAGTGTCTTTAAAAGAATTCATAACAAATGAGCTTTGTATAGTTGAGATTCCTTCGAATACCGAAAGTTTGTCGTTAATTAATCCTTGAAATTGGTTCATATCATTTACTGCTACTTTTAATAAGAAATCAAAATTACCAGATACATGGTGACACTCCATTACTTCTGGAAGACTTAAAATATTTTCCTTAAAAGAATCAATCAACTCTTTTTGATGTTTGAATAATGTAATTTGACAATAAGCTATTATTTGTTTACCAATAAGATTTCTATCTAATAAAGCAACATATTTTTTTACAAAACCACTTTGCTCTAACTTTTTAATTCTTTCATAGGTTGGCGTTACTGTTAAACCAATTTTTGTAGCTATTTCTTTAGTATTCTGCTTAGCATTTTCTTGTAAATGCATTAGTATTTCTCTGTCTATTTTATCCATAAAAGAACTCTTTTCTAAATCTAATAATTTTCGACCTCTCCAAAAGTAACAATAATCTTTAAAAACAAATAAAAAAGATTTATTTTCTTAATTAATACTATAACTAGATTAAAATTCTAATAAACTATAGATTTGCATGAAAACAAAAACACATAAAATTAATAATCATGAAAGCTACTACACAACAAGAACGTCTTAACCAGCTTTTAGAGAAGATTACTAAAGCTAGAGATACTTTTTTAGGCTATCCAGTATCTAAAGATTTTGATTATTCAGAACTTTACGAGTTTTTAAAATACCCTATTAATAATCTTGGAGATCCATTTGAAGACAGTACCTACAAAGTACAGACTCATGAAATTGAACGAGAAGTTGTAAATTTTTTCGCAAAATTATTTAGAGCAAATCCAAAAGATTACTGGGGATATGTTACCAATGGAGGGTCGGAAAGTAATTTGTATGGTTTATATATTGCTAGAGAAATGTATCCAAAAGCGATGGTTTATTACTCAGAATCTACGCATTATAGTGTTAAAAAAAATATCCATTTATTAAATATCCCAAGTATTGTTATTCGCTCACAAGAAAATGGAGAAATAGATTATAACGATTTAGAAGAAACTTTAAAATTTAACAGACATAAGCCTGCAATTGTTTTAACCACTTACGGTACCACAATGAAAGAAGCAAAGGATGATGTTTCTAAAGTAAAGGGTATTTTAAAAAAATTAGCCATTCAAGATCATTATATTCATTGTGATGGAGCACTTGCAGGATCATTTGGAGCATTTGTTGAACCAAAAATTCCTTTTGATTTTATGGATGGTGCTGATAGTATTTCAATTAGCGGGCATAAATTTATAGGCTCACCAATACCTGCTGGAGTTATTGTTACCAGGCGCTCTTTACGTGATCGTGTATCAAAAGGTATTTCATACATTGGCTCTTTAGATACAACTATAACAGGCTCAAGAAACGGACATAGTCCATTATTTTTATGGTATGCAATAAATAAACTTGGCATAGATGGTTTGAAAGCTAGATATAATCACAGTTTAGAAGTTGCCAAATATTGTAATCAAGAATTACTTAAAATTGGTGTTAATGCATGGAGAAATCCAGGAGCTATAACTGTTGTATTACCTAAAATGTCTAATACTATCAAAGAAAAATGGCAATTAGCTACTGAAGATGATATTACACATATAATTTGTATGCCTAATGTTACTAAAGATCAAATAGATCATTTTATTAAAGATGTAGCTTTTTCATTACATGAAAAAGAAGAAGAAGAACTTGCTTATTTTTAATAACTAAACTTTTTTAGCATAAACAATAAAAAAACATACTATAATTTATTTAATACCAGTACTTTTGCACGCAATTCTGAAAACAGAACAATCATGAAGCGAATTAAAGAATATAAGAAGTTATTTAAAGTAGAAGGAGCCATTAATTTAAAAGAATTAAAAACTACCTACAGAGGGTTAGTAAAAGAATGGCACCCTGATAAATTTCAAGACGAAGATAAAAAAGAAGAGGCTGGAGAAATGAGTACTAAAATAATTGATGCTTATCATTTTTTAGTGAGTATTGCTCCTGAGACTAAAGAAGCTAATTTAGAGGCTTATAAAACCACTATTACAGAATTCCAAGTTGCAGACTACCAACACAAAAGTATGCGTTTGGAAGTTACTTTTACTGACGGAAACACATACGAATACTTTGGTGTTAATCGTATACTTTTTGGGAAATTTATAAATGCCAAATCAATAAACAACTTTGGTAAAAGAAATATTTTTAATTCTTTTTTATATAGAAAATCAATGAAAGCTTCAGTTACAGCTTAATTCTGATTTTACTTTTTACATAACAAAAAAGAGATTGCTATAAAAGCAATCTCTTTTTTTGCATATAACCTTAATTATTAACTTAGTTAGCTCTAATAATAACATCTCCATTAAAGTTCTTAAATAAAAACTCTGGTCCTCCTCCATTGATAGATCCTTTAATCCATTTTTCAACTTTCACACGATATGCATTTCCTCGTTTAGAGTTTCCTTTTGTAACTTTTGCTTTAGATGGTTTTGCTTTTAAATCAAAATCGGTATAAATTTCACCTCTATCTGATTTTACTTTTATATCTGCTTTAATTTTTTTAGGAAAAGTAATATCTATATCTCCATTTAAACTACTAAACGCCATTGCTGTATTTGGAGTTACTTTTAAAAAATTAACTACAATGTCTTTATTTAAAGCATCTGCGCTTACAGATCCACTAACATCTTTTAATGTAATTTTTCCATTTACGTTACTAATATCCATAGAGCCATTTACATTCTCTACTAAAATAAACCCTCTATTTATAGTTGATATTTTTAATGAAAAATTCCTAGGTACCTGTATTTCAAAATCTGTTGTTCCTTGTGGCGAACTATTTACTCGTACTATATTATCAAACTCTTCTGCACTAAACTCTAAAGAAGTATTAGATATTCTTTTTAACCCTTTTTTAGAACTCTTTCTTTTATGTCTCGATCCATGACGGATATCTCCTTCCTTTTTTGTTCCTTTTATAATGACTTCTTTACTAGATGTTCCTTTTACAGTAATTGATCCATTAATAATTCCCATTTTTAAAACTCCTGGTTTCCCTGGGTTTGTTAAGGGAACTCTAACAGTTTCTTGAGCTATAATATTCGTTGTTAATAAAAACAACATACTAACAAGTACTAATTTTATATTTTTTGTATTCATTTTTTTATTTTTTTACGATTGCGTCTCCGTTTAACTGATTAAAATGTAAATGCACATTTCCTTTTCCAATTTTAAAATTCGAATTCGAATCTATTTTATACTTTACTTTTTTTCTTTTACTTTCTTTGGTTTTCTTAATTTTTGGTACTGTTTTTTCAACATCAAAATTCGTATAAAACTTTCCATTCATCGTCTTGTAACTAATTGTTGCATCTAAATCTTTTATAAACTTTATAGTAATATCACCATTTAAAGAACGATACCAACTTTCTTCTTTAGGGTTCTCTGCATAGGTTATATCTATATTTTTATTCAAGGCATTTACATCAGTTTTTCCTGATACATTTTGTAAACTAATTGCTCCATTAATATTATGAGCAATCAATAATTTTCCATGTACATTTTCTACAGTTATATTTCCTTTATTAATAGCTTTTAAATCTACACTTGCCTTTTTCGGTATTTTAATTTTAAAATTTAAAACGTACTTATACATTCTCTTAGTTCTATGCTTGTAGCTTCGCCTATTATTAAAATTAAATTCTCTATGCTCAAAATTACCAGTTTCAATATCAAAGTGAGAATAAGGAGAATCTAAATACACATAAATTGCATTTCCTTTTTTAGACGATTTAATTCCTATTTCTTTTTCACCTTTTTTTAAATCTTCTTCATTATCAGCATAAACTGTTCTAGTAGCTTCAACCTGAATTGTAGAACCATTATATCCTTCTACATCGATAGATCCGTATACATTATCTACAACCAATATATTTTCTAAAGAGGCGTTTGTAAATTGTAATTCTTTTTTTAAAGTATGCGTACTTTTTAGTTTTTTATTGCTTTTTTGTTTTTGTCCCAACATTGCATTTGAGCAACATAAAATGACAGTAATTGTAATTAGTTTTAAAAATTTCATATTTATTCGTTTTTTGATGAATGACTTTTGGGTATTTCTGTAAAAAGCTTGCCTAGGATATGCCATCTACATCAATCTTATAAATATTTTATATTAAATAATTTGTTGAATACTTTCTTTCATTTTTTCTTTTGCACTTTCATTTACATCTTCTTTTTCTATCAGTTTTTTAAATGATTTTACAGCTTTTTTCTCTTGTAAAATCACCATTAAATCTGCTAAAGCTATTTGTACTAAAGGTGCTTTTTGAAGTGAAATTGATGCTATTAATCCTTCTCTTACTATTGGTATATCGGTATAATTACCCAATGCTTCAACAGCTGATAATCTTACATTTACATTTGTATCATTATTCAGTGTAGAAAACAATGCTTTTATTATAGTTTCTGTTACCTCATTGAGTTTATTGGCCTCATTTACTGCTTGTAATCGTTTATTTGCAGACGGTTGCTCTAGTAATGCTAACACCAATTGTGAACGTACATTTTCTGTTTCTTTTTGCGCATATTTTATTGAGTCTTCTGATACTCCTGAAGAACTAGTCATTTGTTTACCAATAAAAAAACCTGCAACCAAAATCACCACTGTATATGCGAGTTGTTTTGTTACGCTCCCTAATAAAAAAGTTTCTATTCTTTTTAAAAGTGATACACTTTCTTTCTTCTGCTCTTCAGCATTTAACATTGTATAGAATTTCACGTCCATTGCTGTGCTAGGTTCTGGAGTAGATTCTTCAATACTCCAAAATGACTTCATCTGATCAAATTCTTCTCTATGCTGCGGATTCATCTTAAGAAAGCTCTCAAACTCATGTTTTTTAACTTCAGATAAATTTTCTGACAAATAATCTATAATTGTATTTTTATATTCTTTATAATCCATCATCTTATCTTTTATCTAAGGTTAAATAAACTTCTTTTAATTCTTGTAAAGCTCTATGAACTTTTGTTCTAGCCGCTCCTTCAGTACACCCCATTATTTGTCCAACCTCTTTATATTTCAATTCTTTAAACTTACTTAAAGTTAAAAACTCTCTTTTTTCATTAGATAATAATTGCATTGCTTTTTTTAAAATAAATGTGTTTTCTGATGTTTCAATATCTTTTTGTATATCATCATAACCATTTAATGTATAATCTACTTCTTCTATATTTTTATGTTGGTGTTTTTTGATTTTTTTAAAATTATCGTAGTTTACATTTCTTGCTATTTGAAATATCCAGGTAATAAACTTACTTTCTTCTGTATAGGTATGCTTATATTTTAAAACCCTAATAAATACATTTTGCACTAAATCTTCACTTAAACTAGCATCCTTGTTCATTTGATAAAAAAAACCAAATAATCGTCTTTTATACCTTTCATACAACAATCCTAGTTTATGGTTTTCACCATGTTTCACCTTCAGCATTAATGAATTATCTGATAATGTTTCCAAGTTTTAATTGTGTTAGTTGATTTTACAAACTGATAAACTCTGTTTTTTTAAAAACGTTACAAATTAATTGTTTTTTTTAAACATTCATTTAATTTCACGATGAGGAAGACCTTTTAATTAAAAAATGTAACAAAAAAAAAAGATTGCTTTCCAGCAATCTCTTTTTTCTTAATATCTTATATACTTTTTATTATTCTAAAGCACCTAAATAACGTTCAGCATCTAAGGCTGCCATACAACCAGTACCTGCAGCAGTTACAGCTTGCCTGTATTCTTTATCTTGAACATCACCTGCAGCAAATACTCCAGGCATATTTGTTTTTGTTGATTTTCCGTTAGTAATTAAATATCCTGTATCATCCATATCTAATACTCCTTTAAAAATACCCGTATTAGGTTTATGGCCAATTGCAATAAACACTCCAGTAACAGAAATATCAGTTTTATCACCAGTTTGGTTATTTACAACTCTAACACCTTCAACAACATTATCACCTAAAACCTCGTCAATTTCAGTATTATATAAAACAGTAATATTTTCTGTTTTATTAACACGGTGTTGCATCGCTTTAGAAGCTCTCATATAGTCTTTACGAACCAAAATAGTTACTTTACTACAAATATTAGCTAAATATGTTGCTTCTTCTGCTGCAGTATCTCCTGCACCAACTACAACAACATCTTGCCCTTTATAAAAGAAACCATCACAAGTTGCACAAGCAGAAACTCCACCCCCTATTAAACGTTGTTCACTTTCTAATCCTAAATATTTAGCCGTAGCTCCAGTAGAAATAATTACAGTTTCTGCTTCAATTTCTGTAGTTTCATCTACAATAACTTTATGAATACCTCCTTCTTTATCAGAAAACTCTACACTTGTTACCATACCAAAACGAACCTCAGTTCCAAATCTTTCAGCTTGACTTTTTAAATCTTCCATCATAGCAGTTCCATCAGTACCATTAGGGTAACCAGGAAAATTATCAACTTCAGTAGTAGTAGTTAATTGACCTCCCATTTGCATACCTGTATACATTACTGGTTTCATATCTGCTCTAGCTGCGTAAATTGCTGCTGTATATCCTGCTGGTCCAGAACCAATGATTAAACATTTTATTTTTTCTGCCATATCTATGTATTATTTAGTAACTACAAATGTAGTAGTTTTTTGTTTTTTATCCTCTTAGTATTATATATTTTGATTATAAGTCGATAAAGAATAAAAATATTACATTTTTATATGTTTTTTATTTGTTGTTTACTTTTTTTTTATACATTTGCAGTCCGAAATAATTCGGGGTGTAGCGTAGCCCGGTCATCGCGCCTCGTTTGGGACGAGGAGGTCGCAGGTTCGAATCCTGCCACCCCGACTAAAAGTAATATGAATTACAACTAAAACCTTGTTAATCTTATGATTAATAAGGTTTTGTAGTTTTTAGACTATCATAAGAATTAATATTATATGATTTAATTCGGTTCACAGTTTACAAATTAAAAAGTGTGAACCGAACAAATACTTAAAATTCTGTTTTTGAAATAGTTGATTTGACTTTCGTCTTGAATGAATGTTTAATTTAAAGACGACAGCTATGCAATCACAAAACACCTTTAGTTTATCATTTTGAATAAACGCTACTAGAGCAATTAATAATTGCTCTCCTGTCTATGCGCGAATAACAGTAAACGGAAAACGTGCCAATATTAGTTTAAAGCGAAAAGTAAAAAATATCTGAATGGGATTCTAATAAAGGAAAAGCACGAGGTACTAAACAAGAATCTCGACTACTTAATAGATATTTAGACCTGGTTAAAAATCGAGTTTATAAAGCCCATGATCAACTTGTAAAAGAAAAAATCTTCATTTGTTCTCAAAGTATCAAAGCACGTTTTTTAGGAGAAGACAACAAAGAATACTCTTTACTTACTTTGGTTAATTATCATAATACGCAAATGAGCGAATCATTAACCTATGGTACTTTAAAGAATTATTTCACTACTCAAAAATATATCAAGTTGTTCCTGGTTGAAAAGAGAAAAACTCAAGAGCTTTATTTATCACAACTAACATTTCGCTTTTTAGTTGATTTTGAAAAATTTCTACGTTCTTATGTTCCTCTAGACCATCAAAAGAAAATGGAGAACAATACCATTATGAAACATATTCAAAGACTTCGTAAAATGGTTACATTGGCTTACAAAATGGAATGGATAGACAAAGATCCTTTTATCAAGTTTAAACCCACATATATCAAAAAAGAACGTGAGTTTTTACGTGATGATGAACTACAAACTATTATTGATAAAGAATTCGAAATTGAAAGATTAAACCTTGTCAAAGACTTATTTATTTTTAGATGTTATACAGGTCTGTCTTATATTGATGTAATGAACCTCAACGAAGATAATATTGCTATTGGTATAGATGGTAATTATTGGATAATAACTAATAGACAAAAAACACATAACAAAGTTAAAATTCCAATATTACCAATGGCTGAAAAATTCATAAATAAATACAGATGGCATATTAAAACTAGGAAAACAAAAACTTTATTCCCTAATATTTCAAATCAAAAACTCAATGCGTATTTAAAAGAAATAGCTGATCTATGTGAAATAAAAAAGAATTTAACCTTTCATATGGTACGTCATACATTCGCTACTACTGTCACTTTAAGCAACGGTGTACCTATAGAAACTGTATCAAAATTATTAGAGCATTCTAAAATTGTAACGACTCAAATTTATGCTCGAGTAATAGAGAGAAAAGTAAGTAATGATATAAATAAGTTAAAACAAAAATTAGAATCCAAAAACCAATTACTTAAAAAAAGGTATAATGATTTTTAGAAATTAAACTATTTTTACAAATACATTAATTAAAATCATATGTAAAGTATTATGGTTGACTATGACCTAATTTACTCTCCTTTAATAAAAAACATCAAAGAATTAGTTACTATTTCTAATAAAGATATAGAATTAATTATAGATGCTTTCGTACCTAAAAGTTTAACAAAAAAAGAAATTTTACTTTTTAAAGGAGACACTTCCAACCATATGCGTTTTATTTCTTATGGATGCTTAAGGTCATATCACATCAATGAAGCTGGGCAAGAATATATTCTACAATTTGGAATAAAGAATTGGTGGATTAATGATTTGTATAGTTACTTAACTAAAACACCAGCACAATATTTTATTCAGGCACTTAAACCAACAACTGTTTTGCAAATTCATAGAGATGAATTGGAAAAGCTTTTTAACAAAGTACCTGCAATGGAACGATTTTTTAGAATTAAAATGGAAAAAGCCTATGTAGCTAACTTAAATCGTACAATAAATTCGATGAGCGAAACAGCCGAAAGCCGTTATCTAAATTTTATAAAAAAGCACAGAGAAATAGAACAAAGTGTACCGCAATATATGGTAGCTTCTTATCTAGGTATTAGTCCAGAACATTTAAGCACTATTCGAAAAAACCTACATCAATAAACTTTCTTAAGGTATCTTAATTTTTTTGCAATGATATAATCAGAAGTTTGTACTGTTAAATTAAAAATAGTACAGATGAAAAATATCATTGCATTTACAGGTAGTACCAACCCCAATTCAATCAACGAAAAGTTATTAATTACAGCAATTAATAAACTACCAAAAGATTCAGTAAACTTAGTTCAGTTATCTGACAAAAATATTCCTATATATAGCCAAAAAATTGAAGAAGAAGGCATACCAAAGCCCATAAAAGAACTCTTTCAATTATTTACAAAAGCAGACGGGTTTATGATAGCATCACCAGAACATAATGGACTTCTCTCTGCCTTTCTTAAAAATATTATTGACTGGCTATCAAGAGTAGATCAAAAGTTTTTTGGAGATAAACCGGTACTGTTAATGAGTACTTCACCAGGAGAATATGGAGGTGCATCACATTTACAAACATTAGGAAACCTTATACCATACTGGGCTGGTAATTTAACTAGCACGTATTCTTTAGGGGATTTTAATAACAAATTTGATATTGAAAATTTAACAATATCAGATCCAATTGAGGGTTCAAAATTAAATGAAGCTATACAGGCTTTTATAAAGTAATTAAATTAACACAAACATAAAAATATTAAATATGGACAACTTAAATAGAATTGGTCTTGATGCCAAAAAAAGCGAAAAACTTGCAGAACTTTTAAACGATTTACTAGCTAATTATTCCATTTTTTATCAGAATACAAGAGGTATTCATTGGAATATTCAAGGAGATAGTTTTTTTGAATTACATCTGAAGTTTGAAGAATTATACAATGATCTTTTTGAAAAAATTGATGAAATAGCTGAAAGAGTTTTAACGCTTGGATATGCTCCAAATCATAAATTTTCAAAGTACTTAAATGAGTCGTCTATTTCTGAAAACACAGAAGTAACTAACGGTTACAAAGCTGTAGAAGATATATTATCTTCATTTACAATATTCCTCACCAAACAAAGACAAATTCTTGACTTTACAGATGAAATGAATGATGAAGGAACCAACGCCTTAATGAGTGATTATATTAGAGGACAAGAAAAATTAATATGGATGTATTCTGCATTTTTGAAAAAGTAAACAATTATGAATACTAATAAGACCGTAACTATAGATTTTTATCATGACGTAATTTGTGCATGGTGTTATGTACTTTCTCCACGTATTAGAAAATTGGCAGAGAATGACACTAACATAACTGTTAACCATCATAGTTTTGCTTTATTTCCTAGCAAAGAAACCATAGTACGTCGATATGGTTCAAAAGAAGAAGGGAAACGTCAAATCATGGACCATTGGAGACACGCGGCAGTAAGGCTAGACGAAGGCGATCAAAAAATTGACACTGATTTGATGGAGTCAAGAACATTTGATTACCCATACTCTATGCCTGGTTTAATAGCAAGTAAAGCAGCAGAAAATCAAGGTGGCATTAATCTACATTGGGATTTCTTTGATGCTATTCAGCATGCCTTTTTTGTAGAAGGAAAAAACATTGATGCAAATGAAACACATCTTGAAATAGCTAAAAAATTGAATTTAAATATTGAACAATTTAAAAAGGATGTTAAATCGGAAGAAACCCTAAAATCTGTTAAAGCTGAAATTACGCAAGCTAATAGAATTGGAGTACATAGTGTTCCAACTGTTGTTGTAAACGGAACACATAAGGTTCCTGGAGCACAATCATATGAAGAATTAAAAAGAGCTATTAAACAAATAGTAGAAGCATCAAGCTAATTACGATAGTTGACCTTTCTTAAGATACCTTAATTTTTATATCTCAAATAAGAGCAACCTTTGTATAGTAATTAAAAACAAGTAAAATGAAAATATTGAACAATAAAACAAAATTTATGAAAACTAAATTGAGTAGCTTATTCATAGCTGTATTATTATTAGTAGTAGCAACAGGCTGTGCTAATAAAACATCAAAAAAAGATTCTGAAAAAGAAGTGAAAGTAACACCTCAAAAAGAAATTAAAGAAGATATCAAACTATCATTTAGTGATGGTAGAGCAGATGCCATTGGTCTTGTAGATATTAATGCAGTATTAAGTTCGGTTGGTGTACGAGTAAGCACAGTAGAATTACCAGAGATTGCAAAACCAATTCTTGAAATATCAAAAACAAGAGCTCTAGATAAAAAAGAAACTAGTGATTTAATAGCTGCTTTTCATTTAGACAGAAAAGGTTTACTTAACCAAATAGAAAAAGCTGGTAGAAAACCAGTAGCAGAAAATGGAGGATCTTTAGTTACTAAAGAAGATGATAGACCCCCTTACCCTCAAGTTTATGATATGAAAGCATTATCACCAGAAGTAACCGTTTTTCTTCAGGATAAATTTGGAAAATTACATGTAAATAGTACAGATGAAGGAACAGGTATTGATGAAGTTATGACGATTGTATCAGGTGGTCCTTGGACATGGTTTTTTGTATTACCTAATAATATTGTTGGAAAATTAACTTTAGGTCATGTAAAAATTGATGGTTTAGGCTGGAGAATAAGTTACCCAGGGATAAGTCCACACGGTGGATTTTTAGATTCTGAATATGGATTAGTAGTTGCATTTGCACATGGCCCAGAAAGGTTTGTAATGCGTTATGAGGAACCAACGGTTAAACTAGATAAATGGATGGGAAAAAATCCTTGGATAGATTTCTCAAATAAAGAAGCACCAAAATTATTAGAAAAAGTTAGCCACTAAGATTCATCGAATCTAATTCTAGTTAATCACTAAATAGGTGTTATAAAAACTATTAAATTTAATGGTAATTATAACACCTATTAATTTTTAAAACTAAACAAATGACACATAACAAAAAACGATTAGGAGAATTAGTATTAAGAACATCTGATGTAGATACTCTAGCTGAATTTTATATCAATGTAGTTGGACTTGAATTATATGCTAGTTTTAAGAAAAACAGATTTTTAAAGGTTGCTGATGATTTTGAAGGACATCCTCAAATTTTGGCAATATTTGATAATTCTAAAGGGTTTCATGGTCCAAAAGGTTTACAAAAAGGAAAGTCAGATAATGGTTTAGGAACACTACATCATTTTGCTTTTGCACTCGAAAAAGAAGATTTCGAGTCAGAAAAAGTAAGACTGGAAGAATTAGAAATAGAGTTTAAAAGTGAAACCTATGAAGTTTTCGGTTGGCATTCAATTCATTTTTACGACCCAGACGGAAATTCAGTAGAATTTGTTTGTTATGATTCAAAGAGTTTAAATATTGAAAAAAACAAGAAAGTTAGACAAGTGGCTAATAAAAACTAAAGTGCTTCTAAATATATAAAAAGTATCAAAATAATAATGAAAAAATCTTTTGTAAAATCATCATCTTTTGTCCACATATTAATGATTGTCATGAGTATATTGGCAGCATCATCTTTCCCCATCGCAGCATTAATAACAGATGCTTTATCTCCTGAACTATTACTCTTCTTAAGATTTTTCCTTTCGGCATTGTTCTTTCTTCCGTTTATTATTAGAAAAAAAGAAAGTATTCCAAATAAGAAAACCCTTTTCGGCTATTTTATTTTGAGCCTTCCTTTGGTAATTTTCTTTTGGTGTATGTTCGAAAGTTTAAAATATACTACTGCACTTAATACAGGAGCTATATATACTATTTTACCTGCCATTACAGCGATACTCGCTTATATAATAAATAAAGAACTAACAGAGAAAACACAAGCAATAGGTTTAATTATTGGTACTATTGGTGCTCTTTGGATTGTGTTTAGAGGAAGTCTAAACTCAATGCTATCATTGGATTTAAATTATGGTGATTTAATATTTTTTATAGGAACGCTCACCCTTGGTTTCTATAACCCCCTTGTAAAAAGGCTTTATAAAAAAGAACCTTTAGAAGTAATGACATTTTGGGTACTATTAATAGGGAGTTTATGCATTCTATTATTTTCTTGGAAAGATGTCTTAGAAACCGATTGGTTAATATTAGACTCTAAAGTATATTGAGGAATATTATATTTATCTTTTTTTTCTACACTACTTACTTTTTTTCTTCTTCAATACGGTGTAGTAAAAATTGGAGCAACCAAAGTAAGCGCTTATGGTTTTCTAACTCCTATTATAGTTGTGATTATTGGCGCCTTAATTAAAATAGAAACATTTGAATTTGCATATATTCCTGGAATGATATTGGTTCTTTTAGCGCTGTTTTTTATTCAAAAACAAAGAGGAAATTCTAGTATAGAAAGCAAAGGTTCTTAGAAATAGTATTTTATAATTAAAAAAATGAAAAAAGAAATCACAAGTGTAATATTTCTAAGTATAGTATGTTCTTTAAGTATTTTTTCACAAGATACTAAGCAACACAAATTTACAACCGATATTAATTTTACTGGTAATGTTTTCACTGGTAACACTCAGCGTGTTTTATTGATTAATAATGCTAATTTTAAGATTGAAAGTCATTCAGGGAAAACAAATTTCCAATCTAAAAACAGGTACATATACGGAACAGCTGGAGGTAATTCAAAAGAGAACGATTACAGAACTAGTAATTATTTTATGTTGAAAATTAACAAAAAATGGAACCCAATAATAGGTTTTTATTTTGAAACATTACGAATTAAAAAATTAAGAAGTTCTATAAAGCCTTTAATTGGTATTCAATATAAATTGATTGATAATGGAAAAATAACAGTCTATCCAAGGGTATTAATTGGTTATTCTTGGCAAAAATTTAATGGTACAAACTTCAAAGACTTTGATAGTCATAGTAGTAATGAAATAAACGGAATGAATATCAATTTTGGACTAAATGCTTCATTCAACCCTTTTAAAGATAAAATTATTTTTAACGTATTCAGCATTTACCATCTTGATATCACAAAATCGAATTATCAACGCTTATGGTTAGATTTTAACACAAAAATTCTTCTTTTCAAAGGCTTATATGCAAGGTTATCATTAAATAATTACTATGAGAGTATAGTCTTAGAAGGTATACAAAATAATGATCTTCATATTACATATGGCTTTGGATATAGGTTTTAAAACTTACTCTTTTACATTTTACATAAAAAGCAATGTCAATATTCGAGAAAACATTTTAAACTTCTTTGGAAAAGAATCTTATCAATTTATTACAATTAAAGAATTCGCTGAGTATAGTGGAATTGAAGAGGAAATAGTCAACAAATACTTGATTAATTAATCATAAAAAATGATGCTATTTACCTAGTTTTAATATAGTTAAAATCGTAAATTTGTATAGAGACGTTCAGATAAAAAATACTATTTCAATCTAACAGATAGGTCAACAATTCGGTTCACACTGTTTTAATCTATTCCGTAAAGCATTGATATTACTACATAGTGGCGGTTTAGTTATCATCCTGCCACCTGGACTATATCAAATCAAAAACCTTGTAAACTCTATACGTTTACAAGGTTTTATTTTTTACATTATTTTTTAATAATTAAGAATAATAACTTTTTGTAACTTCGTATTTATGGAATTACTTTTTTTAGGTTTGGCTGGAGGAGCTATTGCTTCTTATTTTATATTTCAAAAATTTGCACTAAGTAGTAAAAAAAATCTAACACAAAAACAATCTGTTGTTTTGTTAGATAAAATTAAAAAAGTTTCAAAACTAATAACTGTTGAAGGAGAGTTCGCAGAAATATACCATCATGAAAACTCCCAAGAAAAGTTCCTTGGACTTTTTACCAGTAAAAAGAAAGCTATTATATTAATTAACGCTAAAGTTCTTATTGGTTTTGATTTTAGAAAAATTAAAATGTTAGCAGATACTAAAAGCAAAACAATTTCATTATCTGAATTTCCTCAACCTGAAATTTTCTCAATAGAGCCTTCTATTCGTTTTTATGATATTCAAAATGGTTTTTTAAATAAATTTAGTTCAGATGATTTAACCAAGGTTAACGCTGAAGCCAAAGATCACATTTCTCAAAAAGTACCAGAAAGTAACCTAATGCAAACTGCCAATAGAGAAGCCTTAGAAGCAATTATGCTAATGAATAGCCTAGTAGAAACCATTGGCTGGAAATTAGACTACTCTTCATTGGAACTTCCTAATGAAAAAATAACGTTAATTGATTAACAATACTCCCAACCATAATAAAAAAGTATTTTTAATAATAGTAGCAATTTTATCTTTTGCTACTTATTACTTTATTGAAACTTCAAAACAACTAGTAAATTGGCAGAGAAAAATTGACAATTCAGATATTTCTGACGGTTTTGCTTTGTTTATCACTATTAACATAGTCAAATACTTTTTACTTATTTTTGGTATAACATCTACAATCTTTTTAATCGTTACCATTTTAAAAAATAAATATGAACATAGAACAACTACATAATTACTGTAATTCTAAAAAGGGAGTAACAGAACACTTTCCTTTTGATGATGTTACTTTAGTATTTAAAGTTATGGGAAAAATGTATGCTCTCATAGGTTTAGATAAGTGGGAAAATGGAGACCAGAAAATAAACTTAAAATGTAATCCTGAATGGAGCGAAGAATTACGTACTAATTACGATAGTATAAACCCAGGATTTCATATGAATAAAAAACACTGGAACACTGTTATTTTAAACAATGATGTTTCTGATAATTTTGCCTTTGAATTGATTGACCATTCATATAACCTAGTAGTTAAAGGACTTACAAAAAAACTAAAAACTGAATTAGACACCTTATAGTACTATGAAAAAAAATGATTTAAGAATTCAATACAAACAAAGAAGAAAAGATTTATCGAATGTTCAAAAAGAAGAGCTAGAGCAAAATATTTACCAACAAGTTTTTAATATAAAGATAACAAATATTAAGAATGTTCATTTATTTTTATCAATGGAAAAGTTTAATGAAATCAACACTACTCCTATCATTAAATTCTTCAGAGACCTTGATAAAAAGATAATTGTAAGTCGATGCAATTTTCATGACGACTCTTTAACGCATTACTTATTAGATGAGAATACAAAACTTGAACTTAACAAATTTGGTGTTCCTGAGCCTGTTAATGCTAAAGAAATAAATGTAAAAGAAATTGATTTAGTTTTTGTTCCTTTATTAATTTCTGATGCAAAAAAATATAGAGTTGGCTACGGAAAAGGGTTTTATGATCGTTTTTTGGCTTCCTGTAAAAAAGATGTAAAAACTATAGGTCTCAATTTTTTTAAACCCATTGACACTATAGAAGACATTAATGAATTTGACATTCCTTTAGATAAAGTTATTTACCCTCAATAAAAAAATCCTGCATTTTGCAGGATTTTTAAATATATAATATTGTATTTCTATAACTATCCGTTCATAGAAATTAAGAACTCATCATTATTTATAGATGTTTTTATTCGTTGCTGAATAAATTCCATGGCTTCTATTGGGTTCATATCAGCTAAATACTTACGTAATACCCACATACGTTTTACTGTTTTCTCATCTAATAATAAATCATCTCTACGTGTACTTGATTTTATTAAATCAATTGCAGGGTAAATTCTACGATTAGAAATATTACGATCTAACTGAAGTTCCATATTACCAGTACCTTTAAACTCTTCAAAGATAACTTCATCCATTTTAGAACCAGTTTCAGTAAGTGCCGTAGCTATAATGGTTAAAGATCCTCCATTTTCTATATTACGAGCTGCTCCAAAGAAACGCTTTGGCTTATGTAATGCATTAGCATCAATACCTCCAGATAATATTTTACCCGAAGCTGGTGCTACAGTATTATAAGCTCTTGCTAAACGTGTAATAGAATCTAATAAAATTACTACGTCATGACCACATTCAACTAAACGTTTTGCTTTTTCTAAAACTATATTAGCAACTCGTACATGCTTATCAGCTGGCTCATCAAAAGTAGATGCTACAACTTCTCCACGTACATTACGTTTCATATCAGTAACCTCTTCAGGGCGCTCATCAATTAATAAAACTATTTGATAAACTTCTGGGTGATTCGCTGCAATAGCATTTGCCACATCTTTCAACAACATTGTTTTACCCGTTTTTGGCTGTGCTACGATCATACCACGTTGCCCTTTACCTATTGGTGAAAACAAATCAATTATTCTTGTTGAAAGTGAACTTCCTCTTTCTGCTAAATTAAATTTCTCATTTGCAAAAAGTGGTGTTAAATGTTCAAAAGACACTCTATCACGTACAATATTCGGACTTAATCCATTTATTTTTGACACTCTGATTAAAGGAAAGTATTTTTCTCCTTCTTTCGGAGGACGCACATTACCTAAAACAGTATCTCCAGTTTTTAAACCGAATAATTTTATTTGTGATTGTGATACATAAATATCATCAGGTGATGATAAATAGTTATAATCAGATGAACGTAAAAAACCGTATCCATCTGGCATCATCTCTAATACACCTTCACTTTCTATAATTCCATCAAACTCAAAATCAGGATCGCGGTATTTATTACCACTCTTGTGATGATGCTTGTTGTTATTATTTTTATTTTGATGATGTTTATTGTTGTTATTATTATTGTTGTTCTTATTCTGAGTATTTCTTTGAGGCCTATTATTTTGAGCATGTTGCGGCTTTCTATCGTCCGTTCTTTTAACCTCTTCAGTTTTACTTCTTTCTCTTGGTTTTGGAGCGTCTTTACCTCTATTATTAGTTCCTTTAGGCTTTACAACTTCCTTGTTCACTGTTTTTTCAACAACTACCTCTTTTTTATCTACAGCTACTTCTTTCTTAGGAGTGTTTTCTACTTTTGGAGCCTTTTCAACTTTTTTAGGAACAACTTGTTCTTCTTGCTTATTTACAACAACTTCCTCTTTCTTTTCTTGAGAAACTGATGCATTTTTGGCAATTCTTTTTCTTTTTGGCTTTTCTTTTGGAGCTTCTTTTTTTGCCGGCTTTTCTTCTTTACTAGTAGCTTCAGCCTGAGCATCCAAAATTTTGTAAACTAAATCTAACTTTTTTAACTGACTCGTTTTAGTTAACCCAATTTTCTTGGCTACTTCTTGTAAATCAGTAAGTTTCTTAGCTTTTAATTCCGAAATCTCGAACATTCGTTAAAATATTTGGTTAAAATCCTCTCACTTTGTATAAGTAAAGAATTTAAAAAGTTATTGTTTGTTTTATAATCTGATTGTTAGTTATATGAAGTATATAACAATTAATGTGTAGTTACTTACAAGGCAAATATATACAAATAATTTAACTTGGAATATTTCTTTTTAAAAAAAGAAATGTTATTTTTGCCTTCCAATTTGGAAAAATGATACAAAGAATACAATCAATATATCTTTTATTAGCAGGTGCTATTTCTGGAGGATTAACTTTTTTAGTTAATTTATGGATACAAGCTAAAGAAAATACACCTATATATATAATAGACTTATTTACTAGTGATTCTATTTCTCAAAAAATAGTTCCTGTATTATTTTTCACCTCTGCTTTATTATCAATTGTTACCATATTTTTATTTAAAAATAGACAGTTACAATTTGTATTAGGTAGATTAAATATGTTGACAAACCTTTTTTTATTAGGATTATTGATTTATTTATCGCTAACATTACCTGGAGAAAATACTGTTTCTGAGAAAGGTATTGGGATGTTCTTACCTGTTATTGTTATTTTGCTAGTAGTTTTAGCTAATAAAGCAATTAAAAAGGACGAAGATCTTGTAAAATCTGTTGATAGATTACGATAAGCCTAACATCTTAGTATATTTTAGTGCGATAAAACCGAGAATTTATTCTCGGTTTTTTATTTACTTTTTTTTGCAAGCATATAACTTTTTCTCTTTTTTAGTTTTAATATAAAAGTTTCTTTAATAAGAATAATAAAATTTATAATTTTAAATGCTTTTTGATACATTATTTTAGTTAAACTTGTACAAAAAACAAAGCTAAAAAACTATGCAAACACTTAAAAAACAACAAATTAACCTTCAAATGTTAAAGTGTATCTAAGGGTTTACCCTGATACCGTTAGTAAAAACCCTGAAACACCGTTTAGGGGTATTGAGTATTGTGAGAACTCTGCTTCTCTCATAAATTTGTAAACGTAAACAACAAATGAGTTACAAGATTAAAGTTCATATAGCCGATGATCATAAGATCCTTATAGAAGGAGTGATAGCGCTAATAAATATCGAAGATGACATTGAAGTCGAAGGCTTTTCTTTAACAGGAAGAGAAGTGATAAACTGGTCTAAAAAAAACACTGCTGATATATTGATATTAGATATTAATATGCCAGAGATGGATGGAATAGATGTTTTAAAAACGTTTCAACAACGTGATACAAAAATTAAAACTATTATTTTATCTAGCTTAAGTGATCCAAAGCTTGTACAAGAAATGATTGTACTAGGTGCAAATGGATTTTTAGAAAAAAGTTCTGCTAGCGAACATATTGTAGACGCTATTAGAGCTGTAAATAAAGGGTTGCAATATTTTAATGAAGATATTAAAAGCAAACTTTTTAATTTATACGTTACCGGTTCAAAAAATAAAATCAAACGAGAGGAATCTCACAAAGACCTAACTGAACGAGAGTTAGAAGTGTTAACATTGATTGCCCAAGAAAAAAGTTCATCTGAAATAGCCGATAAGTTAAGAATAAGTGTAAAAACTGTTGAAACATATCGCAGAAGCCTATATAAAAAACTAAAAGTGAAAAATGTAGTAGGTTTAGCGATGTATGCAGTTAGGAACAATATAGTATAATCCTTTCATTCTATTTTTTCTTTGCCCCCAAAGAAAACTCCCCCAAAACCTATAAATTCCTAATTAATTACGTCGCTAAAAACTACAACAACCAAAATATATCTGGCGATGTACGTGTTATTATATAACATAGTTTAGAAAACCCCTTCATTTTGTTTTCTTTATCCCCTAATTTATGAGAACGTCCCCCGTATCTCCATTAATCTATACTAAGTACGTCGCCTTTTTTTTAAAATTAAACTCTTAAACAAATTTCCTTAAATCATTAACCTTAAAAAATGCAAGCATGAATAAAATTACCCCACTTTTCCTAGCTCTTACTCTTATTTTTGCATCATGTTCATCTACTGAAAATGACGCTGAATTATTGCAAAAAAACGAAACAAAATTAAAATCATATACTTTAAAAAGAGATGCTAATGGTAGGTACTCTATTGATTTTGATGTAAAAGAAAACACAGAAGTTAACACCTTTAAAAATTCTGATAAGTCTAATGAAATAGTATTATCAGAAGCTGTACAAAAACAAGCCCAAAAACACAGCAATAACTTCAACCTAGAAAACGACTTTTTAAAAATTGGCTTTTTGGAAGATAATAATGGTAAAAAAACACAAATTACTGTTGAAGATGAAAACATTACCTTTGCTAAAAAAGGAGTCACTGAGTTTTTAAATAATTATAGTGTTACTAAAAATGAAGACGGTACTTTTACTCTTGATTTTCAAGTGAATAATAATGTGCAAACTGAATTTATTTATAATGAACTAAAAGAAATATACGAAGTACATTTATCTATTGGATTATGTAAAAACACAAAATTCATAAGAACCCTTAATGTATCAAGTAGCAAGCAATTAAAAATTGATTTTGTAAACCATAAATTTAACAAAAATAAAATGGCAAGAACTTCAGAATCGTCAACTAGAAAACCTAAAGTTCATATTGGTAATGAACTAGCATCATTAGATTTTGAAAGTTAAAAAATATCATTTTAGATAAATATGACATTAAAAAAGAAAACAAAAGTTTATACTATATTAACTTTTATGTTAATATTATATTTATCCTATTTCTTTTATAAAAAACAAAGTAAAACAGCTTCCCTCAATGATGAAGCTGTTTTTTCTATTGAAATAGATCAAAAAAAAGCAATATTAAATATTGCTTATAAAAATGCTTTAGAAAAATACTCCAAAACTAACTACGGTGATGCCTTAAAAGACATATTAAATATCTATGAACAAAGCAAAAACCAAGATCACAAATTATTAATATACAAATCAGAAAGTTTATTAGGCAATATCTATGATAAAACTAATAACTTTAATAAATCTATTAAATATCATTTAAAATCCATAAAATCAGCAGATGTTTATTCTCGAAAATTTGAAAAAACTAATTTAAATCTTTTTTACTCTAAAGCATACCTTTCCCTGGGAAGTGTTTATCAAAAATTAAGTTTTAACATACCTAACGATTCAAGTTCCGATTCAAAAAAACAAGCAAATCACTATAAAGATAGCGCCTTTTATTTCTATAATAAATTAGAAAACATAAAAGATTTAAATAAAAAAATTACTAGACTAAAGGCTATATCATACTATAATATTTCTGGCATCTATCAAGTTGATTCTCTTTATAATTTAGCAATGGATTATGCTAATAAATCAATTATAATTCATAAAAAAAATAATGATAAAAAAAATCTAGGAGGAGCATATAATAACTTAGGAAATATCTATTTGGTACAGCATCAATACTCTAAATCTAAAGAATTATATTTTAAAGGAATTGACTTAATTGAAGATGACAGTAGTGAAAAACTAATTGGCTTAAAGGCTGAATTATTTTACAACTTAGCTTGGGCTCTTCGAAATTTAAAAGATTATAAAGCATATGACTACCAAGAAAAATCTTATGAAATTGAAGATAAAGAAAGAGAAAAACAAGTAAGAAAAATAATAGCTCAAATAACAACTGGTCATCAACAAACATTGGAGCAACAAAAAGTTGATTTGGTCAAAAGTCAAACCGAATTATTAAAAGTTCAGAAAAATAAGTCAACTTTATTAGTAAGTATTTTAAGTATTCTTGGTTTAATTATCTCTGGTGTTGTTATTTATAATTATAGACTACGTCAAAATAACTTACAATTAAAAATATCTCAAAATAAATTAATAGAAGAGCAAAATATTGACCGTATTAAGTCAGAATCTCAAATTAAAATTTTAAATGCTACCATAGACGGTAAAGAAACTGAGCGAAAACAAATTGCAGAAACTCTTCACGACAGTGTAAGTGCTTTACTATCTTCTGCCAACATGCATTTACGTGCTACAAAAAAACAATTTAACGGTAATACTCCTGTTGAATTAGAAAAAACGCAACAAATTATTCTAGAAGCGTCACAAAAAGTTAGAGATCTTTCTCATAATTTAGTTTCGTCTATTCTTTTAAAATTTGGTTTAGGATATGCCATAAAAGATATTGGTAGCAAATATTCAAATTCTGAGCTTCATTTTCATACAAATATTAGTAACATTAGTAGGTATAATCAAGAATTTGAAATAAAACTATACAATGTTATTCACGAATTGATTAATAATATTTTAAAACATAGTAAAGCTAGTAATGCTCATATTGTTTTAGAAGATAAAAATGGATTTCTTTCTGTTTTAATTGAAGACGATGGTATTGGTTTTAATTATAAAGACAATAAAATAAAAACAGGATTAGGCTTAAATCAAATAGAAGCTAGAATTCAAATGATGAATGGAAATTTTTTAATAGAATCTGCCAAAGAAAAAGGAACAAAAGCTACTATTACTGTTCCTATAAAAAACAGAAGTTTGGTTACCGCTTAGCCAACTCAACAATTTCTAAATTTTTTATATCACCTTTTTCTAATTCAAATCGTAACATAGTTCGTACTTGATGAAATCCGTGCTTACCAGCTGCCCCAGGATTTAAATGTAGTAAGTTTAGTTTTTTATCAAACTGAACTTTTAAAATATGAGAATGGCCACATATAAATAATTTAGGAGGGTCATTTTTTAAAGCCTCTCTAACTCTTTGATTATATTTATTCGGGTAGCCACCTATATGTGTTATCCAAACAGAAACTCCTTCAACCATAAATTTAGCATCTAACGGAAATTCAGCTCTGGCATCTTTATCATCAATGTTTCCATAAACAGCTCTTAAAGGTTTGTGCTTTTTTAAGGTATCTGTTACCTCTAAATTACCGATGTCTCCAGCATGCCAAACTTCATCGGCCTGTTTTACAAATTTTAGTATTTGCTCATCAATAAAACTATGAGTATCTGATAACAATAAGACTTTTTTCATAATGGCGCAATTTATTATTAAAAAAGCAAACCCGCAATATATAAATATATTGCGGGTTCAATATCTTAAGGGGTCAGACTTACGGGGGGACTTATTGTCTTATACCCTAAAGATACTAAAAAAAAACTATTTAACCATTATAAAAACATAATTTTTTGCACATATTTTTATGTTTTATATAATTTATCAATATTCTTGTTTAAATTAACTTTTCCTTTTTCTAAATCATGCGGTTAAAATTCCATAATTTAGCTATTTAAAACATTATTTTTTTGAGGTATTTTATTGAGCTTTCATACAATGGAAAAAACTACCATGGCTGGCAAATTCAACCAGATGCTATAAGCGTACAAGAAGAAATTAATAACGCAATAAATAAAATTTTACAAAGTAATATTGCTGTTGTAGGTGCAGGTAGAACAGATGCTGGAGTTCATGCATCACAAATGTATGCTCATTTTGATACATCAAAAATTATTGATGCTAATTTTACCTATAAATTAAATGTTGTTTTACCTAATGATATTGTTATTTACAATACCATACCTGTTGAAGAAGATGCTCATGCAAGATTTGATGCTGTTAGCAGAAGTTATGAATACAAAATTTGGCTTGGAAGGAATCCTTTTTTATTAGATACTACTTGGCAACTGCATCATAAATACAAGAATATTAATATTGAACTTATGAATGAGGCAGCTACGATATTACTTGAATATGAAGACTTTGAATGCTTTTCAAAAGTAAAAACAGATGTTCATACTTTTATTTGTGAAATAAGTAATGCTAAGTGGGTACTTAATGAAAATGAATTAACCTTTCATATCACTGCCAATCGATTTTTAAGGAATATGGTACGTGCAATTGTAGGTACTTTATTAGATGTTGGAATGGGTAAAATATCAGTTAATGATTTTAAAAAAATTATTGAGAGTAAAAACAGAAGTAATGCAGGACTTTCAGTTCCAGCAAAAGGATTATTTTTAACAAACGTAGCATATAACTATATATAGTGAGCACAGAATCAGGAAAAGCATTTGATCTAAAAATTTTTGTAAGACTAATGAGTTTTGCAAAACAGTACCGATTAAAATTTGGTACAGCTGTAATTTCAACAATATTATTAGCTATTGCATCAGCGGCAAGCCCGTATGTTTTAATGCATGCTGTAAATGATTTTACAACAACAAAAAACCTTAATCAGTTACTGAACTACACAGTAATAATGTTAGTTATTTTATTAATACAAGTTGCCTTGCAATTCTTGTTTATATACTATGCTAACTGGGTTGGACAACACATTATTAGAGACATAAGAGCAACTGTTTTTAAAAAAATAATGGACTTTAAAATGGGTTACTTTGATACAACTTCGGTTGGTAGACTAGTAACCAGAGTAGTTTCTGATATTGAAACTATAGCCAATTTTTTTACACAAGGTGTTTTTATGATTGTAAGTGATATTTTAAAAATGCTTGTTGTTATTGTAGTTATGCTTGTTATTAATTGGAAATTAGCACTTATAGCTCTTGCTGTTTTACCAATTTTAATTTACGCCACTAAGCTTTTTCAAATTGCAATAAAAGCAACTTTTCAAGATGTTAGAAACCAGGTTGCTAACCTAAATGGTTTTGTACAAGAAAGGGTAACAGGTATGAAAATTGTTCAACTTTTTAATCGTGAAAAAATAGAATATAAAAATTTTGTTGGAATTAATGACAAACATAAAAAAGCACATATAAAAACAGTATGGTACTATTCAATATTTTTTCCTATTGCTGAAATTTTATCATCTATAGCTATAGGTTTAATTGTTTGGTATGGAGGTTTTCAAGTGGTAGAAAATAGCACAGTAACTGTTGGTGCTATTATTGGATTTATAAAAATGGCACAAATGTTATTTCGCCCTTTGCGTCAAATTGCCGATAAATTTAACCAATTACAAATGGGAATTGTATCTGGTGAAAGAGTTTTTGCAGTAATAGACACTGAAAGTTCTATTGATAAAAAAGGAACTATTGAAGCTACTAATTTAAAAGGAAATATAACTTTTAATGATGTGCATTTTAGCTATATTAAAGGTGAAGAAGTACTTAAAGGAATTAGTTTTGATGTTAAAAAAGGGGAAACAGTAGCTATTGTAGGTGCTACAGGCGCTGGAAAGTCTACCATTATTAATTTAATTAGTAGGTTTTACGAAATAGATAGTGGTGAAATTGCCGTAGACACCATTCCTGTAGAACAGTATAATATTAGCTCGCTAAGAAAAAAAGTAGCTGTAGTTTTACAAGATGTTTTTTTGTTTTCTGATACTATTCATAACAATATTACTTTAAATGATACTACCATTTCAGCTGAAGAAGTAATAACTGCTGCTAAACAAATTGGTATTCATGATTTTATTATGAGCTTACCTAATGGCTATAGTTATAATGTAAAAGAAAGAGGTGCTATGCTATCATCTGGTCAACGCCAATTAATTGCATTTTTAAGAGCTTATGTTAGTAAACCTAGTATTTTAATTTTGGATGAAGCTACCTCATCGGTAGATTCTCATTCAGAACAAATGATACAAGATGCAACTGATTTAATTACAAAAAATAGAACCTCTATTGTTATTGCACATCGATTAGCAACTATCCAAAAAGCAGATACGATAATTGTAATGGATAAAGGCTTAATTGTAGAGCAAGGTAGCCACAAAAATTTATTACAGAAAAAAGATGGTTTTTACAGAAACTTATATGACAAACAATTTAGTGATGAAAGCACTGAATAAGTTTGATTACAAACTTCAAAATGTTACATTTGTTACTCAATCTTAAAAACTAAAAATCATAAAACGATGAAAAAAGTAATTTTATCTGCGTTTGTTGTTGCTTCATTATTAGCAACTTCATGTAAAAAGGCAAAAGAGGAAGCAAAAGAAGCAACTGTAGAGGCTACTGAAAAAGTTACTGAAGCTACAAAAGAAGCTGCTACTAAAGTAGTTGAAAAAGCTGAAGAAACTGTTGATAAAGCTGCTGAAGCTGTACAATCTGCTTTAGAAGGTATTTCTATTCCTAGTTTTGATAACGAAAAAGTAGAACAACACTTAAAAGATTATGCTACTTATGCTAAAGATTATATTGCTGCTAAAGGTGATGTTCTTAAAAGTTCTAAATTAGCTACTAAAGGTGTTGAATTAGCTACTAAAGGTGCTGAGTTAGTAAAAACTTTAGATGCTGATGGTGTTAAGAAATTTAACAGCGTAATGAGTGCTATTCAATCAAAAATGGCACCAGCTAAATAAGCATATTTAACTATATTTAGTTATAAAAAAGGTTCTTCATATTGAAGAATCTTTTTTTATTCCATTACGTCTTTTTGGAGTTTTTTTGATAATTCTTCTAAGCTGTTGTATAGCTCAAAACCTCCATCTTTTATATATGAAATTTCCCCTGTTTCTTCAGAGACTAACATACAAATAGCATCCGTTTTCTCTGAAACTCCTATTGCTGCCCTATGACGTAAACCAAAACGAGAAGGTATTTGTGAATTATCAGAAATTGGTAAAATCACACGAGTTGCTACCACATAATTATCTCTAATTATTGTAGCTCCATCATGTAAAGGGCTGTTTTTATAAAAAATACTTTCAAGAATTGCTTCGTTTACTAATGCGTTCATTTTGTCACCTGTACTTACTAAAAAATCTAAATTATTAGTTCGTTCAATTACAATTAATGCTCCTGTTTTCGTTTTTGATAAATTAACACAGGCATTTAAAATTACTTCTGTATCAACCTCAAAACTAATTTCAGATTGTAAAAATTTTAACTGAGTTAAAAAACCTCTTTTAGTTGAAAAATTAGTAGTTCCTATCATTAATAAAAACTTTCTTATTTCTTGCTGAAATACAATAATTAAAGCAATAACTCCACCAGATAATAAATACCCTAAAATACCACTCAACATTTCCATATTTAGTGCTTGAGTCATCTTCCATATTATAAAAATAAATGCAATACCTATTACGATATTTATAGCTACTGTACCTTTTAATAACTTGTATATATAATATAAAAGAGCAGCTACTAAAATAATATCTAATACATCTAAAAAAGAAAAATCAATAAAATCCAAATCTATGTTTTTAGTAGAGTTTTTGTAAATGTACTAATTTTTAAAACAACACTTTTTAAGCATTTGTTAGTTCAAAAACAGTTATTTCTGGCCTTACATTAAATCGCACTTGCCATAAATGTCCCACTGCTCTATTTATGTACAAAGTTCTACCATCTTCTAAATCAATTTCACCTGAAGAATACTTTTTATTTTTAACAGGAAGCATAGGTGGTGGTAAAAAAGGTGCTTTACATTGCCCACCATGAGTATGTCCAGAAAGTATCCAGCTATTGAACCCCCTCCATATATCTATATCGCATACATCTGGGTTATGGCATAATGCTACATTCGCTTTGTTTATATCAAAAGTAGCCATCGCCTTTTCAGGATTAAAATTAAGCCCCCAATAATCATCAAATCCTATAAAATTTAAACCAGCTACTTCTTTATGAGTATTACTTAAAATGGTAACTCCAGATTGTTCAAGTAAACTTGTTATTTTATCTGCTACATTTTGTTCTAGCCAATTATGTCCATAATCATGATTTCCTAAAACCCCTACTGTTCCTAAATTTCCTTTTACTACATGTTTTAAAACTGTTTCTAACTGAGTAAATTGTTCTTCATTCTCATAACTAACATAATCTCCAGTATATACTACAAAATCAGGATTATACTTTTGCGCTTTTTTAAAACTATCTATGATGTACTGATAGTCAAATCTGTTACCAATATGCACATCGCTTATTTGCATTAATGTTTTGCCTTCTAATGCGGAAGGTAAATTTTTAATTGGCATTTTTTTCTTAACAAACTCTAACCAAAAAGGTTCTATTTGCCATGTATACAAACCAGTTAACAAACCTAAGCCTATAGTACCAAAAATAGATTTTTTTAAAAATTTTCTTCTTTTCATTACATTTAATTTTCTACAATTGATTAAAAATAGTAACAGCTTCTACAGCTTCTTTCACATCATGTACACGCAATATATGTGTACCATTCATTAAAGCAATTGTATTCGCCACTGTAGTAGCGTTTAATGCCTCTTTGGCTGAACAACCTAAGGTTTTATATAGCATAGATTTTCTAGAGACACCTGTTAATATAGGTGCATCTAAGTTTTTAAATAACTCTAAATTTTTTAATAATTCAAAATTATGAGCTATTGTTTTTCCAAAACCAAAACCAACATCAATAATAACATCATTCACTTTTTTTTCTTTAAGTTTAAATAACTGCGCCGCAAAAAAGGAAATCACTTCTTTTACTATATTATCATACTGCGGATTGGCTTGCATGTTTTGTGGAGTACCCTGCATGTGCATTATTATGTAAGGTACTTGTAATTTTGTAATTGTTGTAAACATATTAGCATCCATTGCACCTCCTGAGATATCATTGACAATTGCACCTCCTTTTAAAATTGTTTCTTCAGCTACTTTACTCCTAAAAGTATCAATTGAAATAAGAATTTCAGGGAATTCTTTCGTTAACAACTCTATTACTGGTACAATTCGTTGTAATTCTTCTTGTTCAGAAATATGCTTTGCACCAGGCCTAGACGAATAAGCGCCGACATCAATAAAAGTAGCACCTTCGTTCAACATTTTTTCTACTTGGTGTATTATATCTTTCTCTGAATTATATTTTCCACCATCAAAAAACGAATCTGGAGTAATATTTAAAATCCCCATAACTTTTGGAGATGATAGATCTATTAAATTTCCTTTACAATTAATCGTCATTTAGCTTACAACTTTATTAATTACATGTGTTTTTTCAGGAGCTGTATAATTTTTCATCTTCTCCATTAATCCGTCTATAGTCTCATCAATTAACAATAAAGCTCTATTTTCAGGTTTCAAAAACCCTTCTTTAACCATAAAATCTAACTGTTTAATTGTAGCATCAAAAAAACCATTCACATTTAATACTCCAACAGGTTTTTGTTCAATATGTAACTGCTGTAACGTTAAAGCTTCAAAAAGTTCATCTAAAGTACCAAATCCTCCTGGCAATGTTATATAACCATCAATCATTTTGCTCATTATTACTTTACGTTCACTCATTGTTTTAGTAATAATAATTTTTGAAATATTAGAATGTACTACTTCTTCCTTCTTTAATAAATCAGGAATTACCCCAACAACCTTACCTCTTTTTTCAATAATTTCACTGGCTATAGCACCCATCATTCCTATTTTACCACCACCATAAACTAGGGTAATATTATTTTTTGCAAAATAACTACCTAAATTAACTGCAATATTTTTATAGACTTCATTGAAGCCCAGACTAGAACCACAAAAAACAACAATGTTATTTAATTTCATACTCTAAAAATAAATTATTAGGTAAAAATAAAGGAAAACCTAATGGTTTTATTATTTTTACCTTATTATTTCAGAAAACAAAAAATGCAAAATACCTCAAAACAGTACGACTTAGTTATTGATGAATGTAGAAGTTTATTTGTTAAAAAAATGTCTGACTATGGCAGTGCTTGGAGAATTTTAAGGTTACCTTCTCTTACAGATCAAATTTTTATTAAAGCTCAACGTATACGTCAATTACAGGAAAATACTGTTCGTAAAGTTGATGAAGGAGAGAAATCTGAATTTATAGGAATTATCAATTACTCTATCATGGCTTTGATACAGTTAGAACTGGGTATTGTAGATCAACCAGATCTATCAACTGAAAAAGCTGGTGAATTATACGATAAACATTTAAGCATTACTAAAGAGTTAATGGAAAACAAAAATCATGATTATGGTGAAGCTTGGAGAGACATGCGTATTTCATCATTAACAGATTTAATTTTGCAAAAATTACTTCGAGTAAAGCAGATTGAAGACAATAAAGGAAAAACATTAGTTTCTGAAGGAATTGACGCAAATTATCAAGATATGATAAATTATGCTATTTTTGCTTTAATTCATCACTCAGAATTAGACAGTTAACAATATTAAAAAACACCCTTAATTATGATATTAAAATTACTAACTCATATTTCAAGAATACTAGTAGGTCTTTTATTTATTTATTCTGGATTTGTAAAATTAGTTGACCCAATAGGGTCTCAATATAAATTTGAAGAATATTTTAGTGAAGGAGTTTTAAATTTAGAATTTTTAATTCCAGTTGCACTGCCTTTTGCCATTCTTTTAATAGTTTCTGAATTAGTTTTAGGTGTTATGCTGTTAGTTGGTTTTAAACCTAAGTTTACTGTTTGGAGCTTATTTGGTTTAAATTTAATCTTCTTATTTTTAACTTGGTATTCATATACATACAACAAAGTAACTGACTGTGGTTGTTTTGGTGACGCTATAAAGCTAACTCCTAAAGAAACCTTTTACAAGAATGTTATTTTTATGGTGTTTATTGTAATTTTAATTTTAGGTATAAAATTCATTAAACCCTTAATATCAAATAAAATAGCTTCATTATCTACTTATATTTCTGTTTTCATTTCTTTAATTATTGCTTATTATGTTTTAAACCATTTACCAATTGTTGATTTTAGAGCTTATGCTATAGGAACAAATATTGAACAAGGTATGCAATACCAAGAAGGAAGTGATGATGCTCCTCCTATTCATGATTTTGAAATTAGTACAGTAGATGGTGATAAATTAGAAGAAATGCTATCTAAAGACAAAGCAATGCTAATTCTTATGACCACTACAGAAAAAGTTAACAAAGAAGGTATGCTTGAAATTTCAAAAGTTGCTGCCAAAGCTAAGAGCAGCGGTTATGAAATTTATATTCTAACATCAGATATGATGATGGCAGACGTTATTTATGAAGAAAACTATGAAGCTTTAAATGCTTTCAAAAAAGAGTACAATTTACCATACACTTTTGGTAGCTGTGACGAGAAAGCTATAAAAACTGTAATTAGAGCTAACCCAGGAATAGTAACTGTTAAAAAAGGTATTATTGATGGTAAATGGAATTGGACAGATGCTGATGATGTAGAATTATAACATTAAAATAAAACAACTTTTTATAGATACTTAAAACCTCACAAATTTTGTGAGGTTTTATTATATTCGCATATAATGAAACAACTGCTATTAATTTTTATAGGTGGAGGAACTGGAAGCGTATTAAGATACTTAGTAGGTAAGCTTTTAAACAATTCTCAAACTGGTATTCCTTATGGTACTTTTGTTGCTAATATTTTAGGTAGTTTATTAATTGGTATCATTTTAGGGTTTGCTGCAAAAAACGAAACCTTAACTCAAAACTATACGCTTTTACTAGCTACAGGTTTTTGTGGTGGGTTTACTACATTTTCAACCTTTGCATACGAAAATCATGTATTTTTAAAAGCTGGAGATTTTACAACTTTTGTCATATACACAATAACTAGTTTTATTGTTGGATTCTTGGCCGTTTTTGGCGGAATCTTTTTAACTAAATTTTTATAATAATGACCAATTTAACAGAGTATAAAGAAGAAGAGAACTATGCAATTATTACCTTAAATAATGGTAAAGTAAATGCTATTTCTCATGAAGTTATTGATAATTTAAACCTATGTTTAGACAAAGCTGAAAGCAATAAAAAAGTTGTTATATTAACAGGAAAATCTGGAGTTTTCTCAGGAGGGTACGATTTAAAATCCATGACAGCATCTCCAGAATCAGCATTAAACCTTGTTACTAAAGGATCAAAATTATCACTTAGAATGCTTTCTTTCCCTATGCCAATTATAATAGCTTGTAACGGTCATGCTATAGCAAAAGGAGCTTTTTTATTATTATCCGCTGATTATCGTTTAGGTACCGATGGTGATTTTAAAATAGGGTTAAATGAAGTAATGATTGGAATGACTATGCATAATGCAGGAATCGAAATTGCAAAAGCTCGCTTAACTCCAGTATCTCTTAATCGTAGTGTAAATAACTCAGAAATCTACACTCCTAAAGATGCTATTTCCGCTGGTTTTTTAGACAAAATTGTTCCACAAGAACATATATTACCAACTGCAATTAAAATTGCTGAAATGTTCACACAATTAAATCCTAAAGCACATGCCGCTACGAAACTAAAAGTAAGACAAACTTCTTTAGAAAAGATAGAAAAAGCTATACAGCAAGACATAAAAGAAGGTTTAACTCCTCCTTCTAAATAATTATATTAAAAATTCAAAACTAAAAGTAAAGAAGTTTTAAACTTCTTTACTTTTTGTAAGCTTTTACTCCCGCTTTTATTTCAATATCTAAATAATTATCTCTTGGAGTTATTGGGCAAGAATATCTATCACTATAAGCGCAGTATGGATTATAAGCTTTATTAAAATCTATTTCAATAGTACCGTCTTTTTGCTCATCGGTAGTTAATACATCAATAAACCTTCCTCCTCCATACGAAGTTGTTCCATTTGTTTTATCTAAGAAAGGTAAGAATAAATGGTTTTTATATTTTTCTGTTGAAAATTTATTTTTATAAATAGCTAATTTTAATTCTTTATTTTCTATTGTAAAAGTAATTACTCCATACTTTTCATATACAGCCACCCTATCTGTTGTTGTTGGAAAATTAAAAGTAGGCGAATCTGGAGTCTTTTCTATCTTTGCTTTTACCTTATAAGTTTCATTTACTGGGTAAAAATCTAACCCTGTAAAACTTTTCAATCCTTTTTTTGTTAACGGAGAAGTTGTAGCATCTTTAAATTTAGAATTTAATGACTTTTGAAAATCAGTTTTACCAAGTTGTTTTCTTTTTCCTTGAGAATTACATGATACCATTGTTATCATAGTAATAAATACAAAAAAATGTTTCATCAATTTATGTTTAATAAGTTCAATTATTGGTGAAGATACTAGAGTTAAATTATGTTACAATAACTTTTTTTAAAATTAACAAATTCCACTTTATCAATATATAAACATCTATTTTAAATAGAGTAATTATTTAAAAATTACCAAGAACAATCTCTTTGCTTTTCAACAAGAAATATACATTATAAACATTTAAATACCAAACACATAACACAAACTAAGATTTCTTTTTTTAAAAAAAAACTTGTTTATACTTAAAAATAAATTCTACATACTATTTTTTTCTTTGTGCTATTTACTTATATAGCCTAACTTCATTACATTTTTCACATAAAAAAACAATATTAAACATCAAATCTTATTAATCTTATAAAAAAAACATTTAATTCTTTTTTGAAAAATTAACAAGTTTTATTATATTTGGTTAAATACCTACTAATTTATAGCATTATAAGTGGTAAAAAAACGAGTTTATCTTCCTAAATAAGAAAAACTTATAAAAAAATAATATATTTTGATTGTTTTTTAACATATAAAACCGTAAATAACGCTATATTTGACCCCCAGTTTTTTATTACAATATTGTTATAAAAAAATTAATGAGATGTCTTAAATAGACTATAAGAGTTATATCTTTTTCAATTTTAAATCAACACCAAACCTAAATTGTAAAGATTATTTTAATTTAAAACGAAAGAAGCACTTAATATGAATTCAGAGTTAATTAGTAAAGGAGAAGAGTTTGAAACCAGAAAATTCAAATTTGTTACTACTAGTGATAGAATATTAGCTTCAAGAGAAGCTAAAGCGTTAATTTTAGAAATTAATGAAGTTTATAAAGAAACTAAAGATAGTAACTTAATGGACTTAATGAAACGTTTAACCGTTGTTAAACAACGTATAGACAAACGTTTAAAAGGAAAACCATTAACGGCCTAATACTTTTTCCTAAAAAAGCACGTTATAAAATTAAGGGTGCTATAATTAATTATCTAAACCCTTAAATATGATATTTATTCTTGATAAAAATTCTAGGTCTTTTCCTAGAATTTTTTTTAGTTTTGTATACTAACCAAATTAAACTCGGGATGTAGCTTAGTCCGGTTAAAGTGCTGGTCTGGGGGACCAGAGATCGGAGGTTCGAATCCTCTCATCCCGACTTTTAACTCCTCTCTTAAATCCTAAAAATCAATAATTTAAGATATATTACTTGAAGGAGGAAGAATAAGTTTGTTTAAAAACCTTTCTTTAAATCCAATAATATTGGGGTTCGTTTGATCAAGGTCAAATTCTTCATTCACTTGCTCTCCACTTGCATATTGCCTCAAAAAAACTGGTATTGATGAGTTTTGTATTAATTTAGGCACTGCAAAATTCTCATTCCATGAAGGCCATTTTTCAGGAGAACTGTGATACCTAGCAATCCATAAACCATAGCATGTTATTTCACCTTTAATTAATATTGAAAATGTAGTATTATCATGATAATTTGCATAAACACATGGAAGAATAGTTACAGAATTTTCACTTTTTTCCTTACTATAGGAAATTAAAGTCTCTGACCAACCTCTATAGTACTCTTCAGATATGGAGCCATTACTTCCACTTACATTTCCTTCAACATCTAAAAAAAAGAAAAACTCACTCCCTTGTGACTTCCAATAATTGACAGTAAAGGTAGAAAAAAGATCATTTACTCCTTGCTTAGCATCTGTTACCCCCTGTGAATAAGAACCTCCTACATGGTTTGTATGCCTTGCAATAGGTAGTAGTTTTATATTATTTTCATGTAAAGTATTATTTTCTAAATTATGCGAATACTCCACAGGGTAACCAGTAGTAAAATACCTTCCCCATGCAATTGGCATTTCATTATAATAAGAATATACTTTATCTATTAAATCATTTGCGGGTTGAGAACTGTCTACAATTTTAAATGGCTCTTTATTAGAGTTTGATTTTATCATTTTTTTATTCATTTCTCTTTTTAATAAAGAGTGATTTTTAAATTAATTAGTTGGTAAATAAAAACGATGCATAACCACACACAACTCTTTAAATTTACAATAAATCAACTATTATTATATAAAAAATACATGAACGTTTTTTAATTAAGTATGGACGTAGCAAAATCACCATACACCTATAAAGTTTTCTTTTTTAATACTTAAATTTACTACTTTGTAAACTTAAGCCATATAAAATAAATTGCTAACGCAAGCCTACTTACGAAAATCCTTACGGACTTTCTATCTGTAATTTATTTATTAAATTTAGTGCTTGAAGCTCGGCTAACAATTCTCGAATTGCCTACCTCCTCACTTATGTTATACAAAACTATTGGCAAAACTATAGACTACACAACAACATCAATAAAATTATTTCATTGGTTGAGTATCCTTCATATTTACTTTACACTACCTCTTTTAAGAAGAGTCTATCTTCTTTAATAGATTCAATAAAAGCTTTCAAAGGTCTCCTTATGAAGTTTTCGGGAGGCTTCATTTTTCTTTTTCTAAGTTCTTCATTAATAATATCTCTTGCATGATATCCTACAGAGCCAATAAAATAAAGGGGGACTTCATTTAATTCATTCTTATAATTAACTAATTGTCTATCTATAAAGTTCCCTATACAAGAACTTATCATTTCTTTTGCGTAAGGATGCTCAATATTCTCAAATAAAAAACGTGCAAATTGCGCTAAATATTTATTAGGCATTTTTGACCCATAGAGTTTTGATAAAACCATATCATCATCTAGCTTAAACTCTTTTTCCAAAGAAAACTTAAGGTCTTCTGGTAAACTTCTATAATAATAACTTTTTAAGAGTTCTTTTCCTAAATGATTACCACTTCCTTCATCCATTAAGATGTAGCCCATTGCTTTTACTTTTTGCTCAATTACTTTTCCATTAAAAAAACAGCAATTAGACCCAGTACCCAATATGCAAACCACCGAAGGTTTACTTGAAGCAGCAAAAACAGCTAACATTAAATCTTCTTTTATGGCAATTTTTGATAGGTTGGTAAATTTTTTCTCAAAAATATTCTTTATTTTATCACTCCCTTTTTTATTATTACACCCTGCTCCAAAAAAGTAAATAGTTGTTACTAACTTTTTATAAAACGATAATTCGCTACAGTTTTCAAGAATATTTTCTATATCTTTTTTCTTTAAAACAGAAGGATTCACCCCTTTTGTTCTAATTCTTCTTACTATATTATAATCTAGGCTTTCTAACAAAATCCAATCGCATTTTGTTGACCCACTATCTGCAATTAATATCATTTTATCTAAGAAACTTCTAACTGTAAATTATAATTTTTGATTTTACTAATCATATTACTTACTAAATCTTTACCTAATTTAAGTCCGTTATTAGACTGCTTTAATTGCGTATTTGTATACACAACATTATCAACCATTTTATTAATAACTATTATTGGTAAATGTCTTTCAGAAAGTTTGATCAGATATTTATTATCTTCAGCATGGCGTTCAGGAAATAATGAAGGTGATATAATTAAACCATCAATAATATTTTCAGATAATAATTTTGTGTACGTAATTTCTTTTTCTGGGCTATTACACGTTTGATAAACCATAATTCTATGTTTTTTTTCACATGTTTCTTCAGTAATACCTACTAATAAGTTAGAAAAAAAATCATTTTTTAAATCAGGTAGTATAACTCCAATAATAAAGTTCGTTTTTCTTTTTAAATTCTTAGCAAAAAAATTAGGTCTGTAGTTTAATGACTTTGCTATTTTAGAAATCCTTTCTTTAGTTATACTACTAATTTCATGGCTATCATTTAATGCCTTTGAAACTGTTGACACTGATACTCCCGATTTTAATGCTATTTCTTTTAATGTTACGTTATAATTCATATAATTAAGCTATTAATTTGGGGTTATATTAATTTTATAGATACCTTACCTATAAACCTATTGAAAATATTTATTTGGCATAACTTTACGTCATAGATCCTTACTATCTATTCATTCAAGAACTTTTCTATTACAGGTAAAACAACTAATTCAGTATCTACTAGTGGTTCTTTTAGAACTTTTACACATTCATTTACCTCCTTTTTTACCTTTTTTGTAATCTTCTTACCATTAAGAACCTCAACGCAAACAAGTGATAACTCCTTAAGTTTCTTATAATGATTTTTTATTAAACCTGTGTTAGGGTTTGACTGTAATTTCAAAAAGTCGTTATACCCTTTAATCCATTTATTAAAATAATTTATCAACTCTTTCTTTTTAATTACGCTAGGTGTTTTTAAATAAGAATTCATTGTTTTTTTAAAGTTATACCCATCAATTGCATCAGCAAAACAAGCATCAGCAAAAAGCGTAAATGGTGAAAATGATTTATACTCTGTTCCTCCTTTATTTCTTGTATAGATCTCTACAGGTTCATAAACACCTGTTAAAACTTTTAAAGAACTTATATCATTACTCTTAGTTATGTTTCTTAAAATGACATCTCTGTTTTTAAAATGACTAATTCCTAACTCTTCTAACTGAAGACTAATTGGACGCAGTCTTTTTCTCATGTTTTCAAGATTTTTCACTTCTTTAACCGACCAAAATCTTTCTGCAATTGCTGCCGTTCTTGGCCATATTCTAGAATCTATAGTTAACGAAGTAACAAGTTCACTCCACATAGTTACTTCACCTCCTAAAACTCTTTTTTCTTCTTCTTTCGTAAGCTTTCCATTTCCTGCAGGATCAAATAAATAATGATGCTCAACAGATTGCATTCTATCAATATAGTAATCATTAGATAGCACTGCTTGGTATCCATTTTTTACAGCCTCAGTTAATGTTCCATTTTTAAAGCCTTCATTTACACCTCTCCACGAATGAATAATAGCAGTTTTAGGCATGTCTTTAGTCATTATTTCATCCCACCCCATTAATTTCTTGTTGTATTTTTTTAATATCTCTTGTAATTTGATATTAAAAAATGTTTGTAAATCATGATTACTATTTAAACCTTCTTTCTTCTTAAATTTTTGTACCTCATGATTTTCATCCCAATGCTTACCTTCATTTTCATCACCTCCTATATGGAAGTAATTATCAGGAAACAATGGCGTTAATTCAGCAAACAATTTGTCTAAAAAAACATATACTTCTGGATTAATGGGGTTTAATGTGGGATGAAAAACTCCAGAAAATCTTTCAATTTTATAATCATATCCTTTTTTACTTCCTAATTCAGGATATGCTGTTAATATTGCTGTAGCATGTCCAGGAACATCAATTTCAGGAACCACTCTTATACCTAATTTATTAGCATAAGAAACAATATCTTTAATATTTTCATGCGTATAATACTGACCATCAGAACCTAGCTCGTGTAATTTAGGAAACACTTTTGACTCTACCCTAAACCCTTGATCATCTGACAAATGCCAATGAAAAACATTCATTTTCATAGACGCCATAGCATCTAAATTTCTTTTTAAAACACTTAATGGTTGATAATGCCTTGCAACGTCAATCATTAACCCTCTCCATATAAAACGTGGAGAATCTTTAATGGTAACTCCTCCTACATAAAAAGAGTTTTCATTATATCTTATTAATTGTAATACTGTTTCTAATCCTCTTATAGCTCCTACATCAGTTTTAGCTAAAATCTCAACCTGTTTCCCTGTTACTAAAACCTCATATGATTCATCAACATTTAACTGAATATCAGCAACTTTATTAAAGGTAATTTTAATAGTTGCATTTTTTTTATTCAAAAAAGGAAAGCCTTCTTTTACAAAAACACCAGTTCTATTAGTCAGCCTTCTTATAAATTTTATAGCCGCCCCGTGAACTCTTCCATCTTTATTATTAATAGAAACAGTAAAGTCTTCATTAATATATACCTTATTATTATTCTCTTTTATTTCCTTTGGCCAAGGCATTAAATTATACGTTTCTGATAATTTATTTTGACCATTAACCATTATAACACTAAATAATAAAATTGTTAATAGGTTATTTATTATTCTTTTTATCATATAATATTTTTAAAGTTTTTTATAAACTTCTATAATTTTGTTATCCACTCCTAGCTCTTCAATCTTCTCTACCCCTGTTATTATAAGAGTATCATTATTTATTTTAGCATTGAATTCAAAAACTTTCCCTTCCCATTCTCTATAATTCAAATAATCAAGATATTCTTTATAGACACCTTTTTTATAGACATATCTTCCTCCTCCTGCTACATATACAGCTGAAGAATCTTTACCTTTATTTAAATCGTGTCTTAAAAAAGAAAAGTGAGTTTTATTAATAATTTTAATCATCTCCTGATTGGGCGATACTGTAGAAAAGGTAGAATCTTTTGTTATAGTTTTTGCTGAAACTAGTTGCCAAGTTCCTTCTATTTTAGACTCTTCTTCAATGCCACACCCCAGTAATAGTAATAAAAAGATTAATACACTATATTTCATATTAAAAGAAATAGCGTTTAAACGCCTCAATAGCTGCATAATCTGCCATACCCAAGTTACGATACTTTTCAGCAGTTAACTTGTTTCTATCTTCTGCCCTAACCCAAAACTCTCTCGCATCGTTTCCTTGAAACATTACTTTATCTTTTTGAGACTGGTGATAGAATATTGCATGTCTTTTTTTCACTACCTGATCAGGACTCATTGGAATAGCCATTTCTATTTCATGAGGTTGCCATTCAAACCAAGCTCCTCTATACAACCAAACCCAACAGTCATTCATGTATTTTTGATTTTTAAGAACCTCTAATGCTTCAAAAAGTGAATTTAAACATACTTTATGAGTTCCATGAGGATCTGCCAAATCTCCAGCTGCATAAATTTGATGTGGCTTAATCTCTTCAATCAAAGCGCACATGATATCAATATCTTCTTTTGATAAATTGTTTTTCTTAACCTTTCCTGTTTCATAAAACGGAAGATTCAAAAAATGAATATTATCATCTGGTACTCCTAAATACCTAGTTGCAGCCAATGATTCTGCTCTTCTAATCCCTCCTTTTAACTTCCTAACTTCAAGTGTATCTATCTCGTTTGCCTCTTTATTTAAAATAGAAGAAATAATATTTTCGGTATTATTAGAATTTGGATCAAACATTTTAAATACCTCAGCAAATTTTAATGCATCGTCATCTGAAACTGCAATATTCCCTGATGTTTGATACGCTACATGTACTTCATGTCCTTGTTCTACCAACCTATCAAAAGTTCCTCCCATTGATATTACATCATCATCAGGGTGAGGACTAAATATAATTACTCGCTTTTTCTCTGGTGTACTTCTTTCTGGACGTCTTGAATCATCTGCACCTGGCTTTCCTCCTGGCCATCCAGTGATTGTTCTTTGCAATGCATTAAATATTTTTATATTCAATTCATAAGAACTCCCTTCTTCTACCAACAAACTTGACATTCCGTACTCGTTATAATCTTTATCTGTTAACTTAAGAATTGGTTTACCTACTTTATCACTTAGCCAGAAAATTGCTTTCTTTTTTAGCTCTTCTGTCCAAACACATGATGAAACTAACCAAGGTGATTTTATTCTTGTTAATTCAGAAGAAGCCTCTTTATCTAATACAAAAGTTGCATTAGTATGCTCTTGAAGATATGTTGCTGGAACTTGTGAAGTTATTTTCCCTTCAATCGTCTGTTGAATTACTTCAGCTTTATTAACACCCCAAGCAAGTAATATAACCCTTTTTGCTTTTTTTATGGTGTTAATCCCCATTGTTATGGCTCTTTTAGGAACATTCTCTATTCCTAAAAAATCTGACGCAGCATCTTCTCTTGTTATATGATCTAAAGTTATACTTCTTGTACTAGAATTATAATGAGACCCTGGTTCATTAAAACCAATATGACCAGTTCTTCCAATTCCAAGTAATTGAAAATCTAATCCTCCAGCTTCTTTTATTTTTAATTCATAATCTACACAATATTGATACACCTCTTCTGGTTGAATTGTTCCATCAGGTATATGAACACTTTCTGGAACTATATCAATATGATTAAATAAATGCTCATGCATAAAATGATGATAACTTTGAATATCATCTGGTTGCATTGGCCAATATTCATCTAAATTAAAAGTAATTACATTAGAAAAACTTAACCCTTCTTCTTTATGCATTCTTACTAACTCTTCATACACTTTAATCGGTGATGAACCCGTAGCTAAACCTAAAACACACTTTTGGTTTACACTAGCTTTTTGCTTTATAAGCTGAGCTATTTCTGAAGCAACTAATTTTGATGCTTCTAATGAGTTTTCAAATATTACGTTATGACTCTTTTCAAAACGTGTTTCTTCAAACTGTCCTGCTAGATGATATTTCATTTCTTTATTATTTGACATAACCATGCTTACCTTAATCTTAAAATAAATTACTTTGTAAATGTAGAATACCAGTTCTCTCTTTGCGATTTTTTTCGACAAATAGCCATAAAACTGCTACTAAAAACAATCGAGAATGCATACTTACATCCCCGATTATTTATAACAAAGTTTACTGGTTAAAAATTACTGCTTCCGGTATCCCACCAAAGTCTGGTTCCTCCATTATCTAAACCTTTTAAGAAGCTAACTGCCTTTTGAACATTTGCTGAATTGGTGTTCTTCTCACTATCCACAAAATTGATACGGCGTATTTGAATATTGGTATCTATTTCTCCTCCACTGTTATTAACTACAACAGGAAAAACTTTAGGATATCCTGTTCTTCTAAATTCACTCCATGCTTCTTGACCATCAGGAAACATTGCAATCCATTTTTGAGTAATTATTTGCTCTAATTGCTCTTCATTTGTTCCTGCCTGATTGTAAGCTATTTTTACATCTGTTGAATATGCTACATTATTAGTTGCATTAATTGCATCAACAAAATCGTTTGGAGTACTCGTTGCATCTGCTAAATAAGTACTAGCCCCTGCAACACCATGCTGTGTAAAAGAAGCCTTTACACCTTCTTCATAATTTACTTTAGCATTTCCTGCTCCAGCCCAGCCTCTTAACGCTGCTTCAGCTTTCAAAAAATGAATTTCAGCAGTTGTCATCCATACTTTTTGAGTAGCTGTCATCACAACTTCTCCTAATAAAGAATGGCTACCATATTGAGATTTCGCATTAATATCAATTCCTTGACGAATTCCTTTATAATTTCCTAATGCTGCATTTGCTGGTGCATTAAAATATTTAGAAATTCTTCCATCATTGAATCCTTTTAAAATCACTTCCATTTCTGCACTCATACAAATATCTCCCCAAGTTCCACTAATAGTTGCTAATGGATGTGAAAAACCACCCATGTTTACTGTCATTGTGTTTGCTATAAATCCTGCATCACTAGCTAATGCTTTTTCTCCTTCAGTTTTAGCCATAGCCTGATTTACTTTAGATACTCTAATAGCTAATCGTAATCGTATAGAATTAGCAAATGCTCTCCATGAAGCAACATCTCCTGCTAAGTTTGACTCGTCAAACGGAACAAATTGCATGTCACCTTCATATTTTTTTAATCCTGTAATAGCATCATCTAAATCTTTAAAAAACGCTTTATAGGCATCTTCTTGAGAATCGTATTCACCTGTAGTACCGTAATCATTAAATTTTGAATAACGAATAGGTCCAAAAACATCTGATACTCTATGCATTGCCATTACTTTTATAACATTGGCTAAGAAAACAAATTTCTCTCCTCCTTGTGAATTTGATAATTCTACTTGCTCTTTTATCTCTCTTGCATATGGCATTACTCCATTTCCGTTATTTGCATCATATGCATCGTTCCATATAAAACCATTCCACCCATTAACTAAAGCGTATGTTTGATTATTTATATTTCCTGCAAATGGTGTTGGAGCTGTCATATACCCTGAAAAAACATCAGCATTTAAGTTCTGTTGTAACTGGTAGTTCCATGCAGGCTCTACACGAATTATATTAGAAAACATTGGTGAAAACCTAGATCCAATATGGTTATTTTGCTGTGTTAAGCTTTCTTGTGAGATACCATGTGGATCGGTATTTATCTTAGCAAAATCTTCTGTACACGCATTAACAATTACTAAAATTATTAATAGTTGTATATATTTAAAAGTTCGTTTCATTTCTTAAAAGTTTATATTAACATTAAACCCTATACTTCTTGTTGATGGTTGATTGAATATATCAACACCTTGTAAACCTAAACCTGTACTTGCAGATATGTTTGGATCAAATGGAGCTTCTTTATAGAAAAAGAATAAATTATTTGCTATTAAAGACAATCTTACGCTTTTAAAGAAGTCTCCTTTTACAGGTAACTTATACCCTATAGATAATTCTCTTAAACTAACATTAGTTGCATCGTATACATATTCACCTAACATTCCATCTCTACCTCCAATAGCATTATAGTAATCTTGAGCCGTTATTTGAGATGCAACACCTGCTTCATTTACTACATTAATCATTCCTCCATTAGTATTTCTAGCATCTGCTGTTGCTTGAGAAACACCATATTTATCGTTTACAGCCTCTGTAACACTTACTACATCTCCTCCGAATTTACCATCAATTAAAAAACTAAAAGTAAAATTCTTGTAATCAAAACTATTACTCCATCCTAAAGTAAAATCAGGTTGAGCATGTGCTACTGTTTTAAATTCCGTTGATTTTAAAGCTCCAGAAGTATTAATTACTGGCACACCATTTTGATCTCTCACTAATGATCTTGCTTTTATACTACCAAAATCTTCTCCTTCTATTAATGAAAACTCATAACCATTTACACCTCTAGCAGTAACAATAGCCTCTCCATCTTGTAATGAAGGGTGAACTGAAACGACTTTGTTTTTATTTTGTGCAAAATTTAATACTGTATTCCAAGTAAAGTTTTCATTCCTTATTGGCTTTCCATTTAAAACTAACTCTATACCTTTATTAGAAATCTCTCCAGCATTTACAATGTTTTGAGAGTATCCATTTGGATTAGGCTCAGCTTGAATAAAAAATATTTGATTCAATGTTTTTGTACTATAGTACGTTAACTCAAAACCTAAGCGGTTGTTTAAAAATCTCCACTCAGTTCCAATTTCAAATGCCTTTTGTCTTTCTGGCTCTAATGTTTCTCCTTCAATTGGAGCAAAAGGCGCCGTACTAATACCTGTATTCGTTTGATTTATTTTATTTAATGGTAATGTAGCATATACAGGTATATCTTTACCCACCTCAGCATAAGAAACTCTAAGCTTTCCAAAATTAATTGACTCAGGCATTTCAAACATTTCTGAAAGAACCCCCGTTAAACCAATAGATGGATAGAAAAATGAAGTTGAATTTGTATTTACTAAGGTAGATGACCAATCTGTTCTTCCTGTTACATCTAAGAATAACATTTTTTTATACCCAAAATTTGCTGATCCAAATACAGATTGCACTTCTCTATTTCCAACTGATTGTCTTATATTATTAGTTGTTTCAAAATTAGCAATAGTAAAAACATTTGGAAAGTTTAATCCTTTACCATCTCTACCAGAATCTAATAAAATTTGATCTCCAATAGAATATTTTGTTAAACTAGTTCCTAATAAACCCGTAAAAGTTAAATCTTCTGAAAAGTCTTTAGAATAATTAGCTATTAAATCAATGTATTGTTGTGTGTTTTCAGTTTTCTCTAAAACATACCTTCCATTATCTCCAGAATTTACAGGATCTGTTCCTGCATATTGCTTTTTATCAAATGTAAAAAATGACTTATCATAACTTACTCTCGACTGTAATGAGAAGTTATCTGTTACTTGATATTTAGCAGATACATTTGCTAATACTCTTTGTACAATATCTTGACTCGGGTTTCTGTTTATTAACCAATATGGATTTTGCTGAATGTTTTCATCAAAAGAAGAAGCATACTGATCCATCATATTAGTTGTTTGATTAAAATATTCAAATTTATTTTTATAAATATCTCTATCAATTCCTACTGGATGTAAGTACACACCTGTTAACGCATTCGAGTACAAACCATTTGTAGGTCTATTCCATATTCTTTGATCAGATAAATTAACACTTGCAGAAATATTTATTTTATCTTTTAAAAATTTAGCCGTTTCTCGTAATGTTACATTATTTCTAACTAGTCTATTTCCTGGAACAACACCTTCAGCTAATGTATTAGCATATGAAAAATAGGTTTGTACTTTAGCATTTCCTGATGTTAAAGCTACAGAATTTATTGCTGTATAACCTGTATTAAAAAAACTTTTAGCATCGTTACTTAATCCTTGAGCTTTTGCACCCCATGATTTAGGGTCAGTTACTCTACCATTTTCAGCTATTGGACTTCCCACTGAAGCTGATTGATATTCAGATTGCAATTTTGGTAAAGACATTACATTGTCAACTGTAAAACTAGATGAAACATTTACAGACAATCTACCTTCTTTTCCTTTTTTTGTTGTTACAAGAATTACACCGTTTGCACCTTGACTTCCATATAAAGCAGAAGCTGACGCTCCTTTTAATACTGTTATAGATTCAACATCATCAGGATTAATTAAAGACATAGCGTCTCCTCCATCTCTGTTCCCTGTTTGACTACCAAAAATATCAGTTCCTGGTTCTGAACCATTAGATCCATTTCCACTATTTAACATTGGTACTCCATCAATAACATATAAAGGATCATTATTAGTAGTAGAAGAGTTACCTCTTAATACAACTTTTGCAGTTCCTCCTACACCAGACGAACTTCTTGTGATAGTTACCCCTGCTGATTTACCTGATAAACTGTTAATAGGATTTGTTTGTTTTACCTTTGTTAATTCATCTCCATTTACTTCCTGAGCTGAATAAGTAAGTGCCTTTTTTTCTTTTTTAATTCCTAAAGCAGTTACAACTACTTCATTTAAAACATTATCATCTTCTAATGCTATATTAATAGTTACTGACTGATTGGTTACAGCTTTTGATTGTGCTTTCATACCTAAATAAGTAAAAAGCAAAACATCTCCTACTGAGGCTTTAATTTGATATTTCCCATCAAAGTCGGTTTCAACCCCTTTAGTAGTTCCTTTAATAATTACTCCTACCCCCGGAAGAGGTCCCCCCTCTGACTTCGAAGTCACTACCCCTTTTATTGTTTTTTCTTGACCTAAAGCCAGTTGTGTTACTAAAAAAGAAAAACAAAATAGTAGTAAAATTTTATTTTTTTTCATGAATAAGTTAATTAATTGTTTGCTTAAAGTTATGCACTTCTGAAAATGTTAAAAAAATATTATATACAAACAACATCAAATAGGCAATGAATGACTCTATTTTATAGATTATCATAAATCAGTCTATTTTAGATGTTAAGTCTTGTTTGGTACACCCAAAAAAATGGTATAAATTACACACTCAATTTACTTTAATTTTGAATTTTAGAAAAAATAAATACTCAAATAGAACCATAAAAAGAAAGTACCATATCCTTTTTTGGGCTGGCTATTTTCTTTTTAACGTTATTAGATGGGGAAGCTATTTTGATGATTATTGGTACTCATTAAAATCTAACTTAATAGAATTCCCTCTACATATATTTATTGTTTATGCTAATTTGTATTTTTTTATTCCAAAATACCTAATACAAAAAAAGTATAAAAGATATATTACATCATTATTTATATCACTAAGTTTTTTATACACTGCTAGAACAGCTCTTAATTATTTCCTAGTCACTAAAAACATATGGCCAGAATCTGAAGGATACCAAGAGGCCTTTACCTTTAATCATATTATAGCTGTTACACTGGGAGAACTATATGTTTTAGCTTTAGCTACAGCTATAAAACTAACAGTAGACTGGGTAAACCAACGCAATAGAATAGAAAATTTAAAAAAAGAGCATTTAAAAAGTGAATTAAACTTTTTAAAAACCCAAATACAGCCACATTTTTTCTTTAACACATTAAACAACCTGTATGCTTTAACTTTGGAAAAATCAGATTTAGCATCAACAGTCGTATTAAAACTATCTGATATAATGCAATACGTTATTTATGATGTAAAAGAACCCAAGGTAAAGCTTTTAAAAGAAATTGAATACATCCAAAACTATTTAGATTTAGAATTACTTCGTTGCAATAAAAATTCAACAGTAGATTTAAACATAAAAGGAAATATAGCCAACGCAAAAGTGCCTCCTTTAATTTTTTTATCATACATAGAAAACTGTTTTAAACATGGAAATAAAAATAATAATGATTTTTATATCTATATTAGTTTCGAAATAACTCAAGAAAACAATTTAATTTTTAGTCTTAAAAATAGTTTCGAGCCTTCTTTAAATCAAAAGAAAAAAAGAGGGATTGGAAATACAAATACGAAAAGAAGGCTTGATTTAATATTCAAAAAAAATTATAAACTTGATATTTCACAAGAAAATAATTTATATTCTGTTAATTTAGAGATTCCTCTAACCAAAAAACAATAAAGTGAAAATTAATTGTGTTATTATAGATGACGAACCTTTAGCTATTAATGTTATAAAAAACCACCTACAAGAATTTCAAAACATAAATATTGTAGATACATTTAATAACCCTTTAGAAGCAATAAACACTCTTGAGAAAGACCCTATAGATGTTTTGTTTTTAGATATTAATATGCCAAAAATGAACGGGTTAGAATTCTTAAAAAATATCCCTGTAAAACCACATGTAATCATTACAACTGCTTATCGAGAATTTGCTGCAGAAAGTTACGATCTAGATGTTCTTGATTACTTAGTAAAACCTATACCTTTTCCACGATTTTTAAAATCGATTAATAAACTTACTCAACAACTACATTTAAATCAAAATGTGAAAAATATTCATACAAATGAAGATTCTTATATTTTTTTAAAGGTAGACAAAAAACTAGTTAAGGTAAAATATGACAACCTCTTGTACATAGAAAGTTTAAAAGACTACATAAAAGTTTGTACTACTGATGGAAACTACATCGTACATAAATCATTAACAAGTATAACAGAAGAACTACCAAGCAATAACTTTTTACGTATTCATAGATCATATACAATTGCTATTGACAAAGTAAATTCTGTTGAAGGAAATTCAGTAGATATAAACAATAAAAGAATACCTATAGGTAGAAAATACATAAACAATACAAAACAAATTATTTTAAACAATAATTAATTAATGAAAATAAAGGCTTTTTGTCTTTGTTTTTATTTTGTTTATCAAAAAAACATAGTTGTTGGTAGAATTAATTTACCATAAACCTTTCAATTTCATTAGATTTCAACTTTTAAAAACTAATTAATGATTAACTTAAGCTCTCTTGATTACACTATAATCATATTATTTTTCACTATTGTATTGGCAATAGGTATATATGTATCTAAAAAATCTGGTAAAAATTCAGAAGAGTTTTTTTTATCTGGAAGAAACATGCCTTGGTGGTTATTAGGATTATCAATGGTAGCAACAACATTTTCAACTGATACACCTAACTTAGTTACAGATATAGTTAGAAAAAACGGAGTCTCTGGAAATTGGGTTTGGTGGGCTTTTCTAATAACAGGTTTACTAACAGTATTTGTTTACGCTAAACTTTGGCGAAAATCAAATGTAAATACAGACATTGAATTTTATGAACTGCGTTATGGTGGAAAACCTGCAAAATTTCTTAGAAAGCTACGTGCCGTATATCTTGGTGTCATATTCAATATAATGGCTATGGCTGCAGTAACACTTGCCGCTATAAAAATTGGTCAAATAATGCTTGGCTTAGAACCTTGGCAAACCATTGTATACGCAGGAGTAATTACAGTTATTTTCAGTGCTATAGGAGGATTCAAAGGTGTCGTTTATACAGATTTCTTATTGTTCTTTGTTGCAATGATTGGTGCAATTGGTGCTGCTTGGTATTTAGTTAGCTTACCAGAAATTGGAGGTTTAAAAAACTTAGTTACACATGAAAACGTTATAAACAAACTATCAATACTACCTGACTTTAGTAATACTGAAGCTGTTATTACCTTATTAGTAATACCTTTTGCTGTTCAATGGTGGAGTGCCTGGTACCCAGGTGCTGAACCTGGTGGTGGTGGTTATATTGCTCAACGAATGCTTGCCGCAAAAAACGAAAATCATGCTATAGGTGCTACATTCTTTTTTAATATTATGCATTACGCTTTACGCCCATGGCCATGGATCTTAGTTGCTTTAGCTTCTTTAGTTTTATACCCTGATTTAGCTAGTATAAAAGAAGCTTTTCCTAATGTAGCTGACAATAAGTTAGGGCATGATTTAGCATATTCTGCCATGCTAACAAAACTACCTAGTGGTTTATTAGGTATTGTTTTAGCTTCTTTGGTAGCAGCATATATGAGTACTATTTCAACTCATTTAAACTGGGGAGCGTCTTATATAGTAAATGATTTTTACAAACAACAAATTAATCCAAATGCTTCGGAAAAAAAGCTAGTTCTAGTAGGTCGAGTTTCAACAGTTGTTTTAATGTTATTTAGTGCTTTATTCGCATTATTATTAACAAATGCCCTACAGTTATTCGAAGTTATTTTAATGTTTGGAGCTGGTACAGGGCTTATATTTATTTTACGTTGGTTTTGGTGGCGTATTAATGCCTGGAGTGAAATTGCTGCAATGTTTTCTTCTGGTATAATTTCAATACTATTAAATTTCACTTCATTTGGCGAGGTTCTTTTTAATTCAGAAACAGGGGTGTTTCCTAGCTGGTTTAAATTCCCGTTTATTGTACTTATAACAACTTTAGTATGGGTAATAACAACCTTTTTAACCTCTCCTGAAAAAGATAAAGTTTTATATAATTTTTATAAAAAAATACAACCTGGGGGAAAAGGTTGGAAACATATTACAAACAAAGCTCAAAACGAAAACATCAACCTTATTAATTCAAATGAAAAATGGAGCGTTCCTAACGGAATATTAGCCATGCTTTTAGGTACTGTATTTATTTACAGCTGTATGTTCGCTACTGGTTACTGGATTTATGGTAAATATACCTTAGCACTTATTATTACAACAATCGCTATTGTATTTGCCTATTTACTTATAAGAGTATGGAAAAAAATAAGCACAACTATTTTATAACAATATATTCTCTGTGAAACGATTACAATCAGTTGATACACTTAGAGGGCTAACTATAATTGCAATGATTCTAGTTAACAACCCAGGTACTTGGAGCTTTGTTTACCCTCCATTACTTCATGCTAAATGGCATGGATTAACTCCAACTGATTTAATCTTTCCCTTTTTTTTATTTATCGTAGGAATATCAATAGCACTAGCCTATAAAAATAAGAACGCTAACAAAGCTACTTATAAAAAAATAATTGTTAGAAGTTTAAAATTAGTTGGATTAGGTTTATTTATAAATATTTTTACTCCAAATTTTCCTTTTTTTGAGGAACTACAAACCATAAGAATACCTGGTGTACTGCAAAGAATAGGAATTGTTTTTTTTGTTTCTTCAATATTATTTCTAAACCTAACTATAAAAAGTATTATCTCAGTAATCATCTTTGTATTAATAGGGTATTTTTTATTTACAGGTTTTATACATTTACCCAATGGAGAACTCCCTTCTTTTGATAACAACTTAAACAATTGGTCAAACTATTCTGATTATAAAATTCTAGGAAAACATATGTGGAGAAGTACTTTTGATCCAGAAGGCCTACTTAGCACCATTCCGTCAATTGTAACTTGTTTGCTAGGTATCGTTGCTGGTAAAATACTTACTTTCAAAAACAGCTATAAAAAAGAACACCAATTACTTTTTTATGCTATAATTCTTTTTACTCTAGGCTACACTTGGAGTATTTGGTACCCTATAAATAAAACTATTTGGACAGGTAGCTTTGTTTTAGTTACGGCAGGCTGGGCTTCATTTGCCCTTTCTATTACTTATTATATTAATGATATAAAAAACATTACACTAAGTAAAAAGCTTATATATGTTAGTAAAAATGCCATAACTATTTATTTTTTATCAATGGTAATAGCCAAAACATTTTATTTAATTAAAGTAAATGATAATGAAAGTATACATTCTTGGTTATTTAATAATTTATTCAACCATCATATTCAAATTACTGAGTTAGCCTCTTTGCTATATGCTCTTAGCGTTGTTTCTTTTTATCTTTTACTAAGTTACATTCTTTTTAAAAAGAATATTTTTTTTAAAGTATAACAATCATGCTACCAACTAATCAATCAATTCAAGAGAATAAAAATTTTTCGAAATTAATTTATTCGAAATCTTATTATAGTACGTCATTTTCAGATAATATTTCTTTTTCTTTATATGAGAAATTTAAAAACTGGATAGTTGGTGAGTTTGATTTGTTCTTTAAAGAAGAAAATCATAACAGTTTAAATATATATTTTCCTAACGGAATAATAACAATAGAAATAAAGAACAACACAAAAATAAGTATCATTGTTAAAAACAAGAATAGTAAAAAATGTAAAAACATGATGCAAAAAGTTCTTAAACTGTATCTTTTCTCCTTACCAAAAACCACTTAAAAAAAAGACTCTCAAACGATTAAAAAAACACATTAAAAAAAAGTAAAAAAAAGTTTTTGTAGTTTCGAAAATCATTATATATTTGCCACGCTTTAAAGCAAAAGCCGATGTAGCTCAGCTGGCTAGAGCAGCTGATTTGTAATCAGCAGGTCGTGGGTTCGAGTCCCTCCATCGGCTCAAAAAAATAAAAAGTGCTAACAAATTTGTTAGCACTTTTTTTATGCACTATTTTTTCTAAATTTGCTAACTATAAAACTACTTAAGAATTTCTAATGAAAAACATTTTTGTTATTGGTATTGCTGGTGGAACTGGAAGTGGAAAAACAACCGTAGTAAATCAAATAATTAATGAACTTCCTGCAGATGAGGTTTGTGTAATTTCTCAAGACTCATATTACTGTAAAACTGATAATCTTACTTACGAAGAAAGAACAAAAATAAACTTTGACCATCCTCGAGCTATTGACTTTGACTTATTAGTTGAACACCTAAAACAACTAAAAAATAAGCAAATTATTGAACAACCAATATATTCATTTGTTGCACACAATAGAACGAAAGACTCTATCAAAACACACCCTAGAAAGGTTATAATAGTAGAAGGTATATTAATTTTCAACAGTAAAGAATTACGTGATTTATGCGATATAAAAGTTTTTGTACATGCAGATGCAGACGAGAGACTTATAAGAAGAGTTCGCAGAGATATTAAAGAACGTGGTAGAGACATTGATGAAGTTTTAAGTAGATACCAACACACACTAAAACCAATGCATCAGCAATTTATTGAACCAACTAAAAATTTTGCTGACATTATTATACCTGGTGGTGGCCACAATAAAGTAGCTATAGATATTGTTAGAACTGTAATAAACGATCGCCTATAACTATGAATTTAAAATCACTAAAAAATAAATCTCCATTTAAAATTATAACGAATATTTATATTCTTATTTTGACTGTCTTTATAATATGGATGCTTTTTTTAGATGAAAATTCGTACCTTACCCATAGAGAGTTTAATGAAGAGATTAAAGAGCTCGAAACATGGATTGACTATCACAAACAAAAAATTGCAATAGACAAAGAAACAATAGAAAAACTGAAAGATTCTTTAGAACTTGAGCGCTATGCACGTGAAAAATATCTTATGAAAAAAGAAAACGAAGATTTATATATTATTGAATTTGATACTATAAAAAAATAATGGATAATTATTTATTTAACGAATTTCAAGAGGTAACGTCTCAAGCTTGGAAAACTAAGATACAGGTAGACTTAAAAGGCGCTGACTATAACGATACTTTATTATGGAAAACTAATGAAGGAATCACCGTAAAACCCTTTTACACTAAAGAAGATAGAACTCAACAAAACATACATCTTCCCAAAAAAGAGTTCAATATTTGCCAATCAATCACTGTAGAAGACGAAAAAAAAGCAAACTCTTTAGCTAATGATTACTTAAAAAGAGGAGCCAACAGTATTGAATTCATAGTAAATAATCATTTAGATTACAAAACTCTTCTAATTAATATAGATCTTCAAAACACTGTTTTATATTTCAGATTTAAACACTTAAATTCAAAGCTAATTTCAGACATATCAGAATTCATCAATTCTGACAATTCCTATTTCAATATTGATATTATTGGTAATTTAGCAAGCACTGGAAACTGGTACAAAAGTCAAAATGAAGACCATACAGAAATTGAGTCTATTATAAAAAACGCTACAAATTCAATTTGCGTAAATACTTCTATCTATCAAAATTCAGGAGCAACAATCACTCAACAGCTTGCTTACACTTTAGCACATGCTAACGAATACCTTAATCACTTTGATAAAGAAGCTGCTCATAAAATTCATTTTAATTTTTCTATTGGAAGTAATTATTTTTTTGAAATCGCAAAAACAAGAGCTTTCAGAATACTATGGAACTCTCTTCTAAAAGAATACGATGTAAAAGAAACAACAGCACATATTTTTTCACAACCTAGCTTGCGAAATAAAACTTTATACGATTATAACGTAAACATGCTTCGAACTACTTCAGAATGCATGAGCGCTATACTAGGAGGAGCTGACACTATTACTAATTTATCTTATGATAAACTATTCCACAAACCAAATGAATTTGGTGAACGAATATCAAGAAATCAATTATTAGTACTAAAAGAAGAATGTGAATTAGAAAGCGCACAACATATTGCTAATGGAACTTATTACATAGAATCATTAACAAACCAATTAGCACAACAAGCACTAGACATCTTTAAACAAATAGAAAATGGTGGCGGATTTCTAAAACAATTACAAGAAGGAACTATTCAGCGCAAAATAGCTGAATCTGCAATAAAAGAGCAAGAACAATTTGATAATGGTTTATTAGTTTTATTAGGTACTAATAAAATTCAAAATGAAAAAGATAAAATGAAGAGCGATATTGAAATTGATCCTTTCTTAAAAAAGCGAAATAAAAAAACACTAATACAGCCTATAATCCAAAAAAGACTAGCTGAAAAACTAGAACAAGAACGTTTAGAAAATGAGTAGAAAAGATATATCAAATATTAAAATAGCTCAAGATAAAACTTCAGAAGTTAACAGTTACAAACATGAAAGTTTTGTTGCAGGAATAGCACCCAATCTTAGAGGACCGTATTCAACCATGTATGTTCGAAGACCCTGGACTATTCGTCAATATGCAGGTTTCTCAACAGCAGAAGAAAGTAATGCTTTTTATAGAAGAAATTTAGCAGCAGGCCAAAAAGGATTATCTGTTGCTTTTGATCTAGCAACACATCGTGGTTATGATTCTGATCATGAGCGCGTACAAGGTGATGTAGGAAAAGCTGGAGTGGCAATTGACTCAGTTGAAGACATGAAGGTGTTATTTAACCAAATACCTTTGGATAAAATGTCTGTTTCAATGACCATGAACGGAGCTGTTTTACCTATACTCGCATTCTATATTGTTGCTGCTGAAGAACAAGGTGTTGCTCCTGAATTATTATCTGGAACTATTCAAAATGACATATTAAAAGAGTTCATGGTGCGAAATACTTACATCTACCCACCTACTCCTTCTATGAAAATAATTGCTGATATATTTAAATATACCAGTGACAACATGCCTAAATTTAATTCAATTTCAATCTCAGGATACCACATGCAAGAAGCTGGTGCTACTCCTGATATTGAATTAGCTTATACATTAGCTGACGGATTAGAATACATAAAAAAAGGATTAGAGGCAGGTATGGACATTGACACTTTTGCCCCACGCCTTTCTTTTTTCTGGGCAATTGGAATGAATCATTTCATGGAAATAGCCAAAATGAGAGCTGGTAGAATGCTATGGGCTAAAATTGTAAAACAATTCAACCCTAAAAATCCAAAATCATTAGCTTTAAGAACTCACTGCCAAACAAGTGGTTGGAGCTTAACAGAACAAGACCCATTTAACAATGTTGCCAGAACAACTATTGAAGCAATGGCCGCAGCTTTTGGAGGTACACAAAGCTTACACACTAATGCACTAGATGAAGCTATTGCTTTACCAACTGATTTTTCTGCTAGGATTGCCAGAAACACTCAAATATACCTACAACAAGAAACCAATATTACAAAAACCGTTGATCCTTGGGCAGGAAGCTATCATGTAGAAAAACTTACCGAAGACATTGCTGATAAAGCATGGAAACTCATGCAAGAAGTTGAAGAACTTGGAGGCATGACCAAAGCAATTGAGAAAGGAATCCCTAAAATGCGTATTGAAGAAGCTGCTGCTAAAAAACAAGCAAAAATTGACAGCAATCAAGATGTAATCGTAGGAGTAAACAAATACCAACTAGAAGAGGAAGACCCTTTACACATATTAGAGGTCGACAACGAAGCAGTTAGACAATCACAAATAGAACGCTTAAATAGCTTAAAAGCTAACAGAAACGAAGAAGCTGTAAAAAAATCACTAGAAAACATAACTCAATGCTCTAAAGATGGACTTGGGAATCTATTAGACCTAGCCGTTAAAGCAGCAAGAAATAGAGCTACTTTGGGTGAAATATCTGATGCTATGGAAAGCGTTTTCGGACGTCATAAAGCAGTACATAAAACCATATCTGGCGTGTATAGTAAAGAAATAAAGGATGACAAATTATTTAAAAAAGCTATTGAATTAGCCGATAATTTTTCTGAATTAGAAGGTCGTAGACCAAGAATTATGATAGCAAAATTAGGTCAAGATGGTCATGATCGTGGCGCAAAAGTTGTTGCTACAGGATACGCCGATTTAGGTTTTGATGTAGATATAGGCCCACTATTTCAAACACCAATAGAAGCCACTAAACAAGCTATTGAAAATGATGTACATATTTTAGGAATTTCTTCATTAGCCGCTGGTCACAAAACACTAGTTCCACAAGTAATTGCAGAATTAAAAAAATACGGTCGTGAAGATATTATGGTTATTGTAGGCGGTGTAATTCCCGCACAAGATTATGAGTTTTTATTTGAAGCTGGAGCCGTAGGTGTTTTTGGCCCTGGAACCAAAATTGCTCAAGCTGCTATAGATATGCTTACCATACTTATTGACAGTATAGAAGAATAAAAAATACACTAATAGCCCTATTTATTTAGCACTACATAATAAATAGGGCTGTTAGATTTTATATCAGCATGCTACTTATTAAAATATTATTACTTATTTTTAAATGAGTATCTCTTCAATTTTAAAACGTCTTTTTTTTATCTCTAAACGTCTTTTTCTCTAGGTTACTTTCACTAAAATTACATTAAAAATAAAATTGATTTTGTAATGTATTCGAATTTCGTAACCTTGCTAGAAAAAATATCTTCAATCACAACACCTTTATTATTTATTGTAATAATAATTGAACTAACATTTCTTTTTATTGGAAAAAGAATAAAACTAAAAAAAGAAAGTCTTGTTAGCTTTTTATCTCTAGTGATTGGAACAATACCCTACTTACTCTTTTATGCTTCTTTAGAACTAAACATAATGATATGGTTTTATGAAAACATAAGCCTTTGGACACTTAGCAACCAATGGTATATATGGTTATTATGTTTTTTATCCTATGATTTCCTGTGGTGGGCAGTCCATTATGCTGGACATAAAGTCAGAATTCTTTGGTGTATACACGGAGTTCATCATACCCCAAAAGAAATGAATATGAGTGTTGCTATTAGAGGTTCTCTTTTTGATTTTTTTCAATACTTTCACATATTAGTATGGCTACCAATCATAGGTTTAAATCCATATATGATATTAACTGTAGATGTTATATCTCGATTATACGGTGTTTTCACCCATATAAACGAAACGAAATTTAGAAAAACCCCACTACTAAATAAACTACTTATTACTCCAATGTTACATAGGGTTCATCATTCAAGTAACACCATTTACCTTGACACTAACTTTTCAAATGTTTTTTCAATATGGGATAGGCTATTCAACACCTATCAAGAAGAATTAGATACCATTAAACCAATTTACGGTATTACTGAAAGTGAGAGTAAATCAATCAATACAGAAAACGTTTTTAGCAGCCAATTTGGGCTTTTAAAAGATTTATTTCATGACATAAGATCCACTCCAAGTATAAAAAACAAAATAAAAATTTTATTTATGCCTCCCGACTGGAAACCATCATCTAGCGCTAGAAAAAACACATATCAACATCAAATATGATTTACTTTTAAATCAAGCTAACAATTAAAAATAAGCTGTCCTTTTATATTTAATAAAAGTAAAAACAAAATATATAGTATTTTATTAGTCTTGTTTTCTAACTTTGTGTTTTAACAATTTCGGCAAATGTCTTTTTCAAAGTCAAATACCGTTTTAATAATTTTCTTCAAATGAAAATTCAATTTATTGATAGAAAAACAGGTGAAACGCATACTGAAACTCCACCTGGCGAAGGTTTTTTAAAACTATTATACAATAATCCTTTTGGTAAAATTGCTCTACTACCTTTAGTAAAACGAAAGTTTTTATCTTCTTGGTACGGGAAACTCATGAGTAAACCAAACTCTATCAACAAAATAAAAGGCTTTGTAAAAGAGTTAAACATAAACATGGACGAAGCAGAAAAATCTATAGAAGACTACACCTCTTTTAATGATTTTTTCTACAGAAAACTTAAAAAAAGCGCCAGACCTATCGAAAGTGATTTTATATCTCCTGGAGATGGTAAAATGTTAGCATTTGAAAATATTTCTGACGTACATAACTTTTTTATTAAAGGTAGAAAATTTACTTTAGAAGAATTTCTAGGAGATAAGACACTCGCTAAAGAATATAAAAACTCTTCCTTAATTATTTTACGACTAGCTCCAAATGATTATCACAGGTATCATTTCCCTTATGAAGGAACTCCTTCTAAAATGACAAAAATAAAAGGCGACTACTTTTCTGTTTCTCCTTATGCTTTAGCTTCAAATTTCACGAAAGTTTTTTGTGAAAATAAACGAGAGTACTGTATTCTTAAAACTAAAGAAAAAGGAAATATAGTAGTAGCTCCAGTTGGTGCAACTATGGTTGGAAGTATTATAGATACTTACAAACCTAACACGCAAATACAAAAAGGAGAAGAAATGGGATACTTTGCTTTTGGAGGTTCTACCATCGTTTTATTAGTTGATAAAAACAAACTAAAAATAGATAATGATATTATAAATAACACTAAAAATCATATAGAAACATTTGTTAAAATGGGAGAAAGAATAGGCAAATAACTCATCAAAAACTTTAACAAAACTTCTCTCTTAAAAATGATTCAAATCATAATGTTGTTCAATCATTAATACGTAAATTTGCTAAGTTTTACACTTATCAGATTTACAGATGAAGAAAATCTTAAATATCCTCTATTCTACACGTTTAACAGCTGTGTTATTTCTCGTATTTGCCGTAGCAATGGCAGTTGCTACTTTTGTTGAAAATGATTTTGGAACGCAAACATCGAAAGCACTTATATATAACACTTGGTGGTTCGAAGTTATCATGATCTTTTTTGCTATTAACTTTTTTGGAAACATCTTTAGATATCGTCTATATAAAAAGGAAAAATGGTCTGTTTTATTATTTCATGTTGCCTTTTTATTTATTATAATCGGTGCTGGCATTACTCGTTATATTAGTTATGAAGGAATTATGATTATTGATGAAGGTGAGTCTACCGATACATTCTACTCTGAAACAAATTATTTAAATGTAGTTGTTGATAATAATGAGTTTCAAAAAACAACAGCAAATAAATTATTACTTTCTGCTTGGGGTAAAAACTCAGCAAGTTTTACAGAAACTTTTCAACCTAAAAAAGCTGGAAAAGAACATAAAATAGAACTTAATTTGGTTAATTACATACCTTGGTCTGAAAGTAAATTAGTTTTAGATAAAAATGGAACCGAACACTTATTTTTTGTAGAAAGCTCAAGTGGTAGCAGACATGAGCATTATATAAAGAGAGGTACTATACAAAACATACATAATATTTTAGTAGGTTTTGAAGCTCCAAACAACAACGCTTCTATTAACTTTTTTTATGAAGATAACAATTTAAAACTAACTTCAAAAAACGATGGTGACTGGTTAAGAATGGCTGATCAGAAACGTGGTAAAATAGTAAAAGATAGTACTCAAAATTTTCAACTACTAACATTGCATACAATTAATGGAATGCAGTTCGTAGTTCCAAAATCTCCAGAAAAAGGAGAAATGAAAACTGTTAGTGGGAAAAAAGATCCGAAAAAATATGACACAGTTATTTTTGATGTATCGGTTAATGGAGAAACAAAAAGAGTGAATTTTTATGGTGGTCAATACAATGTCGACAATCAAGAAAACTTTAGTATCGGTGGTTTAAATTTTAGAGCATGGTATGGTGCAAAACAATTACAAACCCCTTTTAAAGTTAAATTAAACGACTTTCAACTAGAAAAATATCCAGGATCAGAAAGTGCAGCTGCCTATGGTAGTGAGATAACTGTTATTACGCCAAAAGAAACTTTTGATTTTAGAATTTTTATGAATCATATTTTAGATTATAAAGGGTATAAACTTTTTCAATCAAGTTATAAAATAGAAGGAGATAAAGAACAAACTCATTTATCTGTAAATCATGATTTTTGGGGAACTTGGGTTTCTTATATCGGATACTTTTTATTGTTTTTTGGTTTATTTGCTTCCTTATTTTCAAAGAATACTCGTTTTGATTATTTAAAGAACTCTTTAAAAAAGGTTCAAAAGAAAAAACTTACAATGTTTATTGTATTTGTTTTCCTTTTAACAAATACAATAAACGCTCAGCAACACAGTCAACATAAAAAACTTTCTAATCAACAAATAGATAGTATTTTATCTGCAAACAAAGTTGATAAAAAACATGCTAAATCTTTCAGTAAATTAGTTATACAAGATGCTGGAGGAAGAATGAAGCCTGCACATACTTTTGCTTCTGAATTGATTAGAAAAGTAGCACAAACTGAAAGCTTTAAAGGCATGACTCCAAGTCAAGTTTTATTATCTATTGCTGAAAGCCCAAGGTTTTGGTTTGAAGTACCTGTAATTTACTTAGCTAAATCTGCTAATAAAGATATTCGTGAAGTTTTAGATTTACCAGAAGATGCTAAATATGCAAGATTATCAGATTTTGTTACAGCAACTGGAGAATATAAAATTAAAGCAGCTGTAGAAGAATCTCAAAAAACAAAAATTAAAAATAAATTCCAAACTGATTTAATCAAAATTGATAGAAGGGTTGGATTACTGTATAGTGCAATTGGTGGTGGAATTTTAAAAATCTATCCAATTCCTGGTGATGAAAACAATAAATGGGTTTCTCAACCAGAAACATTACATGCCGGTTTTAAGGGAACTGATTCAGTTTTTGTACGTCAATCTTTGCCTGTTTATTTAAAACTTCTACAAGCTTCAAAAAAATCTGGAAACTACACAGAAACCAATAAAATTTTAGACGGAATTAAAAAGTTTCAAAAAAAATATGGAGCAGAAGTTATTCCTTCAGAAGACAAAGTAGATTTAGAGATTATTTATAATAATATTAATATTTTTCAAAAGCTATCAAGATACTATGCTCTTGTTGGTCTTTTACTAGTTTTATTTGTGATTTTACAAATCTTCTATAATAAATCAAAAGTTTTAAATTATACAATAAAAGGATTGATTGGTTTAGCAATTTTACTATTTATTTTTCATGTTGTTGGTTTAGGTATGCGTTGGTACATAAGCGGGAATGCACCTTGGAGTAACGCATATGAAAGCTTAATATTTGTTGCTTTTGCTACCATGTTATTTGGCTTATTGTTGGGTAGAAAATCTGCATTAACTATTGGAGCTAGTACATTTTTAGTTTCTGTTATTTTAATGTTTGCTGGTCAAAACTGGATAGATCCAGAAATTGCTAATTTACAACCAGTCTTAAATTCTTGGTGGTTATTGGTTCATACTTCTATAATTGTTTCAGCTTATGGTCCATTTGGACTAGGAATGATTTTAGGTATTGTTACTTTATTCTTAATGGTATTTACTAACAAAAAGAATAAAAAGAAAATGGATTTACACATAAAAGAGTTAACCATTATTAATGAAATGGCTATAACTGTTGGTCTTATATTATTTACTGTTGGAAATTTCCTAGGCGGTATGTGGGCAAATGAAAGTTGGGGACGTTATTGGGGCTGGGACCCAAAAGAAACTTGGGCTTTAATATCTATTATGGTATATGCTTTTGTATTACATATGCGTTTAATACCTGGTTTACGTGGAAGATTTACCTTTAATTTATGGTCTGTTATTGCATTTTACTCAGTTATGATGACCTATATGGGTGTGAATTTCTATCTTTCTGGACTACACTCATATGCTAGTGGAGATAAGGTAATTACACCAACATCAGTATATTTATCTATAGCTTTTGTTTCTTTATTAGGAGTTATTGCATGGTTTAAAAATCAAAAATTTTACAAGAAGTAAAAACATTTTCATAAAAAATGTACTTTTGCTCATCATTAAAAAAGAATTATATTCAATTATGTTTAATAAAAATATCAAATTAGTTTTAGCTGCTTTAATAACAATATGGTCTGTATATGAGTTTACTCAAGGACATATTATGAATGGAATTTCTATACTACTATTAGCGGGTATTTTTATTTTATTCTATTTTAAAAACGAATTTATTTTATTAGCTTTTTTACAATTACGTAAACAAAATTTTGAAGGCGCTAAAAAGTGGTTAACTTATATTAAAAACCCTTCATCTGCATTAATTCAAAAGCAGGAAGGATATTATAACTATCTTCACGGTATTATGCTTTCTCAAACTAATATTACACAAGCTGAGAAATTCTTAAAAAAAGCCGTTAAATTAGGTTTAGCAATGGATCATGATTTAGCTATGGCTAAATTGCAATTAGCTGGTATAGCCATGACTAAAAGACGCAAACGTGAAGCTACGAATTTGATGGCTGAAGCTAAAAAATTAGACAAACATGGAATGTTAAAAGAACAAATGCAAATGATGAAACAGCAAATGAAAAAGATCTAGCCATCACCCTTTACAAATCTAAAACTCCCCTGAAAAAGTATTAATATTAATTTGTAATTTCGTAGAAATCTCTACAATATATAAATGATTAAAAATTTATTCCTTAAAATTATAGATAAATACGCTTCTAAGTGGATTGTTTTAACGATTGACATTATTCTAATATGCATATCATTTATATTAGCGTATAGTGTTCGTTTTAATGCCAGTCTAAATTTTGATCTAGATAGTTTATATACTCAACTTCCTTTCATTGCTTTTATAGCTCTTATAAGTTTTCTGACAGTAGGATCATATAGAGGCATCATTAGACATACTGGAACAAGAGATGCCTTTAATGTTTTTGTTGGTGTTACTTTACTCTCAATGATTACTATTAGCACTGTCTTAATAAATAATACTTTTAAAATAGTTCCAAATTTTACAATTCCTAAGTCTATTGTAATTATTCATTATTTAATATCTATTTTAATTTTAATAGTTAGTAGATATGTTTTTAAAGCTTTTTTTGAAATTATCTCTTCAGAATTGGACGATATTACTAACGTTTTGATATATGGTGCTGGTGACTCAGGATTAATAACTTACGGTGCATTAAATAGAGATACTAAAAACAAATACCAAGTTGTTGGATTTATAGATGATGATCGAAAAAAACTTGGAAAAAAAATAAACAGAATAAAAATCTATGAAAAGAAAAAAATAGATAGTCAATTCATCAAAAAACAAGAAATTGATGAGATTATTATTTCTATTCAAAATATAAAGTCAGAAAAACTACTTTATTTAACTGATAAGTTACTTCAATTAGGTGTTAAAGTAAAAATAGTACCTCCTTTATCAAAATGGATCGATGGTGATTTAGAGGCTAATCAAATTAAACAAGTAAAGATTGAAGATCTTCTAGACAGAAAACCTATTTCAATAGACAACCCTATTGTTAAGAGAGATGTAAACAATAAAGTAATATTGGTAACTGGTGCCGCTGGTTCAATTGGATCAGAAATATCAAGACAACTTAGCACCTATAATAATTATAAACATCTTATTTTAGTTGATCAAGCGGAATCTGCTCTTTATGATCTTCAGCAAGAACTAATACAAAAAAACAAAGAGAATTTTACTGCAATTGTTGCTGATGTAAAAGATCAAATACGAATGTCTGATATATTTGAAACTTACAAACCCAATAAAGTATTCCATGCTGCTGCTTATAAACATGTTCCTTTAATGGAAATGAGTCCGTATGAGGCTGTAAAGATTAATATTGGTGGAACAAAAAACATAGCAGATTTATCTGTAAAGCATAATATAGAACGCTTTGTAATGGTATCTACCGATAAAGCTGTTAATCCTACAAATGTAATGGGAGCAACAAAACGTGTTGCTGAAATGTATATTAGCTGTTTAAGTAATTTAACTAACCACACAACAAAATTCACTACCACACGTTTTGGTAATGTTCTGGGTTCAAACGGTTCTGTTATTCCTTTATTTAAAAAGCAAATTGAAAACGGTGGGCCTCTAACTGTTACACATAAAGATATTACTCGTTATTTTATGACTATTCCAGAAGCTTGCTGCTTAGTACTTGAGGCAGGAACTATGGGTAACGGAGGTGAAATTTATATTTTTGACATGGGTAAATCTGTAAAAATATATGACATTGCAAAACGAATGATTCATTTATCAGGATTACGTTTCCCTGATGATATAGATATAAAAATAGCTGGTTTACGTCCAGGAGAAAAACTTTATGAAGAATTACTTGCAAATGGGGAAAACACGTCTCCTACTTATCATGAAAAAATCATGATTGCAAAAAATCAAGAAATTGATTACACTTTTATAAGACAAAAAATTATAGAATTATGTATCTCAAATGGTGATCATAATAATCAAAAGACTGTACAATTTATAAAAGATATTGTTCCTGAATACATCTCAAAAAATTCGATTTATGAGAAATTAGATTCAACTATCAAAAATTAAATTAGTACTTTCGCAAAAAATTTTCAACAAATGCAAAAAGTAAAAAAAATTGTTTTAATTTTATTTGTTACAATTCTTTCGTCGTGTGTCTCTAAAAAAGACATTGTATATTTCCAAAATGATCAAGTAGAGCAAGCAAAGGTTTCTAACAGTTATAAAACAGTTTTCAAACCTGACGACTTACTACAAATAACTATTTCTGCTTTAGATATTGAAGCTGTAAAACCTTTTAATCTCCCAGCTGTAACTTATGCTACTACGACTAATAGTATAATGGGAACTCCTAAACAGCAAGAATACCTAATAGACAACCAAGGATATATTAGCTTCCCTTTAATAGGTAAATTAAAAATAGCTGGTTTAAAAAGGTCAGAAGTTATAACTTTATTGAAAGAAAAATTAGATCCAGATTATGTAAAAAATCCTACAATAAATATTAGAATATCAAATTTTAAAATAACAATTTTAGGTGATGTAAACAATCCCGGTAAATACAATATTCCAAATGAAAGAATAACTATATTAGAAGCTGTTGGTTTAGGTGGTGATTTAAGTATTTCTGGAATAAGAAATATTCAAGTTAAAAGAGAAGAAGGAAATAAAATAAACACTTATCAAGTAGATCTAAGATCTAATAAACTATTCACTTCCCCTGTATATTATTTACAACAAAACGATGTTGTCTATGTTCAACCAAATAAAGCTAGATCCCAATCCGCATCCTACAATCAAAATACAGGTTTATTTATTTCAATAGGCTCAGTACTTATTTCTTTAATTTCTATTTTAACTAGATAAAATATATTATGGATAAAGAACATTATAACCGTCAGTTTCAAGACAACGATACTTTAAATATAAGGGCAGAAATAGAAAAATATCTAATTCATTGGAAATGGTTCGCAGTAGGTATTTTCTTAACTTTCGTTACAGCTTACTTATATTTAAGGTATTCTACTCCAAAATATAGTGCATCAACGACTATTTTAATTAAAAATGATAAAAAAGGAGGTTTATCTGAAGAGCTTGCCGCTTTTGGTGATTTGGGTATAGTTGGTGGAACTAGTAATAATATTGATAATGAAATAGAAATTATAAGATCAAGGAAATTAATTTCAGATGTCATAAAAAAATTAAATTTAAATTTCACTTATTTTACTGAGGGGAGAATAAAAGAGTCAGAGATATATAATAACACTCCACTTATTTTAAAAATAGATAATACTAATAAAGGTGTAGATTCTATCTTTTCAGTTAAAGTTACATCAAAAAATAAATATATATTATTTGATCAAAATAATAATGAAATCTCCACAGAAACATTTGGTGTAAGAGTAGTAAATTCTAAGTTGAAAAATTTAATTATTAATAAAACAAAGTATTTTAATAATGATGATATTAATAAAACTATAAAAATATCTATCCGACAAATAAATAAAGTGATTGACAGTTATAGAAATACTATCCTTGTAACTCCACTAAGTAAGAAATCTAGTGTATTAAAACTTTCTTTACAACTAGCTATTAAAGAAAAAGCGGAGGATATACTAGATGAGTTAATTTTACAATATAACAAAGACGCTATAAAAGATAAACAATTAGTTTCAGAAAAAACTAGCGCTTTTATAACCGAACGGCTTGAAAGTATTGGTAAGGAATTAGCAAAATTAGATGATAACGTAAAAAAATTTAAAAACTTAAATAAAATTACAGATATTCAATCTGAAGCACAATTAATACTTCAAACTAATACTTTAAATAGAGAAAAATTAATTCAAGCTAAAACACGTCTCAATTTAGTTAAAGCTTTAAACAATGAAATTACCTCCAAAGAAGATTTATTACCTTCTAATTTAGGATTGGACGACCCAAATATAGCCAATTCAATTTCAGAATATAATAAATTAATTATACAGAAAAAAAGATTAATTAAAAGTGCTGGTAAAAAAAACACTGTCATTATTGAAATACAAGATAACTTAAACGACCTAAAAAAATCTTTAAAAAGAAGTATTTCTAATAGAGAAAAACTATTAGAAATTAATCTTAAGAATTTAACTAAAGAGGCAACTAGAAATAATTCAAAAATATCATCTATCCCTTCAAAAGAAAGAGAATTTTTAGATATTGCTCGTCAACAAGAAATTATAGCTGGCCTATATTCTTATTTATTAAAGAAAAAAGAAGAAACAGCTATTTCATTAACAGCAACAGCTGTGCCAAATGCCAAAATAATAGATAAAGCTTATGGCTCAAATATACCTGTAAGTCCTAAGAGAAAAATTATTTATCTTGCAGCTTTACTTTTAGGTTTAATTATTCCTTTTATCTTTATTTATTTAAGAGATTTATTAGACACTAAAGTTCATACTAAAAAGGATATTGAAGAACTTACTTCTATTCCGTTTTTAGGTGATGTGCCGCATTCAAATACTAAAGAGAAAATTGTAATTAATTCTAGTGCAAGATCTAGTACAGCTGAGGCCTTTAGATTAATAAGAACAAATCTTGACTTCATGTTACCTGAGTCAAAAGACGATGTAGGTAAAACAATTTTTGTCACGTCTACTACAAGTGGTGAAGGAAAATCATTTACATCGATAAACTTAGCAGCTTCTCTTTCTCTTTCTGGTAAGAGGGTTGTTTTAGTTGGGATGGATTTAAGAGCTCCAAAGATTACAGAGTATTTAGAAATACCTGATCGTAAAGGGATTACTAATTTCATTACTAATGAAAGTGTAACATTAGATTCTTTAAAGTTTTCTATTCCTGAAATACCAAAACTTGATATAATAGCATCAGGAGCTATACCTCCTAACCCTGCTGAATTATTGATGACAGACAGAATCAATAAATTATTTGAAGAATTAAGAAAACAGTATGATTATCTTATTATAGATACAGCTCCAGTTAATTTAGTTACTGATACATTACTTATTTCTAAAAATGCTGATATGGTATTGTATGTTACCAGAGCAAACTACTTAGATAAAAGAATGTTAGTTGTGCCACAAACACTATATACTGACAAGAAATTACCAAATTTAGCTATCGTTTTAAATGATACAGATTTAAAAAGGGGATATGGTTACGGATATGGCTACGGATATGGCTATGGTTACGGTATCGCAGATGATGACGATTTACCTTGGTATAAAAAAATATTTAGCTAAAACTAAAAAAGGAAGTCTTAAAAGACTTCCTTTTTTAATTAAAAAACGAGTTGTTTTTAATTAGGTTCTCAACTTGTTTTATTGTTTTTTTATCTCCTATTTTTGTCAAAAGCTTTAAATGATTGAAATGATGTGTATCTGTACCTACATAATCATATAAGTTTTCTTTTAATAATTTTTGAGTTATTTTTTGAACACCTTTTCCATATTGCTCCGTTAAAGAAAGTAAATTTAATTGAAATACACATCCAGATTTTTTAAGCTGATAATACTTTTGAAAATCATTGTGATAAAAATTATAACGTTCAGGATGTGCTAAAACAGGTTTATAACCTTGTAATTGAATCTCAAATAATATATCAAACAAATTATAAGGAGCATTAAAATATGACATTTCAACCAATATAAAATTATCCTTAAGAGTTAGAATATCTTTCTTCTTTAATCGTTCTACAAATTGCTCATCCATCATATATTCTGCAGCAGATCTAAAACTAATATCATTGAAACCTCTAGCTAATAATTCTTTTTTTACAATTTCTGTTTTTTCTAAAATTAACGCTGAAGAATTTGGATAAACATCACCTAAAACATGAGGTGTTGTAACAAAGTTTTTTATTCCATACGAATACATTGTATTTATTAGCTCTAAAGAATTATCTAAATTTTTAGCACCATCATCAATTCCTGGAAGTAAATGAGAATGTATATCAACAAAATCATCATTAAAAACTTCATTCAAAGGAATTTCTTTTTTTTTCAAAAAAAACATAAAACAACAAAATTTGAAGTGCTAATTTACTACATTATTTTATCTAATTATTAAAATCAAACAGTATAACAAATTTTTGTTCAAAATATATCGTTCATTTATATTTGAAAAAACATTAAATATGATTCTAATTGCTGATGGTGGTTCAACAAAAGTTGATTGGGCATGTATAAATGAAAATAAAAATGAACTTTTTAGAGCTCAAACTCAAGGATTAAACCCAAATGTTGTATCAGCAAACGAAATATATTCTAGAATAATTAATTCTGAAAAATTAAATATTCATGCAAACGACATTAAGCGTATTTATTTTTATGGAGCTGGTTGTGGAACAGAAACTCCAAAAAAAAATTTAATTGAAGTTTTAAATTCAATTTTTAGCAAAGCTACCATAACAGTTGATGAAGATATTTTAGGTGCTGTATATGCTTCTGCTGGAAAACAAGAAGCTATTGTTTCTATTTTAGGAACTGGTTCTAACAGTTGTTATTTTAATGGATTAACAACTGAATACTCCTCTCCTTCTCTTGGATATTCTATTATGGATGAAGCTAGTGGTAATTATTTTGGAAAAAAATTACTTAAAGATTTCTTTTATAAAAAAATGCCTGAAAAAATAACTTTTCAATTTAATAGCGATTTTAATTTAAATCCTGACGACATAAAACTTAACTTATACAAGAAAGAAAACCCAAACATGTATTTAGCAACTTTTGCTAAGTTTTTAATAGAAAATAAAAATGAAAAATATGTGAGAAAACTTGTTAGGAAGGGATTTAAGAAGTTCTTTCATTTACATATAAAACCATATAACAAACCTGTTTCAGTTCCTTTGTTTTTTATTGGGTCAATTGCTTATTTTTTCCAAGATATATTACACGAAATAGCTTTAAAAAACAGCATGCTAATTAAAAACGTTATTCAAAGACCAATAGATGGCTTAATTGACTATCATAAGGAAAATTATTAGAGAAAATCAACTATTCTTTCTAATGCCATCCCTCTAGATCCTTTTATAAAAATAATGGTACCCTCGCTTATTGTTTCACTTTTAATGAACTCTTTTAACTCTAAAAAAGTTTTAAACCTATCTAAATTTGTAGTTACATCAAAGAAGTTTTCTCCTACTAAAATTGTTTTTGCAAAACTAAACCCCTCAGCTTTATTGGCAATTAACTGATGCTCCTTTAAGGCACCGTCTCCAAGTTCAAACATATCTCCTAGAATAACTAATTTTTCACTTCCTACTAATTCATTAAAACTGTCCAAAGCATATTCCATACTAGTAGGGTTTGCATTATATGCATCTAATATAATTTTAAACCCTTTTTTATTAATGATTTGAGATCTGTTATTTGAAGGTATATAATTTTCTAACGCCTTTTTTATATTTAAACTAGAAACCCCTAAAAGTTCACCAATAGTAATTGCTGCTGAAATATTTGAGAAATTATACTTTCCAATTAAATTACTTTTAATAAATATATCATTAAACTCTAACTCAACAAAAGGGGATGCTTTCAAAAAATTAATTGAACTATTAAATAAGACTCTTTTTATATTGGTTGTTTTATCCAGTTGTTTTTCATCATTTGGGTTAACAATAGCTATCTTATTATTTACTTTTAAAAAGTCATACAACTCTGATTTAGCTTTAACAACACCATCAATAGAACCAAAACCTTCTAAATGAGCTTTTCCAAAATTTGTAATATAACCATAATCTGGTCTTGAAATTTCAGATAAAGAAGCAATCTCATTATGATTGTTTGCTCCCATTTCAACAACACCTATCTCAGTATTTAAATTCATTGAGAGTAATGTTAAGGGAACACCAATATGATTGTTTAAATTACCTTTAGTTGCTGTAACATTGTATTTCTCATTAAGTACAGCAGTAATTAATTCTTTAGTTGTTGTTTTACCGTTACTTCCTGTTAATCCTATAATAGATATCTTTAATTGTTCTCTATGAAATCTCGCTAATTCTTGCAATGATTCTAAAACGTTATTAACTAAAATTATAGAATCATCAGTTTGGTATTGCTTTTCATCTACTACTGCATAATCAGCTCCTTTACTTAAAGCTTCTTCAGCAAATTTATTCCCATTGAAATTATCTCCTTTTAAAGCAAAAAAAATGGTTCCCTTTCTAATTGATCTTGTATCTGTATCTACTAAAAAATTTTTAGTATATAATTTATATAAGTCCTTAACTGTATTCATAGATTAAAAATAATAAACCTCATTGAAATCAATGAGGTTTACTTACTTTATATTTAAAAATTTGTTTATTTATTTTTATATCTTGGTGTTGCAGTCTTCTTTCTGTTCATCATCATTGGCCCCATTTTATCAGTAGCACACCTAAATCCTATATAATTTGTAGCCATATACTCTGGGAAGTATCTTCTTTGAGCTGGATCTAACCAATACTCTCTATCAGCCCATGAACCACCTTTAAATACTCTTGATTTATCACTAATTAAAGTTGTTCTTCTTTTAGCATCATACTTAAAGTTATTTACAACTCTACCTAAAGAATCCTTTTCTTCTTCTGGTTTAGTAGGCGAATTATACATTCTAGGAGTACCTGTTAATTGATCTTTGTCTAAGTTGAAAAATTTTGAAGAAGCTTGATCTCCATCTCCTAGATTAGAATTATCAGCTAAATTATAATTTCTTCTCATGTAAGTATCTTCTTTAGTAATTGGAATATACTTAACACTACCAGGTAAATCTTTTGGTATTATTCTTCCACTCTCTAAAGTATCATATTCAACCTCACCTAATTCATCTCCAACAATAACTACTTTACCATCTTCATTTATTAGTTTCTTAGTAAAAATATTACCTCTAAAATAATTAAAATCATTTGCTTCTGCATCAATTATTGGTCTATAAACATCAGAAACCCATTCAGCAACGTTACCAGACATATCGTATAATCCAAAAGCATTTGGAGGGTAACTTCTTACAGCATTAGGAATATCAGATCCATCACTACTCCATCCAGCAATACCACTATAGTTTCCTTTACCTTGTTTAAAGTTGGCTAATTGGTCACCTCTTTGTCTTTTATTTCTATCTCTAGTATACTTACCGTTCCAAGCATACTTTTTTCTACCTCTTACATTGTTGTATTCTCTATTTTCAAAAATAGCTTTTGCTGCATATTCCCATTCAACTTCAGTTGGTAATCTAAATTTTTGGGCTAAAATACCGTCAGTTGAAGTTACTTGTCTACCAGAAAAAGCACCTTTTGCAGGTTTTGGGTCACCTTTTCTTCTTGGAACAGGTAAACCTTTTTTATAAATTGTTGAATCTCCTTCGAACAATGCGTAAGGGTTTGTTAAATAAGTATCTGTATCAAAATTATTTTTTCCTTTAAAAGATAAAGAATCTTCTTTAAAAATATTTTTAATAATTCCTTTATCCATTAAGATCTTTAAGTTAACAGCGTTTGTACGCCATTTACAATATTTATTTGCTTGAATCCAGCTAACACCAACAACTGGGTATTCAGCATAAGATGGGTGTCTTAAATAACTTTCAGATAATAAATTTGTATTCCCTAATCCTTTTCTCCATACTAGAGTATCAGGTAAAATAGAAGTATAAATATGTTTATATTGATTTTCTTCTGGAGGAAATATATCTTTTGTATACTGCATAAACAATCCATATTCTGAATTTGTTACTTCAGTTTCATCCATATAAAATGAACGCACATGCATTTGTCTTGGTGTAGTATTCCAATCAAACATTACATCATCTTGCACCAATCCCATAGTAAAGGTACCACCTTCTATATGAACCATTCCTGGAGGAGCATTGTTTCCTTCTTTATACTTTCCTTTAAGGTAACCACCGTAATTAGGATCGTTAAAGTTCCATCCAGTTAGGGAAGACTGACCTGAACCACCACCTCTTCTACTACTACAAGAGGTAATAAACAATCCAATGATTAGTAATAAACTAAATAATTTTAACGTACTTTTCATGTATTTTTAACTATTTTTAAGGGTGTGGCAATTTACAATATTTATAACTTCTAACAAGAAAATTTACTTATCTTTTAAAAATAAATTGGTTAGAAACATTGTCATTGCTAGTCTTCAAACGACACTTTTTAAACTTTATTATTACGAAACTAAGAAAAAGATTAAAATAAGTAACATTAAAATTCGTTATTTTGTAACGAATTATGAAAAAAAATATATTTCTTTTTTGTTTACTTTTCTCTGTTTGGGGATTTAGCCAGTCAAAATCAGTATTATCTGAAGGAACTTGGTATAAATTTTCAATAGATACCACAGGGGTTTTTAAAATTGACGCTAACTTTTTAAATCAACTCGGAATTAATCATAATTCTGTTAATCCTAAATATATAAAAATTTTTGGAAACGGTGGCAATATGCTTCCTCAAAAAAATAATGCTACACGTTATAATGATTTACAAGAAAACAGTATTTATGTTCATGGTGAAAATGACGGTATCTTTAACAATGATGATTATATCTTATTTTATGGTAAAGGTCCTGATGGATGGCTAACTGACCCTATAACTTCTTCCGCTTCTCATCAAAAAAACATATATACCGATAAGTCTTATTATTTTCTAACCATAGGAAATGCAAATGGTAAAAGAATAAATAATAAAGCGCAACCAACATCTGCCAGTATTAAAATAATTACGGCTTTTGATGATTATACTTTTTACGAAAAAGAAGAGAAAAACCTTTTTGCAGTAGGTAGAAAATGGTTTGGTGAAGATTTTAGTTTTGAAAACACACAGAACTTTAAAATTCCTTTCCAAAATCAACTTCCAAATAGCGATATAACAATAAATGTTAGTGCAGTAACTATTTCTTCGTTAAACTCTTCAATGACAATAACTGCTAATAGCAGTAACTTAACAACATTAAACTTCCCTCCTGTTTCTAGTTCAAGTATTAGCTCACTTGCCATACAAAGAACCGGGCGAGGTGTAATAAAAAGTAACTCTAACAATATAATAGACATCTCTATAAACTACAATAACAATGGTTTACCATCAGCTAAAGCATATTTAGATTATATTGAAATCATTGGAAAAAAAGAATTAAAAGCTGACAATAAACAATTTTCTTTCAGAAGTTTTGAGGCTAGTAATACAACTGGTATTATAGAATATCAAATTCAAAACTCAAGTAATATAAACTTTCTTTGGAACGTTACAAATCATACTTCTCCTGAGAATATTGAAAATATAGCCACTGGGAATTCGTTTATTTTTAAGGCTAACGGAGGCACTTTAGAAGAATTTGTTTTAGTAAATACTTCTAATGCATATGAACCAAAAATAGAAGAAAACTTCAATATTGAAAATCAAAATTTGCATGCTTTAAAAGACATTCAATATCTAATTATAACAAATAATAATTTATTGAATGAAGCACAAAGGCTTGCTGATTATCACACTAATAATTCAAATTTATCAAGTAAAGTTGTTCCCCTTAACAAAATATATAATGAATTTTCTTCAGGCTCACCAGATATAACAGGAATTAGAGATTTTATTAAATACTTATACGACAATTCATCAATAAATAAGAAATTAACATATGTGTGTTTTTTTGGAGATTCTTCATATGATTATAAAAATAGAATTAACAACAATAACAATATAGTTCCTACCTTTCATGCTACTCAAAGTTTCGATTTAGTCTCTTCTTTTGTTACTGACGATTATTATGTTATGCTAGAACCTAACGATGGTGAAATGTTAATTTCTGATACTGTTGAAATAGCAACAGGAAGAATACCAGTAACAACTATTCAAGAAGCAAAAAATGTTATTGATAAAATTTTAAGTTATTACAATACTGACTCTTTTGGTGATTGGCGAAATACAATTACATTACTTGCAGATGACATTGATCAAGATGCCGATAAAACCTTACAATCAGGCTTGGAAGAGGTCGCAGATTCCATAAAAAAGTATAAACCTTTTTTCAATATTAATAAATTATATGCTGATGCTTTTAAACAAGAAAACTCATCAGGTGGTGAACGTTATCCTCAAGTAAAAAATGCAGTTAGTAACACTATTGAAAATGGAACACTTGTATTTGATTATTTTGGACATGGAGGTGAAGATGGTTTAGCTGATGAACGTCTTTTAGAAATTCCACAAATTGAAGCTTTAAATAATCTAAAAAAATTACCTCTATTTATTACTGTTACTTGTGAATTTTCAAGATTTGACAACCCTTTAAGAGATACTGCTGGAGAAAAACTATTTTTAAATAAAAATGGTGGTGCTGTAAGTATGATTACTACTACTCGAGATGTTTTTATTTCTTTAGGGGAACAATTTAACAAAGAACTTACTAAACATGTATTAAGTTTTGATAATTCTAACAGCTCTATTGCTCAAAACTTAATAAAAGCTAAAAACACTACATCCAGTAACCAAAAATTTTTCATATACTTTTTTGGTGATCCTGCTATGAAATTAGCGATTCCAAAGCCTAATGTAAGAATAACAAAAATGAACGATAAAGACATTACTAGTTCTATAGACACTTTAAAAGCCTTATCTAAAGTTTCGTTTGAAGGTGTTGTTACTAATAATTCAAATACTATTTTATCTAATTTCAATGGAATATTATCAACTGTTATATTTGATAAATCGATAAACAAACAAACTTTAGATAATGATGGATTTGGTGTCATTAACACTTTTGACTCACAAGAAAGCAAACTATTTAGAGGGAAATCATCAGTAAAAAACGGTCGTTTTAAATTTGAATTTATCGTCCCTAAGGATATTAAAATAGCCTATGGAAAAGGAAAAATAAGCATGTATGCTAATGATAATAGTAACGATAAAGGAGGTGCTAACTTTGATGTAACTGTTGGTGGAATAAATCAAAATGCCCCTGAAGACACTACTGGACCTGAACTACAATCATTTATGAATGATGAATCTTTTATTGATGGAGGAAACACAAATGCTTCTCCTAATTTAATTATAAAACTTTCAGATATAAGTGGGATAAATACATCTATTACTGCTGTAGATCATGATATTGTTGCTATTTTAGACGGAAATGAGTCTGAACCATTTGTTTTAAACGACTACTACCAAACCGAATTAGATGACTTTACAAAAGGTAAAGTTTCTTACAAACTTAGAAATCTATCTACAGGACCACATACTTTAAAAATAAAAGCGTGGGACACTTACAATAATTCATCTGAGACTACGTTAAACTTTGTGGTTGTAAATGATGCTGGACTTACCTTAACTAATGTTTTAAACTATCCTAATCCATTTGTTAATTATACGGAGTTTTGGTTTAACCACAACAAACCCAATGAGCCACTAGAGGTTCAAGTTCAAATATTTACAGTTTCAGGAAAATTAGTTAAATCAATTAACAAGCTTTCTCAAACAACAGGTAATTTATCAAGAAATATAACATGGAATGGGTTAGATGATTTTGGTAACAAATTAGGTAAAGGTGTTTATGTTTATAAACTAAAAGTTAAATCAACCGTAACAAATATAGTATCAGAAAAATACGAAAAATTAGTAATACTTTAATAAATACTAAAATTATATATTTGCAATATCAACAATTAAACTATAAATGAAAAAATTAACTATCCTTCTATTATTTTTAGCCGTTGCTTTCAAAGCACAAGCTCAAGGTATAACTACAGCAACTCCATTTTTATTAATAACCTCAGATGCACGTGCAGGTGGTATGGGAGATATTGGTGTAGCTACATCATCCGATGCATTTTCTATTTTTCATAATGCAGCAAAAACAGCATTTAATGAAAATCAAATAAGTATTGGTTTAAACTATACTCCTTGGCTTAGAAATTTAACTGATGATATTTTTGCTGGTAATCTTTCTTATGTTAACAGATTTAAAGAAAATGCCGCTTGGGGTGTAGATGTAAAATACTTTTCTTTAGGTAAAATTGAATTAACTGATTTATCAGGTGGTTCATTAGGTTCAATAAACCCTAGTGAATTTGCAATTACAGGTATCTATTCTCTTAAACTTAGTGAAACATTTTCTATGGGAGTTGGTTTAAAGTACATAAACTCAAACCTAGATGTTTCTAGCAATTTAAAAGTTGTAAACTCTTTTGCTGTAGATGTATCTGCATACTATCGTTCAGAAGAAGAAAATTATGGTAGTTTTAACGGGCGTTATCGTTTAGGAGTTAATGTTGCTAATATTGGTCCAAAAGTAGAGTATACAGATGGTGTTCAAAGTTTTATCCCTACCAATTTCAAGTTAGGTGGTGGTTTTGACTTCATCTTTGATGACTACAATTTATTAGGATTAAATTTTGAGGTAACAAAGTTATTAGTTCCAACAAGTCCTAACTCGACTAGAGGTTGGTTTGAAGGAATGTTCACCTCATTAGGTGATAGAAGTTTTAGTGAAGAATTAAAAGAGGTGACTTGGGCTTTAGGAGCTGAGTATTTGTATAATAAAGCTTTTGCTTTAAGAGCTGGTTATTTTCATGAAAGTGAAGAAAAAGGGCAACGTCAATACTTTACAATGGGAGCTGGTTTTAAAGCCAAAGCTTTTTCATTAGATCTTTCATATTTGATGAATGCTTCTGATGTTAATAACCCTTTAGAAAACACATTACGTTTCTCTTTATCATTTGATTTAGGTGAAATATATGACGACTATTAAAACTCAGTTTTTTTTAGTAATTTCGTATAAAATATATAAGCTGTCTTCATAAGACAGCTTTTTTTGACTCAAATAAAATATGAAAAAAATAGATATTTCTACTACTGCTACTATTTTTGATACTATTTCTCAATTATCAGAAGAAGATGCTTCGTTACTACAAAAAGCAATAGAAGCACGTAAAAAAGCTTATGCTCCTTATTCAAAATTTAATGTTGGAGCTGCTATATTACTCGATAACGATAAAATAATAACAGGTAACAATCAAGAAAGTGCCGCTTACCCGTCAGGGATGTGTGCTGAAAGAGTTGCTATATGGAAAGCTGGTTCTGAATATCCAAATATGATAGTTAAAAAAATAGCTATTACTGCAGCCTCAAGTATTACCAAAGTTAATAAACCAGTTGGCCCTTGTGGAGCATGTAGACAAACGTTGTCAGAATATGAAATTAATCAAAAACAACCTATAGAAATTTTATTTACTGGAGAAACAGGCGCTATTGTAAAAACAGAATCGTTATTATCTCTATTACCATTTTCTTTTGATAGCTCATATCTATAATTTTCAATATCTATTTTTATTAAAATCGTAAAAAACTTAAAATATCTTTCAATAACAACCGTAAAGTAAGATAAAATGTTTTCTTTGTAGTAATTTCTATAAAACATATCTTTCAATATGACCAATGTAATAATTACTGGTACAGGAGCATACATACCTAGCATTACCAAAAAAAATGTTCAATTTACTGATACTAATTTTTTAAATGTTGATGGTACTCCTATTAAAGATACCAATGAAGTAATTATTGAAAAATTTAAGGCTATTACTGGAATAGAAGAAAGGCGATATGCAAAAAAAGAACTAAACACATCTGACTTAGGTTTTTTAGCTGCTCAAAAAGCAATTGAAGACGCTAAAATTAACCCTGAAGAAATAGACTATATTATTTTCGCTCATAATTTTGGAAATGTTAAACCAAATAGTAGTCAAAGTGACCTTTTACCTAGTTTAGCAACTCGTGTAAAACATTTATTAAAAATAGAAAATCCAAACTGTGTAGCTTATGATATATTATTTGGATGTCCTGGCTGGATACAAGGGGTAATTCAAGCTCAATCTTTTATACAGTCTAAAATAGCAAAAAAAGCTTTAGTTATTGGTGCTGAAACTTTATCAAGAGTAATAGATGAACATGATAGAGATAGTATGATTTATAGTGACGGGGCTGGAGCATGCATTATTGAAGGATCAGAAAATAATAACTCTGGTATTTTAAGTCATGCTTCTCAAACTTTCACTAAAGATGAAGCCTATTACTTATTTTTTGATCGTTCTTATAATAAAGATACTAATAGCGATATAAATTATATGAAAATGCATGGGCGTAAAATCTATGAATTTGCGCTTAACAATGTACCTAATGCAATGAAAGCCGCTTTAGACAAAAGTGGTATTGAAATAAATCAGCTTAAAAAAGTTTTTATCCACCAAGCTAATGAAAAAATGGATGAAGCAATTATAAAACGTTTTTATAGACTCTATAACAAACCAGTACCTGAAGGAATTATGCCTATGAGTATTCATAAATTAGGTAATAGCTCGGTTGCAACCGTTCCAACCTTATTAAATTTAGTTTTAAAAGGTGAAATAGAAAATCAATATATTGAAAAAGGAGACGTTATTATGCTAGCATCTGTAGGTTCTGGAATGAATATAAATGCTATCGTTTATAAGTACTAAACAAAATTAAAAATAGAGGTAAAAAATACATCACTAAATATCGCAAATCTAAAATCTAAATATTATTTTTGCGGATGCAACAACACAATGTACTTATTTTAGATTTCGGTTCGCAATATACTCAGTTAATTGCCCGCCGTGTAAGAGAATTAAACATTTACTGTGAAATTCATCCCTATAACAAAATACCTCAAAATTTAAACGACTTTAAGGCTGTAATCCTTTCTGGAAGCCCTTCTTCTGTTCGTTCAGATGAAGCACCACATCCAGATTTATCAGAAATTAGAGGTAAAAAACCTTTATTATCTGTTTGTTATGGAGCTCAATACTTAGCTCATTTCTCTGGAGGTTTAGTAGCTCCTTCTAATACTCGAGAATACGGTAGAGCCAACCTTTCGTTTATTAAAGAAGGAGAGGAATTCTTTTCTAATATTTCTGAAGGAAGTCAAGTTTGGATGAGTCATTCAGACACTATTAAAGAATTACCAACAAACGGAATATTATTAGCTAGTACTCATGATGTAGAAAATGCAGCTTATAAAATAGAAGGTGAAACTACATATGCTATTCAATTTCATCCTGAAGTTTACCATTCAACCGATGGAAAACAATTATTACAAAACTTTTTAGTTTCAATTGCTGGCGTAGCACAAACATGGACACCAGCTTCTTTTGTTGATGAAACTGTATCTGGTCTAAAAGAAAAAATTGGTAATGATAAAGTTGTATTAGGTTTATCTGGTGGTGTAGATTCTACAGTAGCTGCTGTATTATTACATAAAGCAATTGGAAGTAACTTACATTGTATATTCGTAAACAATGGATTACTACGTAAAAATGAATTTACCGATGTATTGAAACAATACGAAGGAATGGGGTTAAATGTAAAAGGAGTTGATGCTTCGGCACGTTTTTTGGGTGCTTTAGCTGGATTATCTGACCCTGAAGCAAAAAGAAAAGCTATCGGTAAAGTTTTTATTGATGTTTTTGATGATGAAGCAAATCAAATTGAAAATGCTAAATGGTTAGCACAAGGAACTATTTATCCAGATGTAATAGAATCTGTATCAGTAAATGGTGGTCCTTCTGCAACTATTAAAAGTCATCATAATGTTGGAGGTTTACCTGACTTTATGAAACTTAAAGTAGTAGAGCCTTTACGTATGATTTTTAAAGATGAAGTTCGTCGTGTTGGTGCTTCTATGGGAATAGATAAAGATTTATTAGGTAGACACCCTTTTCCTGGACCTGGTTTAGCTATTCGTATTTTAGGTGATATTACTGCTGAAAAAGTACGTATATTACAAGAAGTTGACGCTGTGTTTATTAACGGTTTAAAAGAACATGGATTGTATGATAAGGTTTGGCAAGCTGGAGCTATATTATTACCTGTTAATTCAGTAGGTGTTATGGGAGATGAGCGTACTTACGAAAAGGTTGTAGCGCTTAGAGCAGTAGAAAGCACAGACGGTATGACTGCTGACTGGGTTAATTTACCTTATGAATTTTTGCAAAAAATATCAAATAAAATAATAAATAATGTAAAAGGTGTTAATAGAGTTGTTTACGACATTAGCTCTAAACCACCTGCAACAATTGAGTGGGAATAACGTTTATTTATAAAAACACTCGAAAAACACACATTAGAATATAGAAGCAGATGAAGAAATTACAATTTTTAATTTTAATCGGTATATTGTCATTTACCATTTCATGCGGGCAACAAAAACGTTATGTATCTTATAAAATCCAAGAGGGAGAAACTATGAGAGATGTAGCCAATCGTTTAGACATGAAGACTAAAGATTTACTTAGATTAAATCCTGATGTTGGTAGAAAACCTAATGCTAATACCATTATTGTTATACCTAACCCTAAAATTAAAACTAATAATTCTTCATCTGATTCAAAAAAAGACTATGCTGTAGTTGAAGACGTTAAACCTGACGAAACTGAAACTACTACAAATAATGAACAAGAAGATCAGAACAGTGAGAACAACGATACAGATGTATTCCAAACTACAGTTGTTAAAAGCTACAAAACACACGAAGTAAAACCTGGTGAAACGGTATATAGGTTGACTAAACTTTATAACATTTCTAAAGATGAATTGTGTAAACTTAATCCTGAGTTTCCTGAAATAATAAATAACACTCTTAGCATTGGTCAAATACTTAAAGTAGAAGCTATAGAGGAAACCGTAACAATTAATAAAGAAGAAGTTTTAAAACAATATTTAACTCATACAGTAAAAAGTAAAGAAACTATTTTTAGCTTAACTCGTTTTTACAACATAACAAAAAAACAGTTAATTCAACTAAATCCTGAATATCCGGATATAATAGATAACAATTTATCTATAGGTCAATTATTAAAAATTAAACCTATCAACGAAGTAAAAGAGAACGAAGAGTTTCTTTTTTATCAAGATAGTATACAAGAAAATGCCACTATAAACCTTTCGTTTTTACTTCCTTTTAAAACTAAAGAATATGATTCTTTAAATAATAAAAAGATTTTTAAAGACAATAGATTAGCAAATATGGTAACAGATTTTTATATGGGAGCTGAAATTGCTATTGACTCTTTAAAACAACAAGGTATTATAATTAACAGTTCAGTCTTTGACACAGGAAATAGAGGTGAAAATATTTCACAAATATTAGAAAATGATGAATTAGATACAGCTGATGTAGTTATAGGTCCTTTTTATTATGATAAAGCAGATAAAGTAGCTCAAAAATTAAGCGTTCCTGTTATTTTCCCTCATTACTCAAGCAATCAAAAAAACATAACATCTTCTAAAATAGTTAAAGTAGCCCCAGATAAATTATCTTATGCTAATTATTTGACTTCTTATTTAAAAGACAATTATAATGGAGAAAATATTTTCATTGTTGGTGATGGTAAAAGTAATTCTAATGTAACTATAAGTAGTATTCTTTCTTCGCTAAAAAAGCATGATTCAATAAATGCCATTCACATTTTAAAACCTAAAGATGGTTATATTAAAAGAGAACGTTTTACAAATAAAATGAACGACCAAAAACATAATTGGGTAATTATTACTTCAGAAGATAAAGTAGCTGTAGCTGATGCTTTAAATAGCATGATTGGGTTACCTGATGAAGTTTCTGTTCAAGTTTTCACTACAAATAAAAATAGCTCTTATAATAACATAGATAATAATAAATTAGCGAACATTAATTTCACTTATGTATCTAACTCATTTTCTGATGAAAACTCAGACGATATAAAACTATTCTATACAAAATTTAGAAGAAAAAATAATGCTTTACCTTCTGAATACGCTATTAAAGGATTTGATATAACATATGATATATTAATTCGATTAGCTTCTGGTAATGACTTAACAAAAACTTTTAAACAGGGAACCTCTTTACGAATTGAAAATAAATTTGACTATAACAAAAAGCTATTTGGTTCAACAAGTAATAAAGGCCTCTTTATTATAAAATACAATAAAGACCTGAGTTTAAGTAGACTTAAATAATAAAAAAGGATGATTTTAAAATCATCCTTTTTTATTTATACATTTCTTTATAATACTTCTGATATTCTCCGCTAGTTACATTATTTATCCAATCTTGATTCTCTAAATACCATTTAACCGTATGTTCTATACCTTCTTCAAATTGTAATGAGGGTTCCCAGCCTAGTTCGTTTTTAAGTTTTGTAGAATCTATAGCATATCTATAATCATGTCCAGCTCTATCAGTAACAAATGTTATCAATTTTTCAGATTCACCTTCTTTTCGACCTAAAAATTTATCCACTGTTTTAATTAACACTTTAATTAAATCAATATTTTTCCATTCGTTAAATCCTCCAATGTTATAAGTATCCCCTTTACTTCCATTATGAAAAATTAGATCTATAGCTCTCGCATGATCATTAACAAATAACCAATCTCTTATATTTTCTCCTTTACCATATACCGGTAAAGGTTTTGACTTACAAATATTATTAATAAACAAAGGGATTAATTTTTCTGGAAATTGAAATGAACCATAATTATTAGAACAATTAGAAACAACTATTGGTAATCCGTAAGTGTCAGAGAACGATCTAACAAAATGATCTGAAGATGCTTTAGATGCTGAATATGGTGAGTGTGGATCATACGCAGTTTTTTCAGTAAAGTAACCTTCATCACCTAAACTTCCATAAACTTCATCAGTAGAGATATGATAAAAGAGTTTATTATCAAAATCATTGTTCCATATATTTTTTGCAGCTTCTAATAAACTTAACGTTCCCATTATGTTGGTTTTTGCAAATGAAAATGGATCTTTAATCGATCTGTCAACATGAGATTCGGCTGCCAAATGTATAACGCTATCTATATTGTATTCAGAAAAAACAGCACAGATCTTATCATAATCACATATATCTGCTTTAACAAAAGAATAATTTGGTTTATTCTCTATATCACTTAAATTTTCTAAATTACCAGCGTAGGTTAAATTATCTAAATTAATAATATTGTAATTAGAATATTTATTAACCAGCAATCGTACTACATGAGAACCTATAAAGCCTGCTCCTCCTGTTACCAAAATATTTTTCATTAAAATAAAATATTTACGCTATTTATTTTTTTAGCAAATTTAATAAATATTGACCATATTCATTTTTCTTTAAAGGCTGTGCTAACTTTTCAACTTGATTTTCATCAATATACTTCATATAATATGCTATTTCCTCTAAGCATGCCACCTTAAGACCTTGACGCTTCTCTATAGTTTCTATAAACCTTCCTGCCTCCATTAAAGAATCATGAGTTCCAGTATCTAACCAAGCGAAACCACGTCCCATTAATTCTACCCTCAAAGATTTCTCTTCTAAATATTTCTGATTTATCGAGGTTATTTCTAGCTCGCCTCTTTTTGAAGGTTTAACTTCTTCCGCTATTTTTACCACATTATTTGGGTAAAAATACAATCCAACAACAGCGTAATTAGATTTAGCTTTTTCAGGTTTTTCTTCAATAGATGTTACATTTCCAACTTTATCGAACTCAGCAACTCCATAACGTTCAGGATCCTTAACATAATATCCAAAAACTGTAGCTTTATTTTTATTTTCTACGTTATTAATAGCACTTTTTAACATCTCAGGTAATCCATGACCATAAAAAATATTATCTCCTAATATTAGACATACATTATCGTTTCCTATAAAATCTTTACCTAAAATAAAGGCTTGAGCTAATCCATCAGGTGATGGTTGTTCCTTATATGTTAATTGAATCCCTAACTCTTCTCCTGTTCCTAATAATTTTTCGAAATTAGGTAAATCTTCAGGTGTAGAAATTATTAAGATTTCTTTTATCCCTGCAAGCATTAATACTGATAATGGATAATATATCATTGGTTTATCATAAACAGGTAATAATTGTTTTGATACTCCTTTTGTTATTGGGTATAACCTTGTTCCAGATCCTCCTGCTAGTATTATGCCTTTCATTTATCTTATACTTGAAAAAGTAAAATTAAGTAATCTAAATTAAATAGAAAGCTATTCTTTTGAAAGAACTGTACCTGCTTTTATTACTGTATCATTTTCTATTATTATAGGAAAATCAATTTTTGTTCCATTTCCTACATAAACTCTTTTACCAATTTTTGCTCCTGCTGATATAGATACAGTTGGCATAATTAAACTATACTCACCTATGTTAGTGTCGTGAGAAATAATTGAATTTGTATTTAAATAAACAAAATTCTCTATTTCAATATTTTCTGTTAATACTGAGTTTGCTCCTATTACAACCCCTTCTCCTAAATTAACAGTTTCACTCGAGTAAACAATTACTGATGGGTGGAGTAAAGCAGGAAAATAAATATTTTTATTTGTTATTTTTTTTCTAATTTTTTCTTTAACAACAGAATTTCCTATCCCTATAACTAGCGCTAACTCTTCTTCAACAAGTTTCAAAGCATCAATATTTCCATTTATAGGATAACCATTTATTAATTTATCAGAAGTATTATCATCATAAAACCCAATAAAATCCCACTCCTTACTTACTCTATTGATAGATTCAATAATACCTAAAACTTCTCTGCCTAATCCTCCAGAACCAATGATTGCTATTTTTTCATATTTATTTCCTATCTTTTATAGTTTTAACCTCTCTTTATAACCACTAAAAAGTATTTCTATAATAGAATTAACTAAGTTTTAGTTGAGGAATAACTCTAAAAAACATCTACAATTTACAGAGTTTAAACTTTTATATTTTAAGATTTTGTAATTTGTTATCTGCTTTGAAAAAATACAGATAGAGGCTAGCTAAAACAAAAGCTACCAAAACAACAATAACACACTGTATTACTACACTTGACTTATAACTAAAAAATACAATAATATTTAAAATAGACTGAAGTAACGCATAAGCTATAGAAATCTTTAAATGGGGTAGTTTAAAAGTATGAGCTAATTTTTGATAAATATGGTGGCGATGTGGTTGTGTTAAACTTTCTCCTATAGATTTCCTGTATATAATCGTTAAAATAGCATCAGTACCATAAACAGCAACGAATAAAATGATGACTGGTGATTTTAACTCTTTAATTAAAATCGTTCCAATAAAAAAAAGTAGTACAGCAATAGAAATACTACCAATATCCCCTGCAAACATTCTTGCTTTTCTCCTAAAATTATAAAAACCAAAAACTATTATCGATAATAGTGAGTAGATGATTAAATCATCATCTACTATATTTTCTTCCATATTTATAAAAAACAAGCCTAACAAAACAACAATACTGTACAACCCTGTTATTCCATTAACACCATCCATAAAATTATATACATTAATAAAACCTACTCCAAAAACTAACAAAGGAAAAATGATTAAATACTCATTTATTGTAAATCCTAATTGAAATAAACACAGTGCTATTGCTAAAAACTGAAAAGGTAATCTTAAATTAGAGCTTAATGTTACAATATCGTCTACAAAACTAATAATTGCTATTAAAGAAACACCCAATACGAAATAGGGATACAGAAATCCGGAAGTGAAAAAATAAATTAATATTGCTAATAAAAATAAAATCCCGCCACCTCTTATTGTTGGTGACGTATGTGAACTTCTATGATTTGGTTTATCTATTATATTAAATTTATCTGCTATTTTAAGATAAATAATTGACAAAACAATCAATACAATAAAAATTACTATATAATTAATATCCATTATTTATTAAAAGATTTGATAGTTATTTTTATACCTTCTTTAACACTTAAAGGTAATTCTTTCTTTATCTGCTGTTTTATTTTCTCATTTGAAACAACATAATTTTCAGTGAGTTTCTGAACTCGCTCTGTATTAATAGGTAATGGTAACAAATCTCCAATTTTAGCAATTAAATTTATAATGACCTTTGGCATACTCCAAATTTTCACTTTTTTATTAATAGTATCCCCTATTATTTTCACCAACTCTTTTGTAGATAACGGAACATCATCAGCAACATTGTAAATTCCAGATTCTACAGGCTTTTCTATTAACTCTTTTATTACAGAACATAAATTCTCTACAGATAAAAAAGAGCGTTTATTTTCATATACCCCAAACGGGTATGGAATTCCTTTAGAAACAAAATTGTATAATAAGTTTAAATTCCCTTTATTATTAGGTCCATGAATCATACAAGGTCTTAAAATGTATACTCTTTTATTATCAGGGATTTTTTTAGTTAAAATATATTCTTCCGCTGCTAATTTAGATTTTCCATAAGCAGTAATAGGATTTGATTTATATCCTTCCGTTAACTCTCCTTCAATTTCATCAGCAACTGCTTTAACAGAACTCATATAAATAAAAACTTCACAAGTACTTTCTAAAAAAAAATCAAATATATCTTTTGTTAATTCAAAATTTACTTTAAAATACTCTTGGTCATTGGAAACTTTCTTCAAATCATGAGCCTTCCCTGCTAAATGAACAAATGCTTTAATAGAAGAAAAATCATAATCAAATAACTCTTTATATGAAAGGATACCTTCTTTAGAATTACTACCTCTAGAAATACCAATTACATTATACTCACCTTCTAAATATTTTTTTAAATTACTCCCAACAAAACCTGTTATTCCTGATATTAAAATATTACTCAAAACGTATTTTTTTTAAAATATTTTCTAAATTATCAAATAGTTTATTTTTAGAAAAATTCTCATTGTAGTATTCTAATGAAACATTTCCCATCTCTTTCTTTCTATCCATATCTAATTCACTTATGACAAGAGCTTTTTGAGATAACCCTTTAAAATCACCTGCTCTTACTGCTATACCACTTCCACTATCGTTGATAAGCTCCATTCCTTCTCCATTAAGCATTCCTAAAATAATTTTCTCTGATGCCATATAAGCTTGAACTTTTGCAGGTATAGTTAATGCAAATGTAGGCTCATTTTTTAATGAAACCAACATAGCATCTGCTTGTTTAAAAAACTTTGGCATCATTTCTAGAGGAAACCTTCCTAAAATATATACATTATGTAATTCTCTTTTTACTTTCTCTTTTTTTACCCAATCTGCTTTTCTTCCATCTCCAACTAGTACCCAATTAATCTTCCCCTTCGTTTCTTCAGCTGCTTTGAGAATAGATTCAAAATCTTGAGAGTCTCCAATATTTCCTGCAAACATAACATTAAAACCATTAGGTAATTTTGGAATTACTATATTAGATTCTAGTTTTTGTGTAAATACATCTTCTGCCCAATTAGGAAAATATACTATATCTTTTTCTCTAATATTAAACGTTTTGATAATTGAGGTTTTAAAAGTTTTAGAGCTAACTAATATTTTGTCACTATTATCATATATATACTGAATAACTTTCTCTAAATTTCTAAATATAACTCCTCCTTTAATACTACTATTGGCACTTACACTTTCTGGCCACAAATCTAATACCCAAAGAACTAGAGGTGCCTTAAATTTTCTCTTTAACCAAATTCCAGGAATCGCAGAAGTTAAAGGAGAAGGAAGATGTGAAAAAATAACATCATACTTACCTTTAACTCTAAAGTGTACAGCAAAAAACGAAAAGAACAAGAAAGACAAATAATTAATCACCAAAAACTTAGCACCTCCGTTAAACCTTGGGAATAAAGGAGTCCTAATCACTCTAACATTATTAATAGTCTCTTCTCTCTTACCAAAAAAGCCATATCCTTCAAAAAACTTTCCATTTGGATAATTTGGTTTGCCTGTTAAAACAGTAACTTCGTGCCCTTTTTTAGCAAAATCAAAGGCAATATCATTTACTTTAAAACTCTCAGGGTAAAAATATTGAGAAACTATCAAGATTTTCATTATAACCTATTTAGACCATGTAACTCTGTTAATATAATCAGTATAAGAAATAATTATTCTTACAATTTTTTCACTTACATTTGGCATAGAATAGTCAGAAATTTCTCTAAAATTTCTTTTAGGACTTCTTTCTTGCACATTTAATGCCGCCAAACCTTGCATAATTCGTTCTGAATTTAATCCTACCATCATTACTGAAGTTTCTTCCATGGCCTCTGGACGTTCATGTGCCTCACGAATGTTCAATGCATGAAAATTTAATATGGAGGATTCTTCTGAAATTGTACCAGAATCAGATAATACAGCAAACGAATACATTTGTAATGCATTATAATCTGAAAAACCTAATGGCTTTAAAAATTGAATATTTTTATGCGTTTTTATTTCTTTATTGTTAAGCATATTTCGTGTTCTAGGGTGCGTAGAAACAATTATTGGGTAGTTATATACTTCAGCAATTTGATTCAATGAATCAATTAATCCTTTGAAATTTTTTGGGTTACTTATATTTTCTTCCCTATGTGATGATACAATAAAGAATTTCTGCTTTTCTAAATTTAATTTTTCTAATACATTAGAAGTTTCAATCTTTGGCAAAAATTTATGGAGTACTTCATACATTGGACTCCCTGTTTTTATCACTCTATCAGGTGGTAATCCTTCTCGTAATAAATATTCTCGAGCAATACTACTGTATGTTAAATTAACATCTGAAACATGATCTACTATCTTACGATTAGTTTCTTCTGGAACACGTTGGTCAAAACAGCGATTTCCAGCCTCCATGTGAAACACAGGTATTTTACGCTTTTTAGCTGGAATTGCACATAAACAAGAGTTCGTATCTCCTAAAACTAAAAATGCATTTGGGTTTTCTTTTTCTAAAATTGGGTCAATTTTAATAAGAATATTTCCAACAGTTTCTGTAGCATTTTTTCCAGCCGCTTCTAAGAAATAATCTGGTTTTCTTAATCCTAAATCATCAAAGAATATTTCGTTTAATTCATAGTCATAGTTTTGCCCTGTATGAACTAAAACATGCTCTATAGCATCACTTTTATCTAATGCAATTAAGGTACATGATAATCTAATAATTTCTGGTCGTGTTCCTACGACTGTTACTACTTTTAATTTCTTCATTATTTTATATACTATTAAACTTCTACAAAATATGTATCAGTATCATCTGGATTATATGGTTCATTAATCCAAAACAATGTTATTAATTCTGAATTTCCAATGTTAGTAATATTATGTGTATACCAAATTGGCATATCAACGTAGGCTGGCTTTTCTCCATCTAAAAAATATTCTATCACCTCTTCTGAATCTACTTTTCTAATTTTTATCGCCGCCTTTCCCTTGATTACTGCAAAACGTTCTATTTTTCTTGTGTGATAATGATTCCCTCTTGTTATACCTGGAACAGTCAATGAATAAGATGATTGACCAGAAACCTCTGTTCTTATTATTTCAACAAATGCTCCTCTATTATCAATATGCTTTGTATAGTTCCTAGGAAAAAAGTTTTTAGGAATATAACTAATAAATGTGTTAAATAAATTGAGTTCAAAAGATTTTTTTGGCACATTAGGTATTTGGCCCAAATCAATATACATCTTTTTATAATTCAATAATAATAATAATATTTCAGAAACTTTTTTACTAGATGTATTATCTACTTTTAAAACCCGAACACCTTTTAAATTATTTATTATTTCAGTAAAAAAAATTTCAGTAAGCTCATTAATATATATTAAGTTTACAACACTATCATTTAACACTGTTGGCTTTTTATCTTTAACAAGTAAATCGCAAAATGTAGCTATAAAGGAATTGTAGTTTGGTTTACCAAATGGGCCAAATACATTAGGTATTATTAATGTTGTTATGTCATTCCCTGTTTTTTTTGCCCAACTTTCAAACAACTCTCTTCCTTCTCTTTTTGATTTACCATAAAAATTATTCTTTTCTTCTTGAGTTGAAGAAGAAAAAATTATTTTAGGATTGGATTTTGTCTTTTCACAAGACTCAATCAATTTCTTTACTAAATTTAAATTTGTATCATATATTACTTGTTCATTTTCATGACGATTCATTGCAGCAATATGAACTATAACATCACATGACTGCACAAAATCACAAAGTTTTTTAGACTCTTTAAAATAAGTACGTTGAAAAGGTATTATCTCTATTTCTTCAGTCTTGGTCTTAATTAAATTAACAAGGTGCTTACCTATAAAGCCTTTTTGACCAGTTATTCCTACTTTTATCATTTTATTAAATTTTAAAGTAATCACTATCAAATTTATACTCGTCATCAACTACTCCAAACAAATAATCACTCATAACTAACAACTTAGAATTATCCTCTATAGCCTTAATACAATTTGCGAAACCTTTGGGCACATGTAGAACATCCATTTTACTATAATCTATTCTAAAAGTAATCTGTTCTAAATTTTTAGATGGTTTATACCAATTATCTAACTTGATTAATCTGATTTCGAAACTTCCTGTTAATACCTGAAACCACCTTTGTTGGATCTTATGTCCTTGCCAACCTCTATGAAAATTAACATCTTTATTCTCTATTGAGTATAAACGTCTAACTTTATCTGCATCGAAAGAGTTATTATATAAAAGTTTGCCCCTTTCATCAATAAAACAATTACCTTTAATTATTTCTGGTTCCAAATCTAAAACAATTATTTATTAATTAACTTTAAAGCTTCTTTAATTACTGGTAATTTAAGTAACATTTTTTTTACATCTTGAATATTTTCTTGCTTTGTATTATGTGAATGATAATCTTCAATAGATGAAATATCTTTTTTCCCTTCAGAAAAATAATTTGAATAATTTAAGTCTCGATTATCAGCTGGAATTCTATAAAAATCTCCCATATCTTCTGCCTTAATCATTTCTTCTCTAGTACAAAGAGTTTCATAAAGTTTTTCTCCGTGTCTAGTACCTATAATTTTAACATCATTATCAGCTTTAAAAATTTCTTTTATGGCTTGAGCTAGATCACCAATGGTTCCTGCTGGTGCTTTATTAACAAATAAATCTCCTGAATTCCCATTTTCAAAAGCAAACAGCACTAACTCAACTGCCTCATCTAAAGACATTAGAAAACGTGTCATATTTGGATCAGTGATTGTTAATTCTTTTCCACTTTTAATTTGATTGACAAATAAAGGTATTACAGAACCTCTAGAGGCCATTACATTACCATATCTTGTTAAACAAACTGTTGTGTTTTTATAATTTCTTGATGCTGCTATTGCTACTTTTTCCATTAGAGCTTTTGATATTCCCATAGCGTTAATTGGATACGCTGCTTTATCTGTGCTTAAACAAATTACCTTTTTAACATCATTTGCTGCGGCTGCATCAATAACATTTTGGGTTCCTAAAACATTAGTTTTAGTAGCTTCCAAAGGGAAAAACTCACATGAAGGAACTTGTTTTAATGCGGCTGCGTGAAACACATAATTAACACCTCTCATTGCTCTCTCTACACTTCCATAATCACGGACATCTCCTATATAAAATTTTAACTTTTCATTTTTCAATACATTACGCATATCATCTTGCTTTTTTTCATCTCTTGAAAAGATACGTATCTCACTGAAATGTTCAGTTTCTAAAAACCTATTTAAAACAGCATTTCCAAATGAACCTGTTCCTCCAGTAATTAACAAAACTTCATTATTTATTAACATATTTATTTATTTATTATAACATTTATTAATTCATCTATACCATTAAAAACTTTTTGAGTTGAAAACTTATTTTTCTCAAGAGTTATTGATTTACAGAAAGCATTTACTATATCATTAGTAGATCTAGGATTAAAAATTATAGATGGCTCACAGACTTCATGCATGTAAGGTAAATCTGCACCTACTATTTTACATTTTAACACAATAGCTTCAATTATTCCTAAACCAAAACTTTCTGCCAAAGAAGGAAATATTAAGTATTCATGTTCGGAATACACTTTATACAGATCATTTCTATTTATAAAACCTAAGTTATTTATAGGATATTTATTTTTCACACATTCATTAATTTTATCAACCACTTCAATATAAGATTTATCCACTGTCAATGTAAGTTTCCCTACCTTATTCTTGTCATAAAATTCACAAAAGGCATCTATTAACTTTATATGGTTTTTATGTTGCGTTCCATTACTCACGTATAAAAAAGTATTTTCTTCCCTTATATAAAACTCATTAGTCTTTTTAATGGGGGGAAAAAAAGGTATTACTAATATATTATTCTTTTCTATTTTGTATTTATTTGACAGTTTTTCCTTAACTAAAGCACTCTGAACAATCCATTTATTCGTGTTTTTTTTCAACAAGCTCATTGCAAGAATTTTTAACTCTAACATTGCTTTATTAAGGAAAGATAATTCTTTTGGTATATTTAAAAATAATGGTTGATGAAAATAGGTAAAAACTTTTGAAGAAGTTTTAAAATTCGGAGGTACATTTCCAAAACAAAACACCCCTTCAAATTTATTTAAATTCTTTTTGTAAAACTTTAATCTATTAAAAAAACCTTTACAATAAATAACGCTATTAAGGTTATTAACTATAACATCATTTTCAACTCTTTTATCTAATAAATATGTGATATTAATAGGTTTTTTTTCTAACTCTTTAATTAAGTAATCTAAAAGAACTTTTCCTCCACCATCGTTAATAAATACAGCATCTACTAAAAACAAACTATTTATCATTTATCATTGTATTTAAATCTTCCCTGAAATTAAAATCTAAGCTTTCTAATATCTGGTCATCAACTAAATTTTTATTATTTAAAATTGTCTCTGCTACTCCTTCTGGAGTTAAAACATCAACAAAATTAATACACTCTTCTATTTTGGAATTAACTATGCAATCAATTTTACTTGCCACAACATTTAAATTGTTTGACAAATAAACTAATACTTTTGATGGAAATGTATAATTTGAATTTTTGTTATCTAATAATCTTGTGCAAATACCTATATCACACTTTCCATAATAATCAATCAATTCATTACCAGATAAAAGTCCATCAAATTGAATTCTTTTTTCGTTATACTCATTGTTAATTTTAGAAATTTTTTTGATCATTTCATTTATGTCTTTTTCACTTCCATAGCCTATTACCTTCAAGAAGTATTTATTAGAAAGATATCTAATTGAATCAATGGCTAAGTGTACATCAGAGTTATAATTGCCAATAAAACCAGCATAAACAATATTAATAACTTCTTTTTCAATTTTAGGCTTTATTACATTTTTTTTATAGCTACCATAGCAGATTAAGAACTCTTTATTAAACATAAATTCTTTATCCATCAAATCATTAACAAAAATATATTTATCGGCTATGCTCAATTTTTTTATTTCTTTTTTAATCTCTTTTTCCCCTTTATTCCATGCAGCTTTATATATTTCTTCAATTTCATAAATTAAGGTAATTTTTTTAAAAAAAACGGAAAATTTAATTGCATTTATTATAGCATAAGAATGATAAACAATAACCTTACTATTTCTTTTAACTTTGAACAAAATAAAAAAAACAATTTGCAGTAACAACCAAATTCTTGAAAGAATTTTATAAAGGTAATTAGTTTTAGCAAATGAACTTACATAATATATTTTTTCATAATTGTCAACAATTTGTTTTTTAGTAAAATTAAATTTATTAGACTCTCCTAAAGAAAAAATTTCAATACTGTTTTTTTTATTTTTTATTGAATCAATGATATAATCCATTTTACTATTAATCGATGGAAAAACATCAAAACAGTTAGGATTCCCTTTAGAGGTATAGTAACCTATATAATAAACTTTTGCCATACTCTATTAATATCTTTTTATAATAAATCCATAGAAAAAAATAACGTTAAAGAATAAAGAATATCTCATATCCTCATTACTCAATATTGCTAAAAAAATTAAAAAAAACAAATACTTAAAAAAAATATTGCTTCTAAGTACTTTTTTTACAAAATTAAATATACCAAGCATAAAAACACTTCCAAACAAAAAACCATAAGTTGCAAATTTATTCATTAAAGTATTAGTTGCAGTTCCATCGGCAGTTAATTCAACACCATAAGAAGTAATTGCCTCACTTTCAAAACTTGAACTAAACTTAGATAAACCAACACCAAATAATGGAGCTTCTATAAAAATATTTACTGGAACAAAAAAAGAAGCAATTCTTGATAATGCACTTATGTATTTGTCAGAATTTTTGTTTAGTTTGTTAAAAATAGAATCATTTACTTCTGTGTTAAAAATAATGAAGAAAACAAAAAGAACTGGTAAGGTATAAATTATCTTCTTTTCTCTTTTTGAAAAAAGAGTTTTATCATAAAAAATTGCTAAAAATAAAATCGAGGCTCCAACAATAACTCCAGCTGTTGAAAACGAAGTAATTAAACATAAAATATATACTAGTATATGCTTTTTTTCAAGCACTTTATTATAAAAAAGGCTTAACATAAGAGCTATATTTAAATATACCATAAATACACCTGGCTCTCTAAATATACTTGAATTCCTAAGTCCAAAACCATATTGACCGTGTACAACTGCTAAGAATAAATTATGCTTTTCTATACCTGAAGTATTAACTACAACAGGAAATATTTTTATTATAGATGGAAAAATTATGGCTAAAATAAAAACCATAATCGAAATCAACCCAAAAAAATATATTAATTTACAGTAAACTACTGTAAAAGTTGAAATACTTATTCTATTTGCTATAAAAAAAGACAGAACTAATATTAATACTTGATAAAGATATCCTCCTCTAAAATCATCGTTAATAGTAAATGTTAATATAATTAAAGCTATTAACTTTAATAAAATAATAATTGAATTATTATATTTATTTATGTGCCCATTTAAAAACAAAAGGATGGATAATAAGACATATATTCCGTACTTTATTTTCATAAAAATGTACGTTTTATCACTTGCTCCAAATAAATATGTATCATCTGATATATATATAATCGTAATGATCAATATATAAATTAAAGTTCTTTCTGAAAAAAAATTCCTAAACATTTAATATTTTTTATTATTAAAAATACCTGCATAAAGACTGCATCAAGTTAAACTATTATATAATTTTTGTATTTTTTTAATATTTTTAGAAGAATATCTTTTTTTTGCAACTAAATAGCCATTATCTCCCATTTTTTTTGCTTGTAAAGGATTATTACAAATATAATTAATTGCTTTCGCTAAAGAGTCACTATCCCCTTCTTTTATTAAAACTCCATTAATATTACTAGCTATAATTTCACTCATCCCATCAATTTCAGTAGCAATAGCTGGTTTTCTTCTAGCAAAAGCCTCAATAATTGGCCTTGAAAAATGTGGAACTGTAAATGGAGATATTAAACAAGTAGACTCATCAATATAATTATTTATATCTCCTATTAGTCCAACTTTCATAATTTTTTTGTTATCTAAAAACTTTTTGTACATAGCGTGTTCTTCCTTAAAAATAAAACTTCTTAAAAAGTTTTTAAAAATAAATAAACTATTATTTAATTTAGGATAATACCCTGCAAAAATAATTTTTATATCATCATCAATGTTTTCAAGAGATTTTACAACTGTAAAAAAACCTTTAATCCTTGAATAACCTCCAACATATAAAACTGTTTTGGTTTTATAGCCCTCTTCTTCATAAGGATCAATATCCTGTATTTCAGAATAATTATAAACAATTGTAGTTTTTTCATTTAAACCAACCCTATCTGCATTATCTTGACTAATTGCTATTATTTTATCTGCATACTTATTCATTTGTCTTTTAAAAAAAATATAAAGAAAATCTACCCTCCCTTTTCTAAAAGGCTCACGAATATGAATTATCACCTTACCCAATCTACTTGAAGGTGCTAACCAATCTGTTAAAACAGATGAATTTAAATGAACTATATCAAATTCATGATCCTTCAATTCTCTTTTAGCAAAAAAATAACGAGATAGAAACCAAAAAACAGTCAACTTTAAAAAGGTATAAAAATTAAACCACTTAATATAATCTGCCTCACTATGTGTAAAATAATGGTAATACTTCTTATAAAAAACTGAGCTTACAATATTGTAATCAATTTTATTTTCTTTTAATTTTTCTGTTACAATTGAATCTTTTAAAAGTAATACTTTACAAGAAAATTTATTTTTATCTAAACTGTTAATCAACTTTATCATACTATTAGGAGCTCCTCCCCAACCTGCTGCATGATGTATAAATAATATTCTTTTCATTTGACATCCAATTTCTATGAATTTATTCTTTTCTATTACTCAAGAAATAACCTAATTGAAATAGATTTCTTTTTTGAAAATTATTAAAATTATTTCCTTCCATTAATTTCATGTTTTTTTCATTTCTAAATAAGTCATCACATTCCTCTTTAATTTTAGAAAAATAACTTTCTCCTTTCTTTTTAACTTCTTCTTTTTGAAATATATTATCCCAATCAGTCATTGTTATTTTATTTCTACTAGTTATTTTAAAATAAAATTTATAAAAAGGAATAAATAAAATACTGTTTATCTTATAAGAAAAAAAGGGTAAAAAACCTGCATTATGTGGTATCCATTTTACTTCTTTAAAGAAAGGTTTCATAGCTTCTCTAAACAAAATTCTATTTAATTTTATTTTTTGAGGTGCAATAGCTCCAACTTTTATAACTTCATTTGACGTATAAGGTTCATAATTATTAAAGAGTCTTCTATGTCCATATATATTAGGAATATCTCTTTGCATTGACATTGGCCAAATCCCCATCCATTCTTGAACAGATCTCGGTCTAAAAGCACTAATCAAATTCCAATGAATATTTCTTCGTTTATTTACTTTCTCTATTAATTCATCATTAATATCTGAATGATTACACCTAATGTACTCTTTATTCTCATCAACACTCTCTTTCTTTTTAAAAAAAAAGTTGTTACTCCTTTTCTTTTCAGACCACAAACTTTTTAAAAAAGTGTCTGCTAAAAAACCTCCTAGTATTGCATCATATTTTTGAAAGTCAAAAAACTTACTAAAACTGTAGGAGTGTACGTTAGTTGAATCGCATCCAACTCCGACTAGATTAGTAACTTCTTTATATGTGTTAATAAAATTATCTTCCTCAATAAAACCTATATTCAAATTGATATTATAACAATCGGCTATTTTTTCAGCTATAACTATTTCATTATTTCTTGATACACAATAAATAAATCCTTCTTTTTTATAATTTTTAGAGACCATTCCTGCAACTGATCTAGAGTCTTCACCTCCACTCATCAATAAACCTAGTTTTGGGTTAGCATCAACTATTTGATCAATGAAGGATTTAACACCATTTCTTAAACGGTTAGCTAATTCTACAACATTTTGTTCTTCACCTTTTTTCGGCTCAATAGGTAACCAATAATTATCATACCCATAAAAATATTCTTTTTGTTTAAACAACCAAGTATGTATACTTGCAGGGTAAATTTGTTTTATGTTTTTAAAAATTGTATGGGGAAAGGTAACCACATTATTAATTATATAATCAGCTATAGATACCTGATCTAAGAGATCAGAAGATACTAAATTAATAATATTAATATGTGAACTTATAATAACTTCCTTTTCCTTTTTTTGATATACAGGAATAATTGATAGCATATCAGTAACTATGTTGAATTGCCCGGATTTCATATTAAACAACATTACAACAAATGGTCCATCAACATCAACATCCCAATTAATTTCTTTTTTTACAATCCATCTTTCATAAATTGATTTAGTTCCTTCATTATTATCGTCTCTTTTAGATGATATAAAATTATTGTCTCTAAACCTTAATATTGGTCCTCCTAATACAATACAAATCTCATCTCCATTTATATAGGATTTAAAACCATTATAAATATTCTCAGTAAAACATAAAGTACGTCCCCTAGAAAAAAAATACTTTATTTTTTTTTTCTTACTGTAAACTTGCCCAAAACACAATTCTAATTTGTTTTTTGGAATTTCACTATTACTAAAAACAAAATCACTCATAAATTATTTTTATAAAGTTTTTAGTTTATTTCTTTTTCTCATAAAAATGTAATTTAAAATTATTTTTAGAAACATATTCTAAAAATAAATCCAAGGCTTTCCCTATATTATTAATATTTTTCAATTTCACACTAGTATCCTCTTTATTTAAGAAAACTTTTATTAATTTATTACAAAATCTGATATATAAACCTGAAAAAAAATTACTTAAAACACGAGTTTTAAGAACAGCTATATATATATATCTCTTTATAAAAACATTTGCTTTATAAAAATCTAAATAATGATTAATAATTTCTTCTTTATAATTCTTGTGTCTTTTCAATAAAATAGAACTCAAGGACATAACATTAAATTTCCTTACTAATAAATGTTCTTCCATATCATGAAGAGATGCTATTGCTGAATCTGCCCAAATATTGATACCGCTATAAAATCGCGGGACTTCCTTCGCCCAAAAATATTCTCCTCTATCTCTAAAGTGTGGTGCATCTTCTAATTTACTTGTATTCTTTTTTGTTGCAGAATCAGCTGAAGTACTAGCTATACAAATACCTGGTATAGTTAGAGGGTAATCGATCTTAACTATTTTATTGATAAAACTAGATAATGCTACAGCTAAGTAGATATCAGGAGATAACCCTCCTACATAATGACCTGTTTTTTCTTTAATTAAATTTAAATATTTTCTTTTAACAATACCGTGATAGAGTTTTGGTAAATTTAAATCCATGTAGTTTTGACCACCACTTTTCATTAATTTTTCAACTTCACCTGTTGTGGAATATTCCTTAATATTAGAAGATATATTAGAAATTTCAAGAAGACCATTGTCTTTTTCTTTTCCTTTTATGTTTTTAGTTGCATCAGGCCACCAGTAAACAGCCTTTAAGCTAGGTACTATTGAATCAATATTATTTTCATTAGCCCATTTTACTGCTTCAAATATTTCTGAAGTTATACAATCATCATCCCCTATTAAACAAACATAACTACCTTTTGCTAAAGAAATAACTTTATTAAAATTATCTATCGACGAAAAAGGTGGAGCTGTATAATTATATCTAAATCTTTGATCCTTTATTTTTCCAGCATAATCAAACAATTCTAAGGAATCTGAATTGTCTTGAACTATTAATTCAAAATCTTGGTTAGTAAAATCTAATATTTTATCTATAACTTTTATACAATATGGTATTCTATTTTTTGTAGCTATCAATATAGATAGTAAAGCTGATCTCTTTTCCATTTAATTAAAAAAACATTTATATATTTTATTTTATGCCTAAAATTTAAAGGTAATTATTAGGTATTAGGTATGAATCTAGCTTTGTTATTATATAAATATCGATATATACTTCTTTCTAATTGTGAATTTGTCTTATTATATGTTTTTGCATCTAAGAAAAAAACACTTTGATTAGGTTTAAACAACTCATTTTTATTTTTAAAAAAACTAACTTCTTCTTTATTTTTAGTTAAATACAAATAACTTTTTTCATTATTAATTTGAAGTTTCACTTCTGGATTTTCTTTAATAAATTCGTTTAACCATTTATGCATCATTTCGAATTTATCATTTATAGTGACATCTTTATAAAAATTTAATTTCTCCATAATTTTTGCTGGACTTCCAGAGTAAACATGATTTGGTAATGTATTTTTAGTAACGACTGAATTAATTAAAATTATTGATCTTTTTCCTAATTCTAAACCTGAGCCTACTATACAACTTCCAACAAGCCAAACATCGTCACTTAATATTGTTTCTCTCTTACCATAAAGTGTACAACCTTCAATTTGCTCACCACTAGCGACATGAGTCCATATTTGGCTATACATCCCAATCCTAACACCATTCCCTATCCTTAAGCCTCCAGCTCCATCTAAAATAGTATTTTGACCAAACCAACAATTATGCCCCACCTCTATAAAATCATCTGCCATAATTAACATATTGTTATGAAAAACATTCCAATCTCCAATTTGGAAATTACCTTTTATAATTATCTTTGTATTATCATTAATTATGTTATTATCACCTATATTAATAATATAATCAGGGTTATCACCTATATAGTCAATTATAACATTACTCCCAATTGTATTAAAACTACCTAACCTTACATTAGGATGTATCTTAGCTGTTGAATTAACTTTATTCTCCATATATATTTACATATTATTTATTAAACCACCATCCAGTTGGCAAGGCAACAAATTGATCATTGAATTCATTAACACCTGATAAGTTACAGTCTTTACTTTTAAAAACACTGTAAATATCATTATTAATATGAACACCTGATGAATAATAGCCTAATTTCCTATATTTAATTATAGTATCTCTTTTATTTTTTGCTAAAACTCCATAAACCCAATAATTTGGTTTTCCTTCTTGATTATTGATGGGCACAATATCTAAACTGTTAGCTAACTCTTCACACCAGACAGAAGCATTTTCTCTTTGAATTTTTATCAAGTTTTCAACTTGCTCCATTTGCCTGGTACCAATATAACTATTAACCTCTCCCATTGTGGCACTATGTCCTATAAGCTTTATATCACACAAAGGATTAATTTCTCCTAATTCATCTCTAAAACATGACCTATCTATTCCTGCATCTCTAACAAGTAAACTTTTCTTATATAAATTTTCATTTTTAAAAACTACAGCTCCTCCATCCAAAGTATTTGGTATCCTAACTGGATTAAATGAAAATATTGTAACATCTGTCCCAACATTTCCTAATTTATTTCCTTTATATTCACTTCCAAAAGCTTCAATACAATCGTCAATAACAGGAATTCCTTTCTCTCTTCCAATATTATTTATTTCATCTATAAACCCAACATGACCACAATAGTGATTATGAATTATTGCTTTACAATTAATTCCTATTTTATTTTTAACACTATCTGGGCATAATGTTCCCGTTTTAGGATTAATATCTGCCCATATTATATTAATCCCCATTGAAATCAAAGGTTGACTAGAAGCAAGGCATGTCATTGGTGATGCTATCACTGAATCACCTGATTTAATATCTAAGGTAGACATAGCGACAAGAATAGCCATATTATATGCATTCGTTGTAATTATATTTTTATTTTCAATATAATCACCTATTTTTTTTTCAAATTCTCTTCCGTAATTTCCATAAGCCAAGTTCCCACTATCTAATATTTCTTGAATTAGAGGTAAAGTTGGCATATGGGGTTTATATAAAGGTATCATCATAACTATTTACCAGCCTTTTTTTATAACTTCAACTATTCTATTTCTATCTTTTTTAGTTACCCACCATCCACAGGGTATATGAACATATGATTCATAAAAATCATCTAAGTTAGGGGTTTCATTTTTAATTTCTCCAAACACACTATGCCTGTCATTTCTCATATGGAGAGGTGAAGCAGCTATACCTTCTAAATTTAGTCTTTCGATAAACTCATGTCTTCTTTTTACTTTAAGTGTATACAACCAATAGCTAGGTTCCGTATTATCATAATAAGGTAATAAAGTAACTTCTTCAAGGTCTTTTAAATTTTCATCATAAAACTTACCGTTTTCTATGTATCTATAAACATTATGCTCAAGATAATTTAACTGAGCTATCCCAACTGTCGCATTTATATTATTCATATGATACTTATAACCTGCCTCTTTTATATCAGATTCTAAACGAGGAACATTTTTATCTAACCCAAACCATCTTAACCTTTTTGCTCTATTGTACTCATCCTCATTCTTTAAAAAAAGCATTCCTCCATCTATTGTTGTTAAATGTTTTATTGCTTGAAATGAAAAACATGTATAAGCTGAATTATTCCCTATATACTTACCTTTATATTTACTTAAAAGCGCATGAGCAGAATCTTCTATAACAGGAATTTGATACTTTTCAGACAACCTGTTAATTTTATCCATATCACAAACCATCCCTGCATAATGCACTAACATAATTGCTTTTGTATTACTTGTTATACATTTTTCTATGGAATCAACTGAAATAAGCCCTGTTCTTATATCTACATCTGCAAAAACAACTTTAGCCATAGTTAAGGCTATTGTAGTATTAGTTGGTTCAGCTGTAAGTGCTGTACTAATTACTTCGTCTCCTTCTTTAACTCCTATTAATCTCAATGCTATATGCAACGCAGCCGTTCCTGAGTTAACTGACAAACAATATGGATTACCTATAATTTCTGACATTTTCTTCTCAAACTCAACTACCGCTTTACCTTCCGCTATATAACCACTATATAGAATTTTTTCTATTTTTGGCATAAGTTCTTCTCTTGGAGGTAAAAAAGGTTTAACTAATGGTATCATTTTATTATGTTTTTTTTAATCTTAGTGTTTTTTTTATCATTCCTTTTAATATTTCTTTTTCATTATTATCAATTCCTACCATATAAATTGAAAACAAAGTCCATAAAAAAGTAACAGTTGAAAATACTAAAAATCTCATTACCCCTTCAGGAATGAAAGCATGAATAATCAATAAGGGGCAAATCATAATTAATACATAAAGTATTTTTAAAAAAGAGGTTTTTAAAAAATACTTCACATCAAAATTAATAATTATTCTTAACAATATTTGAGACATTATCACATTTATAACATTAGCTATAATTATTATTATAAAAATCCAATAAGCATTACCTCCTTTAAAAAAAACAAAATATGCTATAGGTAAACTTAATAACGAGGTAGTACTAAGAACTATTTGAAAATACTTCACTTTTCCAGATGCTTCTACTACAGAAGACAAACCGTTACCTAGCCCACTTATTAAAGTACCTACAATCATCAACCTACAAAATATCACAGTATTCTCAGGATAAGTATCTAACCAAAGGCTAAGTAAATATTTAGTTTCCAAGATCAAAGGAAGTGCAGGAATCAACATCATATACCACGTGTACTTTGAAATATATGCAGCTAAAACTAATGTCCTATTTTTATTTCCCACACTGAAACTTTTGGTTATCTGAGGAATTGCCGCTTGTGCTAAATTCATAGAAAACATTAAAACTATGGTATTTAATTGATTTGCTATACCAAAAGCTGCATTTAGAATTGTACCAAAAAAATTATTTATTATTAAAGAAGCACCAGTAGATTTACCTAAGTGAGCAGAAGCTCCGATTAAATTCCAACTAGAAAAACTAAGCATTTCTTTATACTTTAACTTATTTTTTTGAAAATTAAATTTGATTATTCTAGGGTATTTTTTAGCACAGTATATAAAAAACAAAATTGCTGGAATAATATTAACAATGCTAATTAATAATGAGTAGAGTCTTATTTTATCATTAACAAATAACATTAAAGAAATTGCTACTCCCAAGGCTAGAAAACTTCTTAAAATTTCAATCATCCCTCTCACTAAGAAATTCTCATTTGCAGTTATAACACCTTGATAAGGTATACTTATAACAGTAATAATTGTAGCATAAGAAGAAAATCTCAACACAAATATAGAGTCCGAAACTCTAGAGATATCTACATTTAAGTAATTTTCAACATAAAAAACCCCTAATGTTTCCGTAAAAAGCAAAATCAGTAAAGCTATTACTATATGTAAAACTAAACTTATATTAAAAATTTTATTTATAGATTCTTCATTACCTTTTCCTGTTTCAAAAGCAATAAATCTATTTGTTGTTGAAATCATTACACTATTAAAAAAAGCCATCATAACAACAATTCCTCCAACAACATTATATAAGCCGAAATCTGAATTACCTAGCCCTGAAAGTAAAAAACGAGCAGAGAACAAACCCAAAATAGAAGACACAATTAATCTTACATATAATATTGCACTATTTTTAAAAATCAAGAAATTTTTATCTATCATAAATCATGTATGTAAGATTAAGTAAGCTAAAAAAATCATCTGCCAACCATGTAGTATTCAAAACCACTTTCTTTTAATTTGTAATTTAAATATTGATTTCTTCCATCAAAAATAATAGGTCTTTTCAAGTATTTTTTTAATATATCAAAATTTGGTGAACGAAATTCTTTCCATTCTGTTAATAAAATTAAAGCATCTACATTTTTGACTACTTCATATTTATTCTCTCCATAAAAAACATTAACCCCTTTTAGTTCATTTTCTTTAGCTTCATCTATTGCTTTTGGGTCATAAACTTTTATACTTGCTCCTCTTTTAATTAATTCTTTTATAATAAAAACAGATGGAGCTTGACGCATGTCATTAGTTTCTGGTTTAAAAGACAACCCCCAAACAGCAAAGCTTAAACCTAATAAATCTTCGCCAAATTTATTTAAAATTTTGCTTAAGAAGAGTTTCTTCTGATCTTTATTCACCTTATCTACTGAAGAGATTAGTTTAGATTCATATCCATTTTGCTCTCCTAGTTTTATTAACGCTGCTACATCTTTTGGAAAACAAATACCTCCATAACCTATACCTGGATAGATAAAATCATATCCAATTCTAGTATCAGAACCAATTCCAACTCTGACATTGTTTACATCAGCTCCTACTTTTTCACAAATATTTGCAATTTCATTGATAAATGAAATTTTTGTTGCCAACATAGCATTTGCTGCATATTTAGTCATCTCTGCTGAAGGAATGTCCATTGTAATAAAGCGGTCATGAGTTCTAAAAAAAGGATTATACAATTCCTTCATTTTCTCAAAAACAACATTATTTTCTGCTCCAATAACCACTCTATCTGGCTTCATAAAATCAACTACTGCTGCTCCTTCTTTTAAAAATTCTGGATTCGATACTACATCAAACTCAACATTATTATTTCTTTTTGTTACACCTGATTGAATAATTTCTTTTATCTTTAATGTAGTTCCAACAGGCACTGTAGATTTAGATACAATAATTTTATATGAATCAATAACTTCACCAATAGTTTTTGCTACATCAAAAACAGCAGATAAATCAGCGTTTCCATCTTTCATCATCGGAGTCCCTACTGATATGAAAATAATATCAGATTTTTGAATAGCTCTTTTAATATCTTCAGAAAAGAAAAGCGTTTTAGAAATATTATTATGAATTAATTCTTTTAAACCTGGTTCATAAATAGGAATTATTCCTTTATCAAGATTCTCTATTTTTTCTTTATCTATATCAACACATATCACATCATTCCCCATTTCTGAAAAACAAGTACCAGTAACTAAACCTACATAACCTGCACCAATAACTGCTATTTTCATTTTATAAAAGGGTGCTTTTCTCCATTGTTAATTAAATCGACATTTCTTATATCATGAACAATTTCAATAGATTGCTTTGCATCTATTAAACCGTATCCTTTCCCTTTTAAAATCTTTCTATAACTTTCTGTATGCAATTCCGTAAATCCCTTACTAAACTCTATCTCTTGTCCATTTACAGTTATCGAACGATACGTTTTTTGTCCTTTTTCTTTCACTTCATTTGGAAGTGAATTTTCATCAATAGACAAATACCATCGTACTCTTGCTTTTTCAAATTCTAAATATCCTGCAGCTTTGTCTATTTCCCTTAAATGAACTATATTTTCCTGAACCTCTCCAAAAATCCAAGTCAACATATCATAAAAATGAATTCCAATATTTGTTGCTATTCCACCTGACTTACTCTCATCACCTTTCCATGATACATGATACCAACCTCCTCTTGAGGTTATATATGTCAAATCTACATCATATTTAGTTTCTTTGCTTGCAATAGCAACTTTTTCTTTTAAATCAAGAATACTTGGATGTAATCGTAATTGAAGAATTGTATTAATTTTATTTCCAGTTTCTTTTTCTATACCCTGTAAAGCATCTACATTCCAAGGATTTAACACTAGAGGTTTTTCACAAATAGCATCAGCTCCTCTTCGCAATGCCATCCTTATATGCGAATCATGTAAATAATTTGGTGTACAAACACTTACATAATCTAACTGTATATTTTGTTGTCTTTTTATTTTTTCAATATGGCGATCAAAACGTTCAAATTCAACAAAAAAATCTGTATTAGGAAAATAACTATCCATAACACCTACACTATCAAACTTATCCAATGCTGCTATCAAGTTGTTATTAGTATCTTTAATTGCTTTTAAATGACGTGGAGCTATATAACCTGCCACTCCAAGAAGTGCAAAATTTTTCATTACAGTACTTTATCTCGTGTTTCTTTAGAAAGTGTATTTTTAACATCATAAACAACTGCTTCCTTTTTCTTTAAAGATTCTAAATTTAAATCTTTAAATTCATCATGAGCAACTGTTAAAACTATAGCATCAAATTTTTGGTTAGGCAACTCTTTTGTTGACACAATGTTATACTCTCTCATAACTTCCTCTTCGTCAGCCCAAGGATCATAAACAACTACATTAATATTATACTCTCTTAATGAAGAAATGACGTCTACCACTTTAGTATTACGAACATCAGGGCAATTTTCTTTAAAAGTCACGCCCAAAACCAACACCTCAGCTTTTTTAATTTTTACATCTTTATCTATCATTAATTTTATAACCTGAGAAGCCACATATTCACCCATCCCATCATTCATTCTTCTTCCAGCCAAAATAATACTAGGATGATATCCAAATTCTTGAGCTTTTTGTGCCAAATAATATGGATCTACCCCTATACAATGCCCACCAACTAGACCTGGTTTAAAAGGTAAAAAATTCCATTTTGTTCCAGCAGCTTCCAAAACATCATGAGTATTGATATCCATCAATCCAAATATTTTTGCTAACTCATTAACAAATGCTATATTAATATCTCTTTGTGAATTTTCAATAACCTTAGACGCTTCTGCTACTTTTATTGTTGGAGCTAAATGCGTACCAGCCTTAATTACAGAGGCATATAAATTATCTACAATAACACCTACTTCTTTAGTAGAACCAGATGTAACTTTTAATATATTTTCAACAGTATGCTTTTTATCTCCTGGGTTAATTCTTTCAGGTGAATAACCAGCATAAAAATCTTCATTAAACTTCAATCCTGATACTCTTTCTAAAACAGGAACACATTCTTCTTCTGTAACACCGGGATACACTGTAGATTCATAAATTACTATATCATCTTTCTTCAGCACTTTACCTACAGTTTCACTAGCTTTAACTAAAGGTGTTAAAACTGGCCTGTTATTTTTATCTACCGGAGTAGGTACTGTAACTATATATATATTACAATCTACTATTCCTTTTAAATTTGTAGTACAAAACAACCCTAAACTATCAGAGTTCTCTGTCTTTAAAACCTCTTGTAATACATCATCCTCTACCTCTAAGGTTGAATCTACTCCCGTCATTAACTCTCCTACTCTCTCTTCATCTATATCAAACCCTACAACAGAATATTTTGTAGCCAATAGACGTGCCAAAGGCAACCCTACATAGCCAAGACCAATAATGGCTATTTTCTCTTTATTCATTAATTTCAAATTACCTTAATTTTATTTTTTCTTAAACAATATTCAGAGAACGAATGTACAAAAAACATCGTTAACTAAATACCACAAAAAAATCCTCTTCAAAAAAAATGAAGAGGATTATTTTATTGTGGGCGCGAAGGGATTC
>NZ_QOCC01000030.1:0-21840 GCF_003318185.1 Tenacibaculum sp. E3R01 | reverse complement strand
AACCAACTGAGCTACGCGCCCTTGCTTGTTAATTGCGGGTGCAAATATATAACTGTTTTTTAAAACTACCAACAGTTTTTTTAGTTTTTTTTCATAAAATTTCTGCAACAACAAATGTACTCCCCCCTATATACCCTAAATCACTTTTCCCCATCCTTAGCACCATCTCCTTAACCGCCTCTTTTACAGATAAAAAAGAATCACCTTTCAAATTATAACCTTTAGCTTTCTCTTTTAATTCAATTTCCGACAATCCTCTTGGAATATTTGGTTTACAAAAATAATATTTTGCGTTTTTTGGAAACATCGGCAATATCTCTTCTAAATTTTTATCAGATACAACTCCTAAAACAATATGTATTTTTTCAAATTTTTCTTTTTTAAGTTGATTTAATACATAAAATAATCCTTCTTTATTATGAGCAGTATCACAAATTACCCTAGGAGACTCCTGTAATATTTGCCATCTCCCTTTTAAATTTGTGTTTTTTACTACACTCAACAGACCATTTATTATATTTTCTTCTGTCACAGAAAAATTCTTCAACTGTTTTATCACCTCAACAGCTGTTTTTGTATTCTTTGCTTGATAATCTCCTAATAGATCTGTTTTATACTTACTTTTTATATCGGATGCAAATATTATTTCTGAGTTACATTCTTTAGCTTTGTCAATAAAAGTAGTAGTTGTTTCTTTTTGACGTTCTCCAATTACAACTGGAACATTTCTTTTTATTATCCCTGCTTTTTCAAAAGCTATTTCTGACATAGTTTCTCCCAAAAACTGCGTATGATCCAAACCTATATTGGTAATCACTGACACTTCAGGGGTTATTACATTTGTTGAATCTAATCTTCCTCCTAAACCTACTTCTATTACTGCAACATCAACTTTTTCTTTTTTAAAAATATCAAAAGCCAACCCAACTGTCATTTCAAAAAACGATAACTTTTGGCTTTCCAAAAATGTTTTATTTTCTGAAATAAAATTTACAACTGTATCTTTAGAAATTTCTTCACCATTAACTCTAATTCGTTCTGTGAAATTTTTTAAATGAGGAGAAGTATATAATCCTACCTTATATCCGGCTTCCTGTAATATTGATGCCAACATATGACTTGTTGACCCTTTCCCATTCGTACCTCCTACATGTATCGTTTTAAACTCCCTATAAGGATAATTCAAATGATTTGAGAATGCTTTTATATTCGTTAAATCTTTTTTAAACGCTGTTTTACCTTCCTTTTGATACATAGGTAACTGCGCAAACATCCAACTTAAAGTTTCTTGGTAGTTCATTAGCTATAATTGAATCATCTAAATGAAATATTTAGACTAAAATATTAAGTTACTTCGATTATATTTATAAAATTATTGAGATAAGGAAAACTTATATACAATAGTTCCTTTTTGTTTAGTTGGTGCATTACTATCAGGGTTCCACTTTGTTCTTAAAGCTGCCTCTTTTGCAGGTTTCAATAAACAAGGAGCTGTATTTGTTGATCCCTTTACCCCGGCTATAGCTTTTATCACTTTACCGTTTTTATCTACTTCTATACTTACAACTACCACTCCCTCTTCCTGGCAGTCGGGCTTTTTAATTGGTTTAGAAACGGCTTTTCTTCCAGCTAAATTATAGTTCCCTCCAGAACCACTTCCTGAATTACCATAATATTTAGAGGAATTCGGATCTCCATCTTTATTCCCTTTAACACCTTGCTTTGAATCATCTCCCTCACCTGTATTTGCTCCATCTGTTGATGTACCATTTAGCAAACTATTCAATGCATCCTTTGTAGCTTTTGAAGGCTTAGGTTTTGGTTTTTCTTTAGGCTTAACTTCTTTAGGTACTTCTTTTACTTTTTCTTTTTTTTCTTTACTTTTTTCTACTACTGGAACATCTTTAGCAGTATCATCTGTAATTACTTCCTCTTTAATTGTTTCTGAAGGAGTTTCTTCAACCTTCTCTTCAACAACTTCTTCAACTTTTTCAGATACTGACTGTTTTTTAGTTTTTTCAACAGGTTCTCCACTTCCTACATTAGAATTACCAAAATTAATAGCTAATCCGTACTCTATTGGTGGATCAAGATATTTCATTCCATAATTAAAAATCCCAAACAACAATAATAACAGTATAACTGCTGTTATTACTGCTGACTTTTTCTTATGTTTTGTATCTAATATCGACATATTTATTTGCCTTTTACAGCTAAAATCATTTTTAATTTATTCTTATTCGCTATATCAATAACCTTCATTACATTTTTGTAAGGAACATTCTTATCTCCTCTAATAACTACTGTTTTCTTTTTATCCCCTCCTACTTTAGACAAAATCTCTCTTTCTAAGTTAGCAACATTCACTTTAGATTTATCAATATAAAAAGCTGAGTTCTTAGTTATGGTTACTGCAATAGAAGTATTGTTTTCAGTTTTACCACCTGCCTTAGGCAATAAAACATCAATTGCACTTACTGTAACCAACGTTGAAGTAAGCATAAAAAATATTAACAACAAAAAAACAATATCAGTCATTGACGACATGTTAAAACTTGGATCTACTTTATTTCTTCCTCTTAAGTTCATTATACAGGCTCATTTAAAAGATCTAAAAACTCTACCGATTTAGCTTCCATTTGATAAACTACCTTATCTGTTCTAACTACCAAATGATTGTATGAAATATAAGCTATAATTCCCACAATTAAACCTGCTACAGTTGTTGTCATGGCTGTATATAACCCATCAGACAACATTTTTATATCTATTTGACCTCCTGCATTCGCTATTTCATGAATTGCAACTATCATTCCAATTACTGTTCCTAAAAAACCTATCATTGGTGCGGCTCCTGCAATTGTAGCCAACACACTAACATTTTTCTCTAATTGATATACTTCTAATTTCCCGGCATTTTCAATAGCTTTATTTATATCTTCTAATGGTTTACCAATTCTTGATATCCCTTTACCAATCAATCTAGCGGTAGGTGTATTTGTATTTGTACATAATGCCTTTGCACTTTCCAATTTCCCTCCAGTAATATGATCTTTAATTTGATTCATAAAGTTTTTATCCACATTAGAAGCAGCTTTTATAGCAAAAAAACGTTCAAAATAAATATATAATGCTACAGCTAAAAGCACAAATAATAAAGCTATAATAATTTGACCACCTGGTCCTCCATCCATAATCAACTTATAGATAGATAATGTTTTTTCTTGTGTTGCTTCTTCTAGCAATTCTGTTTTTTCTTGAAAATATGCTAACATTAAAATAATTTTAAGTTTTAATTACTAACGATTGAGTTCTTTTTAAATTGTTTAAAAAAATCCTGAATTGTTCAATTCAGGATTTATAAATATAAAATAAATATCTTTTAAAAGTTTAAGACAATAGTAATTTTACCATTAAATATCCTAAACCTCCTAAAACTATTGTGTATGGTAATGCCATTTTTACCATTTTCCCATAAGAAAGGTTAATTAAAGGCGCTAATGACGATGTTAACAAAAATAAGAATGCAGCTTGCCCATTTGGTGTTGCTACACTAGGTAAATTAGTACCCGTATTAATTGCTATTGCTAGCTTCTCAAAATGTTCTCTATCAATTATCCCACTTTTAAATGCACTTTCAACTTCTCCAATATAAACAGTTGCAACAAACACATTATCACTAATTGCAGATAAAAAACCATTGGCTACATAAAACAAACCTGGTTGTGATGCCGGATCCTGATCTAAAGCCCATTGTATAATAGGACTAAATAGATGTTGATCGTGAATCATTGCTACTATTACAAAAAATACAACTAATAATCCTGTAAAAGGTAAAGCTTCTTCAAAAGCATGTCCTAATTGATGCTCGTCAATTATCCCCATGAAAGCTGTTTGAACAATTATTAAAGCTAATCCAATAAAACCAACTGGAGCAACATGTAACGCTAATCCTGCAATTAATAATATCGCAGATACCCCTTGAATTATTAATCCATATTTTTGTTTATCAGTTCGTTTTTTATCTTCTTCAATCGTATAACTTTCAATAATTTCAGCGGCTACTGTTGGTAATTTTTCACCAAAGCCAAACCAACCTGTTGTTTCTAAAACTACAGTAGTAAGTAAACCCGCAAATAAAACCGGTATAGTTATCGGAGCCATCTTTAAAAAGAATTCAATAAAATCCCATCCAACTCTTTCTCCTATTAAAAGATTTTGTGGTTCACCAACCAAAGTACATACACCTCCTAAAGCTGTACCTACAACTCCATGCATTATTAAACTTCTTAAAAAACTACGGAATTGCTCTAATGTTTCTCCACTCAATTCTTTTCTATCTAAAATACCATCATGGTCATAATCAGATGAACTAGAATGAATTTTATGATAAACTCCATAAAAACCTACAGCTACACTAATTAGAACAGCGGTTACTGTAAGTGCATCTAAGAATGCTGAAAGTACTGCTGATAAAAAAACAAAAAGTAATGACAATACTACTTTAGATTTTATTTTGGTAAAAACCTTACTAAAAATATACATTAATAAAGGCTTCATAAAATAAATACCTGCTACCATAAACACTAAAAGCAAAACAACCTCTAGATTTTGATCTACTTCGTGATATGCATTTTTAGGTGTGGTTAATCCTAAGGCTATTGCCTCTATTGCTAACAACCCTCCTGATTGGAGAGGATAACATTTTAAAGCCATTGCAAGAGTAAATATAAATTCCCCTATAAAAAGCCAAGCTGTTATTGTTTTTCCTAAAACGAAAAAAGAAATTATATTAAAGATTAAAAAACCAATCATGGTCATTTTAAACCACCTAGGACTGTTCCCTAAAAAATATTTAAACATAGTATCTATTTAATTTGTAGCCTTTACACTAACTCTTTTAAAGCTATTTCAAAAGCCGTTTCACTTATTTTTGTTTTTGATGCACTTTTTGCAAAAGTTCTTTGCAATGCTTTTCTTATTGTATTAGATGTGTCTTCAAAAATTGCTTCATCGCTCATTTCAACTCTACGCTCCATGAAATAAGCAAACACTCTTGCCATTCCACAGTTAGAAATAAAATCTGGAATTAAACTTACTTTTTTATCAGTATCTTCCATTATAGATCCGAAGAAAATTTCTTTATCGGCGAAAGGAACATTTGCTCCACAAGAAATAACCTCTAAACCAGTTTCTATCATCTGATTTATTTGTTCTTGTTTAACTAATCTAGATGCAGCACATGGTGCAAATATTTCACATGGTAAATTCCATATACGAGCGTTAATTTCTTCAAAAGGAATCATGTTTTCAGCTACCAATGTATTTCCGTCTTTATTTAAAAACAGATCTCTTATTTCTTCAGAAGAAAAACCTTCTTCATTAATAACTCCTCCAACTCTATCAATAATACCTACAACTTTAGCTCCCATTTGGGCTAAATAGTATGCAGCAGCAGAACCTACATTTCCAAACCCCTGAACAATAGCTCTTTTACCTTCAACATTACCTCCATATATATCATAGTAATGACGTACAGCTTCAGCAACCCCATATCCTGTAATCATATCTGCCACAGTATATTTTCTAGTTACACTTGGTGATAAACTCTCGTCTTCTAATACTTTTATCACTCCATGTCTTAACTGCCCAATTCTATTTATTTTATCAGCCTCAGTTGGTTTAAAATGTCCATTAAATACTCCTTCTTGTGGGTGCCAAACACCACTGTCTTCAGTAATAGGAATTACTTCATGAATTTCATCTACATTTAAATCACCTCCGGTTCCATAATAATTTTTCAACAATGGAGCTACAGCTTTATACCAACGCTCTAAAACACCTTTTTTACGAGGATCATGCGGATCAAAATTAATTCCAGATTTAGCACCTCCAATTGCAGGTCCAGATACTGTAAACTTTACTTCCATTGTTTTAGCAAGTGACATTACCTCGTACTTGTCTAATCCTTTACGCATTCTAGTACCACCACCAGCAGCACCTCCTCTTAATGAGTTTATAACTGTCCAACCTTCTGCTTCTGTTTCTGAATCTTTCCAATTAAAAACTATCTCTGGTTGCTTTTCTTCGTATTTTTTTAATAATTCTTTCATCTTATATAAATTTATGTTCAACTATATGTTCTTTCTCTTAATTCGTTAAAACTTGTTATTCTAAAAAATTTACCCCAATGGGGAGTTAAAGTTGATCCATTTTTATATACTATTAATTATTACTAACGTACAAACTTACTGTAAAAATATGATTGCTCAAACTGTTAAAAGTTAATTATTTGGATAAAAAATTTCACCAGAAGAATGGTCTTTTGCTGCCCCAGTTACTGATGCTAAACAATTAACCTGATTTTCAACACGTAACAATCCTAAAAAAGCAAAAATTAAAGCTTCCTTATAATCTACAAGTTCTTTTTTAGGTAAAACTACTCTTTGATTTGTGTAGAATTTTATTTGTTCTATTAAAAATGCATTAAAAACACCTCCTCCAGTAAATAAAGTTCTGGAAGATTCTTTTATTATTGAACCAATTTGTATAGCTACATGCTCAATAAAAGTTCTTAATATAGATGGAATATCTTTTTCATTTTTATCAATTAGAGGATAAATAAACTCTTTAACCCATTCCAATCCTAATGATTTTGGAGATACTACCTTATAAAACGACAAATTATTTAACGCTTCTAATAATTCTTTATTTATTAATCCTTTAGATGCTAAATGACCACCATCATCATATTCTAAACCAATTTTTCTTGTATAATAATTAAGTACAATATTAACTGGACAAATATCAAAAGCTAATCGTTCATTACCTTTCTCAAATGAAACATTTGCAAAACCACCTAGATTTACACAATACTCATAATTTGAAAATAATAACTTGTCACCTATTGGAACCAAAGGAGCTCCTTGCCCTCCATATTCTACATCTTGACTTCTAAAATCGCATATAACTTTTTGTTGAGTAACATTAGCTATTATTTGTCCATTACCTATTTGTAAAGTAAATCCTTTATCAGGTTGATGTAAAATAGTATGTCCATGCGATGCAATAAAATCAATTTTCTCAATGCCTTTTTCTTGTATAAATTTTTTAATAACCTTTCCTAAAAAATTACCATATAACACATCTAGTTCAATTAATTTTTCTTTTGAAAAAGAAATAGCTTCTTCTAACCGTTTTCTCCAAATTTTAGAATAAGAAATGGTTTCAGAAAACAAAATTTCAAACTCCTGAAAATTAGACTTCTTAAACTCAACATAAACCAAATCTATTCCATCTAAAGAAGTTCCTGACATCAAACCAATAATCCTATAAGAGTCTTCTAACATATTCAGTAAAAATATAAAAATTCATTGAATATTTCACATTAAAAAAGTATCTTTGGAAACATTTTTTACGAATTTAATAAACATTAATAGGTAATGGATTTTAATCTTACAGAAGAGCATTTAATGATTCGTGATGCTGCACGCGATTTTGCACAGAACGAATTATTACCAGGAGTAATTGAAAGAGACGAAAAACAAGAATTTCCAAACGAACTAGTTCGTAAAATGGGAGAACTAGGTTTTATGGGGATTATGGTAGATCCTAAATATGGAGGAAGTGGAATGGATAGCGTTTCTTACGTATTGATTATGGAAGAGTTATCTAAAATTGATGCTTCTGCATCTGTAATGGTATCAGTAAATAACTCATTAGTTTGTTACGGTTTGGAGGCTTACGGTAATGAAGAGCAAAAACAAAAATACTTAACAAAATTAGCTACTGGTGAACAAATTGGTGCTTTTTGTTTAAGTGAACCTGAAGCTGGTAGTGATGCTACTTCACAAGCAACTACTGCCGAAGATAAAGGTGATCACTATTTATTAAATGGTACAAAAAACTGGATAACTAACGGTGGTCGTGCTGACGTTTTTTTAGTGATAGCGCAAACAGATCGTAGTAAAAAACATAGAGGTATTAACGCTTTTATTGTTGAAAAAGGTATGGAAGGTTTTCATATTGGTCCAAAAGAAGATAAATTAGGAATTCGTGGTTCTGATACTCATACACTACAGTTTAATGACGTAAAAGTTCCAAAAGAAAACAGAATAGGAGAAGATGGTTTTGGTTTTAAATTTGCCATGAAAACTTTATCTGGTGGTCGTATTGGTATTGCTGCTCAAGCATTAGGAATAGCATCTGGAGGTTATGAATTAGCTTTAAAATACTCTAAAGAGCGTAAAGCTTTTGGCACTGAAATATGTAATCATCAAGCTATCGCTTTTAAATTAGCAGATATGTATACAGAAATCTCAGCTGCACGTCATCTTGTAATGAAAGCTGCTTGTGATAAAGATGCTGGTATAAACTATGATCAATCTGGTGCAATGGCTAAGTTATATGCTTCTAAAGTTGCAATGGAACAAACTGTTGAGGCTGTTCAAATACACGGAGGTAATGGTTTTGTAAAAGAATATCATGTTGAGCGTTTAATGCGTGATGCGAAAATTACTCAAATTTATGAAGGTACTTCTGAAATTCAAAAAATTGTAATTTCTAGAAGCTTAATTAAAGGGTAAATTAATTAAAAATATTATCATTAAAAAGTCCGTCGTTATCGATGGACTTTTTTATTTTTATACTATGACTGAGGATATATTAAAAAAATTAGAAAACCCTGTATGGTATTCTTTATGTGAAGCACATAGTAAATTTACTGTTGACTACAATGGTGTTAAATTTTACGACCCAGATGTTTGCCCGTTTGGAGCTTTTACTAATTTAAATGAAACTAAAAACGCAATAGAAAAATACGCTAACTTAACTTCTAGTTTATTTGTTGTTGGTCAAGAACCGATTAATAGTTCTAACACTAAATTAAATAGAATTGTTCCTTGTGATCAAATGATCCTTAAAACACTTAAAGAGCCTAAATACGATTCTGAAATAATAAAACTAACTGAGAAACATATTAATGAACTGTATGATCTAGTTTGGTTGGTAATGCCTGGTTATTATAAAAAAAGAACTTTTGAAATGGGTGATTATTATGGAATAATTAAACACAATAAGCTTATTGCTGCTACAGGAGAACGGTTACAATTAAATGATTTTATTGAAATTAGTGCAGTAGTAACACACCCTGATTATACTAGAAAAGGATTCGCTAAACAATTAGTAGCACATACAACGAAGAAAATTATAGAAAAAAACAAAACACCAATATTACATGTTGCCGACATAAATACTGGTGCCATTAAATTATATGAAAGTTTAGGCTATAAGACCATTAGAAAGATAATATGGAGACATTATATTAATGTTTAAATTCAATTTTATGTAAATGTAAACCTGAAGATGGTGCTATCGTTTTTAAAAACTCTATATCACTTTTTGGATTCAATGATTTTTCTATAAATTCTAAATCATAATTTTCTTTACCTAATTCAAATAAAGCTCCCATGATTAATCGAATTTGATTTCGTAGAAAGCCTTCTCCTCTTACAATTAATACGTAACTTGTTTCTGGAAAAAAAGAAGCAGTTATTTCAGTATTTTTTTCAATCTTACATTCAATAATCTCTCTTTCAACTTTTGTTTCTTCAGAAGGTTTAGTACAGTATCTTTTATAGTTATGAAACCCTTTAAATAAGTTTGCTCCTTTTTTCATTAATTCAATGTTTAGGTCTACTAATATACCTGTAAGAAATGGAGCACAATAAGGATGATTTTTCTCTCCAAAAGAAAAATAATATCGATATTCTTTAACTTTACTATGTTGAATAATATTAAACGACTCGTCTAATATTGGTTCAATTGATAGTGCTCTAATGTCCGATGGTGAATTTTTATTAAAACTTTTAATAAATTCATCTTCTTCAAGTTTTTTATCAATAAATAGCTGGAAATGGTAATCAGTAGCCGATACTTTTGCATCGGTTCTTCCTACTCCAACAGATTTATTTCTAACCCCTTTACAAACAAATTTTAATGTTTTGTCAATTGCCCAATGTACTGTTTTTAAATTTGGTTGCTTTTGCCAACCATGAAAACGAAAACCAAGGTATTGAACATTTATTAAATATGAGCACGTGTAATTCATAGTTTACAAATCTACATCAAACACACCCAAATATAAAATTGCATTTTTATCACAAAAAACATTAAAAAACAAATAATAACACATTAAAAACATCAAAAACAAAAATAAAAATAAACAAAAACTTACAAATTAGTGTTTTTATTGACAATAATTCATTTTTATGATATTCGTGATTTTTCTACTCTTTTTTGAGTAGTCTGAATTTTAAAACACTTCTAAACACCACTAATTAATATATTGTTATTTAAAAGGGTGTTTTTTTAATTCATCCCTTAATTATGAAAACGTTTTCGCTAAACACAACCCCACTAACCATTTGTTTTTTAAGTAGTTTTATTAGAGATTTGTAGAGTAACGAACTAATATTTTAATACTCTGAAAACATATTTAACACATATACCATACATCTATTTAAAAAATATTAAGCATAATTTTTTTTATTTTTTATCACAAAAACCATTATTTAAAAACGTATGCTTTATTAAATATTTAGAAAGAAAGAGGACTTTCTTTTTTAGCCATTATAACAATATTGATAAACAATCTAAGTTTATCCAAGCTTCTGTTAAATTTCGGAATAAATATATCATCGTAGAGTAATTAACTAACCTTGAGTTAGTGTCTAGTAAATTTTAAAATTACATCATTAATGTTTAGTCTTTTATACTAAGCAAGCAACAAGTATTGACTATTAACAACCTAAATAATCATTATTTAATGAAAAAAATAGAAGCCATAATTCGAAAATCAAAATTCCATCAAGTTAAAGAAGCTTTACATAACATTGGTGTTAACTTTTTCTCTTATTGGGATGTAACTGGACTAGGAAATGAAAAAGAAGGTCACGTTTATAGAGGTGTCTCTTTTAGTACTAGCGACATTCAAAGAAGATATTTATCAATTGTAGTTAATGATGAATTTAAAGAACCCGCAATACAAGCAATTTTATCAGCTGCTGCATCTGGTGAAGTTGGAGATGGTAAAATATTTGTTTCTAGCATTGAAGAAAGCTACCGCATACGAACTGGTGAAAAAGGAAATAATACTTTAAATTAAAAAATAAAACATGGATATACTTACTGTAAATAATTTATGGGTGATGATTTGTACTGCCCTTGTTTTTATTATGCACTTAGGCTTTACTTTTTTAGAAATTGGACTTACCAGACAAAAAAACACTCTGAATATTTTATTTAAAAATATTTTTATAATTACCGTAGGCTTACTTTTATATTTTTTAATTGGATTCAATTTAATGTATCCAAATTTTGGGGAAGGTTCATTTGGTCTCATTGGTTTTTCTGGAGTTGGTTTAACCCCTCCTTTAACTAATAATGTCTTAGATTTAACCTACAACAATGGTTTTACTTTTTGGACAGACTTTTTATTTCAAGGGATGTTTGCGGCAACAGCAGCTACAATAGTTTCTGGAGCAGTAGCAGAAAGAATGAAGCTTGGCCCATTTATTATTTTCACTGTAATTTATGTTGGGTTTGTGTATCCAATAGCTGGATCATGGAAATGGGGAAAAGGTTTTTTAGAAAACTTAGAAACTCCTTTTTATGACTTTGCAGGTTCTACTTTAGTTCACTCAGTTGGAGGATGGGCAGCTATAATTGCTATTTGGTTGTTGGGACCAAGAATTGGAAAATTTAAAAACAATCAATCATTTGCCATTCCTGGTCATAATATTCCTTTAGCTACAGCTGGTGTGTTAATACTTTGGTTTGGATGGTTTGGGTTTAATGGTGGCTCAGTTTTATCAGCAGACCCCACCAAAACATCTTTAACCCTAGTTACAACTTGCTTAGCTGCTGCAAGCGGAGGTGTATTTTCTTTTATTAGTTCTTCAATCATTTATAAAAACTATGATTTAACAATGTTTTTAAATGGAATATTAGGAGGACTTGTTGGAATAACTGCTGGTGCAGATTTAATGTCTCCTACGAATGCTATTATTATTGGAGCAATTGCCGGTATTTTGGTTGTATTAGCTGTTGCTCTTATTGACACTTGTAAGTTAGATGACCCAGTAGGTGCTATTGCTGTTCATCTTTTTTGTGGTATCTGGGGAACTTTAGCGGTTGGTATTTTTGGAGACCTTGCTAGCCTTAATCAATTTGTATCTCAACTTATTGGAGTTATTGCATATGCCTTGTTTTGTATATCCACATCATTTATCATCATTTATACACTTAAAAAAACTATAGGAATAAGAGTTTCAGAAAAGGACGAGCTAAAAGGCTTAGACAAATCAGAACATGGTATTAGTGCTTATCCTGAATTTAGATTAAACGAATAATTAAACTATAAAACCATCAAATAATGAAAGATCAAGGATTATATTTAAATGAATTTGAAAGAGATAATTGTGGAGCTGGTTTTATCTGTAATTTACACGGTAAAAAATCAAATAAAATAATACATAATGCCCTCGAAATACTTGTTAAATTAGAGCATAGAGGTGCCGTTAGTTCTGATGGAAAAACTGGTGATGGAGCAGGTATTCTTATTGATATACCTCATGATTTTTTTAAACGAGTTTGTAATTTTGAAATCCCATCGTATAAAGAATATGCAGTTGGTATGGTTTTTCTTCCTCAAAATAAATATCAATTAAATTTTTGTATTAATATTTTTGAAGAAGAACTTAAAAATCAAGATTTAAGAATTTTAGGATGGAGAGACGTTCCTGTTGATAGCAATTGTATTGGAAACATCGCTGCAAAATCAGAACCTTATACAAAACAAATATTTATTGATAAAAACGCTCAGAGCTTAACAGATTTAGAGTTTAATGCTAAATTATTTGCTGCAAGAAAAATAACTGAACACATAATAGCAAACTCAAAATTATCTGAAGCTAATTATTTTTACGTACCCTCTTTATCAACTACAACTATTATTTATAAAGGATTATTAATACCTGAAGATATTGGCATTTATTATAAAGATTTACAAGAAGAAGATGTAGTTACTCGTTTAGCGTTAGTACATCAACGATTTTCAACAAATACTTTTCCTTCTTGGGATTTAGCACAACCTTTTCGTTATATGTGTCATAATGGTGAAATCAATACATTAAAAGGAAACGTAAGCAGAATGCGTGCTCGTGAAGAGCTCATGAAAAGCCCATTGTTTAAAAACAACATTAAAAAACTGTTCCCTATAATTCATGAAAACAAATCAGATTCAGCCTCAATGGATATGGTTGTTGAGTTATTATTAATGACAGGGAAAACCCTTCCTGAAGTTCTCATGATGATGGTTCCTGAAGCATGGGAAAAAGACCAAACAATGTCAAATGAAAAGAAGGCTTTTTATGAATATAATTCATGTATCATGGAGCCTTGGGATGGCCCAGCATCCATACCTTTTACAGATGGAAATTATATAGGTGCAGTATTAGACAGGAATGGGTTACGCCCATCAAGGTATACAGTTACCAAAGATGGTTTTGTTATTATGGCTTCAGAAATTGGTGTTGTTGAAGTACTTCCTCAAAACGTTGCTAAACATGGAAGACTTGAACCTGGGAAAATATTCTTGGTTGACATGAACGCTGGAAAAATTATAGAAGATAAAGAAGTTAAAGATCAAATAATACACAAGCATCCTTATAAAAAATGGATTAAAGATCACTCGCTACCTTTAGTAGAAGTTCCTTATACTGAAAACCCTCCAACATATGAAGTAACTGATTACAAAACACGTTTAAAAGCTTTTGGATACACTTTTGAAGACATTTCTACAGTTATTAACCCAATGGCTACAAAATCTAAAGAAGCTATAGGTTCAATGGGAACTGACACCCCTTTAGCTGTACTATCTAATAAATCACAATTGTTATATAACTACTTTAAGCAATTATTTGCTCAAGTAACAAACCCTCCCCTTGATGGCATCCGTGAAGAAATAATCACAGATATTAGTTTAGCAATTGGTGGAGACAGAAACATATTTGATACAATTCCAGAGCAAGCAAAAAAGCTTCGTATTCAAAACCCTGTAATTTCTAATGAAGATCTTGATAAGATTAAAAATATAAAACATCCTGATTTTAAATCTAAATTAATTCCCATATTATATAAACATAAAAGAGGTGTAAATGGCTTAGAAATCGCTTTAGATAACATATTAGACAAAGCTGAAAAAGCAATAGATAAAGGCACAAATATTATAATTTTATCTGATCGCGGAATTACTAATAAAAAAGCCCCAATACCAGCCTTACTTGCTTGTTCATATTTACATCATTCTTTAAACAGAAAAGGTAAACGTTCACAATTCGGAATTGTAATAGAAACTGCTGAAGCACGAGAACCACATCATTTTGCCACTCTTTTTGGCTATGGAGCAAGTGCAGTAAATCCATATTTAGTTAATGAAATTATTGAACAAGAAGTAGCACAAGGAACTATAAAAAACCTAAGCAAAGCTAATGCTGTTGAAAATTACAATACAGCAATAGGTAAAGGGTTACTCAAAATTATGAATAAGATTGGAATATCTACTTTGCATTCATATAGAGCTTCCCAAATATTTGAAATTTTAGGATTAAAACAATCTTTTACTAATAAATATTTCCCTAACACCCCTTCAAGAATTGGTGGTATTGGTTTATACGTATTAGAAAAAGATATCTTATCTAGATATAAAAGTGCTTTCCCTTCTAAAAAAATTGAAGCAAATCTTGAATTACCTATTGGAGGTGATTACCGTTGGAGAAGAAATGGTGAAAACCATCAATTTAATCCAAACTCAATTGCTAAACTTCAACAAGCAGTAAGACTAAAAAGTAAAGAAAGCTATGCTACTTATTCCAAATTAATTAATGAGCAAAGTGAAAATTTAATGACGATTAGAGGTTTATTAGAATTTAATAATTTGAATCCAATACCTATTGATGAAGTTGAACCTTGGACAGAGATCGTAAAACGTTTTAAAACTGGTGCCATGTCTTATGGTTCTATTAGTAAGGAAGCTCATGAAAACTTAGCTATAGCAATGAATAGAATTGGAGGTAAAAGTAATTCTGGAGAAGGTGGTGAAGATATAGAAAGGTTTAAAGTTTTAAAAAATGGAGATTCAAAAAAGAGTGCTATAAAACAAGTTGCTTCTGGTCGATTTGGAGTTTCTAGTAATTATTTAACGAATGCTAAGGAAATCCAAATTAAAATGGCACAAGGTGCCAAGCCTGGAGAAGGCGGGCAATTACCTGGCGAGAAAGTATTTCCTTGGATAGCTAAAGTACGAAATTCAACGCCCTTTGTTGGTCTTATCTCTCCACCTCCACATCATGATATTTATTCTATTGAAGATTTAGCTCAATTAATTTACGATTTAAAAAATGCAAATAGAGAAGCTAGAATTAATGTTAAGTTGGTATCAAAAGTAGGAGTTGGAACCATTGCAGCTGGGGTTGCAAAAGCTAAAGCAGATGTTATATTAGTGTCGGGATTTGATGGAGGAACTGGTGCTTCTCCTTTAACTTCACTAAAACATGCTGGACTTCCATGGGAATTAGGAATTGCTGAAGCCCAACAAACTTTAATTTTAAACAATCTAAGAAATAGAGTTGTTTTAGAATGTGATGGACAGTTAAAAACCGGGAGAGATGTGGCCATCGCTACTCTTTTAGGAGCTGAAGAATTCGGTTTTGCTACTGCTCCTTTGGTTGCATCAGGGTGTATAATGATGAGAGCTTGTCATTTAAATACATGCCCAGTTGGTATTGCTACTCAAGATCCAGAATTAAGAAAAAACTTTAAAGGAACACCTGAGCACGTAATTAATTTCATGTATTTCGTTGCTGAAGAGCTTAGACAGATCATGGCTAAACTTGGTTTCAAAACAATAAATGAAATGGTAGGTCAAGTACATAAACTAAGCACAAAAAAAGCTATCAATCATTATAAAGCAAAAGGCATTGATTTATCTAATATTCTTTATCAACCAAAAACAAAAAACAAATTACTTTGTAATACTGAACAACAAGATCATGAATTAAAAAATGTGCTTGATTTAAGAATTTATAAAGAAGCTAAACCTGCAATTTCAAAGAAAATACCAATGTCTTTTGAATATCAGATAAAAAACACTAACAGATCAGTTGGAGCAATTCTTTCTAATGAAATTTCAAAAATTCATGGAGAAAACGGGCTTCCTGAAAACACGTTACAACTAAACTTCATCGGTTCAGCCGGTCAAAGTTTTGGAGCATTTGCTTGTAAAGGACTAACCTTAAGTGTTGAAGGAGAAACCAATGATTATTTAGGTAAAGGACTTTCAGGAGGTAAATTAATTATAAAAAAACCTCAAATTGCAAGTTTTAAAGCTGAAGAAAATATTATTACGGGTAATGTTAGTTTATACGGAGCAATAGCTGGAGAGGTTTATATAAATGGTATTGCAGGAGAAAGGTTTGCTGTTAGAAATTCAGGTGCTATTGCTGTTGTTGAAGGAGTTGGAGATCACGGATGTGAGTATATGACTGGAGGAAAAGTAATTGTTCTTGGTAATACTGGTAAAAACTTTGCCGCTGGGATGAGTGGAGGGATTGCTTACTTATACAATAAAAATAACAGTTATAAAAAATCACTATGTAATATAGAAATGGTTGATTTAGAAGCTCCCTCATCTTCAGATTTAAATGAGTTATATCTGTTAATAAATAACCATTACACTCATACAAAAAGCAACATTGCTAATAAAGTTTTGTTGAACTGGAAAAAAGAATCAATGAATTTCATTAAAGTTTTTCCAAAAGAATACAAAAAAGCAATACAGAAAACACATAAAGAGGTAAAACAATTAACAGCATAGACAATGGGAGAAATTGGAGGTTTTAAATTATACAAGAGAATTAACGAAAAGCAACAACCAGTTAGTAAACGTTTAAAGAACTATAATGAGTTTACTATTAGTTTAAATCAAGACACATTAAAAAGTCAAGCATCAAGATGCATGAACTGTGGAGTTCCATTTTGCCATAGTGGATGTCCGTTAGGAAACTTAATTCCTGATTTTAATGATTATATACATAGGGGCGAATGGAAAAAAGCTCTTAACATACTTCATAGTACTAATAATTTTCCAGAATTTACAGGAAGACTATGTCCTGCTCCTTGCGAAAAAGCTTGTGTTTTAGGTATTATTGACGCTCCTGTTTCTATCGAAAACATAGAAAAATATTTAGTCGAGAGAGGGTTCAAGGAAGGTTGGATTAAACCTAAACCTCCTACTAAAAGAACTGGAAAAACTATTGCAATAGTAGGTTCAGGTCCAGCTGGATTAGCTGTCGCTCAACAATTAAATAGAAGTGGCCATTTAGTTACTGTTTTTGAGAGAGACGATAAACTTGGTGGTTTATTACGTTATGGTATACCTAATTTTAAATTAGAAAAAAATATTATTGATAGAAGAATTAATATTCTTGAAGAAGAAGGTATTATTTTTAAAACTAATGTAAATGTTGGGATAAATTATAGTATTGAAAAATTACAAAAATTTGATGCAATTGTTTTATGTGGAGGAGCTACAATTCCTAGAAATTTACCTATAAATAAGTTTACTATAAATGGAGTTCATCAAGCTATGGATTATTTAAAAGAACAAACAAAAGCCCTATATAACCAAAAACAGGAAATAGCTATAAATGCAAAGAATAAAAATGTAATTGTTATTGGTGGTGGTGATACTGGATCTGATTGTGTTGGTACTGCAAATAGGCAAGGAGCTAGTTCAGTAGTTAACTTTGAAATATTACCTAAGCCTTCTAAAAATAGAGATACTTCGACTCCATGGCCTTTTTGGCCTTTACAACTAAAAACTACAACTTCTCATGACGAAGGCTGCGATAGAAATTGGTTAATTAACACTAAAGAATTTTTGACAGATGATTCAGGAAATTTAACTGGCATAAAAACGGTTAAAGTAAAATGGGAAGTTGATTCAAATAAAAAACCAGTTCTAATTGAACAATCAGGTTCAGAAAAAATATGGCCTTGTGACTTAGTTCTTTTATCACTTGGTTTTACTGGTCCTGAAAAAACATTAGCTGAACAATTAGAACTTAAAACCAATCAAAGAGGTAATTATTCGGCAAAAGAATATCAAACAAATATTCCTAAAATATTTACAGCTGGTGATATGAGAAGAGGTCAATCATTAATTGTTTGGGCTATTTCTGAAGGAAGAGAAGCTGCTAAATCTGTTAATAAATTTCTTCTTAAAAAGAATCTCTTACCATATAAAGGTCAAGGTGATTTACTAAATTCAAATAACTAAAAAAAACTCCTTAAAAAATTAAGGAGTTTTTTTTATAATAAATTGAATGATTGTTTTGCTATTTCTAATTCTTCATTTGTAGGTATAACCAATATTTTTACTTTTGATGAATCTAAACTAACATCTATTAACTCTTTAGCTCTAATATCATTTTTATTTTTATCTAATGCAATACCAAAAGTTTCCATTTCGGTACATACTAAATTTCTTATCATACTTGAATTCTCTCCAATTCCAGCTGTAAAAACTATAGCATCTAAACCATTCATAGCTGCTACATAAGAACCGATATACTTTTTAATTCTATAAGCATTCATGTCTAAAGCTAATTTACAAGCTACATTACCTAGAGAAGCTTCTTTTTCAATATCACGTAAATCACTATAACCAGTTAACCCTAACATCCCGCTTTCTTCCTGCAACATAGTATAGACATCGTCTATTTTATATCCTAATTCATTTATTAGATAAAAAATTAAGCTATGATCAATATCACCAGAACGACTTCCCATAATTAATCCTGTAACAGGTCCAAACCCTAAACTATGATCAATACTTATTCCATTTTTTATAGCTGTCATACTACAACCATTTCCTAAATGAATAGTAATAATTTTAGATTTTTCTTTCTTTAAATATTCATTAGCTAGTTCAGAAACATATTTATGACTCGTACCGTGGAAACCATATAAACGGATATTATTTTCTACTAAAAATTTATTTGGAATAGCATATTTATGAGCTATAACCGGTATTGTTTGATGAAATGCTGTATCAAAAACAGCAATCTGCTTTGCAGCACTAAAAATAGCCTCGGCTACATTTATTCCTTCCAAGTTTGCAGGATTGTGTAATGGTGCTAATGAAAAAAGTTCTTTGATTTTATCTTTAACTTTTTTAGTTACTTCTACAGTATTCGTAAAAGTACTTCCTCCATGAACAACCCTATGCCCTACCGCTTTTATTTCTTCAGTAGATTTAATTACCCCTATCTTATCATCTAAAAGAAGATTCACTACTCTTTCTAATCCTTCTTTATGATTATTAAGGGTTGTTACCTCTTCTATCTTTTCAGTTTTTGATGCATAATGAATTGCACTATCACTTAAACCAATTCTTTCAATCAAACCATGACAAATCACATCTTGTTCAGGCATACTAAACAATTGATATTTAATAGATGAACTCCCTGAATTAATAACTAATATCTTCATAAATTATCTTTATAATTAAATGATTTATTTTTCCTGTGCTTGTATTGCTGTTAATATTACAGTGTTAAAAATATCATCAACGGTACAGCCTCTACTTAAATCATTCACTGGTTTATTTAAACCTTGTAGCATAGGACCAATTGCTAAAGCTCCAGTTTCACGTTGCACTGCTTTATAGGTATTATTTCCAGTATTTAAATCAGGAAAAATTAACACGTTTGCTTGCCCTGCCACTTTAGAGTTTGGCAGTTTCTTTTTTCCAATACTTGGATCTACAGCTGCATCATATTGTATAGGTCCTTCTACTTTTAAATCAGTTCTTTTTTCTTTAATTATCTCTGTAGCTCTTCTTACAACATCAACATCTTCACCTTTTCCAGATGATCCAGAAGAATAAGAAAGCATTGCTATTTTAGGGTCTATACCGAAAGTAATACTTGAGTCAGCTGATGAAATTGCTATTTCAGCTAGCTGTTCTGCCGTAGGATTTGGATTAATAGCACAATCTCCAAAAACAGATACTCTATCTTCTAAGCACATGAAAAATATTGATGATACAACAGAAAAACCTGGCTTGGTTTTTACAAATTGTAATGCTGGTTTGATAGTATGTTGTGTGGTATGAGCTGCACCAGAAACCATACCGTCTGCTATGCCTTTAAAAACCATCATAGTTCCGAAATAAGAAACATCTGCCATTAAATCTTCTGCCATTGCTGGACTTACTCCTTTGTGTTTTCTTAATTCATATAAAGTATTAGAAAATTCTTGAAAATATTTTGATTCTATCGGATTAATAATAGGCGTTTTATTAAAGTTAAAAGGAATGTTTAATCTTTTTATAGAAGCTTCAATATTCACTTTTTTACCTAAAATAGTCAAATCAACAACATTATTCTTTTGCAATTGTGAAGCTGCAATTAAAATTCTATCATCACTTCCTTCCGGAAGAACTATATGCTTTCTTTGTTCTTTTGCTCTTTTCAATAAATTATATTGAAACATTCTAGGAGTTAAAGTTTCTGTTCCTTTAAAATTTGATAATTTTTCTCTCAAAGAAGAAACATCAACGTATTCTTCAAAAATATTAATTGACATTTTAATCTTATCAACATTTTCGGCATATATATGAGATCTAACATTACTTAATTTTGAGGTAATAGCAAAAGTTCCTTCTTCTACCCAAAGAATAGGTACAACTTTTTCCAAACCTTCAATTAATTTAATTATAGACGGATTAAGTTCCATCCCTCCAGTTAAAATAATACCAGATATTGATGGATAATTAGTTGAAATATTTGCTTGTAATGTACCTAATAAAATATCAGATCTATCCGCTGGAGTAACAACTACACTATCTTCTGCTAAATGATGTAAAAAATGTGATAACTGCATGGCTCCAACCTTTATATCACCAGTTGCATTGTTCAATAATTCTTTTCCAAATAAAACCTTTCCATCAATTTCATTCAGAAATTCTTTAATAGTTGGGTTATTTAACTTCTTGTTAATTGGAATAGCATTAATAGAAACAGAATTAGATAAGTTTTTTCCTACTTGATCTAAGATAACTGGAATATTCTCTTCTTGAACTTTGTTAGCTACAACCGCTATAACTTGTACATCTTTACTATTAAATAAATCGTAAGTTAAGCGCAAACTTTGAATAAATTCTTCTAATGTTTTATTAACACCACCTGAAACAATAATAACTGGAGTTCCTAAATTTTTAGCAATTAAAACATTTAAATCCATTTCAATTACAGCTGCATGATCGGAAAAATCAGTTCCTTCAACTATTACAAAATCATTTTCTTCTTCTAGTTTTTTATATTTCTCTATTATTATATTAATAACTTCATCTTCTTGATCATCATTTAATTTTTTTATTAAATCTGAACGAGTAAATGCATACGAATCTTCATATTTAGTTTTTAATTTGAAATAATTAAGAATTGTGTTTATGTGATTATCCTTAGCTCCTTCTATAGGATTATCAATAATGGGTCTAAAGTAACCTACTTTTGGTTTATTTCTAAGAAATAATTGCATTAGACCAAGACTAAGCATTGATTTACCTGAGTTTGCTTCACTTGCTGCTATATAAATTGCTTTATTCATTACTTCCTTTTTTTGCAAAATTAAGCTAAATCAATATAATAATTGAAAAATTAATAAAAGTTTAAAACAAATACATAAGCTAATACTCCCACAGTATTGAACTACTGA
>NZ_QOCC01000023.1:110017-209104 GCF_003318185.1 Tenacibaculum sp. E3R01 | reverse complement strand
TTTGTTAATGATAGATTCACACCATATAATTAATGATGGAGTTTCCAATGAGATTTTAATGAAAGGATTTTGGTCATTATACCATGGAGAGTCTTTACCAAGTTTAAGTATTGATTATATAGATTATTCAGTTTGGCAACAAAGTGAGGGGTATCAAGATTTAGTATCGAGTCATAAAACGTATTGGTTAGATAAGTATAGTGAAGAGTTAACAGCATTAGAATTACCTACAGATTATCCTCGTAGTCAAGATCAAAGTACAGAAGGAGATGTTCATTCAATAACTCTAAGTAAAAAACAAAGTGAAGAGTTACGTAAAATAGCAGCAAGTGAAGGAGTAACAATGTACACATTGTTTTTAGGTATTTATTCAATTTTACTAAGTAAGTTGTCAAATCAAGAAGATATTGTTGTAGGTACTCCAACAGCAGGGCGTCATCATGCCGATTTAGAAGAGGTTGTAGGAATGTTTGTGAATACATTAGCTCTACGTAACCAAGTAAATTCAGGAACTAGCTTTCAAGAATTTTTATCAGAACTACAAGTAAATACATTAATGGCATTTGATCATCAATTGTATCAGTATGAAGAATTGGTGGATGCATTAGATGTTTCACGAGATAGTGGACGTAATCCGTTATTTGATGTTTTTTATTCATACAATCAATATCAAGAAGTAACTGATATAGAAGAATCAGAGAGTTTGAAAATAGTAGGCCATGATGTTAGTTATACTATAGCGAAGTTTGATTTAATGTTAGATGTTTTAGATTCTGAATCAATAGTTTTATCACTTAATTATCGAACAGATTTATTTAGCTCTTCAAGTATTGCAAGATTTTCAGGTTATCTAAATAAAATTATAGATAGTGTATTAGATAATAAAGAAAAGCAACTGAAGGATATAGATATACTATCAACTTCAGAAAAAGATAGATTGTTATTAGGTTTAAATACTACCAAAGTGAATTATGATTTAGAGGAAACAGTTTTAGATATGTTTCGCTCTAAAGTTGAAGAGTTTCCAAATTCTATAGCTTTAGTTATGGAAGGAAAAAATCTTACTTACCAAGAGTTAGATGCTCGTTCAGATTTATGGGCAACTCATTTGATGAATTTAGGAGTGTTAAAAGGTTCTATAGTTAGTTTAATGATGACTCGTTCTTTAGAAATGATCACAGGTATTTTAGGTATAATGAAAGCAGGGGGAGCGTATTTACCAATCAATGTAGATCAACCTTTATCTCGAACTCATCATATGTTAGAGGAATGTAAAGTTTCTTTTGTTTTAAGTAATTTAAACGACCTTTCAGAAGAAATTAAAGCCAACTATAGTTGTTTAAGCAGTAGTGTTTTAGATAAGAAATTAAATGTTAATAAGAAAGAATTACCAGTAGTTACTTCAGATGATGCAGCTTATGTAATTTATACTTCAGGTTCAACAGGAAATCCAAAAGGGGTATTAGTAGCATATAAAGGAATAACAAATTTAAATTGTTTTCAAAGAGAGTTTTTTGATATAGGTACAGCTGACCGTATTCTTCAATTTTCACCCTATTATTTTGATGCTTCTGTAGAGCAAATTTGGTTAGCTTTAACTTCTGGAGGTAAAATGGTTTTAATTGGTAGAGAAGTTCTTTTAGATCCAACTCTTTTTAAGAATTATCTTTTAGAAAATAAAATAACTTATTTACATAGTACTCCATCGTTTTTAGAAAATTTACCAATAGACGAATTACCATTTCTTAAAATTGTTATATCAGGTGGAGAAAAATGTACTCCTTCATTAGCTAATAAATTTTTAGGAAAATCAAGATTCATTAATGAGTATGGACCAACCGAAGGAACGGTAGTATCTATGGCTTATGAGGTGTTAAAAAAATTAAATACGAATGTACCTATAGGACGTCCTATAGCTAATACTCAAGCTTATATTTTAGATAAAGATTTAAACTTATTACCAGAAGGAACTACTGGAGAACTTTATATTGGAGGTGTTCATTTAGCGGAGGGTTATGTTAATAATGTGACATTAACGGAAGAACGTTTTTTAGGGAACCCTTTTGGAAAAGGGAATTTATACAAAACAGGAGATTTAGTAAAATGGTTACCTGAAGGAGATTTGGAGTATTTAGGAAGAAATGATCATCAGGTAAAGATACGAGGTTATAGAATTGAATTAGGTGAAATTGAATCTGTGTTAGAAGAAGTACCAAGTATAAATCAAGCATTAGTTTTAGCTCATGGGACAGGTGTAAATAAACAGTTAGTAGCTTATTTATGTTGCAACGAGGTGATTGAAGAGCAAGATATAATATTGTTATTATCAGGAATGTTACCAGATTATATGGTTCCTTTAAGTTATATTTATTTAGATAGTTTTCCATTGAATGCTAATGGGAAAATAGATAGAAAGTCATTACCTATACCAAATCTAATAGATAAGGAAGCGTATGTTGCTCCTACTAATGAAACCGAAACATCATTAGTACATATTTGGTCTGAAATTTTAGATCTTGAAGAAAATGAAGTTAGTATTACTTCAGACTTTTTTAGACTGGGAGGTCATTCATTATTGGCAATTACTTTATTGAATAAGGTGAATAAGATATTTAATGTAGAAGTATCATTACGAGATTTATTTTCTTATCGTACTATTTTAGAGTTATCAACTTATATTTTAGAAAAAGATCATGTTCAATTTGAATCTATACCAAAGGCATTAGAGAGTGAATCTTATCCATTATCATCGGCACAACGACGTATGTATTTCTTGTATGAATATGAAAAAGATGGTACCAGTTATAATATGCCAACATTTTATAGAGTTGGAAGAGATTTAGATGTTTCACAGTTAGATAAAGCATTTAAAGAATTAGTGTCTCGTCATCAAATTTTACGTACTGTTTTTGAGTTGATAGATGGGCATCCAGTGCAACAGGTTTTAAAAGATGTAAACTTTGAAATAGATTATAAACAAGGTGCTGCAAGTGATATTAAAAACTATGTGTCTGAATTTGTGCAACCATTCAATTTAGCTGAAAATTTACCATATCGTGTATCATTGATAGATATTACAGGAGAAGATTATTTGTTAATGATAGATTCGCACCATATAATTAATGATGGAGTTTCTAATGGAATTTTAACTCGTGATATCTGGTCATTGTATTATGGAGAATCTTTACCGAATTTAAGTATTGAGTATATAGATTATTCAGTATGGCAGCAAAGTGAAAGTTATCAAGATTTAGTATCAAATCATAAAAAATATTGGTTAGATAAGTATCGTGAAGAATTAACAGCATTAGAATTACCTACAGATTATCCGCGTAGTCAAGTTCGAAATAATGAAGGAGGAGTTCATTCGCTAATTCTAAATAAAAAACAAAGTGAAGAGTTACGTAAAATAGCAGCAAGTGAAGGAGTAACAATGTATACATTGTTTTTAGGTATTTACACTATTTTACTAAGTAAGTTATCAAATCAAGAAGATATTGTTATAGGTACCCCAACAGCAGGACGTCTCCATGCCGATGTAGAAGATGTTGTAGGGATGTTTGTGAATACCTTAGCTCTTCGTAACCAAGTAACTTCAGGAACTAATTTTCTAGATTTTTTATCAGGATTACAAACAGATACATTAATGGCATTTGATCATCAGTTGTTTCAATATGAAGAATTGGTAGACGCATTAGATGTTTCACGAGATAGTGGACGTAATCCATTATTTGATGTTTTTTATTCATACAATCAAGAGAAAACTTATGTAGAAGAATCAGAAAGATTAAAAGTTGTAGGTTATGAAGCGGATTATAACGTAGCAAAGTTTGATTTAGAACTAGATGTAGTAGAGCAAGAGGAAGGCTGTGGTGTATTTTTTAGTTATAACCTATCGTTGTTTAAAGAAAAAACAATAGAAAGGTTTTCAAAAGGATTTGAAAAAATAATAGCAGAAATATTAGTAGATAAGGAAATTGAAATATCAAAAATCAATATTCTTTCAAATCAAGAAAGCAACCAAATAATTAAAGAGTTTAATGCGCCAGAAATAAATTATAACATTAAAGGAACTATTGTTGATTTAATAGAAAAACAAGTTTTATTAAACCCATTGGCAGAAGCATTATATTATAAAGGTTATACAATGAGTTATCAAGATTTAAACTTAAAAGTTAATCAACTAACTCATTACCTTATTAAAGTAATTAAAGTTAAAAAGGGAGATAGAATAGGTGTCTATTTAGGACGTTCACCTGAAATGATTATTAGTTTTTTAGCAGTTTTAAAATCAGGTGCTACATATATTGCTCTTGACCCTAATAATCCTTTGGATAGATTAAAAATGTTGATTGATGGTTCAGAGATGAAGTATATACTTACTAATTTAAGTACTGATTTAGTAAATCTGGAAACATCAGTATCTGTTATAGATTTGATAATAGATAAAGTCAAAATTGAAAAAATGCCAGAGATTAATCCTTTACTATCAATAAAAGGAAATGATACTGCATATATTATTTTTACCTCAGGAAGTACTGGAAAACCCAAAGGAGTAATTATAGAACATAACTCGTTAGTAGATTATAGTATTACTTTTAAGAAATATTTTTCATTAACACCTTTAGATAAGGTTATTCAGCAAGCTTCACCTTCATTTGATACGGTAGTAGAAGAAATTTTTCCAGCTTTACTAACAGGGGCTTCTCTAGTAATTATGCCTGAAGGAGGAAGAGATATAGAAGCTCTTATTCATGGTATTAAAGAAACAAAAGCAACAGTATTAACTACTGTGCCAGTTGTTCTTGATGTACTGAATAAGTATTCAGATGATTTACAAAGCTTAAGGTTTATTGTAAGTGGAGGAGATGTGTTATTACCAAGGCATATTGATAATTTAATAAATCATTATCCAATATTTAACACCTATGGACCCTCAGAATCAACAGTTTGTATTACTTATCATGAGATAGATTCACTTGAAAAAACTTCATGTATTGGTAAGCCAATAAATAATAGGCAAGTATATATATTAAATGAAGCGAAACAATTATGTCCTATAGGAGTATCTGGAGAATTATATGTTTCAGGAAAAGGATTAGCTAAAGGATATTTAAACGATGATAAGTTAACAGAAAATAAGTTTATAGAGAATCCAGTTATTCCAGGAGTAAGAGCTTACGCTACAGGAGATTTAGCAAAGTGGAATGAAGATGGTACTATTGATTTTCTAGGTAGAATAGATAATCAGATTAAGATAAGGGGGCTACGAATTGAGCTAGGAGAAATAGAATATCAATTAGAAAAGATTGAATCTATTAATAAATCATTAGTTATTGCTTCAGGTGAAGGAGAGAGTAAACAATTAGTCGCCTATTTATGTGGAAATATTAATATAGAGGAAAGTAGTATTAAGAACATACTGTCTTCTAAACTTCCGAATTATATGATACCTACCACATATATTAAAGTGGATAATTTTCCTGTAAATTCGAATGGGAAAATAGATAGGAAATTATTACCAAGTCCTAATTTTACTATAGGAAGTGAGTATATAGCACCAAATAATGAAGTTCAAAAGAAACTACTAAGTATTTGGTCAGAAATTTTAAGGGCTAAAGAAAGCGAGATTAGTATTACTTCGGATTTTTTTAAACTAGGAGGACATTCATTGTTAGCTATGGAGATGAAGCATAAAATAAGCAAGTACATGAATGCTGAATTTCAGCTTTCTGAAATTTTCTTAGCTCCAACTATTGCTTCTTTATCTCTTAAGATTGAGCAGAAAAAGAATGAAGATATAAAAGTAGTTGATGTTATACCTTTAAATAAAAGAGAAACAGAAGATAAACTTTTTGTTATTCATGACGGTAGTGGTGAAGTAGACGGTTATCTTGAACTAACTAGAAATATTAAAGAGTATCAATGTTATGGAATTAAATTTGAGCATGATTACGATATAATATCAGCTCCAAGTATTAATGAGATTGCTTCAGTATATATAGAAAAAATAAAATCTATTCAACCTACTGGCCCATATAACTTATTGGGATGGAGTTTAGGTGGAGAGATAGCTACTAAGATAGCATTACAACTTGAAACATATAATGAGAAAGTTGAAAAACTAATTATAATAGATTCTTATTTAGGGTATGAAAAACCAGCAAAAGAAACTTTGTTTAATGTTGATTCAGAGTTAGAGTTGTTTAGTTCGCTTTTTAGCTTTAACCCTATAAATAAACAAGAATTTTATTCACTTAAAGGTTTGCAAGACGAGTTGTTTAATTCAGAACCCTTTAAAGCTTTAACAAGTAATCAAATGCAGGATTTAATTCCTCAAAGTATCAAACAACTTATTCCAGATTATATTAATAAAACTAAAGAAGAGCTATTTACGGCAACAAGTAAAATTCGTTTATTAGTTGCTTCTTCTGATAATAATTGGATAAACAAGCAAGTAAAAGCAAACACACTTTATATATGTCCATCACAATCTATAAATAATCAAAATATTGATAAACTTAAAAGCGTATTTGTAAACATCAATATTAGTAATATTCCAGGGGATCATTTTTCTATTATGAAAGCACCTAGGGTAATGCCTTTATCAAACCTTATAAATAAACATTTTGAATTAACATTAGTATCATTGGAATAATCATACTGATGGAAAATACCTTGTAAACTTTATGAAAGTTAAGCTTTTTTAGTACAAGAGTAAAATAGCATTATTAATAGTGTTACTAATCGATTAATAGCTAGTGATTAATAAAATTTAGTATAAAAAAAATAAAAAACAAAAAAATGAGTCTTACAATAATAAATGAGAAAAAGCATATAATATCTTTAAAAAACTTGTCAAAGCAAGAAGTGTTAGATATAGTTAATAGAGGAGTAGAATACTCTAATGGTACTGTTGAGTTAGGGTATCAATTAAAAAATCAAGTAGTTGGTGTTTATTTTACCAAAACATCTACAAGAACAAGAACCTCTTTTACAACTGCTGCACTTCGGTTAGGAGCTAATGTTATTGCTTATGGACCTAATGATTTACAAATAAACACAGGTGAAAGTATGAGTGATACTTTACAAGTACTTTCACGTATGTTAGATGGCTTAGTTGTTAGAACAGCAGGTAGTCCAAATGTACTTAAAGCTTTTGCAAATCAAAAAAGAATGTCTATCGTTAATGCAATGACAGAAGATGAACACCCAACTCAAGCTTTAGCAGATCTGACAACATTAATGTGTCATTTTGGTGAGCTATCAGGTTTAGAAATAGTCTATTTAGGAGAGGGGAATAATACAGCAGTTGCGTTGGCATTAGCTTTAGCTAAGTTTTCTAATATTAAGTTGAGTTTTTTTACTCCACCAAATTATCAAATACCAGCAAATGTATTGCAGTATTCAAAAAACGAAGCAGCCAAAAATAACACTGTTATTAATGAATTTCATGATATGAAAAAGTTGCCTAAAAATGCAGATGTAATATACACTACACGTTGGCAAACAACAGGAACTACAAAACCTGATGCAAATTGGAGAGAGATATTTGACCCTTTTGCTGTAACTCAAGAAGTAATGTCAAAATATTCAAATTCTATTTTTATGCATGATCTTCCAGCTCATAGAGGAGAAGAAGTAGAGGCTTCTGTCATAGATGGCACAAGTAGTATTGTTTTTCAACAAGCCGAAAATAAAGCACATAGTGCAAAAGCTGTTTTGGAATGGTGTATGAGATAGTTTTATCTGTTTTAAGATGTAAGTAAACTAGAACATGCATTAAGTAATTATTAACTTTAATTTTATTCTTATGACATCAATTTATTATACTTCATGTAAAAAATTACCTGAAAATGAATATAAAAAATTAGCCGAGTTATTGCCTAAAAAAATGCAAGAAAGGTTAAGTAAATTTCGTCGCTGGCAAGATGCTTACACGTATTTATATGGGAAGCTACTTTTGAAAAAGTGTATGCTTCAATTTGGCTACGATAATTCTTTAGAATCTATAAAGACGACTGAACATGGTAAGCCGTATTTTGAAAATAGTTCTTTCTCATTTAATATTTCTCACTCAGAAGAATACGTTGTGTGTGCAATTAGTAATGATGAACAAGTAAATTTAGGTATTGATATAGAAAAAGTAAAACCAATTAAATTAGATGGTTTTAATACTGTTTTTTCTCCAGAAGAAAAGAGAGAAATAGATAGTTATAACAAGTTTTATACATGTTGGACAAGAAAAGAAGCTATTGTAAAAGCTGATGGTAGAGGGCTAACTATACCTCTAAATACAATTAACACCTTAAGCTCGTCAACGAAATTAGATGATGAAAAATATTATTTATCTAAAGTAGATATTAACAATGGGTATATTGCTCATATTGCGTCTCAAACTAAAATAGAAAAAATGAATGTGATTAACTTTTGTTTTTAATTTTAAGGCTTGATTGTTAACTGTTTTTGGTTTTTTGTAAAATAAAAACAAAAAAACACATTGTCTTTCTGTAAAAACATTGTATATTTGCAACCGAAAATCGCGGGATAGAGCAGTAGGTAGCTCGTCGGGCTCATAACCCGAAGGTCACTGGTTCGAGTCCAGTTCCCGCTACTAAATAAAAAAGCCTCATATAATTATGAGGCTTTTTGTATTAATAAAATTTCTTAAATAAACTTATTTTTTCTAATTATAACGTTCAACATTAAATGGAGTTAAATTTAAACTCGTTTTTTGCTCAGAAATTAACTCAGAAACTATTTTACCAGTAGCAGGACCTAAACTCCAACCCATCATAGCATGTCCTGTGGCAACAGTTACATTTTTAAAATTTGATAATTTACCGATGTAAGGTAATCCATCTGGAGAGCATGGACGTAAACCTGAACGAGCATTTTTAATGTCTGAAGAATCAATTTTTAAACCTTTATAATAATCTTCAGAAGCTCTGGCAATCATTGAAACTCTTTTAGTATTGATTTTTTCGTTTATTCCAGCTATTTCCATTGTTCCAGCAAAACGAGTATATCCTTTCATTGGGGTTACTGCTACTTTTGCTTCCATTAATATTGAAGGAATATTGATTCCTGTATCTTTTTCAACATTAATACGATAACCTTTTCCAGCCTGAACAGGTATTTTTAAATCGAGTTTTTTTGCAATTATAGGGGTCCAAGAACCCGTTGCTAAAACCATTTCATCAGCTATAATTTCTCTATTATTAGTTTTTATTGAAGAAACTTTGTTATTTGAGGTTGTTATATCAATTAGTTCTTCATTAGAAAGTATAGTAACTCCTGAATTTATTAAATAGTTTTTCATTTGTTTTATAAATTCTGAAGGTGTCATGTGAGCATCTGAATGATAATAAACAGCTCCTTTTATATTTAAATCAACATTAGGTTCAAGCTTTTGTACTTCTTCGAGAGTTAAGTTCTCTACTTTTAATCCTTCTTTAATAGCTCTTTCCCCAACCCTCCATTCTTCTTCACCAGTTTTTTCAGTTTGATAATACATCATCAATCCTTTATTTTGATAATCAAAATCAAAATCAGATGAAGCTTTAATGTCTTTATATAATTTTTTACTAAAAAGATTAATATCTTTTATTACTGGTATAGATTTTTCAACTTTCTGATGAGTTGAGGCTTTTTTAAACAACCAAGACCAACGTATAAAATCAAAATCTAATCTAGGTTTTATTGATAAAGGACTTGTTGAACTAAACATCCATTTAATTCCTTTGTTAATCATTCCAGGAGCAGCTAGAGAAATTATATGACTTGGAGTAATAAGCCCTGCATTTACATGCGAAGCACCACTTAACAAATCTGACTTGTCAATAATAGTAACATTATGACCTTCTTTTTGTAAATAATAAGCAGAGCATAAACCTATAATACCACCACCTACAACTAATATATTTTTATTCATAAACTATATAACTTGGAATCCATGTGCATATGGATCGTCTTCATCGTCAATTATTATATTATTATAACCATAAACTTTAGCCCAACCTTGGATGCTTGGTATAATTGCTTTTTTACCATTTAAAGTTGTTTCTTTTTCTACACAACCTATAAATTTACTACCAATAAAACTTTCATGAATATACTGTTCACCTTGTTTTAATTTACCTTTGGCATGAAGTTGTGCTATTCTAGCTGAAGTTCCTGTTCCACATGGGCTTCTATCAATTGCTTTATTACCATAAAAAACTGCATTTCTGCCTGATGAAGTCGGGTCAATAGGATTACCAGTCCACAACATATGAGTTACATCTCTAATGGTATCATTTTCAGGATGAATAAACATGTCAGGATATTTCTTATTAATTCTATCACGAACAACTTGTGAATATTGAATTATTTTTGAAGCTGTAAAATCATGAATACCACTAAAGTTTTTTTGAGGATCTACAATAGCATAATAATTTCCTCCATAAGAAACATCAAAAGTAATTTCTCCTAATTCAGGACATTCAATCGTTAATCCTTCGGCAGCTAAATAACTTTTTACATTTGTTAATCGAACCCAATCAACTTTTTTACCCGTTTGTTGGTATTCTATTTCAACTAAACCAGCAGGGGCTTCCATTTTTATTTTTCCAGGAATTTTTGGCGTAATTAACCCTTCTTCAATAGCTATAGTTATTGTACCGATAGTTCCATGTCCACACATTGGTAAACAGCCAGAAGTTTCAATAAATAAAATTGCAAAATCATTTTCCGGATTGTGAGGAGGGAAAAGTATTGAACCACTCATCATATCATGACCTCTAGGTTCAAACATTAAACCTTTCCTAATCCAATCATATTCTTTAAGGAAATGTTGACGTTTTTCGCTCATATTTGAGCCTTTTAAATTAGGGCCGCCACCAGCAACAACTCTTACTGGGTTACCACATGTATGTGCATCTACACAAAAAAAAGTTTTTCTCATTAAATATATCTTTTTTAACCCCAACCTAACTCCCCTTAAGGAAAAACACCCTTCTAAGCTTTTCCTTTAGTGAGGAGTATAGGTCAGTATATTAAATTTTTCCGTTAGTAATTTTGTCGTTAACTAACCTTGATATACCTAATGAATTTTCATTCTTTAGTTCTTCAGGTAATAATTCATTTGGCCAATTTTGATAGCTAAATGGTCTTACCCATCTTTTAATAGAACTTGTTCCAACAGATGTAAACCTAGGGTCTGTTGATGAAGGATAAGGGCCTCCATGCACCATTGAAGAACAAACTTCAACACCAGTAGGAACTCCATTAAAAATAATACGTCCTACTTTATTACTTAAGAGCGAAAGTAAATAATTATACTCATTTATTTCAGAATTATTTCCTAAAATTGTTCCAGTAAGTTGCCCTTCCAGATTCGACACAACTTTTTCTAGTTCTTTTTTGTCTTTACATTTTACTATTAAGGAAAACGGGCCAAAAACTTCTTGGTGAAGGTTCGGGTTTTCTATAAAATCACTACCATTAACAACCGCTAATGCTTGTTTTGCAAAATTAGCTTCTGTATCATTTGCATAGTTGGCAACAGTATGCGTTTTGTCTTGACTAATTATATTCTCTTTATTAGCATCGTATGATTCTTTAATATTAGGATGTAGCATACAAGTAGGGTCTATTTTTACTATTTCATTAGATAAATTAGTAATGAATTTTGAAAAATCGTCACTTTCTATTCCTAGAATTAAACCAGGATTTGTACAAAACTGACCTGTTCCTAATGTAATTGAAGAAGCATAAGTCTTAGCTAATTCTTCCCCTCTTGTTTTTAAAGCTTCTGGTAAAGTAATAACTGGGTTAATACTTCCCATTTCAGCAAATACAGGAATCGGTGTTTCTCTACTAGCTGCTTTGTTAAACAAACTTCTACCTCCAGCAATACTACCTGTAAAACCAACAGCTTTTACATTTGGGTGTTCAACTAGAGCTACACCAACAACTCTTCCGCTTCCGGTAATGTTTGAAAATACACCATTTGGCATTCCAGTTTTTTCTGCTGCTTTAATAATAGCACTAGCTACTAGCTCACCAGTACCTGAATGCATAGAGTGTGATTTTACAATTACTGGACATCCAGCAGCAAGAGCACTAGCGGTATCTCCTCCTGCAGTTGAAAAAGCTAAAGGAAAATTACTAGCGGCAAATACAACAACAGGACCAATAGGAATGTTTATTTTTCTTATGTCAGCTTTAGGTAATGGTTGTCTATCTGGTATAGCAGTGTCAATAGTAGCGTCAATCCATGAACCTTCTTCTACCAATTTAGCAAATGATTGTAATTGAAAAATTGTTCTACCTCTTTCTCCTATAGCACGTCCTTCAGGTAATCCTGATTCTGAACAATAAGTTTGAATTAAATCATCTCCTAATGCCATGATTTCATCAGCTATTGCATATAAAAAAGCTGCTTTCTTAGCGCCTGAAAAAGTTTTATACTCTTCAAAAGCTTCATTGGCTAATTCTACAGCTTCATTTACTTCTTCTATAGTTGCTTCATAAAAATTAGAATCGTTTTCTATATTAAGTTTTGGATTGAATGTTTTATGAGTTACGTTTCCTTCCGCAGAAAGTTTATTTCCTATTTGGTTCTTTCCTGTAACTCTTTTTGTGATGGTTGAAATCATAATTTATTTTTTTAAATGAAGCTTTTTTGTGAAATAAAATAATTATAAGTTGAGGTAATTATACCCCAACTTATCTGTTAAATAGCTAATTCTAAGCTTTTATAATCAGGTAATGTAGGACGGTTTTTTACTCCGTTCTCAATTATCTCTAGTACTTGTTTACGCTCTTCACCTATTAAAGGTAATCTTGGTGCTCTTACATTTTCTGTTCCAATACCAGTTGCAACTTCAGCTAATTTAATATTTTGTACTAATTTAGCATTAATATCTAATTCTAATAAAGGTAAAAACCAACGATAAATGGCTACAGCTTCATTGTATTGACCAGCTTTTATTAATTGATAAATAGCTACTGTTTCTGCAGGAAAAGCACAAACTAAACCAGCAACCCAACCATCAGCTCCTAAAACTAAACTTTCTAAAGCTAAAGTATCAACACCACTTAAAATAGCTAATCTATTTCCAAAACGATTCTTTATTCTTGTAACATTTGAAATGTCTCTTGTAGATTCTTTTACGGCTTGAATATTTGGGCAAGAAGATAATAATTCTTCAAACATATCTAATGTAACTTCAATTCCATAATCAACAGGGTTGTTGTATACCATAATAGGTAAATCTGTTGAATTAGCAGTTTGCTTAAAAAATTCAACTGTTTCTCTTGCATCTGCTTTATAACGCATAGGAGGTAACATCATTAAAGCTGATGCTCCATCTTCTTTCGCTTTTTTTGCAGCTTCAATAGCTCCTTTTGTAGTTTGTTCAGCTATATTCATAACAACTGGTACAGCACCATCTACTATGCGAACTGCTTCTTTAACTAATAAACGTTTTTCTTCATCAGATAAAGTTGAAGCTTCACCTAAAGTTCCACCTAAAATGATTCCGTCTACACCAGCTTCTAACTGAGCTTTAATGTTTACTTCAAACATTTGTAAGTCTAGTGTATCGTCATTTGTGAATTTTGTTGTTACTGCTGGCATAACGCCTTTCCATTGAATGCTCATTATAATTGTTTTTTTTACAAATTTATATTGAAAAAGAAAATTGAAACGTGATTCTATTATCTCTTGTTGATACTATATTACCTTGTTATTTGTTTTTGTGTGGTTATAATGTGTATATTTAATAGATTTGATAAAAATAACCCTCATGAAAGTATTACCTTTTAAAATACCAAAAGCAAAAAACATAGGACTTATTTATCAAGAAGATAGAGGAGTTTCTTTTTATGATAAACTACATCAGCATGAAGAAATTCAAATTTGTTATATAGTAAAGGGAGAAGGTGCTCTAATAGTAGGAGATGCTGTAAATGATTATTGCGATGATACTATTTTGGTTATAGGAGGAAATCAACCTCATGTTTTTAAAAGCGATAGTTCTATCATTAAAAAATCATTTATGATGTCGCTTTTTTTTACAAAAGAATCATTTGGGAATGCTTTTTTTGATTTAGATGACTTTAAAGAATTAGAATATTTCTTTAATAATGCTAAAACTAGTTTTAAGATTAAGAACAATAGTCAAGAATTAATTAGTTGTTTTAAAGATTTACCTAAAAGTGATGATTTTGAAAGATTTATAATCTTCCTTAAAATTATTAAGCTTATTTTAAAGTCAGATATTGAGCGATTATCCACTTTTTTGTACACAAAAAAGTATACAGATAATGAAGGGAAAAGAATGGGAAAGGTTATGGATTATACTTTAAATAATTATAGTAAAAAAATAGATTTAGAGGAGGTTTCTGAAGTAGCAAATATGACTCCCAATGCTTTTTGTAGATATTTTAAGCAAAGAACAAATAAAACATATTTTACATTTCTTAATGAAATTAGAGTTGAAAAAGCATGTAAATTATTGCAAAATAAAGAATATTTAATAACAGAAATATCTGAAAAATCTGGATTTAAAAATATATCTAATTTTAATAGAAAATTTAAAGAGATAAAAGGATTTACTCCGTCTGATTATCGAGCTAATTACTAAATATTTAGAATAAAGTAGGGAAATATATATTTTAACTGTTTATTATGTTGGGGGCTTTTTAATATTGAGGTTCTTTAATTAGAAACATATCTAGTATTTTGTGAAAATAAATCTTGTTTTTAAAAAAAATTAACAAATTTTTATGACTCTGTTGTTTATATTTGGGGTCCTATCTACATTTTAATGAAAAAATATATACAATCCTTATTATCGATTATCTTTTTTGTGAGTTTGCACACTAAAGCGCAAGAAACTTTACCGATTTATTCAGATTATTTATCAGATAATGTCTTTCTGATTCACCCTGCTTCTGCTGGAATCGGAGAGTGTGGTAAAGTAAGATTAACTGCACGTCAACAATGGGTTGGTGTTAAAGATTCTCCTGAGTTACAAACATTAAGTTTTCACAGTAGAGCTGGAGATAATTCAAAAGCAGGTTACGGATTTGTGCTATTTAATGATAAAAATGGATATCATTCTCAAAAAGCTGTTCAAGGTACTTATGCATATCATTTAGATTTAGGAAACGAGAATTTATTTAATCAAGTTTCATTTGGTTTATCATTTTCAGCGGTTCAAAATGAAGTAGATCAAACGGGGTTTTTTAACGATCCTGCAGTAAGTCAGGTTGTAGAAAGTAGTTTTTACTTTAATGCAGATTTTGGTATGGCATACCATTATAAAGGCTTTTCATCATATTTTACAGTAAAGAATATTTTATTATCTGCAAAAAATAAATTGAATTCAAATTTTGAATCATTTAACCTTAGAAATTATATTTTGGGAGCTGGTTATTTCTTTGGTGATGAAAATAATGTACAGTTTGAACCTTCTTTTATGTTTCAATACAAAGATCAAACAGGAGAGAAGATTGCTGATATTAACTTAAAAGCTTATAAGAAATTCTCAAACACTCAATTGTGGGCAGCAATTTCTTATAGAAGAAGTTTTGATGGTACTGTATTTGGTGATGCTCATTACGTTACACCAATAGTTGGAGTTAATTACAAAAAATACATGATAGCATATACATACACAAAACAAACTGGTGATATTACTTTTTCTAATGGTAATTTTCATCAAATATCACTAGGTATAGATATCTTATGTAGAAAAAGAAGAGCTTCTGCTTGTCCAAATATAAATGGTAGTTTTTAAAAATCCAATTCTTTAATAATACTATTAGGATATTGTTTTAAAAAATAACTAAGTGTAGATTTATTTTTGTTAATATAGAATTGATAAGTAGGAGTATTATTACTTTGTAATAGTAATTTATGCTTACTTAATACATGCTTTGTTTGTTTAGCAACTGCAAGTCCTGAGTCTATTATTTCTATTTTATTACCTACAATTTTTTTAATTAAATCTTTTAAATATGGGTAATGAGTACAACCTAAAACAATGCAATCTGCATTTTTTTTAATCATTGGTGTTAGATATTTAGTAAGTAATTTATTCATGTCAGGAGAATTAATTTCTCCCTTTTCAATTAAATTTACTAAACCTTCACCAACCTGTTCTATAACCGTGATATTATCTTCTAGATTAGATGATGCTTTTTCAAATAATTCACTATTTAATGTCCCTTTAGTAGCTAAAATACCTATAGTATTAGTATTTGTTTGAAGTGATGCTGGTTTTATTGCTGGTTCTATACCAATAAAAGGGACATCATATTTTTGTCTTAATATTTTTATAGCATTTGTTGTAGCAGTATTGCAAGCAACTACTATGATTTTACAATTTTTTTCTAATAAATATTCAGTATTTTTAATTGACAATTCAATTATTTTCTCTTCTGATTTATAACCGTATGGGGCGTTTTTACTATCAGATAGATATATAGTATTTTCATTAGGCATTAAAAGTTGAATTTCTTTCCAAATTGAAGTTCCTCCTACACCTGAATCAAATATGCCTATTGGATTTTGAGATTGTGCTTTCATGATATTACAAAAATAAAAAACCTGCTTTATTAAAGCAGGTTTTAAAAATTATCTTTTGTTAAATTAAGTACTACAATGTATTAGAAACCTAATTTAGCTTTTACAGCATTGTAAATATTTTCACCTTTATCGTAAACGATTAATCCTTTACCTGGAGCAGCATCAAATACATAAATAATTCCTTTTTCAGCAGCTACAGCTTTAATAGCATCTTCTGCTTTCTTTAAAATTGGAATAGTTTTTTCTTGATATTTTTTTTGCATTTCTTTTCCAGCAGCTTGTTCAGCTTGAGAAATTTTAGCTCTTTCTTGTTGAATTTCAGCAGCTCTCTTTTGATTAACTTCTAAAGTTTGGCTTTTCCCTTCTGCGTCGTATTTTTTATATTTAGCTTCAAGTTTTTTGTACATTGTTTCAATATCATCACGGTACGTTTTATTTAACTTTTCAAGCTCTGCTTTCATTGCTTTGGTTGCAGGCATTTCAGCTAATAATTTATCAGTATTTATATGTGCAGTTTTTTGTGCGTTAGCTACACCACCTAATCCAACTGTAAAAATTGCAACTAATAATAACGTTTTTAAATGTTTCATCTCTGTTGTTTTAATTTAATTATTGTCTTTATTCTTGATTTATTTGTTTTCTTCTTGTTGTTTTTTCTTTTCTTCTTGCGCTTTTTTTAATGCATCTCTTTTCTCTTTTAATAGTTTTCTTTTTTCTGCTCTAGCTTTTAAACGCGCTTTTCTTTTTTCTTCAATTTTCTTTATTCTTTCTTCTCTTTCAGAAAGTTTCTTTTGTTTCAAAGCAGCTTTTTTAGCGGCTATTTGCTGTTGTTTTTCGCTTAAGTCACCATTTTTTAATAGTTCTTTCTTAGCAGCTATTTTATCTTTTTTAGCTTGCTTTTTTTGATCTATATTGATCATTTTTACTACAAGATTACTAATGTCGTGTTTCTTGTTAGAGTAAAGCATTACTAAATCAGAAGATTTATCAAAAACAAAATCGTATTTCTTTCTAGAAGCAATAGTTTGTACTGAATTATATACTTGATCTTGTACGGGTTTTATTAATTGCTTTCTAAAATTATACATATCACCGTTTGGACCAAAATATAAAGATTCTAACCTTCTGAGTGATTCTTGTTTTATCTTAATATCTTCTTCACGTTCCTCAATTAAATCTTTAGTTAAAATGGCTTTTTCATTAACAAGATCAGTTTTCAAAACTTCAATATTACGAGCCTCTTTATCTAATTTTTTTTTCCACTTATCAACTTTTGCATTTAATGAATTTTGAGCTTCAATATATTCAGGAATATTCTGCAGAATATATTCCATATCAATATATGCAATACGTTGATTTTTTTGTGCAAAAGAGGTTGCGACTAAAAGTAAAAGAACTACTGATAAAATGTTTTTTTTCATCTTTGTATAATGTGTTTAGAAAAAACCGTGCCAAAAACCAGACACATTACAAATGTAAGGTTTTAGAACTGTCTTCCAATAATAAAATGTGTTTGCCAACCAGATTTTAAAGCGTTTATACCTTCTAACCCAGGTAAAGGATCAAATCCATGTGCGAAATCGATTCCTAATAACCCAAAAGCAGGCATAAAGATACGAACACCTACTCCAGCTGAACGCTTTAACCTAAACGGATTAAAATTGCTAAAATTGTCATATGAATTTCCAGCCTCTAAAAAACCTAAAGTATAAATAGATGCAGATGGTTTATCTGTTATTGAATAACGAACTTCTAACTGAAATTTATTATATATAGAACCACCATCAATAGATGATATTCTATTATTTTCATAACCTCTTAAACCAATTGTTTCTCTTCCATCTAATTGCCCTTGAGCAATACCATCACCACCTACAAAATATCTTTCAACTGGTGTTAAGCCTAAATTACTATTATAACTTCCTAAATACCCTATTTCAAAATTAGACATTAATACTAATTTTTTAGCTAATTCAGTATACCATTTTCCTTTTGCAGAAAGTTTATAATACTCTAACCATTTATATTTATCAGCAAAATATGCTTGTTCTTCTGGAGATCCTTGAATTAAATCAGAAGGTCTTGTATAATCTTTACCATTAATTAAAGAATAAGGAAGCGTTGCTTTTGCTCTAATAGTAAACTCTGAACCATAAGTAGGGAAAATTAAACTAGGTCCTGTTGAATTACGGCTTAAAGCAGCTGTATAAGCTAAGTTATTTAAATCACCTTCACTTAAAACTGCATTTGATGAACCTACTCTGTATCCGTAATTTTGTAAGTCTATACGTTGGTAACTAATGTTTTGAGATAATGTAAAGTAATCATCAGGCCATTTTAAACGTTTACCTAAACCAATAGAAGCACCAATAATACTCAAGCTTTCATCTTTATTAACTGAGTTGGTAGTAAAGTTATACCTATATTGATTTGACAGATATACAGAAAACGATAAAGATTGTGGAGTTTTACCACCTAACCATGGCTCAGTAAAAGAAAAACTATATGTATTAAAAGTTCTACTTGCTTGTAAACGTAGTGATAGACTTTGTCCGTCACCCATAGGTAAAGGTTTATAGGCCTCTTTATTGAAAATGTTTCTTATAGAAAAATTATTAAAAGATAAACCTAAAGTACCAATAAATGAGCCACCACCATAACCGCCTTGTAATTCTATCTGGCTACCACCTTTTTCAGCGACAGAGAATTCAATATTAGCAGTTTTATCTTGATAATTAGGAGTAACATTAGGAGTAACATTGGTGTCAAAGAATCCTAATTGACCAATTTCACGGATAGAACGTATAATGTTTTGACGACTAAATAAGTCTCCTGGCTTTACACGTAATTCTCTAAAAATAACATGGTCATTAGTTTTATCATTTCCAACAACAGTTACTTTTTTTATTGTTGCTTGTTCATCTTCTCTAATTCGAACTTCAACTGTAATTGAATCATTTTTAACTTTAGTTTCAACAGCGTTTATTTGAGAAAATAAATACCCATTATTATGATAAAGTGTTTGGATATCCTGAGAGCTTGGTGTACCATCTCCAGAAATACGTTCTTTCAATACTTTTCCATTGTAAACATCTCCTTTTTCAATACGTAATAAGTTTTGTAGTTGAGAATCAGTATAATTTTTATTTCCTACGAATAAAATATCTCCGAAACGATATTGGCGACCTTCTTCTAACTTTATTTCAAGGTTAATAGTATTGTCATCATTCCAGGTTACTTTATCTGATAATATTCTAGCATCTCTATATCCTTTTTCGCTATACTTTTCAAGTATATTTTCAAGATCTTTTTTATAGTCTTCTAAAATATATTTTGATGATTTCCAAAAACGACCAAAAAACTTACGCTTGGTGTTTTTCATAGCACTTCTTAAAGCACCAGCTGACATAGCTTTGTTACCAGTAAAGTTAATTTCTTTAATTTTTATACGATTACCTCTATCTATAAAAATTTTCATACTAATGGCATTTACATCAGAAGTATCTTTTTTAGTTTCTAATGATACTTTTGTTTTTAAATACCCTTTATCTGTATATTTTTTCTTAATATAATTACGAGTAGTTACAATAAGGTTGTCAGTTACCATCATACCTTTTTTTAACTCAGTCTCTTTTCTAATATCTTTTGCTTTTGATTTGCTTACACCAGTAATAACTACATTTGATAGTTGTGGGAGTTCAGTTACATCAAATTGAAGGTATACTGTATTTCCATCTAACTTAGATAAGTATACATCTACTTCACTAAATTGTTTACTTTCATACAGTTTTTTTATAGCACTTGTAAGTTTATCACCTGGAAGTTTTACTGGTTGTCCATTTACTAGACCAGTATAAATTCTAACAGTTTGTTCGCTGAATTTTTGAAGTCCAGTAACAGTTATGCCTCCTAGTATATAATCTTTTCCTTTTTCGTAAGGAATAACACCATTTGTTTTGGTACTGTCTTTAACTATTATGTCTTGACTTTGAGCATTTACTGTTATAAAAGTAGTAATAAATAATGCTATTAAATATGAATATTTATTCATCGCTTTCAATCTGTTCACTTGTTTTTCCAAATCGTCTTTCCCTATTTTGGTAATCTATTATTGCATCAAATAGATGCTCTTTTCTAAAATCTGGCCAAAGTACTTCAGTAAAGTAAAGTTCTGCGTATGCCATTTGCCACAGTAAATAATTACTAATCCTTTGTTCCCCACTTGTACGTATCATTAAATCAACGTCGGGCAAATTAAATGTATATAAATGATTATTTATAACTTTTTCGTTAATTTTTTCAACATCTAGCTCGTTATTAACAACTTTTTTAGATATGTTTTTGATAGCATTAACAATTTCTTCCCTTGATCCATAGCTTAAGGCAAATGTTAATGTTATTTTCTTATTGTTTTTTGTGCTTTCAATTACATGTGCTAAAACCTTCTGAGCATTTTTAGGCAAACTACTTATGTTTCCTATTGAATTGATTTTAACATCTTTTTTTATGAACTCAGGTAATTCTTTTTTAAGAGTAGTTACTAATAGGCTCATCAATGCATCTACTTCAAATTTTGGTCTATTCCAGTTTTCAGTAGAAAAAGCATACAATGTTAAAAATTTTACGCCTAAATCAGAAGCTGTATCAGCAGTTTCTCTAATTGCAGTTAAGGCATTTCTATGCCCAAAAACACGTTGCATCCCTTTACCTTTAGCCCATCTACCATTACCATCCATTATAATGGCTATATGATTAGGTTTCTTATGTAAATTAATGCTTCGTAGTTTTTCTTCCATATTTTTATTCGGTTAATCCGTTATAACATTGTGGTTTGCCAAAGGTATAAACTATTGATAAACCAGAAAAGACATACCAATCATTTCCATTACCTCCAAAATTAAGAGAGCTTATGTCAGGAGTGCTATAATCTATATCATCGGCAAAAGTAAATCTAGCACCTATTTCAAAAGCAATAGCTAGATTATTAACTAGTAATCCTTTTATACCTATACCTACTGGGGCTGAATAAGAGAATTTGTTTTTTAATTCAATAATGTTGTTAGAAATTGCTCTAGCTGGACTTTTATAGTTAAAAGTAGCTACTTCAGCAAAAATATAAGGAGTATAACTAGTTCGGTGATCACCTATGTTGTAGTCATAAAAATTAAATTCAATACCAGCTGCAAATTCGTGTATGTTATTAGAGAAAGTTCTTCCGTTATTTTGTCTAAATGCATTCTCAGCATCACTATCTTTAGCAGATACAGGGATGTATGTATAAGTACCCCTAAGTGCTATTCTAGGATTCAAATTGTACTTATATATTATACCACCGCCTATTTTATTTGGGTAAATATAGTTAGTTCTTCCTATGTCACCTATGAAGTTTGAGCCCCCTAACAAGACCCCTATTTCATGGCTTTGAGCCTGTGAAACAATTGAAGCAATTGAAAATAATATGAATAAAATTTGTTTTTTCATTATAAAAATAGCGTGCAAATATAGGGAATTGAATTTGCTTTAAAAAGTTAATAATCTGTCTTTTTTGATTAACTTTTTTTTTGAAGATTTATTGTGGATAGTATATTTTATAAAGCTTCATTTCTTGTGTCTTCTCCCCATAATAGTTTACCTCTAAGTGTTTTTATGTAGGATTGATTTTTTGGTAGAATACTTTTAATAGTAAAAGGAGCTTTTTTTATTCGGATTGTTGTTTTTTGATCTACAGTAGTTATTCTAGAATCTAAAGATATTAAATAGTCTTTTTCTCTTGCGCTAACTTCTAGTTGAATTGAGGTGTTATCGGGTATTACCATTGGTCGGGCATTTAGGTTGTGAGGAGCAATGGGGGTAATAACTAAACTTTTAGAGTTTGGTAAGATTACTGGTCCGTCGCAACTTAAAGAGTAGCCAGTTGATCCTGTTGGTGTTGATATAATTAAACCATCTGCCCAATAGTTTGTTAAATATTCATTATTTAAGTAAGTTTTTATCCCAATCATAGAAGTTGTGTTTCTACGCGCGATTGTTATTTCATTTAAAGCAAAATTTAATTCTGAAAACTCTTCTGTTGTAGGAGTGGTCTCAATTTGTAAAAGAGTTCTTTCTTGAATAGAATACTCTTTTTTTAGTAAAAGCTCAATAGATTCTTCTATTTGGTCTTTTTGTATGGTAGCTAAGAAGCCTAATCTACCAGTGTTTATACCCATCATAGGGATATCTAAATTACGAACATATGTAATTGCTCGTAAAAAAGTTCCGTCACCTCCAATAGTAAACAATAGATCAAAAGAATCTGACAAATCATTAAAGTGAGAAAAGGTTGGGTATTTTTTTTCAAGTGATTTGTTTTCAATTAACAAGTCGTAAAATTTTTGTTCAAAAAAAACAACAATATTGTATTTCTTTAAAACAGCAAGCAAAATTTTTATTTCCTTTTCAGCAGAAATAGTATACGCTTGTCCGTATATGGCTACTTTTTTCACTTTTTGATAATGTTAGTTATAATTATGAAAGTTACATGTCTAGATATTTTCTCAAATATCTAGCTCTATCTTTAAGTTCTTCAATGTAAAAATCATCATCATGTTGTGTTACTACAGTGTAATCATATCTCCTAAAAGTTTGAATGATTTCATTTATTTCTGTTGATGATACTTTTAATGTTACTTGGATGTTATCTTGCCCTTCATGAGACATATACATACCTAATAATTTTCCATTATTACTTTCAACTATTTGAGAAATTTGACTCATAGAGTGTTCACTTTTCCCTTTTTGAATAATTAAAGTTTCACTTTCTAAATGTAAAAAAGGGCTATCAGCAAATGCATCTAAAATATCACCTAGCTCATAATATCCTACATAGTTTAACTCGTTGTTTAAAACAGGAATTAAATTACAATCATTGTCAGCAAATAAAGTAACTAAATCAAGTAAGGTAGCTCTTTCATTAGTGTAAAAATGATCTAGTAGGTAGTCATATTCTTTTATACTACCATTTTTATTTTCAATAGTTTGAATATCACTTTCAGGTAAACAACCTATAAGTTTTCCGTTTTCAATAACTGGAATATGTGTTATAGGTAAATTTTTAAATAAATCTTGAGCACTACTTACCGTATCTTTTAAGCCAAGCTCTTTAATTTCGTTTAATATAAAATCGTTAATATTCATTAGTACGAATATAGGTTAAAATGATTTAATCAATTACTTTTGCTCATAATAATATATAGCTTAAAATAAAACTTAAACAGTAATGGCAAAGTTAAGTGTAAATATAAATAAAATTGCAACATTACGTAACTCAAGAGGAGGTAATGTACCTAACTTACTTAAGGTAGCACAAGATGTTCAAGATTTTGGTGCTGAAGGAATAACTATCCACCCAAGGCCAGATGAGCGACATATACGTTATCAGGATGCTTATGATTTAAAGTCTATCGTTACTACTGAGTACAATATTGAAGGAAATCCAATTAAGCAGTTTATGGATTTGGTGTTAGCAATTAAGCCAACGCAAGTAACTTTAGTTCCGGATGGAGAAAATGTACTTACATCTAATGCAGGATGGGATACTGTTAAGCACCAATCATATTTACAAGAAGTAATTTCAGAATTTAAAAAAGAAGGAATTAGAACTTCTATTTTTATAGATACAGATTCAAAATTAATAGAAGCAGCGGCAAAAACTGGAGCAGATAGAATAGAGTTGTATACAGAAGATTTTGCTAGTGGATTTGAAAAAGGGAATACTGAAGCTATAAAGCCATATACTAAAGCTGCGGTTTTAGCTCATGATTTAGGTTTAGGAATCAACGCAGGACATGATTTAAATTTAGAAAACATTCAGTTTTTTAAACAAAACATTCCAAATTTAGCAGAAGTTTCTATAGGACATGCATTAATTTCTGAGAGTATATATTTAGGTATTCAGAATGTTGTAAATATGTATTTACATAAATTGCAAAGTTAGTTTAAATGAAGTTTTTTACCATAATTTCATAAGTATGGAAATTTTACATTCACGAATTGTAGGAGAGGGAATACCGTTAATTATTTTGCATGGCTATTTTGGTATGGGAGATAATTGGAAAAGTCACGCTAATAAACTGGCTAATGACGGTTTTGAAGTACATCTAATAGATCAACGAAACCATGGACGAAGCTTTCATTCAGATTTTTTTGAATATGAATTAATGGTAGAAGATTTACTAGCTTATATTGAATATCATAAAATAGAAAAGCTACATTTATTAGGGCATTCCATGGGAGGGAAGACTGCAATGTTGTTTGCTACTGAATATGATGAGTTAGTTGATAAATTAATAATAGCTGATATTTCACCAAAAACTTACCCACCACATCATAATGATATTTTAGTAGCATTAAATTCCGTTGATTTTACTATTCAGAATTCTAGAAAATTGGTTGATGAGAAATTAGCAGAATTAATACCGCAAGCTGGAGTTCGTCAGTTTTTATTAAAAAGTCTTTATTGGAAAGAGAAAGGAAAATTAGATTATCGTTTTAATTTGAAATCGTTAACGGAGAATAATAATGAAGTAGGAGTAGCATTACCTTCGTTTACTGTTTTTGAAGGTGAAACATTATTTTTATCAGGAGAGAACTCTGGTTATATTTCTAAAGAAGATGAACCTTTAATAATGGCTCATTTTCCAAAATCTATAATTCAAACAATAAAAAATGCTGGGCATTGGTTGCATGCTGAAAATCCAAATGATTTTTATCAAGAAGTAATAGGTTTTTTATTGGATTAATTAAGCGATGAGAAAAGTGCGTTTTTAGAATTTTGTTAGTTGATGATTTTCACTAAAAAAAACGAGGCAGGAAAATTAAATAACCCACCCCGTTAGCGCCCCTCCGTATCTGCTTTAAGAGGAAAATTCAAGGGATACCTTCAATCTGCGTTATTTTTAATTTGATTAGCTATATTACTTATAGAGTTGTTGATTAATAGCTTTTCATTCATATGATTGTTAAAAACTATTGTGATAGCCTTAGCTATTACCAAGTTGTTTCTTTTTCCAGAATATACTTTCTGTATAGTTTCTAATGAAAAATCATAATCATTCTCCATTAGGTATTCTTTAACTCTTTCCCTGTATTTGGGAGGTTTAATTTTTTCTAATTCTTTTCGTTGCATTGTTGTTATCATAAAAACTACAGTTGTTTTTTAGTAAAATACAGCACTTTTAATTTATATTTGTACGTGTTTTGTACTTATGATACTACAAATCTACAAACAAAATTCTAATTAGAAAAACAAAATTAAAATAAATTTAGAAAAAAGTTATTTTTAATGAGTGATTTTATTGATCAGACATATAAAAGAGTAGAGCAGATTATTGATTATAATAATCTGAATATTAAGTCTTTTGAAGATAGGATTGAGGTGTCTAATAATTCGATAGGTACAGCTATAAGAAGAAAAGCCTCATTTAAAAGTAATGTGTTAAACAAAATTCTAAATTCTTTCCCTGATATAAATCCAACATGGTTGTTAACTGGAAAAGGGAGTATGATTTTAAATGATATAACGAGAGAGCCAGAATCTGATTATAAAAATCAAAAGTTACAATATCAAATAAAAGAGCACCTCATTGAGTTACTTTTAGAAGACAATGAGGTGAGAAGTGTACTTTCAAATCAAGTGAAAAGTATAATTAATTAAAAAGTTATTTTAGTAGTTATTTTAATTTTTCACCTAAGCTATATAGTTTATTAAGCCATTTATCTCGATGTTTTTCTGTTGAATTTTTAATAACGGATAAATAAGTGATTTTAACAGGTTTTATACCGCAAAACTGAAGAGTTCCTTTTTTGAATTGATTAATTGCTGGTCTTTTCATAAATAAATAGTCATACCAACTAGGAGTATCTGAGGTAATTACAATTCTTGCTGTTTTTCCTTTTAAAAGTTTTTTAGGAAAAGGTTTTCCATTTACAGGTTCAAAAGTTATACCAGGCAAAAAAACCCTGTCTATAAAGCCTTTCATAATAGCAGGGTAGCCTGCCCACCATAAAGGAAAAAACCAAACAATATGATCTGCTTTTTTAATTTTATTAATCGCATTTATTAAATCAGGTTCCAGTTCTGTTCTTTTCCTGTAGCCAAATTTTAAATTTGAATTAAAATTTAAATCTACTATGTTAATTTGATCAATTATTACATTTGTTTTTTTTGTCCCTTTTTTATACGAATCACATAAAGCATGATTGAAACTTTGTTTGTCAGGATGTCCATTTATGAGTAAAATCTGTTTCATTTGTTTCTTTATTGTTTGATAACAAAGAAACGTATGCTTTAAAATTAAAAAAAGGACATTTGTCTAATTATGAACAGACCTTCTTATTCTACTTAAATGTCTTTGTGTAATTCCTAAATAAGAAGCAAGATGGCTTAATGGGATTGATTGAAGATAGTCTGGATGAGTGTTAAGTAGTTCCTTGTATCGTTTTTCTGCACTTTCTTTTTGCAAAAGAAAAATTCTTTTTTCTAAATTAATGTACTCCTGTTCAGCAAAAAGCTTAAAAAGGCGCAACCAGTTAGTACTTGATTCTTCAAGTTTAGAAAGTTGGTTTTTTGATATTGAATATAATTCAATATCTGTCAATGCCTGAATACTTTCTGTTGTTTTTGTTTGTGTGATAAAAGATGAATATGCAGTAATAAATGAATTTTCTGATAAAAAACAGTAAGTAACTTCTTCTTCGGTAGAAGAGTAATAAAATGACCTGAAAATACCGGATATTACAAAAGCCACTTCTTTACATATAGCACCTTCTTTGATAAAAAAATCACCCTTACTTAATTTTTTGTAGGTAACTAAATTTAAAAATGTTTCAATTTCTTGATTTGTAAGAATATTATATGATTCAAGATGTTTTTTCATTTACAAAAATGTTACTTTATCTAAACAAATATAGATGATTTAGTGTATTATATTGTAAATAAACTGACCTATAACTTCACCAGAGTTATATAAAAAAGTTATACATATTAAACAAATATAGATTGAAGAATATATTTTTTTTGAGGTTTTAGCTTTTTCTGATTTAAAAATGAAAAATATTGAAACTAATAGTAAAATAAAATAATACATAATTTTCTTTTTTGAATTAATTTAATTTTGAGGATATATTATAATTGGTATTCTTAAAAGAAAGAATATTACAAAAACTAATAATTTTTTTAGTCATAATAAAAAACTGCCAAAAGAGCAGTAAAAATTATTTGGTATGATTATGGACTATAATTAAACAATAGTAGATGACTTTAAGAAGTGCAATATTAGTATTCTATAAGTTCTACTGTATTAACATTGATAAAAGAAAAAATGAAAATATTTTTAAAATTACTACTAACAGCCATAGCGGTAATTGTGTTGGCTGCAATTTTACCAGGAATTACAGTTACTAATTATGTAACAGCATTTATTGTTTCCATAACAATTTCATTATTAAATATGTTTGTAAAACCTCTTCTTATATTTTTTACGTTACCAGCAACTATAATAACTCTTGGGTTGTTTTTATTTGTTATTAATGCAATAATTATAATTTTGGCAGGTAAATTAGTAAGTGGTTTTGTAGTAAGTGGATTTTTTACGGCATTAATATTTAGTGTATTATTGTCAGTTTTTAGATCGTTTTTATTCTCTCTAATGAAAGAAGAAAAAAAATAAAAAAGTAAATTAAAAATTTAATATCAAGATATAAGTCTTGAAAAATAAACAGCAAGTCTTTATTCTTATGGTTAAAAGACTTGGTTCTCAATAAGAAAAGTAGTAATTTTGCACCCGATTTTAAAGAAACAGATTTTAAGATGAACATAACAAAAGAAAACGTAGATGCATTAAATGCAGTTGTAAAAGTTGATATTGTTGCAGACGATTATAAAGAAAAAGTAACAAAAATATTAAACGATTACCGTAAGACAGCTAACATTCCAGGATTTAGGAAAGGTAATGTACCAATGGGAATGGTAAAGAAGCAATATGGTAAATCTGTAATGATTGATGAAGTAAACAAGCTTTTACAAGAATCGTTAAATAAATTTTTAGTAGAAGAGAAGTTAGATATTTTAGGTAATCCATTACCAAAAGTAAATGAAAACTTTTCTTGGGATTCTGAACAATTTTCTTTCGAATTTGAGTTAGGGTTAGCGCCAGAATTTGATGTAGATTTAAAATCTAAAAAAGTAAAGCAATATAATATTGTTGCTACTGATGAATTAATTGAAAAAGAAGTTGAGAATATTCAAAGCCGTTACGGTAATGTTATAACTCAAGAAGTAGCAGAAGAGCATTCAAATGTTACAGGAACTTTTGTTAACGAAGAAAAAGAAATTAACAAAAAAGCTACTTTTTTAGTTAACGATTTAAAAGGAAAGAAAAACGAAAAAAAATTAATAGGAACCAAAGTTGGTGATGTTGTTGAATTAGAAACTAAAAAGCTTTTTGCTGATGACCATAAGTTAGAGCAAATTTTAGGAGTTTCTCATGATGAAGCACATGACTTAGATGTAAAAGTAACATTTACTGTTGAAGAAATTAATGTTACAGAAAAAGCAGAATTAGATCAAGAGTTATTTGAAAAACTTTTTGCTGATGGAAGTGTTAAAACTGTTACTGATTTAAAAGATAAAATTAAAGAAGACGCAGAAAAGCAATTTCAACAACAAGCAGATCAACAATTATTAAACTCAGTAACTGAAACTTTAGTAGAAAATACTAAGTTTGATTTACCTAAAGAGTTTTTACAAAAATGGTTACAAACTGCAGGTGAAAAGCAATTAACTGCTGAAGAAGCTGTAGCTGAATATGAAAAGTCTGAAAAAGGATTACGTTATCAATTAATCGAAGGAAAGATTATGAAAGATAACGATATTAAATTAGATTATGCAGAGTTAACTGATTATGCTAAAGGTTTTATAAGAACTCAAATGGCTCAGTTTGGTAATGCTAATCCTGAAGAAAAAGAGTTAGATGAAATCGCAGGAAGAATTTTATCTAATCAAGATGAAGCACGTCGTTTACAAGAACAATTAATGTCTCAAAAATTAGTAACTTTCTTTAAAGGAAATATGAAATTTGATACTAAAGAAGTATCTTATGAAGATTTCATTAAAGAAGTTTACAACGTAGATAAAAAATAAAAAACAATAGCATTGTTTAAAAACCTGAACATATTGTTCAGGTTTTTTTGTTACAAAAGATGGCTATAATATTAATGTAAATGTTCTTATATTTACATCTTTATAACCAGAAAAACATTTTACAATGGATTACGGAAAAGAGTTTGAAAAATACGCAACAAAGCATCATGGAATAAATAGTACATACTTAGGTAAAGTAACTAGTAGCTTAACGCCATATATTATGGAAGAGCGCCAGTTAAACATTACGCAAATGGATGTTTTTTCTCGTTTAATGATGGATAGAATTATATTTTTAGGTACTGGTATTAATGATCAAGTAGCGAATGTAATTCAAGCGCAATTATTATTTTTAGAAAGTGTGGATGCTACTAAAGATATTTCAATATATATTAATTCTCCAGGAGGAGGAGTATATGCTGGTTTAGGAATTTACGATACGATGCAGTTTATAAAACCAGATGTAGCTACAATTTGTACAGGTATGGCAGCATCTATGGGAGCTGTATTAATGTGTGCTGGAGAAAAAGGTAAACGTTCAGCTTTACCTCATTCACGTATCATGATTCACCAACCATTAGGAGGGGCTCAAGGGCAAGCTTCTGATATGGAAATAACAGTAAAAGAAATAGGAAAATTAAAAACAGAATTATATAATATTATTTCTCACCACTCTGGGCAACCTTTTGATAAAGTTCATGAAGATTCTGATAGAGATTATTGGATGAAAGCTGATGAAGCAAAAGCATATGGAATGGTTGATGAAATTTTAACTAGAAAATAATTTCTGAAGTTATTATAAATAAAGAAGTATAGTAATATTCTTATTTAAATAACGACAACAATACAATAAAGCAAGAATAATGTCGAAAGAAGAAAACTTACAATGTTCCTTTTGTGGTAGAAAAAAACCAGAAACAGATTTATTAATAGCAGGTTTAGATGCACATATTTGTGATAAGTGTATTGAACAAGCTCATGGAATAGTTGAAGAGGAAGTAGCAGAAGCTAAAACGAGTAGCTTATCAAGTGATTTAACCTTAAAAAAGCCAAAAGATATTAAAGCTTTTTTAGATGAATATATCATAGGTCAAAGTCAAACTAAAAAGTCAATGTCTGTAGCTGTATATAATCATTACAAAAGATTATTGCAAACTAAAGATGATGAGAATGAAGTTGAAATTGAAAAGTCAAATATTGTTTTAGTTGGTGAAACAGGAACAGGTAAAACATTAGTAGCACGTACAATTGCTAAAATGTTAAATGTTCCATTTTCAATAGTAGACGCTACTGTTTTAACGCAAGCAGGATACGTAGGAGAAGATGTAGAGAGTATTTTAAGTCGTTTATTACAAGCTGCTGACTATGATGTAGAAAAAGCTGAACGAGGAATTGTTTTTATTGATGAAATAGATAAAATAGCTCGTAAAGGAGATAATCCATCAATTACTAGAGATGTTTCAGGAGAAGGTGTGCAACAAGCTTTATTAAAGCTTTTAGAAGGAGCTGTTGTAAATGTTGCACCTAAAGGTGGACGAAAGCACCCTGAACAAAAATTTATAGAAGTTAATACTAAAGATATTTTATTTATAGCAGGAGGAGCTTTTTCTGGAATTGATAGAATTATAAGTAAGCGTTTAAATATGCAAGCTGTTGGGTACAGTGCTTCTATAGATGAAGATAAGGTTGATGAAAGTAATTTACTACAATACATTATTCCTTCAGATTTAAAAAACTTTGGTTTAATACCTGAAATTATAGGTCGTTTGCCAGTGTTAAGTTATATGAATCCGTTAGACGCTAAAACATTACGTGCTATTTTAACAGAGCCTAAAAACTCGATTATTAAACAATACACCAAGTTATTTGCGATGGATGATGTAGAGTTTTCTATGACAGAAGAAGCATTAATGTTTATTGTAGGAAAAGCTGTTGAATATAAATTAGGAGCACGTGGTTTACGATCATTATGTGAGGCTATTTTAACAGATGCCATGTTTGAGCTTCCAAGTACAGATGACAAAGAATTTATTGTTGACGTAGCGTATGCAGAAAATAAACTTACTAAAAATGCTTTAACAAAATTAAGAGCAGCTTCTTAAGTAAAAAAAACAATAAAAAAAAGCCTCATTTTATTAAAAATGAGGCTTTTTTATGTTAAAAAATGTGCTTTTTAAAGCGCTTTAACTTTACTATGTTTAACTATCCATTCTGAAAGCTGAGCAGCAGTTATGTTATACTTCTGCTGTATTTTACTTTTAACACTTTGTGTATATGAATGGTTTAAAACTAATTTTTCATATTCACCAACAACAGATTTTTTAAATTTCAAATAATAGCTTTCAGTACTTTCTTTTTGAGGTGCTGTTTTTGCTTTTAAAGAAGGAGTACCAAACTGATCTATCCATTTAGTAAGATCACCAGGGTTTAAATTATATTTTTGTTGTATTTCTTCTTTTTTACTTTGTAAATACGAAGGGTTTAAAACTAATTTTTCATATTCATTAACGGCTAAATGTTTAAACTTTGAAAAATAAACAGCAGTATTCGTTTTTATAACAGTTTTGTTAGTGTTAGTTAAATTTGAATATTCAGCTATCCATTGACTAAATTGACTACCATCTAAACTATATTTTTGTTGAACTTCAAGTTTCTTGTTATCAAGATGAGAAGGAGCTAAAAGTAATTTGTCATATTCTGTAATTACTGATAGTTGAAACTTTTCATAATAGTTAGCCGCTGTTTCAGTAGATTGATTACTTTTTTCAGTCGTAATAGTTTTTGGTGTGCTAGTCGTTTTAGGAGTACTTTCTACTTTAGTAATTTGTATAGGTGCGCTAGCTTCCATGTTTTCAAGATAAGCTACTGAGCTATCCTTATACCAACCTTCTGAATATTTAGAATAGGTTTCTTTGTTAATTAGAATTTTTTGAAGCTTATTATTACTTGCATCAAAGTTTTCTAAAGCAGTACAATTTTTAATATTTAGTTCAGTAAGTTTATTGTCATTACAATATAAATCCCTCATAGTAGGTTTATCGCCAAGTTTTAAAGAGATTAATTTATTGTTGTCACAACTTACAGAAAATAAATTTGGATTGTTGCTTAAATCTAAAGTTTCAATTTTGTTATCACTACAGTTTAAAAAAGTAATTTCAGTGTTTTTAGAAAGGTCTAGTTTAGTAATTTCATTACCATAACAATCTAAACGTTTTAAGTTTGGAAAGTGTTCAATACCTGATAAACTTTTTATTTTAGAATTAACATTAGGTAATAATTTATTATCCAAAGGAGTATTAATATTTAGGTTTACAACATATCGTGCATCACTAACTAAAATATTTCCATTTAAACCGTTAGTATCAATGTTTAAATCTATTAAAGCCTCTTCAAAACCAATATCAGGTATTATAATTGTTTCCTGCGAAAATAAACTGATTGTAAATAAGATTGAAATACAAAAAGTATTAATTAATTTCATAAATGTATAGAATTTGGGGTCAAATTTATATATTTAATATGCTTTAAAAAAATTAAAGTGTCAACTCGCTTAATTTTTAAAGACATGAAAAGGTAAAACTAGTATCTTTGCAGGCCATATTTATACTATATGATTACTCAACAAACAATCGACAGAGTCTTTGAAGTTGCCCAAGTAGAAGAGGTAATAGGAGAGTTTGTGCAATTAAAAAAGTCAGGAAGTAGTTTTAAAGGATTAAGTCCTTTTACAGATGAAAGAACCCCTTCTTTTATGGTATCTCCAGTAAAACAAATATGGAAAGATTTTAGTACAGGAAAAGGAGGGAATGCTATTTCATTTTTAATGGAGCATGAACATTATACTTATCCTGAAGCAATTAGATGGCTAGCTAAAAAGTATAATATTGAAATTGAAGAAACTGAGCAGTCTGATGAGCAAAAAGAGCAAATGAATGAACGTGAAAGTATGTTTCTAGTTTCAAAATTTGCAAAAGATTATTTTCATGATTTATTAATGAATAGTCAAAACGGACGAGCAATAGGTTTGTCTTACTTCAAAGAAAGAGGTTTTAGAGAAGATATTATCGAAAAATTTGACTTAGGATATTGTAAAGATGAATGGGATAATTTTACAAAAGCTGCATTAGCTAAAGGCTATGATTTAAAATATTTAAAATCTACAGGATTAACAATAGTAAAAGAAGGTGGTGCTCAAGATAGGAAGTTTGACCGTTTTAAAGGGAGAGTAATGTTTCCTATTCATAGTATGTCTGGTAGAATTTTAGGATTTGGAGGAAGAATACTTACTAATGATAAAAAAGCAGCTAAATATTTAAACTCACCAGAAAGTGAAATTTATCATAAAAGTAAAATTTTATACGGACTTTATCATGCTAAAAAAGAAATAGCAAAGCAAGATAATTGTTTCTTAGTAGAAGGGTATACTGATGTTATTTCTTTTTACCAGTCAGGGGTTGAAAATGTAGTAGCTTCTTCTGGTACAGCATTAACTCCCGATCAAATTCGATTGGTAAATAGATTAACAAAAAATATAACGGTTCTTTTTGATGGAGATGCTGCAGGAATTAGAGCTTCTCTTAGAGGTATAGATTTAATTTTGGAGCAAGGAATGAATGTGAAAGTTGTTTCTTTCCCTGAAGGTGAAGACCCTGATAGTTTTGCTAAAGCACATTCTACAGCAGAGTTGAAAAGTTACTTAGAAGAAAAATCACAAGATTTTATTGAATTTAAAGTGTCTCTTTTAATGGAGGAGGCAAAAAATGATCCAGTAAAAAAAGCAGGTTTAATTCGAGATATTGTTACTAGTATTTCTAAAATTCCAGATGGTATCCAGAGAGAGGTGTATGTACAAGAATGTGCCAGAATTATGGATATTTCCGAACGAGTTTTATTTAGTGAGTTAGCTCAGTTAATAAATAAAGGAGCAAGTAAAAACTCTACTCAATCTACTCAACGAGCTTCTGAAAAAACAAAAATGGAGCTTGTTAAAGGGAAAGCTTCAGGTAAAGGTGCTCAAAAAATAGATCAATTAACAATTCTAGAAAAAGAAATTATACGAATTTTGTTGTTGTATGGAAACGAGGTGATTGATTTTATTAACTGGGTAGATGTTGTTGATAAGCATGGAAGACCTATGCTAGAAAAAGAAGAATACCAAAATTCAGTATCAAATGAATTGTACCTGAATTTACAAGAAGATGAAATTGAATTTTCAAATGAATTGTTTAGGTTAACCTATTATGAATTAGTACATCAATTAAATCAAAAAGAAAAAATAGTAATTGATCAGCTAATAATGCATGAAAATACTAATATCTCGAGTTTAGTAACTAATATTTTAATGGATGAAGAAAAATATACATTAAGTAGTTGGGAACGAAAAGAAGTTTTTGTTACCGAAACTGCTAAAATATTGCCAAAATTAGTTACTGATGCTATTTTGAATTTAAGAAGAGTGTTAATAGAAAAGAAAATAGAGGGTATACTTCAGGATATACAAGAAAAGCAAGCAGTTCCTGACTTAGAAGAGATTAGTAATTATACAGAGCTTAAAAAACTTCTTTTTGAAAAACTTAATAGAGTAGTTTAAAAAATTAAAAAAAGATAAAAGGTGTTTTTCCTTTGTGTAAAAAAATACGTTTTATCTTTTTTTTTGTAAATTGCCCTCGAAAAGAATAAAGAAAACTAATCATAACAAATAATCATGAGAAAATTTTTACAAATTTTCGAATTAATTAGGCTAATTATTTTACTCCCCTTTAAAATTTCAAATGGTCAAAAAAAACGAGCGTACAAGAGAATAAAGCAGCAGATGGTATCTGCAAATTTACTTTAAGTCTTTTGGAATCTCACAAACAGGTATAGGTATCATCTTATGCTGGTTTATTCGGTTAAGTCGGGTGTATATTTTGTATACTTCTAACTTTCTACCAGTGAAATCAGTGCTAATTTTATCATTTTCCTGCATGTCCATAGCCCATTCTAATTCATCATATGAAGCTCCAATTTGATCTTCATCGGTTCTACTATCTCCAAATAAGCCATCTGTAGGTTGTGCTTTTTGAATTGATGTTGGAACTTCTAAATATTCAGCAAGTTTGTAAACTTCTGATTTTACTAAATTTGCAATGGGGCTTAAATCTACACCACCATCACCATATTTAGTAAAAAAACCTACTCCAAAATCTTCTACTTTATTACCAGTTCCAGCAACTAATAAACCGTGTAATCCAGCAAAATAGTATAACGTAGTCATACGTAAACGAGCACGTGTATTTGCCAGTGCTAAATCTACTTTAGGAGATGAAGTGATTTGTGGAACTACTGTTTTAAAATTTTCAAAAGTACTTGTTAAATTAACTTCAGTTTCGCTAACATTTTTAAATCGTTCTTTTAGTTGTTTTATATGTTCATTAGCTCTATTTACTTGAGAAGTAGCTTGGTGTATTGGTAGTTCGACACACAATGTTGTTAAACCCGTTTCAGCGCATAGGGTAGATGTTACTGCACTATCTATTCCTCCTGAAATTCCAACAACAAAACCACTAACTTTTGCATTAGTAGCGTAATCTTTTAACCATTTAATAATATGCTCAGCAACTTTAGGTGTATCCATTCTATAAGTATTTGTGTGTATAAGTTTTTACTTGGTGAAACTATTTTAGTAATTTCGACGTTGTAAATTTGAATGTAAATATACTAAAGTTAATGCAAAAGTTTTTAGCCCTTTTTTTGATAACAGTGTTGTTTTTTTCTTGTAAAAATGGAAGTAAAGATGAGGTTGATGTGTCTAATATTTCAATAAATTTTAAGCTTGATAGGTTTGATGTAGATTTTTACAATTCACATGGAAAACAGCTAAATGAGTTGAAACAATATTATCCTTTTTTATTTCCTTTTGGTGTACATGATAGTGTTTGGTTAAAGAAAAGGAAAGATAAAGATGAACAAGAATTATTTGTTGAAGTTCAAAAAAAGTACAATAATATAGATGTTTTAAAAAATGAGTTAGCGTTATTGTTTAAGTATGTAAAATATTATAACACGAAATTTAAGAGTCCTAAGGTAGTTACCATGCTTACAAATATTGATTATGATCATAGAGTTGTGTATGCTGATAGTTTGATGTTAATTTCATTAGATTCTTATTTAGGAGAAAAACATGAGTTTTATGGAGAATATCCAGCATATATTAAGCAAAATAATACTAAAGATCGAATAATAATAGATGTTGCTAATTCTATTATAAATAAACAAGTATTGATAGGGAAGGGAAGAACTTTTGTAGATAAGATGGTAGGCAAAGGAAAAAAGATGTACTTATTAGATGCCTATGTGCCTATGATTGATGATAGAATAAAGATAGGTTATAATGCGTTGAAATATAGTTGGGCAAAAAATAATGAAGAAGAAATATGGCAGTATTTTATAGAAAAAGATTTGTTGTTTAGTACCGATAAAAGTTTGGACAGAAGATTTTTGGAAATAGCTCCATTTTCTAAATTTTATAAAGAGGAAGATAACTTGTCACCAGGAAGGATAGGAGAGTGGATTGGATGGCAAATTGTTAGGTCATATATGGATAAGAATGATGTATCTTTGCATCAGTTAATACGAACAAGCGAAGAGGAAATCTTTAAAAAATCTAAATATAAACCAAGGAGATAATGAGTGTAGTACATAAATCAGAAATAGCATTTACAGTAGGATTAGACGAAAATAGAATCCCTGAAGAAATTTCATGGAATGCTGAAGACGGTGGAATTAAAAATGAAGAATCTAAAGCAATTATGTTATCTGTTTGGGATCATAAGAAAAAAGACACTTTACGCATGGATTTGTGGACTAAAGACATGCCAGTTGATGAAATGAAGCAGTTTTTTCATCAAACCTTAGTATCTATGGCAGGATCATTTGAAAGAGCTACAAATGATGAGAAAATGAGTGCTACTATGAGAGATTTTTGCGATTATTTTGCAGAAAAATTGGAATTAGTAAAGAAATAAAAAAAAGCAACTTTTAAGTTGCTTTTTTTTATGAAGTATGGTTTTTTATTTTGTTAATTATAAATTCATAATCTTCTGTATTATTAACGAAATCTAAATTAGAAACGTCAATAATTAAAATATTAAGATCTGATTGAGTTTTTATAAAATTACTATAACCGTCATGGATTTTTTGTAAATAACTTGCTTCTATATTTTGTTCATAATCACGTCCTCTTTTCTTTATGTTTTGTAGTAAACGTGTTGTGTTTTGATACAAATAAACATAAAGATCTGGCTTTGTAATTTCTTTATACATCATGTCAAACATCTTCCTGTATAAAGTGTACTCGTCATTCTGAAGAGTAATTTGAGCAAAAATTAATGATTTAAAGATATAATAATCTGAAACTATAAAGTTTTTAAATAAATCAAACTGAGCTAAATCTTCTGAAAGTTGTTGATAACGATCTGCTAAAAAGCTCATTTCTAAAGGAAAAGCATATCGTTCATTGTCGCTATAAAATTTAGGTAAAAACGGATTGTCAGCAAAACGTTCTAATACTATTTTTGCATTAAATTCATCTGCCATCATTTTTGTTAACGATGTTTTACCTGCTCCAATGTTACCTTCAATAGCTATGTAATTATATTTTTCGGTAATTGGTATAGGTCTGTTTAGCTTTTCAGGAATAGTCTTTATATCTGAAGTATCTGAACAGTTATTTAAACAATCAGTTAATTTTATTTTTTCAATAGGATGAATTACATTTTTTGCAATCTCTACCAGTGGAGCAAGGGCGAATTTTCGCTCTAACATTCTTGGATGAGGAACTATTAAGTTTTTTGAAAAAATAATTTCATCGTCAAAAAGAAGAATGTCAAGATCAATAACTCTATCAGAATATCCATTATTATCATTCCTTACTCTACCTAAATCATTCTCGATTTTGAGAAGTGTTGTTATTAATGTTTCTGGAGGTAGATAGGTAGAGACTTTAATGCTAGTATTATAAAAGTTATTACTACTAAACCCCCAGGAAGGAGTTTCATATATAGAAGCAACTTTTAGTACTGATCCAACTTTATTTGCAATTACATCAATTGCATTTTGAAGGTTTTTTAACTTGTCTCCTTGGTTAGTTCCTAATGAAAGGTATGTAATTCGTTGTATTTTCATTTGTAGAATGCAAAGAAAAATAAAATATAAAAGAATATAGAGATAAAGAAGAGTTTTATTTTTTTAGAATATTAAAGTATGATTTTTATTCTAATTGATTCAATTAATAAGTAATGCTTAAATACCATTATGCTAACTTTATAAAAGTAGGGTAAAACACTTTTAATTAGTTATACTACTATAATTAGTTTTTAACTGTTTTACTAATTTAAATGGAAGTAAGAATGAAAATAATGAAAAAAATATCGCAATTACTTGAATTAATCGGGTTAATTATATCCTTGCCTTTTAAAATCTCTAATGGGCAAAAAAAACGAGCATACAGAGAAATAAAAAAACAACTAATCTCTACTAAACTAATTTAAGTTTATTTAGATTAAAAAAAATTGCTTTTTAGGTAGGGTAAAGTAAAATTTAATTGTTTTATAATTGAATTTCTTAATAGAGTAAGGTTTTTTGCTAAGATCGTAATTGGGGAATTAGATCTTGATTTATAAAAAAATCTCTTAATTCAAAAGGCTACCAATTCTTGGTAGCCTTTTAGCTTTTTAATTTTTTTAAAGTAAAAAAATTAATTAAAATTTATAGTTAAAGCCAATTTGCAGACCTATACTGTAAGGTAGGCCTGCTGATTTATTTTGTAAGTTGAAGTACTTTTTATAATTTAATTCCAAATTTAAATAAGTATTTTTAAATAAATTCAACTCTGAAGAAACTCCTAGGTTTAATGAGCTCGCTTTATCATTAAATAAATTGTTATAACCAATATCGAGTTTTTCATTTTTAGAAGTACTTATATATATGGTGTTGTTTTCTTGATATATCATGCTGTATCCAATTATGGTACTTAAATTATAACGCCCTTTTAAAATTTGATACTTCATTTCTAATGGAAATTCTAAATAGTTAAGCTCTTGAGTTATATTAAATAAATTATCATTGCCAATAAAATTAAAAATATCATTATTGTTGCTAATGAATGATATTCCAGATTGTTTTAGAGTTGTTGAAATTTGATTGTTGATGTTTTTTGTTTGAATGTTGTTGATACTGTTTTTTAATCTTAGCTTTTGTATACCAAGCCTTATTAAAATATTATTGTTAATTCTGTAATTAAAATACATTCCATAGTTATAGGAGAAGGAATTATTTGTTGTATTTGATCCAAGTTTATTGCTATAAATATCATTTAAATTACTTAATGAACTAAAGTGGTTAACTCCAAAATTTGCAGTGATACTTATTTTACTTTTACTTTTTTTTGATTGATTTTTATAGGTGTTTTTATTTAGTATGTAAATAGAGTTTGTGTTCTTATATGGTTTTATACCCATGGCTTTAAGCTTAGTATAACTTTTTTTAGTATTAATACCATGTTTAAATATTAGTGTTGTTTCATGTGTTAGAGCAACTTTCTTATCAATACTTTTATGTTTAGCTTTTTTAGAAGCTAAATTATTTTCTTTCCCTTTTCTCTTGTCTTCTATGCTTATATAGCTGGCTAGTGCTTTTTCTTTTTGTATGATTTTAAGTGGATTATTATTGTTGAGTTTTTCTGTTTTATCTATCGATTTTAAAGCTGTTTTCTTTAGTTTTAAATGTATTGTTAACGCTAACAAGCTTACTAAAATTAATATGATGATTATTCTTTTTGTCCAGTTTTTCTTTTTTTGATTAAGTTCTGATGTAATATTTGCCCAAACAAAATCATCAGGAGTATCTTTGTAGCCTTCTAACCTATCTTTAAAAACAGCACCTATCTCTTTATTATTATTCATGTGAATTGTTTGTTTTTTTATAGTTTAGAACTTTGTTTATTAATACTTTTTTTGCTCTAAATAAATTAGATTTAGAAGTTCCTTCTGATATAGAAAGCATTGTAGATATTTCTTTATGTGAGTAATTATCTAGTTCATATAAATTGAAACAGATTCTATATTGATCTGGTAATTCTTGAATGAATTTTAATATGATGGACAATGGTATTTCTTTTATTGGAGGTATTTCTATATTAGCTTTTAAATGTATGTCTTTTAGAGGAGTGTTTGATTTTATGTTTTTTTTGTATTTGTCAATAGCTTTATTAATTGTAATTCTTTTCATCCAACCTTCAAAAGATCCTTTGTTATTAAATTTTTTTATATTATTTAGAATTTCAATGAATGAATCTTGAAGATTGTCTTGTGCTTCTTCTCTATTTATACAATACTTTAAGGATACACCAAATAATACATCTTTATATAGTTTATAAAGTGCGTTCTGTGCTTGATGCTCTTTTTTTATACAAGAATTAATTAATTTTTCTAATTCCAATGTTTTATTTCTTTAACATATATATATGTAATTTTAATTAAGAAGAGATACAATATAAATAATATTAAATAGAGAAATGATTTATAGTTTTACAGCATTCCATATACCTGGTGAAAGATACACATGTTTATATGTACCTCTTAATGTCATTTCATCTAGTGTTCCTGTGTATATATAAGTACATTTATTTAATTCTGGTTTGTTACCATTGAATATGTATGTTAAAGTATTTCCATTTAAAGACCAGGTTCCATATGTTTTATATAAACGTACTCCATTATCTGTTAACTCCTCAAATTTTGTGGAATTGTTTTCATAAAACTCTACTTCTGAATTTATTTTATAATTATTTTTAGGATAAATAGTTAGCATTTTCCAAATTGTATTTTTAAAAGGTAATGTAGCAAATACTTTTTCTTCACTATATAATATATCTTTCTGAGTTTTAATAAATGATCTGAAATAATAAGTTGTATTAACTAATAATCCTTCAATTTTTGTGATATAATTTTTTTTAGATTTATCTTCAATAAATGTATAATCATTTATAGTTGGTTTCGGTTCTAGGCTCCAACAAATACCATATTCAATTAAATTATTACTGTTATGCTTTGAGTTAATTTTTATTGAGGTAAAAGTTTTTTGAGAAGAATTTATAATTGATGGTTTTTCTATAAAGTTTAGATTCAATTTTTCTTCTGAGCAGCTAATAAATATTTGAATTGAGAAAAATAATAATGCTAATAGTGTTAGTTTTTTCATTTTTAATTATTTTATGTTTAGTTAATCTGCATCATATGCTACATAAGCACTAGTAAGCCCCTTTTGGTAGTCTTTGTTGTTTTTTTTAAGAAAAAAATTATAATTAACCCAACAATACCCTTCGTTACCCCAGTTTGTTCCCCAGGAATTAACAATGTTAAAGGCATTCATAGTATCATCATATCCAACTATTAAAATTGCATGTCCACAAAGCCCTTCAATAGGGTTTTTGCTATAAGTATTGGTAATATATTGTCCCTTTTGATTTTCGAAAACTAGATTTTCAAAGTCCATTGAAATTACAACAGGTTGTTTTTGGTTGAGTAATGTTTTTATTAGGTTTATTAGAGTGTATCTTTTTTGAGTAATTGTATCAGGAACACTCACGTAATAATATTCTTTTATTTTATTTTTTTCAGCTAAAGCAAGTTGCTTGTTAGTAGGTAAAGTTGAGCAAGCGATATCTGTATAAGGAAACTCTTTCCAACTAGTTGTTCCTTGACTTTTTAAGAGTTCTAGAGCATTTTGAATGTTAGATCCTGATAAACAGTTTGAGTTTTCTTTAGTTTGGTTATAGACAAAAGAAGGGCTCATTACATCTTTATATGAGCTGTACTCATAGTTATGTTGTATTTTTTCTTGATAACTTTTTAAATAATAGCTTGTAGCCCATGCTACACAACTTCCTTGATGACCTTGACTTCTAACCGGTGGCATATCGGTTGATAGATCAATAATATTAGGTAAACTATCAGGGATTGTAATTAAATTTATTAACTCAGATGATGAAGTTTTTTTTAAAGCACTATTACAAGCACTTCCTGTTTGGTTTGGATCGTTTGGAGATTCTTCTGAAATAATTATATCCGGAACAAAAATAGGAGGGGTTTCATTTTCAAGAGGGAATTGATTATATGAATATTCGCAGCTATTTATAAACAATACAGATAGAGAAATAATAAATAGATGAATCTTTTTTTTCATTTTAAATAATTTAGAGTATTATTTAATAGTCTGAGTAATCAAAAAAGGTTGCGTTAAAATCAAAAAAAATCGCCAAAAATATTTTTTGGCGATTTTTTTTATAACTAAATAAAGTTTTTAGTCTTCTTTTTTAGCTTCTCTAGGCTTTCTATCATCACGACGATTGTCACGCCCACGATTATTATCCCTATTTCTATTATTATCTCTAGGAGGTCTAGCTACATAACCTTCAGGTTTAGGTAACAATGCTTTTCTAGAAACTTTTTCTTTACGAGTTTTAGGATCAATTCCGAAATACTTTACATCAAGTACGTCACCTAATTTAACAACGTCAGTTACATTATTTGTGCGTTCCCAAGCTAATTCACTTACGTGTAGTAAAACTTCATTCCCAGGAGCCTCAGCATATTCTACTACAGCACCAAAGTCTAAAATTTTAATTACTTTAACCTGATAAACAGAACCTCTTTCAGGTTTGAACATCATTGACTCAATACGAGCTATAACTTTTTCAATTCCTTCTGGGCTTGTTCCTAAAATTTCAACAATTCCTTCTTCAGTAACAGGATCTTCATTGATAACAATTGTAGTTTCTGTTTCTTTTTGTAATTCTTGAATATGTTTACCACCTGGTCCAATAAAAGCACCAATCATATCATTAGGGATAGTTCTGGTAATCATTTTTGGAGCATGCGCTTTAACCTCTTCACTAGGTTGAGCAATAGTATCTGTTAATTTTTCTAAGATATGTAAACGACCTTCACGAGCTTGTTTTAATGCATTTACTAAAATTTCATAAGATAAACCCTTAACCTTAATGTCCATTTGACAAGCAGTAATACCATCAGCAGTACCAGTAACTTTAAAGTCCATATCACCTAAATGATCTTCATCTCCTAAAATATCAGATAAAACAGCATAACGATCACCATCAGAAATTAATCCCATAGCAATACCAGAAACTGGTTTTTTTAGTTGAACTCCAGCATCCATTAATGCCATCGTTCCAGAACATACAGTTGCCATTGAAGAAGAACCGTTAGATTCTAATACTTCAGATACAACACGAACTGTATAAGGACAATCATCAGGAATCATTCCTTTTAATGCACGTTGTGCTAAATTACCGTGCCCAACTTCTCTTCTAGAAGTTCCTCTTAATGGTCTAGCTTCACCTGTACAAAAAGGAGGGAAGTTATAATGTAAATAGAATGTTTCTTCACCTTCATAAGATGGCATATCTATTTGATTTGCTTCTCTAGAAGTTCCTAATGTTACTGTAGCTAAAGCTTGAGTTTCCCCACGTGTAAAAATAGAAGAACCATGAGTAGAAGGTAAATAATCAACCTCACACCAAATTGGTCTGATATCTGTAGTTTTACGTCCATCTAAACGTAAACCTTCTGAAAGAGTTAGTTCTCTAACAGCATTTTTTTGAGCTTTATTGAAGTATTTTCCAATTAAACTTCCAAAGTCAGCAATTTCTTCTTCTGTAAATGAAGCAACAATTTCTTCTTTTACTTCAGAAAAAGCTAAACCTCTTTCTTTCTTAGAAGTTCCTTTTTTAGCTATATCATAACATTTTTGGTAAGCAGCATCATGAATTTTCTTTGCTAATTCCTCATCTTCTCTTTCTGGTTCATATTCACGAGTTTCTTTTTTACCGAAAGCTTCCGCTAAACGTACTTGTGCAGCACATTGTACTTTAATAGCTTCATGAGCAAATTTAATAGCATCAGCCATTTCCTCTTCAGTAACCTCATCCATTTCTCCTTCTACCATCATTACAGAGTCAGCAGAAGCACCAATCATCATGTCTAAATCAGCATCAGCTAATTGAGTTCTGTTAGGATTGATAACGAATTCACCGTTTACTCTAGCAACTCTTACTTCTGAAATAGGAGTTTCAAAAGGAATGTCACTTAATTGAATTACCGTTGAAGCAGCTAAACCAGCTAAAGCATCTGGCATAACGTTTTCGTCATGAGACATTAACTGAATCATTACTTGCGTTTCTGCATGGTAATCTTTAGGGAATAATGGACGTAATACACGATCCACTAAACGCATTGTTAATACTTCTCCATCACTAGGTCTAGCTTCTCTTTTAAAGAAACCACCAGGATAACGACCTGCAGCTGCAAATTTTTCTCTATAGTCTACAGTTAATGGTAAAAAATCAACATCAGATTGTTTGTAGTTAGATACAACTGTACATAACAACATTGCTTTTCCCATTTGAACAACAACTGAACCGTGTGCTTGTTTTGCTAATTTACCCGTTTCTAATGAAATGGTTCTTCCATCTCCAAGGTCAATGACCTCTCTAAATACTTTTGGAATCATAAAATGTTTTTTCTAAAAATTTTAATTCGTTTTTTGTGTTGTTGTGTTGCTGTTGTTTCAATGGAAGTATAAATACTTTTAATTGAAGTTTTTAAAATGAAAAACGAAGTTAAAAGTAATGAATTTTATTCAATTTTTTACAATAAAAAAGAGGCAGGAAATTCCTGCCTCTTTTTGTAAGGATTATTTTCTAATACCTAATTCTTTGATAATTGCACGATATCTGTTGATTTCTTTTTTCTTTAAGTAATCTAACAAACTTCTACGCTTACCTACCATCTTTACTAAAGAACGCTCAGTGTTAAAATCTTTACGATTTCTTTTTAAGTGCTCAGTTAAATGGTTAATTCTATGCGTAAATAACGCAATTTGTCCTTCTGCTGTTCCAGTATCGTTGTTACCTTTACCGTGTTTAGCAAAAATTTCTTGTTTTACTTCTTTAGTTAAATACATACCAATATTGTTTAAATGATTTTAATGTACTCAATGATTTTTCATTGGAGGTGCAAATGTACAATTATTTTTTTATGATAAACTTAATTAGATAAGAAAAATACAATAGCAGTTAATGATGTTAATTGTTATGTAATCAGATAGATATTGTATTTATCTTGTAAAAAGAAAAAAGCCAGTTTTAGCTGGCTTTTAGTTTTATGCTCTAATAGGTTGATTTTGTATTAGGTCAATATATAAGTTAACCTGTTGTTTTAGGTGTTTTCTTTCATAAATTCCATCAAGGAAACCATGTTCTAATACAAATTCAGAACGCTGAAAACCTTCAGGTAATTCCTTACCTGTTGTGTCTTTTACAACACGTGGACCTGCAAAAGCAATTAATGCATTTGGTTCAGCAATATTAATATCACCAAGCATTGCAAAAGAAGCTGTTGTTCCTCCAGTTGTTGGATCTGTACATAATGAAATGTATGGAATTTTTGCATCTGCTAATTGCGCTAATTTAGCTGAAGTTTTTACTAATTGCATTAATGATAAAGATGCTTCCATCATACGTGCTCCTCCAGATTTAGAAACCATTAAGAAAGGCAATTCGTTTTTGATTGAATAATCAATAGCACGTGCTATTTTTTCTCCAACAACACTTCCCATTGAACCACCAATAAAAGCAAAATCCATTGAAGCAATAACAATGTCTTTCCCCATTGATTTTCCAACGGCAGTTCTAACAGCATCTTTTAACCCTGTTTTCTTTTGAGCAGCCTTTAAGCGATCTGGGTATTTTTTAGTGTCTTCAAATTTTAAAGGGTCTTTCGCAGTTAATTTTGCATCTAACTCTTTAAATTCATTATTGTCAAAAAACAATTCAAAATATTCTTTACTACCTATTCTTACATGGTATCCATCTTCAGGACTTACATATAAGTTTTTCTTTAATTCTTCAGTATCAATAACCTTTCCACTTGGGGTTTTGTACCACAAGCCTTTAGGTGTGTCTTTTTTTTCTTCAGTTGGGGTCTGAATTCCTTTGTCTTTACGTTTAAACCAAGCCATAATATTCGTCTATAGTTATTTGTTTATGTGTATTTGGTTTTCTTTTTCTGTTGCTTATTTTCTTTTTTTGAAAAAGCTAAATTACTATAAAGTATTAACATTATTTAAATCTTCGAAAGCCTTTTTTAATCTTGCTTTAAATGTTTGCTCTCCTTCACGCAACCATTTACGAGGATCGTAGTATTTTTTATTAGGTACATCGCTTCCTTCAGGGTTACCTATTTGTGCTTGTAAATATGCTGATTTCTCAGTGATGTAATCACGAATACCTTCTGTAAAAGCATATTGTAAATCAGTATCAATATTCATTTTAATTACACCGTATCCAATTGCTTCACGAATTTCTTCTAATGTAGATCCTGAACCTCCATGAAAAACGAAATCTATCGTATTATGAGGAACATTGTATTTTTTAGATATGTACTCTTGAGAGTTCTTTAAAATTTTTGGAGTTAATTTTACATTTCCAGGTTTATAAACACCATGAACATTTCCAAAAGCTGCAGCAATGGTAAATTGATCACTTACTTTTAGTAATTCTTCGTAAGCATAAGCTACTTCTTCTGGTTGTGTATATAGTTTAGAAACATCTACATCAGAATTATCAACACCATCTTCTTCACCACCAGTAATTCCTAATTCAATTTCTAAAGTCATACCCATTTTACTCATTCGAGCTAAGTATTTTTTACAAATCTCTATGTTTTCTTCAAGTGGTTCTTCACTTAAATCAATCATATGAGAACTATATAATGACTTACCTGTTTCTTTATAAAACTCTTCACTTGCGTCTAATAAACCATCAATCCAAGGTAATAGTTTTTTAGCAGCGTGGTCAGTATGTAAAATTACTGGTATACCATAAGCTTCAGCTAATAAATGTATATGTTTTGCTCCAGCTACAGCTCCAGCAATGGCAGATTTTTCGTTTTCATTAGATAAACCTTTTCCAGCATTGAATTGCGCACCTCCATTAGAAAATTGAATAATTACAGGTGAATTTAATTCTTTTGCAGTTTCTAAAACTGTATTAATTGTATTTGAACCTACAACATTAACTGCGGGTAAGGCAAAGTTTTTTTCTTTTGCTAATTTAAAAATCTCTTGAACTTCTTTACCTGTGGCAACTCCAGCTTTAATCATTTTTTAATTTTTAGTTTACAGTTGTTTTGAATGACAAATCTACACTTTTTTAGCTAAGTTCCGATGATTTTTTTATGATAACGTTTTCGTTAAAACGGGTAGTTAATACCTATGTTTAATACTGAGCTAGAGAAATTAAAATTATTAAACCATTTATTTTCTGGTAAGTATGGTTCATGAATCTTAAACCCTAAATCTAATCGTGCTATTAAAAATTTGAAGTCATACCGTAAACCAAAACCACTAGCTACCGCTAAATCTTTTATTGATTTAAAGCCATTAAATTTTTCAGATTCATCAATAACATCAGAGTTATTAATGCTCCATATGTTACCAGCATCGGTAAATAAAGCTCCTTTAAGAGACCCTAGTATGTCAAATCGATATTCAAAACTTGTTAGAAATTTAAAACTACCAATGTTATATTCTAAACCAGGAGGTCTTGTCCCTGGTCCTAAATCATAGGTTCTCCATGCTCTAATATCATTTGATCCTCCAGCAAAATAACTACGTGAAAATGGAATATCTGAATTATTATACGTAAAAATAGCTCCTAAAAAAGTTCTATGCGCAAGAACAGAGTTATTACCTAGTTTCCAATATTTTTTATATTCTATATCTGTTTTGAAATATTGAGCTACAGGAATTTTAAATACAGTAGATTGGTTGTTTTCATTTTTTTGTTTTGATAAAATTCCCATTACATTACCGGAGTTTGCTACCCGTATTTTAAAAAAAGAGAAACTTTGATCTTTAGCACTTTGTTGATTGTTGTAGGTGAAACTGTAAGCAATTTCGGGAATTAAAAAATCTGAAGTAACTATTTGGTATCTATTAATGATATTTAAAATTGTTCTTGCATCATCAGGATCGGTTATGCTGCTCGTTATATCTCCAACATATTGTCTTATTTGATTAAAGTTTCCAGAGATATTTAAAGGAATAGGTATAGAAGGGGCTGCTACTTTTCCAATTGCTACCAGCTTATTGTATTCTGACCTATAAATTGAAAAATAGTTTTCAACATTTAAGTTACGAATATATTGCGCGTTTATTAACTCTAATTGTATTGTTTTTTTTCGATTATACTTCCATTTATAATCAATTCCAAGAGATATATTTTGTTTATCTAACCCTATATTTTTTTGGATATTTATCCCTGCAAAGAATTTTGTTTTAGGAAACATTCTTTTAGGGACAAATTTATGTAACCCAAAAGGGGCCATGAACCTAGGGACTTCTAATGAAATATTACTTCCTAATTCCCAACCAGGACCATTATTAGAATTAAAGTAAGAACCAAGTGCGGATAATTTAAATATTTCAGCACCTTTAAATGTGTTTCTATTAACTAAAGAAAACTTTCCAGAAATATCAAAATTTCTAATATTAGACCGCGATAATTCAGTGTCAAATCCTAAAGTGTATTTTTCTTTTGGGGTTAAATAAATGTTTGCTTCTAATTCATGATCGTTTAATTCATTGAACCTAATAGAAGTCGATTTAAAATTTTTTAAACCTCTTAAGTGTGTTCTTGTTAAATTTCGGAGTGTATCACTATACACACTGTTTGGTTTTATAAATAATGATTGTGATAAATATTTAGGATTGTATTTTTGCTTTTCATGAGCTAGATAATTAACGCTTTTATATAATACTGAATCTTTATAGGGAGTATTCTTTTTACTGTAAGAATAATCAGTAACAACATTTATTCTTTTTATTTTTTGAATTTTATATGGTTTTGAAAAATAATTCCCATTTTCTTCAACTGTTCTATCTGAAATAACTAATTCAACGTTTGTTTTATAGCTTGCAGTATCAGATACATAAAAATCGATACTATTATTTTTATCAAAGTGAAAAATACCGTTATTTCTAAAAAGTTTTGTTAATCTATTAGCTTCATCAATAAAATTTTGATCATTATATTGTTGGTTTGATTTTAAGAAGCTTTTGTATTTGTTAATCTTATATATAGAGTCTAGAATTGGAGATTTAATTTCTCTAAAAATAGTATCTAAAAATAAAGCTTTTCCTTTCTTTATATGATACGATATAGCTCCCTTTTTATTAGATATAGTATCTTTTTTTGACGTTACTTTAGCTTTGAAATAACCATGGTTTTGCAAGTAAGTATTTAAATTTTCTATTGTCCTTTTGGTTTTTCTATCATTAATAATAATAGGAGCTTGTCCACTTTTTAGAAACCAATTATTAAAGCTGATAGCAGACTTCGCAACAGATATACTTTGTTTTTCTGAGAAGGTATTTTTAAAGAAAGAGTATGTTTTAGGGTGTTTTTTACCCCACTTACTAGGCGTTTTAGGGCCTTCAGGATTACCTATATTATAAAAATATAAAGATAAAGGTAGACCAAAAGTTTTAGCATTTGGGCGTTGTATTAAAAGTTCATTTAAACTTTCATCTGAAGTTTTTACACTATCAACAAATATGGTATTTCTTGCTAATAGCAACTCGTTTTTTTTTACATATTTTATTGTATTACAAGAATAGAATAATACCAATAATAAAAGGATGAAAGAAAGTTTTTTCATTAACTTTACGCCTCGAATTTAATTACCAAAAATACTGTTTTTTGGTGGTTTTATAATGTTAAAAATTATTTAATGAGTTTATCTAAAAATAATATAAAACTAATAACTAGTTTACAACAAAAAAAGTATAGACAAAAGCATAATTTATTTGTTGCTGAAGGAATAAAAGTAGTAAATGAATTATTAAAATCTAGTTTAGAAGTTTATCAGATATTTTGTGTAGATGAGTCTTTGGAGTTTGAAAAGAATATAGAAGTAATTTTAATTTCTGAAATTGAATTAAAAAAGGTGAGTTCATTAAAAAGTCCAAATAAAGTATTAGCATTATTTAAAATTCCTGAGGAAATATTGACTAGAAAAGATGATTTTATAGTAGCTCTTGATGGAATAAATGATCCTGGTAATTTAGGAACAATTATCCGTTTATGTGATTGGTTCGGTATAAAAGAGCTTGTTTGTTCAGGTAATACAGTAGATTGTTATAATCAAAAAGTGGTGCAATCAACTATGGGGTCTTTAACTAGAGTTAATATTTATTATACTAAGCTATCAGATTATTTACAAACTATAGATTTACCTGTTTTTACTGCAGACATGGATGGTGAAAATGTATATAAAAAATATTCATTACCACAAAAAGCTATTCTAGTTATGGGGAATGAAGCGAATGGTATTTCGTCAGAAGTTGCTGCTATTGTTGAAAATAAATTAACTATACCTCGATTTGGAGAAACTCAGCAAACTGAAAGTTTAAATGTTGCTACAGCTACAGCAATTTTATTAAGTGAGTTTAAAAGAAGGCTAGTTTAGTTTTCTGTAAAGTTTAAAGAGAACTCAAGATTATTACTAACAACCCCTAACTGTTTAAGAGATACATATTCTTTTTCTTCTTTCCATTTACCAATATATGGATTGTAGTTACATTCTGTTGAATGGAACCACTCCTTTTCATTTCTTTGCTCTGGAACTCTATTGTCTACGCACATATATTTAAACTCACAATCTTTACAAACATCACAAATATCTTTATGAACGTTCCAAAGCTTTTGAAATTTATTACTGCTAATAACTCCATTGAGTTTTTGTATTAAATTTAAATCAGTCAGATTAGCAAATACATCTACAGATTCGGGTGTGTTTTTAATTTCTCCTTTATTTCCGATGTATATTTTTTTATTAAAATAATTATGGTGAAAATGAGATTCTACGAATAATTGGTAATTAAAATCTACAGAATCTCTATGTACAAAAGGTCTGTTATCTTTTTGAGTAATTAGTATTCTAAATCTATTTTTTTCTAGTAACATTTCTTTGTTGTTTGTTACAATAGTAACAGATTCAGGGAAAGATTTATCTTTTATTTTTTCTTCAATCTGATTAATAATATTATTGTTAAGATGGATAACTAAATTTGGGATACAAATTTTTTCGCAAATATCAATTACTTTGTCGATTCCTAAAGAAGTAGAGTAGTTGTAAATTAAAAACTCAATGTGATATTTTGATGCGTATTGCAACTTTTTTTCAGGAAAGTTATTTTTAATATTTTCAGGAATTTTATAAACCATTCTATTTTCTATCAAAAAATCAAATAAACCAGGCGTTACGTCTTCTTTTTTAAAAAAACGCTTTTTTATTAATCTATGAATTTCAACAGCTTGATTGTTTTCTATATGAAATAGTTCATTGTTTTTAAAATTACCTAAAATACTTTTTTTATAGCCTTTAGTTAAAGTTAAGTTACTTGAAATTACAAACATGTTTAAACTATTTTTTTTGTGGGTACTGTAAAAAAGTTCCAATTTGACCTACTGTTTTTTGAGTAAAAACTATTGGTCTCTTTTTTGATAAATCCTTTTTTAGAAAATGAACGGGTATTTAACATATCTAATGGAAATTTATGCTTCTTAATAAAGTCTTTATATTCTTTAGTGTCCTTCATATTCAATTATTTCTTGTGCAATTACTTTATTTAAATCTATGCCACAAACAGCACCTAAATATCCAAACTGACCAATAGGATTTACTTCTAAAAAGCAATACTCATCATCTTCCGTATAAATAAAATCAAAAGAGCCTGTATTTAATTTTAAAGACTTCATTAATTGGAAAATTTTTGTTTTGAGAGAATCAGGAATCGTATAGGGTTCGTCTAAGTATGGGTTTTCTGTATTGTACACACGACAATCAACAGCAGATTCTTCATTCATTTGAGAGAAAATAGCCATTGCGTAAATTTTTTTCAAGAAAACGAAGACTCTAATTTCAAATAGTTTTTTTATTTCTTTTTGAATAAGGGAAGTCATGAACTCTTCAGAAGAAGAAGTGTTTTCTATTCGTGCTGTGTAATTTAAAAACTTTTGAGTTTTTGTTTCCATTTCTAGCGGAATCGCAAGAGTTTTTGATATGTAATTTTCGTTTGAATTTAAATTATTGAAGTTTGTTTTTAAATAAGTATGAGGAATTTTAAAACCACATTTTTTAGACTCCTCTAAAACAATAAGCTTGTTAATAAGAGCTAAACCCCATAAGCCAATAATATTATATTTTTTTTGAAAAAAATATGCAAGAAATTCATCTAAATTCTGAATATAACTGTAAAAGTAATCTTTAACTGAGTTCTGTTTTAATAAAGTGTCTGGTATTTTATTGACATTGAATTTTAACTCACCATTTCTAATAAAAACAGTTTTCAACTTATTTAAGTTTATTATAGTTTCATCTTTTTTATCATCAATTAATAAAATCATCTCTTCAGTTTGCATGTTGTAATTATAAATACTAACAACATCGTTATAAGTATTAATGCAAAAAAAGTTAACTTTAAAATATGCTAACCAATCAGCAATAGATTTTAAATTCCTGTCATTTTCAGAAGATAGTATTAAAAATTCTGGGTGTTTTATTATTTTTTGATTCATGAATAATAATGAAAACCACCACTTTTAAGTGGTGGTTGGTGTTATTTAAAATCTGAATGTTTGTTTTTTAGCATACACATCAAGGTCATAATGACCATTAATATAACATCTAGCAGCTAAATCACCTTGAGTTTCACCATTTGGACCTACGCTTTGTGTTTGTTCCCAATTTGGAGCTCCCCCTTTTATTTTGTTTAATTCTGATTTTTCGTTTTCAAATTTTTTAAAACTTTCAAATTTTTTCATGATTAATAGATTTTGGTAAGGCCTACAAGTTTGTAAGTGTAGTCTTCTTGTTAATAAATACTTGCATAGTTTTTTAATCTGACAATTAAATAATCTATGACTTGGGTAAAGTGTGTCAGCACTTATTTGTTTATATAACCAAGTATAGAGTACTTATTTTTATTACCCTTATTAAATGATTAAAAATGAAAATTTTTAAAATAGTTGCTTATATTTTGTTTTAATTTATTGATATTGTGTTGTTTAAAGGATTATCTAATTCTATTCATATTTCTATTAATGTTTTTGTTTGTATTATTAATTTTATTAATTTTTCCAAAAGAGTATTTTAATGAAAAGGCTATTTCATTAGCATCTGTAAAAAAAACATTTTTGACATTTAACTTTTGTAAAGAATAAGTTTCTCTAAACTCCATAGTATTAAAAATATCATTGAAACTAACAGTGAAGTCTAATGAGTTAAATAGTTTCTTATGCAACGAAGCATTTAAAACAAAAATTGATTCTCTCGTAAATATTCCCTCTTTTCTGTTTGTTAGTCCCCAAAAGTCAAAAGCAAAAGAACTTGATTTGTTTATTTTAAATTGATGATTAGAGTAGTAGTAAAGGTAAGGTGAGAGCGAAGTATTTAAAGCTCTAGCATCATTGATAGTATTTAAATGAAAGCTTATTGTATTTGATGATGACCAGAGCTTATATTTTTTAGGAATATTCACTTCTAAATTCACTCCTTTTTCATGTACTAGATTTGTAGGGTAAATAAGAGTTTTATTATTGTTCTCATCATAATGAAAACTATAAAATATAGGATTTTGTTTATGATAATAATTAAAATTAATAGAGTTTTTATTGAATTGATACCTTATGGAAACTTCATTTGTTATAGATGGGGTTAAATGTAAATTACCTCTAAATTCTAAAAAAGGATTAATAAAAGCTGAAGTAGAGGTGGTTGATGAATAATTTGGTCTAGTAATATTTTTACTGTAGTTAAGAGATATAGTTTTCTTCTTATTTATAGCATAAGCGATATTCAATTTTGGAAAAAAAACTGTATTATTTTTCTTAAAAATGATGTTTGAGTTTTTTGAATATTTTCCATCAGTTTCGTTATTTTCAAATCGTAAGCCTAGAGAATATTTTAAGGTGCTTAAGTTATTTGAATACTGGATATACGCAGCTTTATTTTTTTCTGTGAAATAATAATTCTGCTTTATAGTATTAGTAAATGTGTTTATAGTAGAATTTGTAGAGGTATTAGTGTAGCTTACACCTATTTCTAAGATCTTTTTTTTCTTAATTTTTTTTGTGTAGTTACTTTTTAGAGTATAGGTGTTTATGTTGAATTTTTGTAATCTATTTATAGTAGTTGTAATAGGTGTTACATTGAATTTATTAGTGATAGAATTGGTTATTCTTTGGTCATAAAAGGTATACTGGGCGCCGAAGAAAAACTCATTAGAATTATTTAGAGATTTTATATAATTTATATTTGAAGTAGAAAAATAACGATTACCATCATTAAAGCTTTTTGTATTTATAATATCACTATTAATGTTTGTTATTGTGTTTATAGTAAAAGGTTCCTTTTGTGTACGGAGATTAGAATTAACAGATAGATGATTGTTTTTATTAAACTGATATGAAAAACTACCTTGAATAATGGCTTGCTTTCTATTTGTTTTAGCTACTACTAAATAATCAGAAGAAATACCTTTATAAGGTATTTGATAATCTGCACTATTACTTTCCCATATTTTTAAATTATTAAAAGAAATGTTTAAGTTGAATCTTGCTTTTTGATGTTTAAAATTAGTAGAAGCATTAAGGTAATTATTAAAGTGTTTTTTAAAAGAAGTTGTTTCAGTTACTGATATTTTCATTCCGTCTTGAATTTCTTTTTTTAAAGTAATAAGTAACAAACTCCTGCCTTCTGCTTCATATTTTGAAGACGGATTATTAATGATTTCAATTTTTTCAATTTGTGAAACACTAAGGTTATTTAAATCATCAATAGAAATCCTTTGATGGCCAATATAAATAAGTGGATTTCCTTTGCCAATTACTTCTATAGATGATTTATTAGATGCTATTTGTATTCTAGGTAATTTAGATAATAAATCTAAAATATTAGATTCTTTTGATAATCTTGTTTTTGCTACATTAATAATTATGTTGCCATTTTTATTTTCAATTACTTTTTTTGAAGCTGTAATTTCTACTTCAGATAAAATGTTGTTTTTTTCTATAAATTCAAGTTTTAAATGTTGATTACTTTCTAGTTTTATTTCTTTTGAAATTTCAAAATAGCCTAATGAATTTACTTTTAAAAAATAGTTTCCTTTTTTTACCTTTTCTAGATGAAATTTCCCATTATTAATAAAAGTGTATTTAATAATTTTATTATCAATTTTTGAAATTAATAAAACATCACCAATTGTTATAACTTCTTTATTCTGGGTTGAAACAATTCCTGAAATATTGAACTGTTCTTGGCTAAAGATTGAGTTAAGGGAAGTGAAAAAAATAAATACTATAATGAGGTGCTTCATGAATTAAAATTTTGAAGCAAAAAACAGTAATAAAAAAATAAAATAAGAAAGGAAAGAGGGGGATTTTGGTACTAGTACCGCTACTATTTTTTGAAATTAAGTATTAATTCTTTTCTGTTGGAAATATTTAATTTATGGTAAATGTTGGTTATGTGTGTTTTAACAGTGTTTAAACTAATATATAATTCGTTAGCAATTTCTTTATTGCTTTTACCTGAGATAATTAAATTTTTGATGATCTTTTCTTGTTTACTGAGTTCAGGCTGAGAAATATTTTTTGTTTTTCTAATGATTTTTATGCCGAGAATAAGTAATAGTAGGGTAATACTTATTAAAAAATAATTTAATGATTTACTTTTTACGTAGGCATTTTGAACTTCATTAATTTTTATTTTTAAAAGCTCTTTTTCTAAAAAAGCATACTCTTCAGGTATAATATTGCTTTGTGTTAGTTCACTTAATAATGATTTGTAGTAATTGATGTTTAGTAAAACGTCTTTTTTTAAAAGTCCTTTATTATGAAGTTTTTTAAAACTTAAAACCTTTACAGCCAAAATTTGTAAAGAATCTTTTGAATATGAACGTATTTGATTTAAATACGTTTTTTGAGGCTTCTTATTTAAGTTTTGTTCAAAAAAAAGTAATTTTTTCCATTCGTCCTCAGCCTTTTTAAGGCTATAATGAGTACTATTATCTCTTGAGATATTATTAAGTGAATCTTTTAATAATTCTTGAGATTTATAATCAAAATTTAATTGAATTTTGTTTTGTGCATATAATTGAGAACAATAAAATGTAAGAACCAACACGTAGTATATTGGTTGATTAATTCTTATGTTCTTAAAATAACCCATTAATTTGAGCATCAATTTTATCAATGATTGTTCCTAAATCCTCTTGATTTTCAACAAAGTCTAAATTGTCAACATCTATAATAAGTAATTTTCCTTTGCTATATGTGCTAATCCATGCCTCATATCGCTCATTTAATCTACTTAAATAATCAATACTAATAGAGTTTTCATACTCTCTTCCTCTTTTATGAATCTGTCCAACTAGAGTAGAAATATCAGCACGTAAATAAATTAATAAATCTGGAGGAGTAACTAAATTTTCCATTAATTCAAATAAAGAACTATAATTACTATAGTCTCTATTAGTCATTAATCCCATTGCATGTAAGTTAGGGGCAAAAATATGAGCATCTTCATATATGGTTCTGTCTTGGATAATTTTTTTTCCAGATTTGCGCAATTCTAATACTTGGCGAAAGCGACTATTCAAGAAAAACACCTGTAAGTTAAAAGACCAACGCTCCATCTCAGCATAAAAATCATCTAAATACGGATTTTCATCTACAGATTCAAAGTGAGGCTCCCAATTGTAATGTTTTGCTAATAATTTAGTTAGGGTGGTTTTTCCCGCACCAATATTTCCGGCAATAGCTACATGCATAATTTGTGAATTTCTATGCGTAAAACTACATAAAAAATTAGAAATGAAAAGAGGTTTAACAAATCAATTTATAACCATAACCTCGAATGTTAACAATTTGTACATTATTATCTTTCTGAAGTTTTTTTCTAAGCTTAGAAATAAACACATCCATACTACGAGCATTAAAAAAATCATCATTACCCCATAGTTTCTTTAAAATAAAAGCTCTATCCAAAACTTCATTTTTCTTTTGTGATAGGTGAAAAAGCAGCTCGTTTTCTCTATGTGTCAATAACTCAGAATCAGTTTTAAAGGTTAAAACTTGTTTAGGATAGTTTAAAATGTAATTACCAATTGTGATTTTTTCTTGGTTAACTTTTAATAAGTTTCTATCAAGTAATGATTGAACTCTAACAATAAGTTCTTCCATTGAAAAAGGTTTTTTTAAATAATCGTTACCGCCGTGATTAAACCCATCAAGTACATCTTTAGTTTGTGATTTCGCTGTTAAAAAAATGATAGGAATTTGTTTGTTTTCCAATCTTATTTCTTTTGCTAATGTAAAACCATCTTTTTTAGGCATCATTACGTCTAAAACTAATACATCAGGATTTATTTCATTATAAAACCTTAAAGCTTCTTCACCATCATGTGCATGATGAACTTCAAAATTCCTCGTTTCTAGACTTTCTTGAATAATTTGACCTAAACTAGGTTCATCTTCAGCTAAAAGAAGTTTTATTTTTTTATCCATTTGGTAAGTTAATTTTAAAGATAGTGTGTTTAGAGTTTGATATTAGAAAAATAGACCCCTCATGTTTTTCAATGATTTTTTTAGTATAATATAATCCAATACCAAATCCTTTTACGTCATGAGTATTTCCTTTAGGAACTCTATAGAATTTATCAAAAATTCGTTCTTGTTGGTTTTTTTCTATTCCTTTTCCATTATCTGCTACTGATATTTCAAGGGTATTTAAAACTTTGTTAACGTTTATTTCAATAATATCACCTCCATATTTTACAGCATTATCAATTAGGTTTGATACAGCATTTTCAAAATGGAACGTATCAACCTCTGTGTAGTGATTTTCAATACTAGAAGAGAAAGTAATCGTTTTAGAATTGTTAATTAATTGATGCTTTTTTGATGTTTTTTCTATTAAATCAATGATGTTTACTTCTTCTTTTTTTAAGAGTAACTTCTCACTATCTAAAGTAGCAGTTTCTAATAATTTTTCAACCATTTGGTGCAGTTTTTTTAGCTGAATAGAAGAAATAGAAAGGTACTTTTTAGTTTTTTCTTTGTCATCAATCATGTTGAAATTATCAATAGCCTCGATAGCTGCGGATACAGTTGTAATAGGTGTTTTAAATTCGTGTGTTATATTACTAATAAGATCATTTTTTATTTCGGCAAGTTCCTTTTGTTTGTTAATAATTCGAAGTAAATAAAATAAACTACTAATAACAGCTAATGATAAAATAAATGAGAGTAAAATACCAGTAGAACTTCTTTTTAAAGCTTCAATAGTTGGGTTACCATAATGCAAAGCAATTTCTTCATCCAGTTTTAAAAAAGTAGATTTAGCTTCACTAACTAAAGGAAACGTTTCATAGGGTGTCATTTTATTACTAAATATGATAGAATCCTTTTTTTTATGTTGAAAATAATAAGAAGTTAAAATCCCTTTATTTTGCAAGTCTTTACGTAATATTGAATCTATTTTTGTATGGTTTATTGTATCATTTTTAATTGAAATAAACATAGTTTGTAAACCTTTAATAAGTTTTAAACTATCCGTAGCTCGCTTACCAGTGAAAACTTTAACCTTGCTAATTTTGTTGTTAGAATTTATATGAATTCCAGTTTTTTTATCTTTTGAAAACTGTGTAAGTCCAACAATTGGAGTTGGTTTCTTTTTTGATTTATTTATATCCGAGTTTATATCACACATTATGGAATCTATAAAAATAGAATCCATTGCTTCAAATTCCTTAGAACTATCAGTAGTAAATTCTAATGATGATATTTTAAAAGAAACCGAGTCCTTTACTTTTGTTTTCTTTAGAGGAGAGAAAATATCATTTAAAATATTTTGTTTAGCTAAACTATCTTGTTTAGTAGGTTTTTTAGGTTGTATAATAGCAAAAAAGTTTTCTTTACTAAGTTTAAGAAAGTATTCTTCAATAGAACTGTCTAGACTTTCTTGTATCTCATTTATAACATATTGTTTGTTTTGCTCATAGTTTTTATAATTCCAATAAAACTGAACAGCAATAGTTGCTAAAATTGTAGCAGAGATTAAATAAAAAATCCAACGATGCTTTTTTTCATTCATATTTCAAAGGTAAGAAGTTAAAGTATATAAAAATTAACGGTTAACACTCGTTAACACTTGTTAACTAAGAGGTAATTAATTGATTTACATATTTGTGGTGTCAAAATAATTATAAAATGAAAAGAATACTAGTTTTTACCGCATTATTAACGGTTTCATCTTTATTAAAAGCACAAACTGTAGTTTATACATCTAATGGAAATGAAATGATGAGTGAATTAAGTTTTAAAAAAGAAAGAAATATTATCAAGAAAAAATTTAGTAAAATTTTTAATAAAGAAATGTTTGTTGGAACAAAAATTAAAAAAACAGAAAGAAGAAATGATTCAATAATTCATTTTATATCATTTGATGTAAAGGATAAGAAATCAAAGAAGTCAAAAATGGAGAGCTTATTGGGAAAGGAATTTCCAAACTTTAAATTTAAAGATATTACAGGGAAAGAAATTTCATTAGAGTCATTAAAAGGAAAACCTACTCTTATAAATTTTTGGTTTACCAAATGCCCACCTTGTATTGATGAAATGCCACATTTAAATAAGCTTAAAAAGAAATATAATAATTCAATGAATTTTATTTCTATGACTTATGAAAATAAAGATGCAGTAAATAAATTTTTATCTAAAAAGGAATTCAATTTTAAACATATTGTTGATGTAAAAGAATTTACAGATAAATTAGAAATAGAGTCATTTCCTTTAAATGTTTTTTTAGATGAAAATTTAAAAATAAAAGTGCTAGAATCAGGATTGCCATATCAAAGAGTAAATGGGAAAATGGTTATAAAGAGTGCAGATAGTTTTGAAGATATAATAAAAACCTTAAATATAAAATAATGAAAAAAATAATTTTAATAGGATTAATATTAAGTGGAGTATTAATGAATGCTCAAAGCTTTCAAGGAAAGGCAACCTATAAAACACATCGAAAATTTGATTTAAATTTAGATAAAGGAAAGGGGAAGGCTAAAGCTAAAGGAATGATAGACGATGCATTGCAAAATCAATTGAAGGCTCAATTAATGAAGCAGTTTCAAAAAACATATACCTTAAATTTTAATAAATCAGAATCTACGTATAAGCAAAACGAAGAATTATCATCACCAGGTGGTCAAATGAATGGAGTTCGAATTCAAATTATGGGTAATGGCGGTGGATCTGATATTTTGTATAAGAATATCAATGAAAAAAGATTTTCTAACAAAACAGAAATTAGTGGTAAGCGCTTTTTAATTAAAGACAAACTAACAGATTACGGATGGGAAATGAGTGGTGAAACAAAAAACATTGGAAACTATACATGTTATAAAGCTACTAGAAAAAGAGAAGAGCCTAGAACTTCTTTTTCAATGACCGATGGAGAAAGGGAAGAGAAAAAAGAAACTGTGACAATAGAAACCATAGCTTGGTATACGCCTCAAATACCAGTTAGTAATGGCCCAGGAAGGTTTTGGGGATTACCAGGTTTAATTTTAGAAATTCAAGATGGAAAGCAGACTATTGTTTGTACAGAAATAGTATTAAACCCATCAGAGAAGATGGCTATTAAAGAGCCTAAAAAAGGAAAAAAAGTAACTCAAGAAAAGTTTGATAAAATAATGATTGAACACTCTAAAGATAGTATGGAGCGTTTTAAAAATAAACGTAAAAGTAAAGACGGAAATTCTTACAGTATTGAAATTCAAGGATAGCAAATTAAACCTTTGATGTTGTTTGTAGTCTAATTCTTAAATATTAAGAATTATTCAAAAATAACACCAGAGATATGAGAAAAATCACTACTTATTTATTTCTTTTATGTACCATTTCGTTATGGTCGCAAAAACAGTTTCAAGGTAAAGCGGTATATCAATCTAAAACAACTGTTGATATGAGTTCTTGGGGAGCAGACATGTCTGAAGAACGAAAGAAACAAATAAAGGCGCGTATGAAAAACTTTTTAGAAAAATCATACACTTTAAACTTTACGACCAAAGAATCTGTATATAAAGAAGAAGCAAAATTGCAAGCTCCCGGAACTAGAGGATTTCGCTTTGGCGGTTTTACAGGAGGAGGGATTAAATATAAAAACCTTCAGGCAAATAAAGCTCTAGAGTCTGTTGAGTTTTTTGGTAAAAAATTTTTAATAACTGATAATACTGAAAAACCAAAATGGGAGCTTGGTAGTGATACAAAACAAATAGGGAAGTATACCTGTTTTAAAGCTACACTAGTAAAAAAAGTTGATGCTTTTGATTGGAGAAATATGAGAAGGAGAGGAAGAGGTAGAGGAAAAGGAAAGAAACCTTCTGATAAATCAAAAACTACTAAAGTTACAGAAGAAATTGAAATTCCAAAAGAAATTACTGTAACAGCTTGGTATACTCCACAAATACCAGTAAGTAATGGACCTGGACAATACTGGGGGTTACCAGGGTTAATCCTTGAAATAAATGAGGGGAGAACTACCATTCTATGCTCTGAGGTAATAATGAATGTAAAAGATAAAGAAACGAAAATTGAAGCTCCAACTAAAGGAGATCAGGTGACAAGAGAAGAATATAATAAGATTGTGAAGAAAAAAATGGAGGAAATGAGAGAAATGTTTCAAAGAAGAAGAGGAGGAGGAAGAGGAAGAGGTCGTTTTTAAATAAATAACAATAACTTAGTAATTAACAAAATGAAAAAAATACTACTAGTGGTCATTTTAATGACTGCATGGGGTACTTATGCCCAAGTAACAATGAAAGGAGTTGTGAAAGATAGCATTGGAAATCCTCTAGAAATGGCTAATGTAATAGCTATAAACAAACAAACAAAAAAGTTAGATTCCTATGGTTTTACTGATAGTAAAGGGAATTATAAATTAAATTTAAAAAAGAATTCTAATTATAGTATAAAGGTTAGTTATATAGGTAAGAAAACAGTTGAAGTTTCTGTGAATTCAAAGGACTCAGATATTGAAAAAAGTATTAGCATGTTAACAGATGACACTCTTGATGAGGTTAACATAACTTATAAAATGCCTGTAACAGTTAAGGGAGATACTATAGTATATGATGCTGACAGTTTTAAAAGTGGTACAGAAAAAAAATTAGGAGATGTTCTTAAAAAATTACCGGGTATTGAGGTAAATGATGATGGAGAAATTGAAGTGGAAGGTAAGACAGTTAAGAAGGTGATGATAGAGGGAAAAGATTTTTTTGATGGAGATAGTAAATTAGCTACAAAAAATATTCCAGCCGATGCTATTGATAAGGTTCAGGTATTAAAAAATCATAGTGAAGTTGGTCAGTTAAGTAGTGTTACTGATAATGAAGATAATGTTGTTATTAATTTAAAATTAAAAGAAGGAAAAAAGAATTTTTGGTTTGGAGAAGTTACAGCAGGTATAGGAATGGGAACTAGTAAAGAACGTTATATAGCACATCCTAAGCTCTTTTATTATAATCCTAAGTATAGTGTAAATATAATAACAGATGTAAATAATATAGGAGAAGTTCCGTTTACAATGAGAGATTATTTTAAATTCACTGGTGGATTTAGAAGTTTAGGGGGTAGTAGTAATGGAACTAATTTCAATGTTGGGTCTAATGATATATCATTCTTAACACTCCAAAATAATAGAGCTAAAGAGATAGAAACTAAGTTTGGAGCGGTCAATTTTAGTTATTCACCTAAAAAAACATGGGATTTAAGTGGTTTTGCAATTTATTCGGGAAATAAAACTGATATTGAGCAAATGACAAGTAGAACGTATTCAAATGCGACTATTGATAAAAATAATATACCACCTGCAGCTGGTAAAATAATTGAGACTGAAACTACTCAAGATCAAACAGCTCAAGTAAGTGATTTAGGTTTGTTTAAATTAAGCTCTAGTTATAAACCAAATTCGGCAAATCAATTTGACTATGATATTTTTGCAAAGGTTTCTGGACAAGAGCAAAAACAGTCTACAATTTCAAATAGAACATTTTTAAATGCAAATAACGAAATTGTTCCGATTAATCAAATTTCTACTCAAAATCCATTTTCTTTAAATCAAAATCTGAATTATTATTATACGTTAAATGATAAAAATATTTTTGCTTTTGAAGCCCAGCATTTATGGCAAGATGAAGATCCTTTTTATAATGCTAAACTTGAACAATTGTCATTTGCTAATTTAATAGGATTAAACTTAACGGCAAATCCATTTGACGTGATGCAAGAGAAAAGAATTAAAACAAACAAGCTTGATGCAAAATTAGACTATTACTATGTTTTAAATTCAAAAAGTAATATAAATGTAACTTTTGGAAGTACATTAAGTAATCAAAAGTTTAACTCTACTATTTTTGAAATTTTAAATGGAAATAGAACTTCGGTAAATAAAACAGAGTCTATAAATGATGTAGATTTTACATTTAATGATTTATATCTTGGTTTACATTATAAATTTATTACTGGTATTTTTACTTTCAACCAAGGGTTTACATTACATAATTATACCTCAAAAAACACGCAGTTAGGATCAGTAGTTGATAATAATTTTACAAAACTTCTTCCAGACGCTTCAATAAAAGTGAATTTAAAGAAATCAGAAACTTTACGTTTACGTTATAGTATGCAAACTAGTTTTACAGATGTAAATCAATTAGCTCAAGGATATGTATTCAATAATTACAATAGTTTGTATTCTGGTAATAGAGAATTAGAGAATTCATTATCACATAATGTAAACTTGAGTTATTTTAGTTTTAATATGTTTAATTATACTAATATTTTCGGATCTATTAATTATAGTAAAAGAATCGATGCAATTAAATCAAATACTCAGTTTTTAGGAGTCAATCAAGTAAGAACTTCTATAAATTCATTGTTTCCAGATGAAACAATTTCAGGAAGGTTAAATTTTCAAAAGAGTTACAGAAAGTTTAAAATCACATTAGGAGGAAATGTTTCTTATGCTAAATCAAATAGTTTAATAACGAATAGATTTAATAATGAGACTACAAACAGGCTATCCAAAACATTTACACAAAGTTATACAACTAAGTTTAGTACAAATTTTAGATCTGCTCCAAACTTTGATGTTGGGTATAATGTTGCAATCAATAATTCTAATATAGGTGGTGTAAAAAATACATTTACAACACATAGTCCGTATATGAATTTAGATGTGTTTTTTCTAAAAGAATTTGGATTTACTTCTAAATATACCTACAATCAGGTTGTTAGAGATGGAGAAACAATTGACAAGTATGGGTTTTTAAGAGCTGATTTAACGTATCAAAAGAAGGACAGTCAATGGGAATATAAAATTGGAGTTACTAACCTTTTAAATTCAAGAAGTTTAAATCAGAACAGTAGTAATGATATTTTTATAAGTAATAGTACATATATAATTCAACCAAGAATAGCGGTACTTAGTATTAAGTACAATTTATAGATAGATTATTTGAATAAAGAAAGGCGAGCATATTATGCTCGCCTTTTTTGTTTTATAGTAATAAATAAAATTATTTAATTATTAATTTCTTGGTAGTTTGTAGTCCACCATTTTGAATTTGTAGTAAATACATACCACTATTAACAGTATTGAATAATAACTCTTCAGAAAAAATTAAAGAAGAGTTAGAGAAGTTTTTAGACTCTATTAATCTTCCTCTAATATCAAATAGTTTTACAGATACTTTATCTTGTGTTTTAGTTTCAAAAGTTAATTTAAATCTACCATTTGAAGGATTTGGGAATAAATTGAAATTATTAAACGAAACTTCATCAGTTGAAGCAGTAGCGTCAATAGTTATTTTATAATCTTCAGTTTCACCCCATTCTGTTTTGTGATCTGCATCACAAGCTCCTTCTCCATAGTTGTTTGTTGGATCATCATATTCAATTATTACTCTCATTCTAGTATTGCCTTTTACAGCGTTATCAGGAACTTTAATGTTAAAAGTAGCAGTGTCCACATCTTCTACCTTAGTCCCTAAATCATATCTTTCAGTAGTGTTGTCAAATTTATAATCTTGATTCCAATCAATAAAAACATAACAATGATCTTGAAAACCACCTGTGTCAAAAGTAACACTTATAGGGTAAGTTTCACCTTTCTTTATTGTGGTTGCTATGGATGTAAAATCTTCATATCCATCAGAAGTATCATTTGCTGAGTTATTATTAATTGTATTAAAAGTAACATTAGTTATATGTTCAGTACCACCTGCTTCATCAGTAAATGTAGATGAGCAATAAGAAGGATTGGAAGTTGTAAAATTTGAAACATCTGAAAAAGTACCTTCTCCACAGTCATTTTTAGGTTTAACTTTCCAATAGTATTTTGTATTACTTGTTAATGGACTAACTAAGGTATATAGATTTGTAGATGCATTTATATCTAAAACTATGTTAGTAAAGTTAGAGTCAGTTGCTATTTGCACATTATACAAGGATGCATTTGTTTCTTCTTTCCAAGTTAATGTAGGGGCTAATTCAATATTAGTACTGTTATTACTAGGTTTAGTAGTAGTTATTTTAGAAAAAGTTGAGTCAAAAACAGTTAAATTAACACTTGTGTTTTGAGTTAAAGATGTTGAGGTACCAATAGCCTTTACATTGTATTTTTGAGCACTAGTACCATTTAGTCCACCTATTGTCATAGTTACGTTGCCACTTTTATTAATAGTAGTAGGTGAAAATGTAGCAGATGCGCCACTAGGTAAATTTTGAGCACTGAAAGATACTGTTTCATTAAAACCGTTTATAAAATCTAAATTTAAAGTATAATTAACAGTATTATTAGTGTTGTTACAAATTGAATTAGTACTTGTAACACTAGAAAAAACAAAAGTAGGTGTTGTTGAAACAATTGTAAAATTTATAGAGTTAACATTGTAAAAAACATTACCAACAGCTTCAATTAATATTCTTGCTTTGGTAGTAGGATTATTTGGAATAGAAATACTTTGAGATCCATCATTAGGAGTGCTTTCTACTAAAGTAATAGGAAAGGTAACTCCACCATCTAATGAAAGTTTAATACGAACATTAGCGCAATTAATTGGGGCTTGGTCAGTTGTAGATTTATCCCAAGTAATAGTTTGTGATGATCCAGAGTTCCAAGTAACAGCAGTACTAGGAGCAGTTACAGTAAAAGGATTTGCATCAGTAACAGTTATTTTAATATCATCTCTTGCACTTGCTCCTCCTCCTGGGTTATTATCTCTAACTGTTAGTGAAAAATTCATTTCTCTAGCAACAGAAGGTAATACTTCCCAAGCAGAAGTTGTTTTACCAATTACATCCTCTAATTTTGGAAAATATCTATTAGGTGAAGTTAATGACGGAGAAGATCTGAATAACGGCCCAGCTGTATTTGTTCCAACAGGTGGCATTACTGCAATTTCTGTATCAATTTGTTCCCAGTTATAGGTTAAACTTGAAGTACCATCAGCATCGGTAGCTTTACCTTTTAAAACAAAAGGGGTAGATTTAGGAATACTAACGTTCACACCAGCATAAGCAGTTGGAGCATTGTTTCCTGTATTTGTTGTTGTTGCACAGGTTGCTGTTCTCTGAATTGTACTCCACATTTCAGCAATACTAACAGAATGAAAATGATCATCACTGTTAGCTTGAACATTAGGAAGACAAATACCAGCATAAGCCATAATAGAAGAGCCACTTCCAGGTTCAACAGATGTTGTATTTGATCTTTGGCCACTACATGCATTATTAAATGTATGATTTGCACCAAATTGATGTCCAAGTTCATGAGCTACATAATCTACATCATAAGGGTCTGAAATTGGATTTGGTCTACCAGTAACCCCGCTTGCTTTTTGACCAGTAATACAAACAACACCTAAACCAGCAAGACCACCAGCCCCAGTACTAAATGTATGACCAATATCATAATTACTATTACCAATTATGTTATCACAAACTGATTGACTTTCATTTATAAGAGCTTCGGCATTTGAATTTGTTAGATTATCTGTATTGGCATCAAGAAAAATTAATTTTTCATTGTCACTTACTATAACCATTCTAACTGATAAATCACGTTCATAAATACCATTTACACGAGCCATTGTGGTGTTCATTGCAGATAAAATAGCTGCCTTTTTTGTAGCATCAGTGGCTGTTGAAGGTACGCTTTGATTGGTTAAATGAAATTGAGAATATTCTCCAGTAGAAGTTATGGCTATTTTGAAAGTTCTTAATTTTCCATCGTTAGCATTTCTACTTGCAGTTTTATTAGTGTTAGAAGTATATTTATTTTTTAATTCATCAACTTTACATTGAAAATCATCTTTACTAGAAATAAAGTCTTCTTTTTTATAAGAAATATAATTTTTATTGTCTTTAGTTAAAGGGTCGATGAATAAAGTACTAAAGTTTCCAGACATTATCATAACATGAACACCATCTGTTCCAATACTTATTTTAGCGGTTGCAGAAGGATCATCAATACCTTTTGCTGAATACGATTTTATAGAAGGAAATTTTTTAGCAAGTCCATCTTCAAAGTTAGAAGTCTCAACTATTTTGTACTTAGAAGTTGTACCATTTTCGTTAGGAAGATCTATAATATTTGAACTTTTCTTTGATTTAGAGTTTAAATGTAAAGTGAAGCTATTTAAATCTAAAGAGAAAAGGTAGTGTTTTTTAGGAGTGTATTCTCGTTGATATAATTCTGATTTACTTCTTTGATTACCGGATTCCATTTTTTTCCAGTAATTTTGTGCATTAGAAATAGAAGCTAATGACAACAAGAGTAACAAAAGGGTAATTTTTTTCATTTGTTGTTTAATTTTAAAGTTTAAAAAAATGAATTTCTTAAGTAGAGATGGGGATAAACAACGAAAATATGAATAAAAATGTACATGTAAAAGATTTGTTAATAAAAGATTACAAGGAAACTTGGGATTTACAAACAAAGTTGTTAGATGAAATCGTTGCATTAAAAAGAGAAAGAAGGAACGGATCGGTTGATATTATAACTCCAAATCACTTTTTATTTGTAGAGCATCCTCATGTATATACACTAGGTAAATCGGGAGATTTTAATAACTTATTATTAAATGAAAATCAATTAAAAGAAAAAGGAGCTACATTTTATAAAATTAATAGAGGAGGAGATATTACGTACCATGGTCCTGGTCAAATTGTTGGTTATCCTATTTTAGATCTAGAGAATTTTTTTACAGATATTCATAAATATTTACGATTATTAGAAGAGGCAATTATTTTAACATTAGCTGAATATGGTATTAAAAGTGAAAGAAGTGAAGGGGAAACGGGAGTATGGTTAGGTGTTGGAACTCCTTTTGCTAGAAAAATATGTGCTATGGGAATTCGTGCTAGTAGATGGGTAACAATGCACGGCTTTGCATTAAACGTAAATGCTAATCTTGGATATTTTGATAATATTATTCCTTGCGGAATTAGAGGTAAAGCTGTTACTTCTATGGAAGTAGAATTAGGTGAGAAAGTTTCTGAAGAAGCTGTAAAAGAAAAAATATTAAAACACTTTAAATCATTATTTGAAGTTAAAGAGTTTATAAAGTAAAAAAAGAGGTTGATTATCAACCTCTTTTTTTACTTTATAATAAAAGCTTTTTTTTATTTTTTAGCTTTAATATCAAAAGATATTTCCATTAAATCATTAATGAATTTATCTTTTAAAGCTGCATCAAATTTCTTTGAGCTATAAGTAACACCAAACTCAGTTCTATCAACACTAAAAGTTTCACTTTTTAATGTAGCTGAATCACCATCTTCAGTAACAGTTACAGGAATTGTAATGCTTTTAATAACATCTTTTAATGTTAAATTACCAGTAACGTGTAATTTTCCATCTTTTTTTTCTGAACTAGCTATTACAAATTTAGCCGTAGGGAATTTTTCAACATCAAAGAAATCAGAAGCTTTTAAATGTCCTTCTAATTTTTCTTTACCTTGTCCTGCTTCTAAATCAGTACAAGTTATCGTGTTCATGTCAATAGTAAATTCACCAGCTTTTAAAGTACCATTTTCTATATCAAAAATACCATTTTGAATTTTTAAAACTCCATTGTGTGATCCAGTAGGTTTGTTTCCTTTCCAGGCAACAACAGATTCAGCAACGTTTGCTTTGTATGAGTTGATTACATTTTCTACTTTCTTTACATCTTTAACCTCTTCACCAGTAGCTGCTTTTTTCTTGTCGTTTTTACATGAAATAACAGTTAATGCTATAAAAGCAATTGCTAAAATTGATTTCTTCATAATATTGATTTTAATGATTGATTTTCTAATTTAGAACAAATGTAAATAAAAAATAGTTTCCGTGGAGATTATTTTTTAGTTATTAATTTGTTAATAACATAAGATGCTGCTTGTAAGCCAAATGCAGCTGGCATATAACTAATAGTACCATAAAAAGATTTTTTATAATTTGTACCGTCAGTAAGTTTTAAACTATTTGATTTTTGCATTTCTTCAGAATAGACTGCCCTTATACCTTTATCAATGTTATGCTCTTTTAAACGCTTTCTTAAAACTCTAGCCATAGTGCAGTGCTTAGTCTTACCTATATCTTTAATTTTAATTTTTGAAGCATCTAGTTTACCACCAGCTCCCATAGAACTAATAAGTTTTACTTTTTTTCTTTTGGCAGCAATCATTAAATTTAGTTTTGGAGTGATACTATCTATACAATCCATTACATAATTATATTTACTATCTACAATTTCAAAAGCTCTTTCAGGTGAAAGGAATTCTTCAAACACAGTAAGTTCAATATCTGGGTTAATATCTTTAAGTCGTTCAGCAACAATTTTTGCTTTAGATTTGCCTATGGTACTATTTAATGCAGGTAATTGTCTATTAATATTTGTTTTGTCAAATACATCACCATCAACAATTGTCATTTTTTGTACTCCTGCTCTTGCAATAAATTCTGCAGCAAATGAACCAACCCCGCCTAAACCAACAATTAAAATATTTGCCTTTTTAATTTTTTCCAATCCTTCTTGTTGTACTAATAATTCAGTACGTTCTAACCAACTCATACAATAAATATTCTATTAAAATTTTCTGTTATCTTTTGTTTAACTATGCTTAAGTCTTTCTCTTTTATTTGGGCAAATTTATTGTAAATGTTTTTAATAGGTTCATTAGAATCATCAGTTTCTAAAAAAATGTTTTCTACAGGTATTTCTTTTATAGTATTCTGAAGTTTCTCGTTTCTTAAAAAGCTTGCGCCAATTGAAATAATAATATTGTTTTTTATTAAATCATTAGCTATTTGTTTGTTTTTATTGAACCCATGAATAATCCATTGCTGTTGAGGTTTGTATTCTTTTTTAAGATGAATAATATCATTAAAAGCTTTTACGCAGTGAATAATTAAAGGTTTGTTATATTTTTCTGATAACAAAATAAGCTTTTTGAAAACGCTTATTTGAAGATTGTAGTTTGTTTTAGATAATTTATCTAAGCCACACTCGCCAATTGCTAAACAATTTTTTGCATATAGTTTTTGTTCTACGTTTTTAAAATCTAATTGGAGGTTATTTTCTGTAATATACCAAGGATGTATTCCAATAGAAAAAGGATTGTTTTTTGGAACAATATTATTGGGATAGATATTAATTATTGATAAAATCTCAGGACATTTTTTAGTTGCGTGCGTATGAATATCAATAAAATCCATAAAGTTAATTTTATTCTTTATTTTTAGAATCGATAATGATAGTAACTGGTCCATCATTTAGTAATTCAACTTTCATATCAGCTCCAAATTGCCCAGTTTGAACTTTTTTATTTAGGTCGGTCTCTACCTGCTTAATAAATGCTTCATATAAAGGAATTGCAATATCAGGTTTCGCAGCTTTTATATAGCTTGGACGATTCCCCTTTTTTGTAGAAGCGTGTAAAGTGAATTGACTAACAATAATAATATCTCCTTTATTATTTATGATAGATGTATTCATAACACCTTGGTCATCATTAAATATCCGAAGGTTGCATATTTTTTTTGACAACCAACTGATATCATCAGAAGTATCTTCATTAACAATTCCTAATAAAACAAGAAGCCCGTTTTTAATATCAGCAACTTTTTTATTGTTAATGGTAACGCTAGCTTTTGAAACTCTTTGTATTATGGCTTTCATTTATAACTTATTTCCAAATGTCTGTTCGATAATTTTCTTCTTCTCCTTCTAGAATTTGTAAATAACTTTTATAACGAGACCAAGATACTTCATCCTTTTCAAGAGCATCTTTTACAGCACATTTAGGTTCATTAATATGAATACAATTGTTGAATTTGCAATTTTGTTTTAATGCAAAAAACTCAGGAAAGTAATCGCCTAATTCATCCTTATCCATATCAACTACACCAAAACCTTTTATACCAGGAGTATCAATAATTCTAGCATTAAAGCTAAGATCAAACATTTCAGCAAAAGTAGTAGTGTGTTGACCTTGTTTGTGTTGTTCTGAAATTTCCTTAGTTTTTAAATTTAAATCTGGCTCAATAGCATTTACTAAAGTTGTTTTTCCTACTCCTGAATGGCCTGCAAACATGCTAACTTTATCAAGCATTAACTCCTTTATTAGGTCAATATTTTTATTCTCTTTAGCAGACACTTCAATACATTTATAACCTATAGCTTCATATATATTTTTTAAATATAATATTTCAGCCTTTTGATCTATTTGATAAGCATCAATTTTATTAAAAACTAAAACAACATTTATTGAGTATGCCTCAGCAGTTACTAAAAAACGATCTATAAAAGTGGTGAAAGTAGGCGGATTGTCTATTGTGATCAACAGAAAAACTTGATCAATATTCGCAGCAATTACGTGAGTTTGTTTTGATAAGTTTACTGATTTTCTAACAATATAATTAGTTCGTTCTTTAATTTCAGAAATTACTCCAGTTTCATCATCTGTTTTAGCTTCTAAATTAAACTCAACAATATCACCTACAGAGATAGGATTCGTACTTTTAATACCTTTCATCCTAAATTTTCCTTTAATTCTACATTTATGAAAAGTATCTTCAGACTTTACCCAATACCAACTTCCTGTAGATTTATAAACCGTTCCAATCATATAACAAAGATGAGAATAAAAAATGAATGTAAATAGAGTTATTTTTGCATCAAATCACCTACTTTTTTAGCAATTGAGCCTCGTTCGCCAACTCTAACAATCATAAATATAATTTGCGGAATTAATCCAGGGTTTATAATAATAGATGCTTTTTGTGAAACTTTTTCATCTCTTTCTTTAATTGATTGTAATTTATCTTTTTCTGGAGTAGAGGAAAGCTTTACTGCAAAATTCCAAGCACCATCTCTAGCTAATTTCATGCTGAAATCAATTAAAAAGCTGTCAATTTTATGAGTAAACTTTAGTATTTTTTTTAAAAAGGGCCAAATTGTACTTAAGTCTTGTTCTACTTCGTTTACTAAAGAAGATAAAATTACGTTTATTTTATTGAAATCACCTTTAAGATTATCTATTGGTTGGCCTTCAGAAACTTGAGCTGCGGCAATACCTAAATCTAAATTTATATGCGCATTCATTCCTATTAGTAAATGTTGTAAAACAATAGGCCAGTATTTTGTAGAGATGCTAAATGCTTTTTCCCATGATGCACTTATTGGTTTGTTTTCTTTGTAATCATAATACGCCGTGATGTATCTTTTAGCAAAAATGACATCTAATTTTTCCATTCGTTTTCCATCTTCGAAGAAATTTTCAGAAATACCTTGTTTAACTTTTTTAGTTACTTTAAGGTAGAGAGCAGCAAAATAGCCTAAAGTACTTTCATTTTTAATAGCATCTTCAATGATATTTTGTAATGTTTCAATTACATCATCTATAGTTTCAATTGGTGGCATTTTAATATAAGTTTGGTTGTGTTGAAATTACAAAAAAAACACAAATAAAAAGGTTGCCTTTTGGGCAACCTTATAGCATTTATTAACATTAAAATAGATGTTATCCTTTAATGATTTTTTCTTGATGATTTATACTCTCTTGGTGAATTGCTTTAAACATTTTTAAAACAAACTCTTCACTCAATCCTCTTCGTTCTCCTTCTAAAATCATATTTCCTAGAATTTCATTCCATCGCTTAGATTGAAGGACAGCTACATTCTTTTCTTTTTTTAGTTCCCCAATTTTGTCAGCAATTGTCATTCTTTTTCCAAGCATGTCAATCAATTGATTATCGGTAATATTTATTTGAGCTCTTAGGTTATCAAGAGACTCTCTATAGGTTTGATCGGTAGTTGTTTCTTTTCTAACACGTAAGTCGATCATCATTTGCTTTAAAGTATCTGGTGTTACCTGTTGGGCGGCATCACTCCATGCATTGTCTGGATCAATATGAGTTTCTATCATTAAACCATCAAAATTTAAATCTAAAGCAGTTTGTGAAACATCAAAAACCATATCTCTTTTTCCTGTAATATGAGAAGGATCACAAATTAAAGGTAAATCAGGGAATCTGTTTTGAAATTCAATAGCTAATTGCCATTCTGGAATGTTTCTATATTTCGACTTTTCATAGGTAGAAAAACCTCTATGTATAGCTCCAAGATTTTTAATTCCTGCTGAGTATAAACGTTCTATTCCACCTAGCCATAAAGCTAAATCTGGATTAACAGGGTTTTTTACTAAAACTATTTTATCGGTACCTTGAAGAGCATCAGCAATTTCTTGCATAATAAACGGACTAACTGTAGAACGGGCACCAATCCAAAGCAAATCAATATCGTGTTCTAAGGCTAGTTTTACGTGAGCAGCATTCGCTACTTCAGTACAGGTTTTCATTCCTGTTTCTTCTTTTACTTTTTGTAACCACTTTAAACCTAAGGCGCCAACACCTTCAAAATTACCAGGTCTTGTTCTTGGTTTCCAGATCCCAGCACGGTAATAGTTTACATCAGAATCTTTTAATTCATGTGCAATTTTTAAAACCTGATCTTCGGTTTCTGCACTACAAGGCCCTGCTATTACTAGTGGATGAGCAAGATTCATATCATCCAACCATGTTTTTAATTCTTTTGTATTTTCCATTTTACTTGTTGTTGTGGCTTTTAGTTTATGCCGTTTAAAATTTGTTTTATATGATTTGTACTTTCCATTTCTTGATAAATTTCTGCAAAATTATCTTGAAGCATGAGTTCTTTAAACTGTTGTAAGTTTTGAATATATTCTTCCAATGTTTCTATAACATTAGTCTTGTTTTGCTCAAAAATAGGAGCCCACATTGCAGGTGAACTTTTAGCTAAACGTACAGTTGAAGCAAAACCACTCCCTGCCATATCAAAAATATCACGCTCATTTTTTTCTTTTTCAATTACTGTTTTTCCAAGCATGAAAGAACTTATGTGTGATAAATGAGAAACATAAGCAATGTGTTTATCATGTGATTTAGGATCCATATAACGAATACGCATTCCAATTTTTGAGAAAATATCTAATGCTTTTTCTTGTAGCTTAAAAGCTGTTTTTTCTACTTCACAAATAATGTTTGTTTTGCCTCTGTATAGGTTTTTAAGAGCCGCCTTCGGTCCAGAAAATTCAGTTCCTGCTATTGGATGGGTAGCTAAAAAGTTTCTTCTTTTTGGGTGGTTTTTTATGATTTCACAAACGTCTTCCTTAGTAGAGCCTACATCCATAACTAATGTGTTGTCAGAAATTTCATCTAACACTTTTGGGGTTAATTTAAGAGAAGCATCTACTGGTACAGAAATAATAACAATATCTGCATTATTTAAGTCGCTAAACGCAGCTTTCTGTTGAATAATTCCAATTTCCAAGGCTTGATTAAGATGCTCTTCATTTGTGTCTATTCCGTAAATAATCACTTCATTAAATTCATGTTGAATATCTAGTGCTAAACTTCCACCTATTAATCCTAATCCTATTACAAATACGTTCATTCTAAAATCGAGTTATTGCTTCTTTAATCTTTTCTTCGGGTACACATAATGAAAATCGAATGTATCCTTCACCTTGGCTTCCAAAAATTGTTCCTGGGGCAACAAATATGTGTTTGTTATGTAATAAATCGTCAACTACTTTTTCCGATTCTTGGCCTTCAGGTAATTTAGCCCAAACAAACATTCCTGAAGTATTTTTGTTATAAGTACAGCCTAATGTGTCAGCTATTTTGAAAATTAATTGTTGTCTTGATTGGTATATTTTATTTTGTTCCTTAAACCATCTATCGTCAAGTTCTAGTGCTTTTATAGCTCCTTTTTGAATACCATAAAACATACCAGAATCCATTTGAGTTTTTACTTTTAAAACTTCGTTTAAAAAATGTTGATTACCAATTAATTTACCAACTCTCCAACCTGCCATGTTGTATGATTTACTTAAGGAGTTTAACTCAAGTGCTATATCTTTAGCTCCTTCAACTTGCAAAATACTTTTTGGAGTATCGTTTAATATGAAGCTATATGGATTATCATTTACAATTATGATATGGTGTTTTTTTCCGAATTCAATTAATTGTTGATAGGTTTCTTTTAAGGCTTTTGTACCTGTTGGCATATGTGGGTAATTTACCCACATTAATTTTACGTTTGTTAAATCAAGTTTTTCTAACTCATTAAAGTTAGGTTGCCAATTGTTAGTAGCGTCTAATTCGTAAAAAACCGATTTAGCTCCTACTAGGTTGGTCACTGAACTATAAGTAGGGTAACCAGGGTTTGGAATTAAAACATGATCACCTTCATTTAAAAAAGCTAATGAAATATGCATAATCCCTTCTTTACTTCCCATTAAAGGAAGAATTTCGTTGTCAGGGTTTATAATAACATTATACTTAGCCTTGTAAAAATTGGCAACAGCATTTCTAAATTCAGGTAAGCCCTGGTAACTTTGGTATTTATGAGCACCTACATCTGTTAAGCTATCTTGAATAGCTTTTATTACAGTAGAAGGTGGTTGTAAATCTGGGCTACCGATTCCCATATTTATTATTGGCTTTCCTTCAGAGGCTAATTGCCTTACTTCTTTTAATTTTTTTGAGAAGTAGTATTCTTGTACGGTTTCTAGTCTTTTTGCTGATTGAATCATTTTCTTCCGTTTTTATAAGCTCCTAAAACTTTAAATTCTTCTGCCATTATTTCTATAATTGCAATTGCTTTTTCATAATCTTTATAACTATCAAAAGTTACATCAACAAAGAATGAGTATTTCCAAGGTGATTCTATAACTGGTAATGATTGTATTTTTGTTAAATTCATTTTACAATCGCTTAATACATTTAAAATAGTTGCCAAACTTCCTCTTTTATGATCTAATTGAAACTTAAAAGAAGCTTTGTTTATTTTGTCAATACCATTGTTAGGTTTTTCTGTTTGAATAATTACAAACCTAGTTGAGTTGTCTTTCATGGTTTGTATTTCATCTTCTAAAACATCTAAACCAAAAATTTCAGCGGCTAATTTAGGTGCAATTGCTGCAACTCCTTTTAATTGTTCTTTTGCAATACGTTTAGCAACTTCAGCTGTATCTACATCTTCAACTAATCTAATGTGCGGATGTTTTTTAAAAAACTCTTTACATTGTAATAAAGCCATTGGATGTGAGCATACTTCTTTAATTTCTTCAATTTTTTGACCCGGTAAAGCCATTAAATGATGATGGATATTTAAGTACTCCTCTCCACTTATGTGTAAATTATTAGAGTCGATTAAAGCGTAATTAGGTATAATAGAGCCAGCAATTGTGTTCTCTATAGCCATAACAGCTTTATCTGATGTTTTATTTAATAAGCAATCTACAAGAATATCAAAAGACAAACATTCTTCTAACTGAACATCTTTCCCGTAAAAATCGCGAGCTACTTTATGATGATTAGAACCTTCGGCTCCTTGAATGGCTATTTTTTTCATTTTAGTGTAAAAAAAAAGCCTCGATGTTATCGAGACTTTATGGTTATAATATTTTTTTGTTATTTAAATATATGATATAAAGTCTCTGCTCTTACTAAAATAGTAAAAGAAAAAATAGAAACCTTGCCATACGTTTTGTAACATTCTTTGTGTCTTTAATTTGTACGTGACAAATCTTAGAAATTAATTTTACATAACCAAACTTTTGTGTAAAAAAAAACCTCTTCAATAAAAATTGAAGAGGTTTTGCGGTCTGGACGGGACTCGAACCCGCGACCCCCTGCGTGACAGGCAGGTATTCTAACCAGCTGAACTACCAGACCGTTGCTTAAAGCGATTGCAAATATAGAATTACTTCTGTTATTTACAAATATTTTATAAAGAACGTCTCTTTATGTAAGAGAAACTTTTCGCGGTCTGGACGGGACTCGAACCCGCGACCCCCTGCGTGACAGGCAGGTATTCTAACCAGCTGAACTACCAGACCGTTGCGTTAAGCGGATGCAAATATATAACTTTATTTTAATTAAAAAAGGAAATTTTATAAAAATTTTCGACGACTAATAAGATAAGACGTAAGTATGTCATTGTAGCCTTCATGTATGTTTACAGGTATATAATCTATTTTGTATTGTAAACATTTGTTCTTTAAGTTTTTAAAAAAATCGTTTGTTAATTCTGTATACTTTTGCTGTACATTTTCTGCGTATAAATTTATTTCTTCTCCAGTTTCTACATCAATAAATTTTTTGGGTGAATTTCCAAAATTGAACGAAAATTCTAATTCTTTATCATATGTGTGAAATAAAACTACTTCGTGTTTATTATGTTTTAAATGTCTAAGAGCATCAAAAAGTTCTTCATTATCTTTAGTTGTTTGAAACATATCGGTAAATAAAAATATTAAAGATCGTCTATGAATTTTCTCTGCTATCTCGTGTAGATATTCATAAGTACGGGTAGATGATTTTGAAGTTGAATTGATTAATGTTTCTAATTGGTTTAAAATCATCTTCCTATGGCGTTCACTTCCTTTTTCAGGTGCATAGTACTCATATTTGTCAGAATAGATACTTAAACCTACTGCATCACGTTGTTTTTTTAAGATATCCATCAAACATGCACTTGCAACTGCTGAATAACCAATCTTATTAAGGTTAGTGATAGTTTGTTTTTCAATAATAGGATAGTGCATGGATGCAGAATTATCAATGATAATATGGCATCTTAAATTTGTTTCTTCTTCATACTTCTTAGTGTATAGCTTTTCTGTTTTAGCAAAAAGTTTCCAATCTATGTGCCGAGTACTTTCACCTTTATTGTATAATTTATGCTCTGAAAATTCCACAGAAAACCCATGAAAAGGACTTTTATGCATCCCTGTAATAAAGCCTTCTACTACTTGTTTGGCGTGTAGTTCAAGGTTTTTTATTTCTGACGAAAGAGAGTTGTTTAAATCAATCATAAGTACCGAAAATAAAAAAAGGTTTAGCAATAGCCAAACCTTTTAGTTTATATCTTTTAAGTAAGTTACTTTTTTATTTGTTGTGCTCTGTCCATTGTGTCAACTACCATTAATAATTTTTTTAATAATATAGGATTGTAAGTTGGATTGTCATTTAAAAATGCTTGAACTATTGAGTGTGCCTTCTTAGATGTATAATTACCAACAGAACTTGTTAACCATCTTTTTGGGAAAAATATATCACCGGTTAATTGAATTTCTTCTAAAAGTTCTAAGCATGTTTTTAGGTGTTTAGTAGCACTTTCTTGCCTAAGAGGATGATGAATATTAGCTAAAGCAGCTGTAACCCAAGATTCTTTTTCTCTATTTTTAGCTTCTTTTAAGGAATGCATAAAATCATCACGAATTTTTTCATCTGAAGAAAGAGAAGGAAGTAACCAGGTAAAACGTTCCTTTTTATCTTTATTAGTAATTTTTTCAAGTTGTTTTGCTAAAATTATATCAGATTCAGGATGCTTATATATAGCTAATTTCATGGCTAAACTCGTTAACTCACTTTCATTTAATGTAAAGTTTTTTGTAGAAACTTGTCCGCTCCATAATCTATATAAAATTGCAGTACCTCTTTCTTGATAAGCTACTTTTGTAAGTAAATTATATAGTGTCTTTTGTATGTTTTTAGAATTTGATTTTGATAATTCGGTAGTAATCATTTTGGTTAAATTAGTACCAGTTTCTATACGTTCATTCTCATTTAAAAATTTCCAAAAGATAGTATTGATACTGTTGGTAATATAATTGAGTATTAATTCATTCTTTTCTGAACGTAATCCTGCTAAAAAAGAATACATGGCTGTTTTGATAGGAGTTTTTCCAGAAAGCATATTTTCGAATAAATTAATATAGCTATGCCCTCTAGCAATATCGTTTTTAATTAAAAAAATAGCATCGTTGTTAAAAGGAAAAATACCATAACCAAAACCATTATAATTATATATTATTTCTAAAGGTTTAGGAAGTCCAATAGCTTCATTTATAGTAATTGATTGATTGTTTAAATTACATGAAAGTATTTTTACTTCATTTGGGTATACTAAACCAATTGAGAATGATTGTTCCCAAATATTAGACGAACCATCTTCTGCTTTTTGTTTAACAGTAAAAGAATCTATTTTTCCATCTTTATAGTTAATAGCATCAGATATAATAGGACGTCCTGATGAATTTACCCAAATAGTACTCCATTGAGTAATGTTTTTAGATGAGTTTTTATCAAAGATAGCTACAAGTTCATTCCAATCAGCATTACTATTAGCATAAGTAGTAATGTATTCTTGAATTCCTTTTTGAAAGTTGTCTTTTCCTACTAGTAATTCTAATTGTCGCATCATAATTGGAGCTTTATTGTAGATGATTCTCCCATATAATGAACCTGCATTTTTTAAATTGTCTAAATTTTGACGAATAGGGTTAGTACCTTTGGTTCTGTCTTCTGAATATGCACTAGGGTAATGAGACATCATAAAATTTAAGTCATGATTTACCTCAGGAAAAACTGGGTTCATGATTTTATCAGCCATGAAATTTGCAAAAACTTCTTTCATCCAAACATCATTAAACCATCGCATTGTAACTAAATTACCAAACCACATATGAGAAGTTTCATGCGCTATTAATTTTGCTCGACGTAGTTTACGAGTTTGTGTAGCGTTTTCATCTAAAAAAAGTAAGTTTTCTCTATACTGAATTGCCCCAGTGTGTTCCATACCACCATATTGAAAAGGAGGGAGGGTTGCGAAATCCATTTTTTGAAAAGGAAAACTGTAGTTAGTATACTTTTCTAAAAAGTTTAATGAGTTTTGGTGAATAGAAAAAATAGTATTTAAACTTTCATTTATTTTGCTAGGGTTTGTTTCTCTATATAAAAAGCGCATAGGAAATGCACCAGGGTTTTTAATTTCTTCGTTAAACTTACCCGCAACAAACGAAAATAAATAAGTACTCATTTTATCAGTTTGTTTAAAGTGATGTTCTGAAAAATCACCTTTAGGAATTACATTCTTTTCAAATGCACCACATAGTACTTTCCAGTCTTTAGGAGCTGTAATTGTTAAATTGTAAATTGCTTTAATGTCTGGCTGATCAAAACAAGGAAATAAAGTACTTGCTCTATCTGGCACTAAAAGGGTGTATAAATATTCTTCGTTTCTGTTTAAAGAAAGTTCGCCAGCATCAAATTCAATTACTATTTTATTAATACCTACTTTCAAAAGAGTTTTGTTTATAATTATATGCTCATTTTTATGTAGGATGGAACTAGTAGAATTATTAACGATTATTGATTTTAAATGATTCGTTTTTTCATTGAAATCTAAAACTAAGTCGTTTTTTATGTTAGTTATATTGAGGGATAAAGATAACTTAGCAGGTATTTTTTCTTCTTTTTTGGATGGTATATGGAAATTTAAATTATAAATAACATCTTTTATTTGTTTATTTCTAAGCTTAGCTAAGTTTAAAGAAATACCTTTTTCAATATTTTTATTAATGGGCTGTTGTTCTTTATTACAAGAAAAAAACAATACCAATAAACTTAAAGAGAGTATGTATTTATTCATAATTTAAGTATAGTAGTTCGTGTTGAGGTTGTTTGTTTAAAAAGTAAAAATAAAAAAAAAGGTTTAGCAATTGCTAAACCTTTTTTTTATAATTAGTAAAATTAACTACTATAAGTTAGCGTCAATTTTATCTGTATATGTTTTTTTAGGAGCTGCACCTACTTGTTTGTCAACTACTTCTCCGTTTTTGAAAATTAATACAGTAGGGATATTTCTTACCCCGTATTTAGCAGCAAACTCTTGGTTAGCGTCAACATCAACTTTACCAACAACTGCTTTACCTGCGTATTCACCACTTATTTCATCAACAATAGGAGAAACCATTCTACATGGTCCACACCAAGCTGCCCAAAAATCAACTAATACTGGTTTGTCTGATTTTAATACTACTTCTTCAAAAGAAGCATCTGTAATTTCTAATGCCATTCTATTATATTTTTATTTAGAGGTTATTATTTCTCGTTTACTATTACAAATGTAAACAAATATTTTGCCATTTCAATTTTAAGAAAATTAGTTTTTATTATCACTATATCAATAGTTTTTATTGCTAGTTTGTTTTTTAGTATCTAAATAATCTTTATTTTTGTTCGATAATAATAAGAGGAGAAATTTGTTCTGATTGCAACCTCATTAAAAAATGCTAAAGCAGTATCTACTACTTCTTTTTGCAGCAATCAAAATAAACTTCTTTCATTCAACATAAAAAAGAAGAAAATTATGCCATATTTTTTTACCTCTGAAAGTGTTTCAGAAGGACATCCTGATAAAGTAGCTGATCAAATTTCTGATGCTTTAATAGATAATTTTTTAGCTTTTGACCCTGAGTCTAAAGTAGCTTGTGAAACATTAGTTACAACAGGTCAAGTGGTATTAGCTGGAGAAGTAAAGTCGAATACGTATTTAGATGTTCAAAAAATAGCTAGAGATATAATTAACAAAATTGGATATACAAAAGGTGAGTATATGTTTGATGGAAACTCATGTGGAGTTTTATCAGCAATTCACGAACAATCTGATGATATTAATAGAGGTGTAGATAGAGCTAGTAAAGAAGAACAAGGAGCAGGAGATCAAGGAATGATGTTTGGATATGCTACTAAAGAAACTGAAAACTATATGCCTTTAGCGTTAGATTTATCGCACTTAATATTAAAGGAATTAGCGGTTTTACGTAGAGAAAATGATGCAATTGCATATTTACGTCCAGATGCAAAAAGTCAGGTAACTATTGAATATTCTGATAATAATGTACCACAACGTGTTGAAGCGATTGTTGTTTCTACGCAACATGATGATTTTGCTGATGATGAAGAAATGTTAGCAAAAATTAGAAAAGATATTGTTGATATTTTAATTCCTAGAGTTAAAGCTCAATTAACACCAGAAATTCAAGCGTTATTTAATGATGATATTAAATATCATATTAATCCTACTGGAAAGTTTGTAATTGGTGGACCTCATGGTGATACAGGGTTAACTGGACGTAAGATTATTGTAGATACTTATGGAGGAAAAGGAGCACATGGAGGTGGAGCTTTCTCAGGAAAGGATCCTAGTAAAGTAGATAGATCTGCTGCTTACGCTACGCGTCATATTGCTAAAAATTTAGTAGCTGCTGGTGTAGCTGATGAAGTTTTAGTACAAGTTTCATATGCAATTGGAGTAGTGGAGCCAATGGGAATTTTTGTAGATACGTATGGTACTGCTAAGGTTAATTTAAATGATGGTGAAGTAGCTAAAAAAGTTTCTGAGATTTTTGATATGCGCCCACATGCAATTGAATCTAGATTAAAATTACGTACACCTATGTACAGTGAAACAGCCGCTTATGGGCATATGGGACGTGTAAATGAAGTAGTGTCTAAAAGTTTTACTCAACCAAATGGTGAAAGTAAAACAATGGACGTAGAGTTATTTACTTGGGAAAAATTAGATTACGTAGCTAAAGTTAAAGAGAGTTTTAACTTGTAATAACTTTTAGTAAAAAACTATATAATGAGCCTCAGGATTTCCTGAGGCTTTTTTGTTGTTATAGAAATAATTTTTAAAAAGCTGTTTTTATATTTTAGATAGTTAAGTTTAAACGTTAATAAAATAGATTGTTTTGTCACTTTTTCTAGAGAAATGATACTTGAATTTTTACGGAAAATCACATTATTTTCTGCGGACATCACCTTTTTAATAAAGAACCTTATAAATAACTTTGTATATATAATATACTTAATTATGGAGGAGGTAGTTTTTAAAGCGTTATTATTTAATACAAAATTTACTAGAATTGAAAATTTTATTCAAGAGGTACTTGATAGCAATAACGATATTACGTATGAAGATGTTAAAGAATCTATATTGAAGCTAGTTTTATATCGATTTATAAAAGTTGATAATAATTTATCTCCAGAAAACTGTATTTTAAAAGAAGCCAATTTTTATGAAGCACAACGATTAGGAGGAGTTAATTCGTGGTTAGAAAAAAAGAGAGCAGTAGCTTAATTCGTTTTAAAATCTATAAAAAACAATTTAAAATTAAAACAATACCTTCTTGAGGTAAGTCATTCTTCTATTATATTTCAAGTCACTTCTCAGAAATAAAGCTAAAGGTATAGCTAAAGGAATTAAATTTTACGCTCTACCACGTAATCAATCATTTGCAATAAAGAATCTTTATAAGTAGAGTCAGGGTAATTATTAAGAATAGCTAATGCTTTATTTTTATAATCATGCATTTTTTGAGTAGTGTATTCTAATCCGCCATTATTTTTAACAAAAGTAATAACTTCTTTAACTCGTTTCTTATTCTTGTTATGTTTTTTTACAGAATTAATTAACCAAGCTTTTTCCTTTTTAGAGCAGTTATTTAGCGTGTAAATTAAAGGTAATGTCATTTTTTGTTCTTTAATGTCAATTCCTGTTGGCTTTCCTATTTTGTCTTCAGTATAGTCAAATAAATCATCTTTAATTTGAAAAGCGATACCGATATATTCACCAAATTTACGCATTTGTTGTACAGTTTCATTGTTTGCGCCAACAGAAGCAGCACCTATACCACAACAAGCAGCAATTAGTGTAGCGGTTTTTTGACGTATAATTTCAAAATAAATTTCTTCGGTAATATCTAATTTACGAGCTTTCTCGATCTGTAATAGCTCACCCTCACTCATTTCTCGAACTGCGATAGAAATAAGTTTTAAAATATCGAAATCTTCATTGTCAATAGAGAGAAGTAGCCCTTTTGAAAGTAGAAAATCACCTACTAAAACAGCAATTTTATTTTTCCATAAAGCATTAATGGAAAAGAAACCTCTTCGACGATTACTGTCATCAACCACATCGTCATGAACTAGCGTAGCAGTATGAATTAATTCTACAACTGAAGCACCACGATAAGTTCGTTCATCAAAACCGCCATCAGAAACCATTTTGGCAACTAAGAATACAAACATTGGACGCATTTGTTTTCCTTTTCGACGAACGATATAATAGGTAATACGGTTTAATAATGGAACTTTAGACAACATGGCATCTTTGAACTTTGTTTCAAAGAGTTCCATTTCTTTTGCTATAGGAAGTTTTATTTGCTCTACTGGCTTCATAATAGTGGACAAAAGTAAGAATAAATTAGGGATTGTTTATATTTGAAGAATAAACAATATGCATAACTGTGAAACATTTTTTAGGAGTAGTTTTTTATTTATTTTTTACAATTTCGATTTCAGCACAAACATCAAAAATATTTCCTGATGATTTTTTAGGAATTTATAAAGGAGACTTAACTATAAATAGCAAAAGAGGAGTTCAAAAAATACCTATGGAGTTTCATTTGTTAGAAACTAAAACAGAGGGAAAATATGATTACAAGTTAGTGTATAATGGTCAACCAAGAAATTATACATTAGTTGTAAAAGATAAAATAAAAGGAATCTTTGATATTGACGAAAATAATGGCATTATTTTACCTGTACGTGTAGTTGGAAATGTTCTATATAGTTTTTTTGAAGTACAAGGAAATATGTTAACTAGTCGTTTGGCTTTTACAGATGATAAGGTTGATTTTGAAATTTTATTTACTGCAACTAAAAATAAAATAACTACAGGAAAAGGAACGAAGGAAATACCCTTTGTATATGGATACCCTATTTCAGTTGTTCAGCGAGCTTATTTAAAAAAGAAAAATTAGTTAAAACTTCTCACTTTTTTTAATCGTTTCCAAGCTGCTTTATGTCGTCGTTTATAAAAAGACATAGTTCCTCTATCTAAGCCAAAGTAAAATAAACTTATTCCAGCTGGAGGATTAGCACTTGGTAAGAAATTAAGTTTATTAAAGGCAACTGATGGCCATTGCCAACATTCTAAACTAGTTCCTATAAGTTCAGTAATTGCTACTACACAATACATAACTAGAAAAAATAAACGTTCTTTAGGATGTTTTCTTAAAAAGTAAAAAACAAAAAAAGTACATACAAAGCCTAAAATATCATTTTTAAGAATTAAAAAATATAAAGAAAAAGGAATAATAAGTGAAGTACAAAAGACTTCTATTTTTTTTCTATTGTATTTTACTTGTGACTTTCTGCTAAAATAATATACTAAAAGAAACACGATTGCGTGTCCTGGTGGTATATAATGTGGAATATTTTTCAAACGATAGGTATACATGCCTAAAGTTTTAGAAAAAAGATATTCTCCTACAATTGCTATAAGTGTAGCGTATATTAAAAGTTCTCTTGTTCTAGATGTTGCTTTATAATATAAAAAGAGAAATAATGGAATAATTAATAGCGTAATTATATGTTGCGTATTATGATAATAATGTTCCGCAATAAATTTACTATCTAAAAAAAGGCCTAATGAAATAGCAAAAAATAACCATCCTAGGGTTTGTAAAGTTTGACCTAAGAGTGTTTTTGAAAAAATCATTTACGATTTGTTGGCCAATTGTCCACAAGCTGCATCAATATCTTTTCCTCTAGAGCGTCTAACATTAACCACAATATCATTCATTTCTAAATTTGAAATATAATTGTTTAAAGCTCTTTCGGAAGCTTGTTGAAATTCGCCATCATCAATAGGGTTGTATTCAATTAAATTAACTTTACAAGGAACATATTGACAAAATTTAACTAAGGCATCAATGTCTTCTTTCTTATCATTAATTCCATTCCAAACTACATATTCGTAGGTTATTGTTTTGTTGGTTTTCTCATACCAATATTCTAAAGATTCTTTTAAATCTTTTAAAGGAAAAGTACTGTTAAAAGGCATGATAGAAGTTCTTACTTCATCAATAGCTGAGTGTAATGACACAGCTAAATTAAAACGCACTTCATCATCTGCCATTTTTTTTATAATCTTAGGAACTCCAGAAGTAGATACTGTTATTCTTCTTGCAGCCATTCCTAATCCTTCTGGTGAAGTAATTTTATCAATAGCTTTAATAACATTGTTATAGTTCATTAAAGGTTCTCCCATTCCCATAAATACAATGTTTGATAATTTATGGTTGTGGTACAATCTACTTTGCTTATCAATTGCAGCTACTTGATCATAGATTTCATCTGCATTTAAGTTTCGCATACGTTTTAAACGAGCAGTAGCGCAAAATTTACAATCTAAACTACAACCAACTTGGCTAGAAACACAAGCAGTAGTTCTTTTTTCAGTAGGTATTAAAACAGATTCAACAATTAAACCATCATGTAGTTTTATGGCATTTTTAATGGTACCATCTTTACTGCGTTGCATGGTGTCAACTAAAATATGATTGATAACAAAATTATCATCTAACATCTTACGTGTTTCTTTAGATAAATTAGTCATGTCATCAAAAGAGTGGGCAACTTTATGCCATAACCATTCATACACTTGGTTACCACGAAAAGCTTTATCGTTATTTTTCACAAAAAAATCACGTAATTGTTCTTTAGTTAATGCGCGTATGTCTTTTTTCTTACTCAAACCTATTAGATTGAAAATTGATTGTTAAAATTTAGTTGCAAAGTTAAACTAAAAAACTGGTAACCATTTTTGATTACCAGTTTTCTGTTATAATTTATTGTGTTAATTATAAAATTAACATTGCATCACCGTAAGTGTAAAACTTATATTTTTCTTTGATAGCTTCTTGATATGCTTCCATCATAAAATCATGACCTGCAAAAGCAGAGACCATCATTAATAAAGTTGATTTAGGTGTATGGAAGTTTGTAATCATACAGTTAGCAATACTAAAGTCATAAGGAGGGAAAATAAATTTATTTGTCCATCCGTTGTAATCATTTAATCTGTTGCTAGAAGATACAGAAGATTCTACTGTACGCATTACTGTAGTTCCTACGGCACAAACTTTACGTTTTGTGTTTATTGCATTGTTAATAGTACTAACACTTTCTTCTGGAATTATAATTTTTTCAGAATCCATTTTATGCTTAGATAAATCTTCAACCTCAACTGGGTTAAAAGTACCTAAACCAACATGTAAAGTCATTTCTGCAAAATCAATTCCTTTAATTTCTAAACGCTTCATTAAGTGTTTAGAAAAGTGTAATCCAGCAGTTGGTGCAGCTACAGCTCCTTCATGTTTTGCAAAAATAGTTTGGTAACGGTGTTCATCTTCTGGTTCAACATCACGTTTTATATATTTTGGTAAAGGAGTTTCTCCTAATTCTAGTAATTTTTTTCTGAATTCTTCATAAGAACCATCAAATAAGAAACGTAAAGTTCTACCACGAGAGGTTGTATTGTCTATTACCTCAGCAACTAAACTATCATCATTACCAAAAAATAATTTATTTCCAATTCTGATTTTACGAGCAGGATCAACTAGTACATCCCATAAACGATTTTCAGCATTTAATTCACGTAATAAAAATACTTCAATACGAGCTCCTGTTTTTTCTTTATTACCGAACATACGGGCAGGAAATACTTTCGTATTGTTTAACATCATTACATCACCTTCATCAAAATAATTGATTAAATCTTTAAATAATTTATGTTCAATTTTTTGAGTATCACGGTGTAATACCATTAAACGAGCCTCATCTCTATGTTCTGAAGGATATTCTGCTAATAATTCTTCTGGTAATTCAAATTCAAAATTTGATAACTTCATATGTAAAATTTTCTAAACGATGGCAAATATACAATATCGAAATAGGCGTTGTCAAGTTAATAGCGTATTATTTTATAACTCGCAAGTATCTATCCCTATTTTATTCATATCATTCCAGAAACTTCTATATGATTTTGTTACCACTTTTGCTTCTTTTATTGTAAGGGTTGTTTTTAAAGCTAATGGAGCAAAAGCCATTGCCATTCGATGATCGTTATAGGTTGAAATTTGTATGTCCTTATTAATTTTTGTTGAAGGTTTTAAATGTAAACTTTCATTGGTAACTGTAATAGATGCCCCTAGTTTGGTAAGTTCTTCACGTAGAGCTTCTAATCTGTCTGTTTCTTTGATTTTTAAGGTGTGTAATCCAGTTAAATCGCAAGCTATACCTAAACCAAAACAAGTTACAGCAATTGTTTGTGCTATATCTGGAGCATTTTTTAAATCTTGAATAAGAGTATCATTAATATGAGTTTCATTTTTGGTTAAAATAATACTGTTTTTTTCAAAATGAGTAGAAACTCCAAAATGACTGTATATAGTAGCTAAAGAGCTATCTCCTTGTAAACTATTTTCTTTATAAGCAGTTAATTTTACTGTTGATTTTATTGCGTTCATTGCAATTAATGAGTAAAAATAAGACGCTGAACTCCAATCAGATTCTACTACGATAGTTTGATTGTTTGTCGCAGTTTTAGGAGAAATGTTTATATTTTGTCCACTAAAACTAGCTTCAATTTCCAATTGGTGTAGCAGTGAAAGTGTCATGTTTATATAAGGTACAGAAGTAATTTTACCTACAAGTTCAATACTAAGGCCATTTTTTAAACTAGGTGCAATAAGCATTAATGCAGATATGTATTGGCTACTTACATTACCGTTAATAGAAACGGTATTTTTAGTTAATTCTTTACCTACAATTTTTAAAGGAGGATATCCTTCTTTTTTTAAATAAGTTATATCAGCACCTAAAGAGCGTAATGCATCTACTAAAATTTCAATAGGACGGTTATGCATTCTATCTGATCCTTGTAAAATTTTTGTAACTCCCTGTTGAGATGCAAAAAAAGCAGTTAAAAACCTCATAGCTGTTCCTGCATGACCAATATCTGCTATTTCTTTTTTAGAAGATAAAGCATCTTGTAAGTGATGAGTATCATCAGAATCAGATAAGTTTTCAATGTGTAAATTAGGATATAATTGTTGTAAAATTAATAGCCTGTTCGATTCACTTTTAGAACCTGAAATAGTAATTTCAGCATCTAAAGCTGTAGTTGTTGTGTTTAGTTGTAAGTTCATGGGGTTTATGCCATTTTTTTGTTAGTCATCCAAATTCCATATAAAAAGCTTAGTACGATTTTGAAACCCCAAAATTGTTTCCATTTTCCTTCTGAAAAATTTGTTTGGTTAACAAGATCAAAGTTTCCTGCAAAAATATCACGCCAGCTATTCATAAATAGCGTAATAATTGTTACCACTATAAAAAAAGGAATAGCAACCTTGGCTACGTTTTTCCAAAATATTGGTTGCTGTATTTTTTGTAATAAACTCATTTATTTTAGTTTTTCGTTGTTGTGATGACGATTATGGTCTCGTTTTGTTTTTATATCTAATTTCTTATCAAAAGCCTCTTGTAAATTAATTCCTGTTTGGTTGGCTAAACAAAGTACCACAAACATAACATCAGCTAGCTCTTCTCCTAAATCTTTTTCTTTGTCACTTTCCTTTTCACTTTGTTCTCCATATCTACGCGCAATAATTCGGGCAACTTCACCAACTTCTTCTGTTAATTGTGCCATATTGGTTAATTCGTTAAAATAACGAACTCCATGATTTTTAATCCAATTATCTACTTGTTTTTGTGCGTCTTGAATATTCATTAGGTAGTTTTTTTAATCTTCTTTTAAGAGTTCAAATATAAAGTTTCTTACTGCTAATTAATTCTCCAAGGCGGATTTTTTCTATTCTTTCCAGCTTTATATAAAATAAGCTTGTTTCCATCAGGATCTTCTAGGTGAGCTTCACGCCAAAGCCAAGTTTCACTTTTAGGCAACTGAGAAAATTCTATACCTTTTTCTTGTAGTTTTTCTACAAGAGCATCAAGGTTTTCATCTTCAAAATAAATTATAGGAATATTTTCTGTTGCAATGTGATCAACTTTATGAATAGATAGTGTGCTATCTCCATTAGGTAATTCAAAACGGACATATCTAGGACTTGCATCTACAATAAGATGCAAGCCTAGTTTTGTGTAAAAAATTACTGCTTTATCAACATTAGTTGAAGGCAGAGTTACTTGGTTTAAGTTCATGTTTTTCTTTTTTAATTACACGCATTAATAGTAGAAGCGCTAACATTCCTACAATTGATAAGCCTGTCATGATACTCCATGTACTATCGAAACCTAATTTGTCAATTAATTGTAATCCTGCATTATGACCAAATATATGAGATGCTGAAAAAGCAATGCTATAGTATGCCATATATTCTCCCTGATTTCCTTTTTTAGCTCTATCCATTACAAATGCATTTGAAAAAGGAAAGGCTATCATTTCACCAATAGTCATAAGTAACATACCTATTATTAATACACCTATCCAGCCAGTAAGGTTTAATACTAAAAAGCTTAAGCCGGTTAAAAACAATCCAAAAAACATTAAAAACTCTTTTGAGTATTTACTTTTTTGCAGCCACGCAATTAAAGGCATTTCAAGGGCAAATATTATAAAACCATTTAACCCTAGAAGTAAACCAATTTTTAATTCAGACAAATGATGTTCATCTTTATAATATAGAGGCATTGTTGAAAAATACTGTAAGAATATAAACCCGAACATAAACATACTCACAAAAAAGATCCAGAAAGCTTTATCAGAGAAAACTGATACTGGATTTTCTACTTTTACTTCATCAACGACTTTTGATTTTTTAGGATGTAATACATTTATTAATAAAATAGTAGCTAAAATACAAGTAACACCATCTACCCAAAAAAGTCCGCTATACCCTAATGAGGTAATAATAATTCCTCCAACCGCTGGTCCAGCTGAAAAACCTAGATTTATCGCTAAACGAATTAAAGTTACTGAACGTATTTTGTTTTCAGGTTTACTGTAGGCACTTAATGCAACAAACATTGCTGGTCTAAAAGTATCAGCAACTAGCATTACTAAAAATATACCAATACAAAACCCTGAAAAAGTATCAACAAATTGTAATGCTATAAATAATAAACCTGTTAAAAGCAAACTAGCTTTCATTACTTTATAGTATCCAATTTTATCCGTTAATTTACCACCTAACCATGACCCTGCTACTGAACCTAGTCCAAAACAGCTCATAATCCAAGCGACATCGATTTTGGTAAATTCTAAACTTTTGGTTAAATACAACGATAAAAATGGAATAACCATTGTTCCAGCTCTATTAATGAGCGTAATTAAGGCCAACCACCAAACTTCTTTTGAGAGGCCTTTAAATGTGTCTAAATAATTGAAGTACAATTTTTTCATAGTGTTATAAATTTAGTTGTTTGGAAGTGATATAAAAGTAAAAAGTCCGACTGTGAAGTCGGACTTTTTATAATAGTAATATTTTATTTTCATATAATCATAATACATTAATAGCCCGATATCTTCTGTGCCTAACAGATGATTTACATTGCTTATATGTATTATAAATTGTCATTTTTCTATATAATTATGCCGTAAAACTATAAAAAAAAGGAATAGCTTTTACAAATGATGGTTATTAATTTCTTCTTTATATTGATTTTAGATAAGTAATACTGATTTAGTTAAGTAAAAATCAAAGAAAATAAAACTAGTATTTAATGTAAATTATCGAAAGGTATTTCGACTTAAAAGGTAATTGTATTCAATTCGTCGATAGTAATTTACCTTTCAACTTAAATTGTAAATTGAATTTGAATAGTTGTGCTATTTTTGAAGTGTAGATGAAACATAAAGTAAATTTCGCCAAATAGATAGAAGTCACTAAAAAGAAACATTTACAGTAATAATACAAACAAATAGAAAAAATTATATAAGTATGTTTATGATACCTATTTACCTTTTAATTGTAATAGCTTTTTTATTACAAACGATAATCGCTAGACCTACACACTTTAAACCAGTTTATATAAAATTGGTTTGCTTGGAGAAGCATCATTCTCAAAAGGTGCAATCATAAGATTTAAAAAGTATGTTCCATCTTTTATACTATTAGGAACGTAAATAAATTCTGTTATGGTAGCATTAAAACGAATGATTCCCTTCGTATTCCAAAATGCATTATGCGCTAATAACTTTCCTTCATCTTTTTCTTTATCAACTGAAGGAAGGTCTATTAGCAAATGCTTAATCCCAATTTCTTGTAAATAAACAGCCGCTTCTTCTAACATATATGGAGGATTTGTATTAGAATATCTAGCTGATCTTTTTTCTTCTGAATTAGGGAGTGTTCTAATTACTATAGCCTCACATGTTTTGTTTTTTAATACTTTTTGAAGTTGTTGTAATGTGATTACTTGATCGCCATTAGATTTTTTTTCAGGTGCTATCGTCACCACTTCTGCAATAAAGAAAAATTTTTGTAAATTTTTATTTATTGAATGCACATCTTTAGTTATGTGTCCTACACACTCAGTATGTGTTATATGTGCATGCGGATTAAATGCAATGTTATTAAAATTCACTGCTGAACCTGCAGCAACACTTCCTACCCAATTATCAGTTGAAACAGGTGATATTTCAGGTTCTTCTAAATACCAAGCATTAATATTTTGTTTAGAAATGTTTATAGGAATTGAAATATCTAATGGGTTAGATAAATCAATGGTATACTCTTTTAAACGATGTTTAATAGTTGCAATCATGGGCTAAAGATACTTAAATTATAAATAAATCACTAGCTAATCCATCTGCTAAGAACATTCCTTTTTGGGTAGTTTTTAATACTTCGTTTCCTGTTTTCGAAACAGTTATTAGTAATAATTTTTCATTTATAAACTTTTGAGAGTTTGTAATTAATTTTTTATACAAAACGTCACCAAAATCTTGTTTTATCTTAGTTAAAGAAACACCCCAAATTGTTCTAAGACCTGTCATTAAATATTCATTAAATTGATCTTCTTTGGTTAGTTTTTCAACTTCGTTAGGTAAGTTTCCAAGTTGTATGTTTTTAATGTAGTTAGCATTATTAGCAATGTTCCAACTTCTATGAGTATTGTTAAAAGAATGAGCTGAAGGACCAATACCAATGTATTTTTTACCTAGCCAATAACTTGTATTGTGTTTTGAAAAGTAATCAGGTTTTCCGAAATTAGAAATTTCATAATGAACAAATCCATTTTTAGAAGTTTCCTCCATTAAAATATTAAAATGCTCTTTTGCTTCGGTTTCATCAGGTTCAGGATACTTTCCATTTTTCACAAAACTATCTAATACAGTTTTAGGTTCAACTGTTAAGGCATATGATGAAATATGATTAATTCCAAAATCAAAAGCAATTTGTAAATTTTCTTTCCATCGTTTAGTACTCATATTTGGTACTCCGTAAATTAAATCGATGGTAATATTATCAAAATGGCGAGTAGCTATAGCTAAACATTCTTTTGCCTCTTTTGAATTATGAGCGCGATTCATGCTTTTTAAATCTTCTTCAAAAAAAGATTGAACACCAATACTTAATCTATTAATAGGAGATTTTGCTAATTCTTCTATTTTTTCTTTAGATAAATCATCAGGGTTTGCTTCCAATGTAATTTCAGGAGATTCTATTACATTGTAATTTTTATAAATGGCATTAAGAAGTTGGTCAATTTCACTAGCTGTTAATAGGCTAGGGGTCCCTCCTCCAAAATAGATAGTTTCTATTATTTCGTTTTGTAATTCGTTTTTTCTTAGTACTAATTCTTTTATTAAACAATGAACTAATTCATCTTTCTTTTTTAAGGAAGTTGAAAAGTGAAAGTCGCAATAAAAACATGCTTGCTTACAAAAGGGAATGTGTAAATAAATTCCTGCCATTATAAATATTAGTTAATTTATTTTTTTAGGATTCTGTTTTACAAAAGCTGCCCATCCAGTATAATTTTTTCCTCCAATTTGTTTTCCAGAGTTATAATAATGACAAACAGCAGCAGCTAAACCATCAGTTGCGTCTAAGTTTTTAGGTAACTCTTTCAAATTAAGTAACGACTTAAGCATTAAAGCAACTTGTTCTTTACTTGCTGTTCCTTTACCCGTAATAGCCATTTTAATTTTTTTTGGTGCATATTCAGTAACAGGTATTTCTCTAGATAAACCTGCAGCCATAGCTACACCTTGAGCACGTCCAAGTTTTAACATTGATTGAACGTTTTTGCCAAAAAAAGGAGCTTCTAATGCAATTTCATCAGGGTTGTAAGTATCTATTAACTCTATAGTACGTTCAAAAATGAGTTTTAATTTTAAATAATGGTCGTCATATTTTTTTAATAGTAATTCATTCATTTGAACAAATTCCATTTTTTTACCAATGATTTTAATAATACCAAACCCCATGATAGAGGTTCCAGGGTCAATACCTAATATGATTTTTTCTGTCTTCAAATTTTATTGTACTTTGTACATGCACAAAACTAATCAAATATATTTTTAATGAGTGTATTCGGGCTTAGAACTTCAAATCCTGCATTTACCAATTACTTTTGGAAGAAGTCAAAAAGTTATTCATCAAATAAAATGACTTTAGAAGAGATTATAACAAAAACCCTTTTCATGTTAGTATTAGTATGTTGTACTGCTTTTTATACCTGGCATTTGTTTTTTAGTGGAGTAGTAGTAACATGGTACATGTCTATTGGAGCTTTGGTAGCTGTTTTTTGTAGCGTATATATTTCTTATAAACATAATGCAGCAAAATATTTATTACCCATTTATGCCTTGGCAAAAGGATTTTTTTTAGGAGGTATTAGTGCGTATGCTCATAAACAGATTCCTAATTTACCTTTTCAGGCTGATGGTGTTACTTTACTTACATTTTTTGTAATGTTCTTTTTATATAAATGGAGAGTGATTAGAGTTACTAAGGCGTTTCGATCAGCTATAATAACCACATCTGTAACTATATTTTTGCTGTATTTTATAAGATGGATATTTTGGTGGTTTGGAATTAGTGTTTTCTTTTTATCAGGCAATTCAAGGTTTGCTATTGCTTTTAATATTTGTACAGCTATTGTAGCATCGTTGAGTTTGTTATTAGATTTTGATTATATACACAGATACCTTGGTAAAGCTTCTAAAGAAAGAGAATGGTTGGCTACTTGGGGCTTTCTAATAACATTAATTTGGTTGTATGTTGAGGTTGTACGTCTTTTAAAAAAAATAACTTTTCGAGTCTAATTTATAGAAGCTATTTTTCTATTCCTTTCTCCCCTTGTTTTATACTTGATTTTTAATGCTTTGTAACCTTTTTTAATGAATTTGGTTAAAAAATCGGTCTTTTTGTAATAGTAAATTTTATCTAAAACAGATACTCAATGAATAATATTAATGTATTTATTATTGAGGATACCCCCGCAGAAAGCAATCGATTAGTAAAATTTCTTGAAGCTAATAGTTATTCTATATCTGGTGTAGCTAAAAGCTTTAGAGAAGCTTTAATTCTATTTCATAAAGTTAAAGTAGATATTGTTATAATTGATGTTTTTTTGAATGGTAGTCCTGATGGAATTGCGTTTGCAGAAATGATCCAAGCCAATCCTGAAACAGCAAAACCTTTTGTGTTTTTAACTAACTCGGTAGACCGACAACTTTTTTTGAGAGCTAAATTAACAAGACCTTATAGTTATTTGATGAAGCCATTTAACGAGTTAGAAATTTTGTATGCTATTGAAATGGCTGTTTCAATGTTTTATACAGAAGACAATACTTTTTTGAATGAGGAAGAAGAAACAATTATAAGTGAAAATTATGTTTTTATAAAAAAAGGAAAGAGTTTAAAAAAAGTACATATTAATGATGTTATTTTTATTGAAGTTGAAGAGAAATACTGTTCTATAGTTACAGCAAAAGAAAAGTTTGTGATATCAATATCACTCACAAAAATTTTAAAACTTTTAGATAATTCATTGTTTTGTAGAACTCATAGAAACTTTATCGTTAATATTGAAAAAATTGAAGAGATTATTCCTGTTGATAACCTTATTATACTAGATAAAAAACATAAAGTACCTCTTAGTGAAAAATATAGAGGAGTTATAAAAAAAGTGCGTACATTAAAATAACGATTAGTTATTATTGATAAGTTACCTATGGGTACTTACATATACATCATTACGAGGAGGTACGACGAAACAATCTGCTATTCTTATTAAGAAGATTACTTCACTTCGCTTGGGCTATGTTCGTAATGACGATTATACATGTCGTTGTGAGGAAGTACAACAAAGCACCTGCTATTCGATTAGAAAAATTACTTCACTTCGCTAGGCTACATTCGTAATGACGATTATATATGTCATTTCGAGGAGGTACGACGAAACAATCTGTCGATTTAAAAGCTATATCCTCAATTTTCCTTTTCTTATAGCCGAAAATGCCTGTTTTATAGGGTTTTAATTATTTTGTTTTGGTTTGTTACCTAATTTTACTTCGAGAAACATAAACACTAGCTAGTTATTTTTTTCTTTTAAAAACCAAACTTGTGGAGCAGTACCCACTATAAAAAACGAGGCGATATCCGAAAAGCCTTATGAGTAGGAATTTTAAAACTAATAACTATGTCTAATACAATCGATATTTTAACAGTAGTTGACGCAGTATCTTTACAAGAAGCGGTAGCGTCAGGAAAATTAAAAAAAGGAACAAAAACAAACCCTACATCTTTAGGGTCGTATGGTACATCTGATGCTTATATTTATATGATTACAGCAAATAACTACGTAGTAAATGACCAAGCAAAATCAGAGTTAACAATAACTGCTAATGTTGGAGATACTGTTCGTTGGATGATTACTTGTCCAGGGGGAGGAACAGGAAATAATGTTATATTAATGGATTGGAACTCTAGTTCTGCTAGTGGTATTATAGATCCAATTTCTTTAGATATTGACATTGATTTATATGTGGGTAGTGCAACTGTTGCTCCTAACCCAGTAGAGTTTCAAAACTATTGTTTTGCAGGAATGTTAACTAAAAAAGGAAATGTACAGTACTATATTACTTTTCAATTATTAGATGAGCATGGAGCTGATTTAGGTTTTTACTTATGGGATCCATTTATTAATGTTGCTAATTAAGCAAATAAATTAATTTTATAAAACGTGAATAAAGTGTTTAAACATTTTATTCACGTTTTTGGTATGTTGAATTTATTCCGTTCCAATAATTTCTCAACTTATACCAAAAAAATAAGGTTTTAAACTCATTCTTTTTTTATAGTTTACTATTTTGTTGTTTCTTTAAACTAAGAAAACAAAATAATAAATACTAACCTTAAATTTTAAAATTATGAGTACTCAACCAATGATTCCTATACCTGGAAAAACAATAACAAAAATAACCCAAAGCGCAAACCCATTAGCGTTTGATTTTGGTAAAGATGTAAGTAAATCAAGACCTGTAGCACCGGTAACAATGGCTAGTTTTGATAAAGAGGGATTTATAAATGTATCTACATTTGTGTTTTTACCAGCTAGTTTTGGAACAGAGAACAAAACTTTTACTATAAATCAATTACAAACTAACTCAAACAAATTAGCTTTTTATATTGGGGTTGATAAAGCACCAACTCCTGATAATTCATTTCATATTTATGGTATTACTTTTAAGGTTAAAGATCAAGATTATAAATCTATGGGAATTACCAAAATAAAAACATATCTATGGGACGAAGACCCTGAAGGATCTAGAGGAACAGAAACTGCTGTTAAAGATCCAATGGGAGGCTAAATATCTTAATTTAAAAAACAAATAAAGG
>NZ_QOCC01000023.1:98038-109985 GCF_003318185.1 Tenacibaculum sp. E3R01 | reverse complement strand
CCTTTATTTGTTTTTTAAATTTACTAAATTGCTGAAAATTTAGTAAATGAGTGTTAAAATCAAATTTGTAATATTTTTTGCTTTTTTTAACCAGTTATTATTATCTCAGATAAATAATAAACAGAAGGTCTTTTTTGAACAAGTACAAAAGAAAACAGAAAAATTCAATAGCAATAAAATATTTAGTAAAGTTCAGACTTATTTTTTAGAAAGTAAGTTTGATTCAGTTTTAGTATATTCTTCAAAATTATTGACTACTCAAAATGACTTCGAATTAAATGAATATTGTTACTTTTTAAGAGGGTATAGTTTTTATAAAAAAAGAATATTTAAAGAAGCAAGAAAAGAGTTTTTTAATATCTCAAATACATTTGAGTTTTATCAGAATACTCAAATGCTTTTAGGCACAATAGCTTTAGAAAAAAAAGAGTTTAATAAGGCTATATTATATTTTAGGCAAGTAGAAAAAGAAGGGTTTAATGAGTTTTTAGGTGTAGATAAAGGAAGTGTGTTGAGTAATTTGAGTTTATGCTACTTACATCTTAAAAAGTTTGATAAAGCTGAATCATATTTAGTAAAAGGAATTAAAATATCTGAACAAAAAAAAGACACTTCAGAATTAGTTGTTTCTTACATAAATATAGCTAATTTTTACTACGAACAATACAAAGATAATTTAGCTATCCCTTATTTTGAAAAAGCATATTCTTTAGCTAAAGAATTAAAAAATCAGAAAACATTAGCTTATTATACTGAGAATCAAAAACGCTTAGTTTATGATCAAAAAAGGTTAACAGCAAAAAATATGGCTGTAGTAGAAGAAAATCGTAAAAATTATCAAAAAGCGTTGGTATATAGAAAAGAATTTGAAAAATGGAAGGATTCTTTAAATAATCAAAATAGAATTTACGAAGTAGCTAAAAAAGAGAAAGAATTTGCAGTAAAAGAAAAACAAAAAGAGGTTACTTTTTTAGAAGCTGAAAATAAAATTAAAGAAGCACAAAAAAAAGAGCTTTTATATGCCGCTATTGTGTTGTTAATTTTATTATTAACTAGTGTTTACTTTTATAGAGAAAAAGTAAAACGAAATAAAATTATAGCACATCAAAAAGAAGATTTAGATGCTTTAAATGCTACAAAAGACAAACTTTTTTCTATTGTTAGTCACGATTTGCGTTCTTCAGTAAATGCTTTAAAAAGTAGTAATGTTGTTTTGTTAGATAATTTGGCTTCTAAAAATATTGATGCATTGGGTAATTTATTAAAGAAAAATAGTGCTATTGTTAACGGGGCGTATGGGTTGTTAGATAACTTATTGCATTGGGCGTTGTCGCAAACCAAACAAGTTTATTTCGAAATAAAATCTACTCGGTTGTTTTTTATGGTGGAGCAAATGGCTTATAATTATAAACCTTTAATGCTTGAAAAAAACATTCAGTTTGAAAATAAGGTGTCTAAAAAAGATCTTGTTTTAGCAGATCAAGAGTCATTAAAGTTAATTATTAGAAATTTGTTAGATAATGCCATAAAGTTTTCTAATAAAGATGGAGAGATTAAAGTATATTCAAGAAATGAACATAAAGGTTACTGCGATTTAATAGTGGAAGATACGGGTATGGGAATGACAAATGAAACTCGTTTAAAGCTTTTAGAAGATACGTTGCTACTATCTAAAAAAGAACATGAAGATGTTATAGGTACTGGATTAGGATTGCAATTATGTAAGACAATGGTTAAAAAAAATAATGGAAAATTTTCTATAGAAAGTGAATTAGGTGTAGGTACAAAAATGATTGTATCTTTACCTAAAAAACAAGATAATGGATAATGTTAATGTATTTATTATAGAAGATACTCCAGCAGAAAGTGATCGTTTAATTAAAGTGCTAGAAGCCAATAATTATGTAATTACTGGAGTTGCTAGAAACTTTAAAGAAGCATTAACTAAATTTTACCAGGTAAAGGTAGATATTGTTATCATAGATATTTTTTTAAATGGAGTAGCTGACGGTATTTCTTTTGCAGAAACCATTAGTATTGTTCCTGAAGCAACAAAACCATTTGTTTTTTTAACTAGTTCTACCGATCGTCAAATTTTTGAAAGAGCAAAGCTAACTCAACCGTTTAGTTATTTAATGAAACCTTTTAATGAGTTAGAGGTTTTATATGCTATTGAAATGGCAGTAGAAAAATTTTATGATCAAAATGATGTTTTTTTAGACGAAGAAGAAGATACTGTTATAAGTAGCGATTACTTGTTTATTAAAAAAGGGAAGTCGTTAAAAAAGGTATTACTCTCTGATATTATTTACATTGAAGTTGAAGAGAAGTATTGTAATATCATTACAGAAAAAGAAAAGTTTGTCATTTTAATTTCATTAACTAAAATTTTAAAGCTATTAGATTCGTCTATTTTTTGCAGAACACATAGAAACTTCATTGTAAACATGGAGAAAATACTAGAGATTGTACCTTCTGATAATCTTATTTTATTACAAGGCGATCACCATGTTACCTTAAGTGAGCGTTATAAAGATATAATAAAAAAAGTCCGTACGTTGAAATAGTGCCATCTACAATCTCATTGTAGATGTGAATTTGTCTTTTAATAACATCTTAATTGTTCCTAATAATACATTTTAGGATTAAAAGCTTTGCGAAAATATAAAAAAGTCATTGCGATTGAGGTACGAAAGAAGCAATCTATTGGTATTGGTTAGCTAACAAATTAATCTTACATCATTGATGGTATTTATATCAAACTATAAAGTGTAAAACATATAATAATTAATACTCCATTCCATACTTTTCTTCCTTTGTGGAAAAGAATTCTTGTCTTATTCCATTTTTTATATTTCTAGGGTACTTCTAAAGTAATTTTGAATTAGAAATAATAGTTAACTACAATTTTTCGAATTTAATTACTAACCCAAAAAAGAAATTATGTCAAATACAATTAACATAACAAAATGTGATAATCAACTTGTTCTTTTTGCTGTGAATGGAAGCGAAAGTTATGAAATATGTAATATACAAAGTGGGAATTTTCATGCAGTAGATTTAGATATCAATGTAGAAGCAAGTGAAAATGGAACTTTTTCAGGTACATATCAACCAGAAGGAGGTACATCAAAAGATTTAAGTGGAGCTATCACTGTAAAAATACCAGCAGGAAACTATTCTTTAGTATATGCAGGTTTAAATTGGGGAGGGCCTTATAATTTTGAATTTACTTTAAATGATGGTGAACCATACAGTTTATTAAATAAAGAAGATAAACCATTAGAAGGAGTGGTTTGGGCTCAGGGTAATTTAAATATAACATTAGATGTTAAGGCTACGGCTACCGTTTAAAATTAATTATTAATAATAATGAAACTGCCTAAAAATTCATCATTAAAGTCATTGCGAATTTTTTTATTTAAGAGTAATCTGTAAATCAGATATTTTAAGATGACTTCATTTTATTTGTAAAGACAATTTTTAGACAGTTTAGTTTACTAAAAAAAAACAGAAATTATGTCAAAAGTATTTCAATTATCAGTTTTAAGTCAAAATGATCCAGGAGCAGCAGATAGAGATAAATTATGTTGTAAAATTGTAGGTGTATGCAACGGATCATTACGTGAAGGATCTTTCCCAGTAAATGAAAATGTTGCTTTACCAATACCACCACAAGAAGGGAAACAAGCACCAGCAACTCCAACTTGGTTTTTAATACCAGAAAATGGTTTAGAAGGAAGCTTTACAGTTGAAATTTTTTGCCCAACTGATCCATCTTACCCTAGTAGAACAATAGCTGTTTCTGAAGCAGATGTTATAAATTGGGCAAAGGTGCCTTTTGGGGAAAGAGAAAATCAAATTTATGAAGGTGGAGAATATGGTATTTTTGGATTTGCTCAAGAAGGGCCAATTTATACTATTACCGCTGGGGTTTTAAATCCAAGAAAAAACGGGAACTAGGGAAACTGTATAAAAAGTGAGTTTATGCGTTTTACTTTAAAGAAAAACTCAGAATTTAATTTTAAATTCTGAGTTTTTTTGTGGTATTATTTTACTGAATGTTATTCTTTGTATCCTAACATGTCATCAATAGTATTTGCGGTTACTGAATGATAGTTAACACGTGATTTTTTATATATAGCTAATGCTTCATCTACTTTGCTACTGTTTTTATACGCTTTAAAAATAGTTGATACATACCAACGTCTACCAACGTTAGTTAAAAAAGCTTCAATAGTAGCATCAACATTATTACCTCTATAATTATGCGTTATGGCTTTTTCAAACCAAACCATAGCAATGTAAGAGTTTGTTGAGCTTGTTAAATTAAAGGTAGTATCAAGTGTTGTTAATTGTTCTACTGTAATTTCTTTAGGGAAATTACGAATGAAGTGAACCCATTCTTGTGTTGTCCAGTTTTTTGTAATAGTAGCATCAATCCTATTTTTGTTAATAAACTCAGATAACACTTTTTCTACATTACTAAATTTATCAGAAGTGATTATTGATTGATTTTTAGGAACTCCAGGTTTGTAAATCCATTCTTCTGTATTAAATTCAACTTGATTTTTTTCTAAAAGATTTGCATTTAAATAAGTAATAAACTTTTCAGTAGTCATTGTAGAGAAGGCGTGAGTTTTAAAATAATTTTTTAAAAAAACATCAAACTTTTCTCTACCTACAGTTTCTTCTAAAGTTCTTAAAAATAAATATCCTTTATCATAAGCAATGCTATTCATTCCGTCATCAGGATTACGTCCTTTTAAGTTCAATTTTAATTTAGTGTCTTCAGGAGAATCTTTAAAGCCTTCTAGCTCATCTTCTAAATCTTGTTTAGCTATAAGTGCTAACATGTTGGCTCTGTCTTTTCCGTATAAAGCTTCCATAATACGTAGCTCAAAATAAACAGTGAATCCTTCATTTAACCAGAAATCATCCCAGGTAGCATTTGTAACTAAATTTCCAGACCATGAATGTGCTAACTCATGAGCAATTAATGAGGTTAAACTTTTATCTCCAGCAATAACAGTTGGAGTTGCAAATGTTAAACGAGGGTTTTCCATTCCTCCAAAAGGAAAACTAGGAGGTAAAACAATAACGTCAAACTGTTCCCAGTCATAATCACCATATAAATTTTCAGCAGCAGCAACCATTTTTTCCATGTCTGAAAATTCTTCATGCGCTTTATCTAACACAGATTTTTCAGCATAAATACCAGTTCTATTACTAACAGCTTTATATTCTATATTACCAACAGAAAGTGCAATTAGGTAAGGAGAAATAGCTTGTTTCATTTTAAATGTATAAATACCATCCTCATTTTTTACTTTAGGATTCTCGGCACTCATTACAGCCATCAATGAAGATGGTACTTTTACAGTTGCGTTATAGGTAACTCTAATTTGCGGACTATCTTGTATTGGTATCCAAGTACGGGTTAAAATAGCTTGCCCTTGTGTAAATAAAAACGGATCAGTTTTATCTGCAGTTTGTTGAGGTGTTAACCACTGTAAAGCTTCTGTTTTATTAGTAGTATTATAATGTATTGTGATAGTTTTTGTAGCTGAAGTAATAGGTATTTTTAAAGCTTTCCCTAATTGTTTATTAAAATCTCCAAGAGAAAATTTCACTTCTTTGTTGTCGGCTAGCACGTTTTTAATTTCTAAAAACTTGGTGTCTAAGATAATCTCAGAAGCTTCATTGCTAGTGATATTATATGTTGCAGTTCCTTCAATTTGTTTTGAATTGAAATTAACATTAATATCTAGATTCAGATGGGTAATAACCGCTTGGTTAGGTTTTGAAAAAGAGTGTGGCTCTTCTGCATATTTTTTACTTACTTTTTCTTCTTTCTTTATGTCTGTGCAGCTTGTTAAACAAATTAAGATTAAAAAACTTAAAAGATTTATTTTTTTCATGATGTGATTTTGTGGCACTAAAGTATTATTATATTTTTAAAATATTCATTTTATTGATAATTTAATAAGGTAGAGCATGTTGTTTTTATATAAGCTTGGTAGGTAATTTAATATTATTAGATACTTCATGAAATTAGTTCTATGGTTTCGTATTCTTATACACAAAATTGATGTTTTTGTACCTTTTTTTTCTAAAACATTAAATAGCTAGGGTACTTTTAAGAAAAAATTAAGTAATAAACACTTTAAAACTAATTATTATGTCAGAGCAAACTACAAATTATCCAGTAAACATAGAGCAATTATCAGGTCAACATGGTGGTTCAAGAGAATTTGGCCCATTATTACTTACCTATAATTTAGATTTAACTCAAGAGAATATTACTGTTACTGCTAAATTTGCAGGAGTTACAATTGGAACTAGATTTTTAGAATTAATGGATCCTTTACCTGTTGAAATTAGTGGGGCTGTGGGGACAGGTAAAACACAAATAATTTTAAACTCCGATCCTACTAATAAAACTTTGAATTATAATGTAGATATTGAGGTGCTTGGAAGCAAGGTTTGTGGAGGGAAAGGAATCCTTTTAAATTGGTAAAAATAAAAAGCTTGTTTAATTTTTAGTTAAACAAGCTTTTGTTTTAAAATGAATTTTATTATTTTCTATTTTACTTCAAGAGAAGTGAATTTGAATGTGTTTCCATCAAATAATCCTTTATCAGATAATTTTAAAGAAGGAATAACTAGTAACGCCATAAATGATAATGTCATGTATGGAGCACGAAGTTTACTCCCTAGTTGTTTTGCTATGGTATCTAACTCAGCATAGGCCTTTCCAATTTCATTAGCAGGTTTGTCGCTCATAATTCCAGCAACAGGTAAGGGTACTAGCTTTTCAACAGTATTTGAAACTGCACAAATACCACCTTTGTTTTCAATTAAAAGGTTTACAGCTTTACAAATAGCTTCATCTGAAACACCTACAGCTATAATATTATGTGAATCATGGCCAACAGAACTAGCAATAGCACCTTCTTTCAATCCGAAATTTTTAATAAAAGCAATAGCTGGCTCTGAGTTTTGATAACGATTTACTACTGTCATTTTTAATACATCATTATTTATATTAGAAACTAAGTTGCCTTCTTTAATTAACGAGTTTACTTCAATTTCGTTGGTAATTAATTCACCGTCCAAAGCTTCAATAGCTCTTATTTTATCAGAAGAAGAATGAAACTCAAAATCAGATATAATTTTTTTATCAGTATTAAAATTATTTAAAACTTTAAATTCTACGGACTTAATAAAAGATTTTCCGTTTTCAGCAACTAAATCTCCATTAATATAATTTTGTAAAACATTAAATTCTTTTAAATCGTTAACCACTATAAAATCGGCATCATCTCCTTCTGTTAATAAACCGACCTCTAAATTATAATGTTTCACAGGGTTTATACAAGCAGCTTGTAATACTTTAAAAACATCAATATTTTTAGCTACAGCACGTTTACATAAGTCATTAATATGACCAACTAATAAATCATCTGGGTGTTTATCATCAGAGCAAAACATCATGTTTTCGAAATGATCAGGTAGTAAATCAATTAAAGCATCAAAGTTTTTAGCAGCACTACCTTCTCTAATAATAATTTTCATTCCTTTCTGAAGCTTCTCTAAAGCTTCTTCGTATGTAAAGCATTCATGATCTGTATAAATACCAGCAGAAATGTATTTAGTTAAATCATCCCCCCTTAAACCAGGAGCATGACCATCTACAGGTTTATTGTAGTGTTTAGCCCAAGTTATTTTTTTTAGAACTTCAGTGTCATCATATATAACACCTGGGTAATTCATCATTTCAGCTAGATACTTGATGTCAGGGTTTTCCATCATTTTTTTGATGTCATCTGAATCAATGATTGCACCAGCACTTTCAAAAGAAGTTGCAGGAACACATGAAGGAGCACCAAAATTAAATTTTAACGGGACTTTTTTCCCATTTTCAATCATAAAATTAACTCCTTCAATTCCTAGTACATTTGCTATTTCATGTGGGTCAGAAACAGTAGCAACTGTTCCATGAATTACTGCAATTTTTGCAAATTCAGAAGGAACTAGCATAGAGCTTTCAATATGAATATGTGCATCTACAAAACCTGGGATAATATAGTTTTCAATCGAATGATTAGCTTCTTTTATAGTAACTATTTTTCCGTTTTTACATTCAATTTCACCCTTATAAATTCGTCTATTAATAATATCAACTATATTTCCTTGTATTGTCATTCTTTGTTCTTTTATAAATGCTAAAATAAGTAGTATTTCTGCATAAAAAAAGCACCCTTTACAGGATGCTTTTTTAATTGTTATATTTTTTAAGTTAAGCTATTGGCCCTCCTTTAATAATTTCTTCACTTGCCATTTCTTCAAATTGAGCAAAATTCTTTCTAAATGAAGTAGCTAATTCCATTGCTTTAGCATCATAAGCATCTTTGTCTGCCCATGTTTGTTTAGGATTTAAAACTTCATCAGGAACATTTTCACAAGTTGTAGGCATTGATAATCCAAATATTGGATGTTGTACAAATTCAACATTTTCTAGCTTACCTTCTAAAGCTTCAGTAATCATAGCACGCGTATGCTTTAATTTCATTCTACTTCCTGTACCATAAGAACCACCAGTCCATCCTGTATTAATTAACCATACATTTACACCAGCTTCTTGCATTTTATTACTTAGCATTTCAGCATAACGAGTTGGATGTAAAGGCATGAATGGAGCACCAAAACAAGCAGAAAAACTTGGTAAAGGTTCATTAATTCCAGCTTCAGTACCCGCCACTTTAGCTGTATAACCAGAAATAAAATGGTAAGCAGCTTGACCAGGTGTTAATTTAGATATTGGAGGCAATACACCAAAAGCATCAGCAGTTAAAAAGAAAATGTTTTTAGGATTCTTTCCTATTGATGGTTTTTGAATGTTTTCAATATGATAAATAGGGTAGCTTACACGAGTGTTTTGAGTAATTGAAGTATTATGGAAATCAACATCTCCTTTTTCATCCATTACAATGTTCTCTAATATTGCACCACGCTTTATTGCTCCGTAAATTTCAGGTTCTTTTTCTTGAGATAAGTCAATTACCTTAGCATAACAACCTCCTTCAAAGTTAAAAACAGTGTTTTCAGAAGTCCAACCATGTTCATCGTCTCCAATTAAACTACGGTTTGGATCTGTAGATAAAGTAGTTTTACCAGTACCTGATAAACCAAAGAAAATGGCAGTATCACCATCTTTTCCAATATTAGCAGAACAGTGCATTGGTAATGTGTTTTTATCAACAGGTAAAATGAAATTTAAAGCAGAGAAAATTCCTTTTTTAATTTCACCAGTATAGCCAGTACCTCCAATTAAAGCTATTTTTTTACTAAAATTTAAAATAGCAAAATTATGTTGACGTGTACCATCTACTTCAGGGTTTGCCATAAATCCAGGAGCATTAACGACAGTCCATTCAGGAGAGAATCCTTTTAACTCTTCTTCCGTTGGACGTAAAAACATGTTGTAAGCAAACATGTTACTCCAAGGATATTCGTTTACGACTCTAATGTTTAATTTATAGTCTTCATCAGCACAAGCATAACTATCTCTAACAAAAACCTCTTTATTTGAAAGATAAGCAGTAACCTTATCGTATAATTTATCAAACTTTTCGGAATCGAAAGGGATGTTTATATCTCCCCACCAAATTTCATCTTTGGTGATATCGTCTTTAACGATAAATCGATCCATAGGAGAACGTCCTGTAAATTCACCTGTTTTGACTGCTAATGCACCAAAACTAGTATTTTCTCCTTGCTCTTTTTCAATAGTAATATCATGCAACTCGTCTGAAGTCAATTGATAACGCACCGTAGCATCTTTAATACCCAGGCTGTCTATCGAAATCGTTTTCGCATCAAGATTTGTCATCTTAAAATATTTTAGTTGTGTTTTATTTGGGACAAAAATAGTTCTTTTTGTTAAAACACCTGATACATCAGCAAATTTTATTAACTATTCATTCTTAATAACTTTCTTTAAAAAATAAAAAGAGGTTAAAAACCAACCTAAAATTAATAATAGTCCCCCCAATGGTGTAATGAACCAAATATATTTAGCAGGAACACTTAGTAGCTGGATAGCGTAGATAGATCCAGAGAATAAAATAATACCAATGATTACTAAAAGACTTATTTTATGCTTAAAGGAGGTGGTTATTTGATTACTTACATTTATGAATAATAAAAAAAGAGCATGATACATTTGATATTTCACAGCTGTTTCAAAGCTATTTAAAGCTTCTGGGCTTAATTTATTTTTTAAAGCATGTGCACCAAATGCACCTAGAACCACTGCTACTGCTCCTAAAACTGAAGCTGTTGTTAAATTTTTATACATTTTTAAAGTTTTTGTTTAAAATTAAACTTTTTTAACGATATTGCTACCCTAAATTAATAAGAACAAAAGTACATTATATAGATGAAAAATATATTGATTATTGGTGCTGGAAGATCTAGTTCTTCGCTTATAAAATATTTGTTAGATAAGTCTTCAACAGAAAATCTACATATTACTATTGGAGATGTATCAGAAGAAAATGCATTGTCGAAAATTAATGGGCATAAAAATGCATCAGCAATTAAGTTAGATGTATTTAAAGAAGAGGAAAGAATAGCCGCGATAAAAAAAGCTGATATTGTGATATCAATGTTACCTGCACGTTTCCATATAGAGGTAGCAAAAGATTGTGTTACTTATAGTAAACATATGGTTACTGCATCTTATATTTCTGAAGAGATGAAAGCTTTGGATGCCCAAGTAAAATCGAAGGGCTTAGTTTTCATGAATGAAATTGGTTTAGACCCAGGGATTGATCATATGAGTGCTATGCAAGTAATTGATAGAATTAAAGATGATTCAGGTAAAATGTTATTATTTGAATCTTTTTGTGGAGGTTTGGTAGCGCCTGAGAGTGATACTAATTTATGGAACTATAAGTTTACCTGGAATCCAAGAAATGTAGTTTTAGCAGGGCAAGGAGGTGCTTCTATGTTTATTCAAGAAGGGACTTATAAATATATACCTTACCATAAATTGTTTAGAAGAACAGAGTTTTTAACGATTAATGGAAGTGGGAAATTTGAAGCTTATGCTAATAGAGATTCTTTAAAGTATAGAAGTATTTATGGATTGGAAGACATAGAAACAATGTACAGAGGAACGGTACGTAAAGTTGGTTTTTCTAGAGCTTGGAATGTATTTGTTCAGTTAGGAATGACTGATGATTCTTATACTATTGAGGATTCTGAAAATATGAGTTACCGTGATTTTACGAATTTATTTTTGGCATACTCTCCTTCTGACTCAGTTGAGTTAAAGTTTCGTTCTTATTTAAAAATTGACCAAGATGATATAATGTGGGATAAATTTTTAGAGTTAGATATTTTTAATCCAGAGAAGAAAGTAAACTTAAAGAATGCAACACCAGCACAAATTTTACAAAAAATATTAATGGATTCTTGGACTTTAGAAAAAGAAGATAAAGATATGATTGTAATGCACCATATTTTTGGTTATGAGAAAGATGGAGATAAGCATCAGGTTGAAAGTAGTATGATTATTAAAGGAGATGATCAAACATATACCGCTATGGCAAAAACTGTAGGATTACCAGTGGCCATGGCTGCATTACGAATTTTGAATGGAGATATAACTACTCCAGGAGTACAGTTGCCAATAAATAAAGAAGTGTATGAGCCTATTTTAAAGGAGTTGGAGGAGTATGGAATTATTTTTAAAGAGAAAGATGTACCTTTTTTAGGGTATAATCCTGAGAGCGTAAAAGGTTAATTTTTATTGATTTAAAAAATAATCTTTAACTTACAAAAGATTATTAACAATAAAAAGTACACTAATTTTGAGTCATTTATTATCACAGTTACATAAAAACAGTATAGTAAATACTTATTAAAAATAAAATAG
>NZ_QOCC01000023.1:0-97989 GCF_003318185.1 Tenacibaculum sp. E3R01 | reverse complement strand
CTATTTTATTTTTAATAAGTAACATTCTTAGGGAGAAATTTCTATTGAAAAACTGTTTTTATCTTTCTACAGAAAGAAAGTATTTTTTAGTAGAAAGATAAAAATCAATAAAGTAAAGTTAATTTAACCTAAATGAATTAGGGAGTTAATTTATTTCCTACTAGTTTTGCAGGTTATTAATATAATTAATTAAAAACAATACCATAACACAAATAACAAAAGTCAATAATGAAAAAATCAACCTTTCATAAAATTATTTTTTCTTTTTTAATTTTTCAGTTTAGCATTATAAATGCACAAGATAAATTTAATACTCCTTATGGAAATAATTCTGCAGTTGGGAAGTATGTAAAGATAAATGGAGCTAATATCTATTACGAAGAATACGGTAAAGGTGAACCTTTATTAATAGTTCATGGATGCGGTGCAGATATAAAAGCAATGGAGTATCAAATTGATTATTTTAAAGATAAATATAGGGTAATTGTAGCTGATAGTAGAGGTCAAGGTAAATCTGAATTGAAAACAGACTCTTTAACTTATACACAAATGACAAAAGATTTTGTGGAACTTATAAAATATTTGAAATTAGATGCAGTCAACATTCTTGGTTGGAGTGATGGTGGAATTTTAGCTTTAAAAATAGGAATAACTAATGAGGTTAAGGTGAATAAAATAGTAACTATGGGTGCTAATTTACGACCAGATACTACAGCTGTTAATAGCTGGGCATTAGAGCAAGTTAGAGAGATGCATGCAGAAACATTAACAATGATAATGAAAGGTGATACATCTAAAGATTGGAAAACAGAATTACAATTAGATAGAATGTTGTTAACCCAACCGAATATTAGCCATTTAGAGTTGAAAAAAATTAAAGCTTCTGTATTAATTATGAATGGAGATAGAGACATTATTAAAAATAAACATGCTGTAGAGATATTTAGCAACTTATCTACTGCACAATTATGTATAATGCCAGGTACTAATCATGGAGCCCCTCGTAATAAATCAAAAATGTTTAATGAAATTGTAAATGATTTTTTGAGTAAAGAATTTAATTATTCAGATAAAACACACTAACTATAATAGTTACATTTTTAAATAAAAATCTTTGGTAAGATTTATATAGGCATCAGTATACTGGTGCCTTTCTTTTTCAATAACTAATTCTTCTTGTATAATATCAGATTCTATAAAAGAAAACTCTAACAAACTTCTTTTAAACTCTGTGTTTTCATTTCCTTTTACGTGACATATTTTATTAGGAAAAAGATTATTTGATTTTGCTATTTTAATAAACTCTTTTTCTTCTTTAGATGGAATTATTACCGAAAATAAACCGTCCTTTGAAAGTAAATTACGTACTCCCTCAATTAATTCTTTAAAAGAAAGAGATGTTGTAAAGCGTGCTTTATTTCTTGCTAAATCAGCTGTTTCAAATTCATCATTGTAAAAAGGAGGATTAGAAACAATAAGATCATATTGTTCTTCTTCTTCAGTCATTTCAATAGCAAACTCGGTAAAAGGAGCATTATAGCAAAATAAGCGATCTCCCCAATCGGATTGCTCAAAATTCTCTACTGTTTGTTCATATGCATTTGCTTCTATTTCTACAGCATCTATAGTAGAAGCATTACTTCTTTGTGCTAACATTAAAGAAATAATACCAGTTCCTGAACCTATATCTAAAATAGTATCTGGATAATTGTTTAGTGAACACCAAGCTCCTAATAAAACAGCATCAGTGCCAATTTTCATAGCAGTTTTATCTTGATGTATTGTGAATTCTTTAAATTTAAATGGTTTCATTTATAAAATTCTTTCTAAAAGTTTTTCTGCATTTAACCATAAATAAAGAGCAATTGCTAATAATATTATAAAAAACAATCCTTTTTTAGGTTTTGTTCTTTTTCTATTTCCAAACCTTCTTTTAAACTCCATTTACTCTATTCTGAAAAATTACAATTCGAAGGTAAAACAAACCAATCTATTTACATTAATAAAAAGTAAATTTTATTTTTTTTTAAAAAAGTATAGGGTAAAAAGAAGTATAAAAGTATTAGATATGAAGCTAAACGTTTAGGTAAAAAAAATATTAATTTAAAATGGGGGATTATGAAATTATTTATTAATAGAATTCAGAGAATAGTAAAAATAATAAAACTTAGTATATCTATGAGTGATCTTGGTAAAGGTGCTGGATATGCTATCAAAAGGTAAAACTAAAATTTTAAAAATGAAAAAAATAAATTTATTAGGAACAGCAGTATTGGCTGTAATGATATTAACATCATGTTCAAATGATGAAATAGTAAATCCAAATTCAGAAGAGGATAATAAGTTAGAATTATTTAAATATTCTTTTGAAAAAAGCAATGAAGGTTTTTTAACAGCAAAAGAGAGTGATTATACAGCTAATACACCAGTGGTTAATCTTTCTGCAGATAAAAATCATTGTGGAAGGTTGTTTACCGGAACTTCTAAAACGTTTACAACTTGGAAAGGGTACAATTTTAAAGGTAATGATACTAGGTTTTTAGGGTTGAATATGGGGAATTGTAAAGGTGTTTTTGATGGGGTAGCTAAAAAGGATTTTAAGCTTTCAGTACCATTATTAAAAGGTAAAGGTAAAATTTTATTTAATTATTATAGGCCAGGAGACTTTACCGGTTGGGGATATGTATTTAAAGTGTATATAAGTAAAAAAGAAGAGAAAGATCCTTTTAAAAATTCAATTATACAGTTAGAACCAAGAATTGAGTCAAGTGGGTGGATTAGTTATGCAAAAGATTTAAATGTTGATTTAAAATCTGGAGATTATACACTGTATATTCATATGGTTGGGGCAGCAGCCATCGATGATATTTCATTAATAGAAAAAAAATAAAACTATAATTTTAGAAAAGATTTCTTAAAAAAAAGAAATCTTTTCTAATTGAAACTTAAAGCTAAATACAGTATCTTGGTTTGTGTATGATTAGTGATAAAAAGTCAATTTGTAATCCTATTGTTTTTGAAGAGGTTTACAAAACAAATATAAAAGCGCTGCGAAATTATATTTATTATAAATGTGGTGATGTATCGTTATCTGAAGATATTGTGCAAGATGCATTTATGAAAATATGGAAGAATTGCTCAAACATAATACCTAATACAGTTAAAGCATTATTATATAAAATGTCATTTAATTCACTCATGAGTTTTTTTTCTCATAAGAAGGTAGTTCTAGAACATGAAAAACTACAAAACCCTATTAATTCAACAAATGAAGATCCTGAGTTTTTACTTGAAGAAAAAGAATTTCTAAAGAAGTTACAACAAGCTATAGCTGAATTGAGGGATAAAGATCGAGAGGTTTTTTTGATGAATAGAATAGATAAAAAAAAGTACAGAGAGATAGCTGATGTTTTAGATATATCTATAAAAACGGTTGAAAAAAGAATGAGCAGTGCACTAAAAGAATTACGAAAAAAAATAGAAATCATTTAGTTTATGAATAATGAAAAATATAATATATTATTAGCTAAATGGCTGGAGAATGATATTTCTGAAGATGAATTAATTGTATTAAAGCAAAGAAAAGAGTTTGAAACATATTCTAAAATTGCAAAATATAGTTCAGAGTTTTATGTTCCTGGTTCTAATGAAAAAGAATTGTACAATCAGTTTTTAAATAAAACAAGAAATGAAAAAAAGAATAAAACTAAAAAAATAAGCATTGGTTATTGGGGAGCTAGTGTTGCTGCTGCTATATTACTTTTATTTGGAGTTTTTCAAATGAAAAATAGTTCAGTAGAAGAGTTTACAACAATGTATGGAGAACAATTAACAGTATTTTTACCAGATAGTTCCGAGGTTCTTTTAAATAGCAATTCTAAAGTGTCATTTTCTCCGAAACTTTGGAGTAAAACTAGAAAAGTAACTCTTAAAGGAGAAGCCTATTTTAAAGTGAAAAAAGGGGAGAAGTTCAAAGTGATAAGTAATGAAGGAGAAATATCAGTTTTAGGAACAGCTTTTAATGTTAATTCGCAATTAAACTTTTTAGAAGTTAAGTGTTATGAAGGCAAAGTATTGGTTAGCAGAAAAGGAGTGGAACATATATTGGTGAAAAATCAAGCTATTAGGCAAATTAAAAATGAAGCTTACGAAAATTGGAATATTGAAAGTTTTGAACCAATATGGAAAAATGGTGAAATTTCTTTTGATAATACTCCTTTAAAATATGTTGTTAATAAGATACAAGATGTTTTTGGGGTTTTAATAAAAACAAAAAATATAGATTTAGAAAGAAGGTTTTCAGGAAGTTTTTCTAATTCTGATCTAACCATAGCATTGGTAGCAATAACTGATACTATGGGATTCAAGTATGAAGTTAAAGAGAAAGAAGTTTTATTTTATAAATAGGTTATATGCGAAATTGTTTTTTTTTTCTAGTTGTTTTATTTGTTGCAAGTTCAGTGTTTACCCAGAATAAAGTAAAAAAAAAGAACTTATTAAAAACAGTGCTTACCAATATCGAAAGCAAGCATAATGTAAAGTTTTCTTATGCTGAAGAAACAATAAATAATAAATATTTTGAACTTCCTATTAATGGTGAAAATTTAGAGGACTTATTACAAAGCATTGAAAAAAAGGTAGGGGTTTATATAAATAAAATAAATGAACGTTATTATTCTATTGTAAAATATACTTCTAAAAAAATAAATATTTGTGGTTACATCAAAGATAGTTTAACAAATTATTCTTTGGAGCAAGCGACTATTGTTTTAAAAAATAAACAGAGCATAGGAACTACAACAGATTCTAATGGTTTTTTTAAATTAAAGAAAATCAGAATTAATGATACATTACAGGTGTCTTTTGCAGGTTACAAAACAATTCTTATGTTAGGGAACGACTTTTACAAAAAGAAATGTTTAGAAGTTAAATTAAAAGAAAAGCTTAATGTTTTAGATGAAGTAATTATTGCAAATTACCTTTCAACAAATACAATTAAAAATGATGATGGTTCTATTGTTATGAGACCCAAAAAACGTGGAGTTTTACCTGGTTTAACAGAGTCAGATGTATTATTAAGTACTCAGCAAATACCAGGGATTCAAAGCCCTGTAGAAACAGCCGCAGGAATTCATATTAGAGGAGGAACTCCAGATCAAAATTTAATTTTATTTGATGGTATTAAACTATACAATACAGCTCATTTTTTTGGTTCTATTTCAGCATTTAATCCAAATATTATTGATAAGGTAACAGTTTATAAAAATGCTTCTAATATTAAATACGGAAACCATATTGCTGGAGTAATATCTATGAATTCCATGGATGAAGTTCCTCAAAAACAGTCAACTGGATTTGGGGTAAATATGACCGCAATTGATGCTTTCACAACAATACCGTTAACAAAAAAAATAGGAATACAATTATCTATTAGAAGTTCACTGTCTGATTTTTTAAAAACCCCTACAATGAATAATATTTCTACTAAAGTGTTTCAAAATACAAGTATTTCAAAAGGAAATTTACTGGCAGAACAACCTTATGTAGAAGCAAAAAATGATTTTAGTTTTCTTGATATGAATACAAAATTTCTATACCAGTTAAATGAGAAAAATAAAATAACATTACAACAAATATTAATACATAACTCGTTAGATTATAGATTGCAAAATTTTAAAATAAATGATATAAGAAGCGATAAATTAAAAATTAAAAATTATGGATTTGGTGCTACCTGGAATTCAAAATGGAATACTAGTTGGAAGCATAATTTAAATGTATATCATGCAAAATATACCTTAGGGTATCAACGAGAAAAAAATAGAGCAAAAACTATATATGATTATACAAATAAAGATAATACAGTTAATGAATTAAGTTTTGATTTTTTGATAACAAAAGAGTTGAATAAAAAAAGTAGTTTTTTAATTGGCTATCAGTACGCTTTTAGTAACATTTTTTTTAATTTGGAGAAAAAAAACACTGTTGTTTTTTCTGAGTCTAAAAATAAAAATGATGGTAGTATTAATAGCCACAGTATATTAACGGGTTATAAATATAAAAACAAAGATTTTTTTATAGTAGATATGGGAGTAAGAACAACTTACCTATCATCATTAAATAAAGTTGTTGCAGAACCAAGATTATATACTCAATTGAAAATAGCACCTAATTTTTGGTTGAATGCTTCAGCGGAATTAAAACAGCAATACACCAGTAAAATTGTAGAGTTTTTTACTTCAGATTTTGGTTTAGAAAATAAATTATGGGCTCTTTCTGATAATGAAGAGATCCCACTTTTACAAAGTAAACAATTTACATTTGGAAGTATATTTAAGTATAAAAAATGGGTAGTTGATTTTGGAATGTACTATAAAAGTATAAATGGAATAACTTCTTTAAGTTCTGGGTTTAATAATTACAGTAAAACAGTTTTCAATGGTAGTGCTTTAATTAGAGGATTTGATTTGTTAGTAAGAAAAAAGTGGAGTAATAGATTAAATACTTGGTTTAGCTATAATTTAGGAAATACCGCTCTTACTTTTGATGGCTTTAATAGTAATCAATCTTTTAATGGGGGATTTAATATTTCAAATTCACTATACATAGCACAACAAATTAAATTAAGTAGTTGGGATTTATCTTTGGGGTGGACTTATAAAGCGGGTTTACCATTTAGTTCTTTGATTAATTTAAATCCTAATAATGGGTTAGAGATAGAAAAGTATAATAACTCCAATTTACCAGCATATCATAGGTTAGATGCGTCTGCTACGTATAATTTTTTTTGGGATAAGAAAAATAAGATTATATCTAAAGTAGGTATTTCTTTTTTAAACATTTATAATAGAAAAAATATATTAAAAAGAACAAGTGAAGTTTCTTATGATGATGCTTTTAAAGCTACTTTAAATACAATTGATACATACTCTTTGAGTTTTACTCCGAATATTATTTTTAGAGTGGAGTTTTAAGGTAGATTAATTTCTTTTGGTTCCTCTTAACATTTCTCTTTTTCCTGGAGGTCCTGGAAGTCGTTCAACAATAAATCCAACTTTTTGCATTGCTCTCCTAACACTTCCTTTTGCAGAATAAGTTACCAATACACCATCATTCTTTAGAGAAATAAACATTTTATTAAAAATTTCTTCTGTCCATAATTCTGGTTGAACTCTAGCTCCAAATGCATCAAAATATATTAAGTTGTAAGTATCTTCATCTTTAATCTCTTTAAATTTTTTTTGTTGTTTTAATAAGCTGAAGTTCGAAGTAATTTGGTGTTTCACTTCCCAGGAACAACTATGCATTTTGTTAAAATGAATAGCTTGTTTTTCTGCTTTTAAAGTAGATACGTAATTTAAACTTTCAATTTCTTTACCTGTAATAGGATAGGCCTCTACACCAACATAATTGATGCTTTTTTTAGATTCTAAAAAAGTAATTAAACAATTTAATCCAGTTCCAAACCCAATTTCAAGTATAGAAATTTCTTTTTTTTCGATAGTCTCTAAACCACTTTTAATAAATACATGATAAGCTTCTTGAATTGCTCCGTGTTTAGAATGATATTGTTCATCCCATTCTGGTAAATGTATAGTCGTTGAACCATCAGAGGTTATAATTATTTCTCTTTTCAAATTATTTAATTAATAACTTTTTAATTCTTGGTATTGGACCTGTACAAGTAGTTTGATGACAAGCAATACAGCTATTTACAGCTTGATTAAAGTTTGTTGTTAAAGAGTCTTTAGAACTAGTATATACTTTTTTCATATTTTGTATATAGAGGTTTGAAAACTGTTTAAAGCTAGATGTTCTGTCAGTAGAATCTGTTAATGTAGCTGTGTGTATTTTTAAATATCTTTCAGGAAAAGAATCAGGTATTTGACCTTTAAGTATTTTTTCTTTTAAATCTAAATTAACATGATACATAGTATTCATTAAAGCTGCCATTTCTGACTGCTTATACATGATTAACTCTGTATTCTTTTTCTCTTCTTTTTTACAAGAAAAAAGAAGAGAAATTAATATCAAAATTATGAGTGGTCTTCTCATTAGTTTTTTAGTAAAACACCATCGGCTTCAAAAGCATATGTGTATTTAGGATCGGTAATTTTTGCTATTTCTTCTTCGCTTTTACCCGCATCTTTAGCATAATGTTGTAAATCTTTTACTGAAGTTTCAGTGACAAAAGCTTTACCGTTAACAATAACTTCTTTTTTATCAGAGTTTAGTGGCATGAAAAATCCGTAATCTTTAAAACGTACCATAGATTCCTTTTCATTTCCTAAATCTAATTTCATCCAACATCCTTTTTTCTTACAAACTTCATTTATAGTAGACGCAAATTTTATATTTAAAGTGTCGCCAGATTTTAAATTTTGGAATTTAGCAAGAACATCTGTTTTTGACAAAGTATTATCACTAGAAATTTTTTCACCAAAAGATACATATTCAGATTTTTGAGAGCTTTTTTCTGTAGTAGTTTCTTTTTTTTCTGTTTTACAAGATAAAAATAGAGTAGCAACAACAAGAGTTGCAGTTAGTAGTTTTTTCATAATCAGTTGCTTAAAAATATAGAATAACAAAGATAGGTATATTTGTTTAACTCTTAAAGTAATGCTTTTGATACTTATTGTTTTTGTAACTTTGTTGTATTATAAAAATAGTAGTTTTATGGATATTAAAATTCAACCAATAAAAGAATCTAAAATTAGTCAAGTAGATTTTAACGATTTAAAATTTGGAAGTGTTTTTTCAGATCATATGTTTGTCTGTGATTATGTAGATGGGAAATGGCAAAATCCTAGTATAGTACCTTATGGTCCTATAACTTTAGATCCCTCTGCTAAAATTTTCCATTACGGACAATCTATTTTTGAAGGTATGAAAGCTTATAAAGATACAGAAGGTAATACTTTGTTGTTTCGTCCTTTAGATAATTGTAAGAGATTAAATATATCTGCTAAAAGAATGGTAATACCAGAAATTCCAGAAGATTTATTTATGAAAGGTTTAAAAGAATTATTGAAGGTTGATAATGCTTGGATACCAACTAATGAAGGAAGTTCGTTATATATTCGTCCTTTTATGTTTGCCACAGGAGAAGGTTTTCATGCATCACCTGCTGATGAGTATAAATTAATTATATGTACTGCGCCCTCAGGAGCTTATTTTTCTGGAAAAGTAACAGTTCTAATTGAAGAGAAATATGCAAGATCAGCCAACGGAGGTGTAGGTTTTGCAAAAGCTGGAGGTAATTATGCTGCTCAATTTTATCCTACTCAGTTAGCTATAGATAAAGGGTATAATCAGGTTGTTTGGACAGATGATAATACACATGAATATATTGAAGAGGCAGGAGCAATGAATGTTTTTATCAGAATTAACGATACTTTAATAACTAGCCCTACAAGTGATAGGATTTTAGATGGTATTACTCGTAAAAGTATACTTCAATTAGCAGAAGATAATAAAATACCATTTGAAGTGCGTAAAATAACAGTTAAAGAAGTTGTTGAAGCAGCAAAGAGTGGTGAATTAAAAGAAATGTTTGGAGCTGGTACTGCTGCTGTTATTTCTCCTATAGCTGGTTTCGGGTATAAGGAAACTGATTATGATTTGCCAGAAATTGAAAACTCATATGCTTCAATTTTTAAAGAAAAACTACTTAATATTCAATATAATAGAGGAGAAGATATTCATAATTGGAGTGTTAAAGTATAAAAAGGATAAAATATTTTCTCCAAAAAAGAGTTAATTATATTAAAAGTATAATTACTTAAATGGGAGAGAATGAAAAATATACTGCTTACAATGTTATCTATTGTAGCTGGTTTTGGAATAAGCTTTTTTAGTATAAATACTTATTTGAAAACAAATGATTTAGCTGAAGTAAAAACTGAATCGGAAGTTACAAACAATAAATTAATATTAGACTTAAAGTCTAGTGATGTTCAAAAGAGCTTTAAGAGTTGGGATTTATATTCAAAAAAGAATATTGATTTGATGTCAACTTTTAAAGCTCTTGATGAAAATGGTGAAAATATTAGTAAAGGTGCTTTTTTAAATTTATTAAGAATAGGTTCTTATTTACCTATGAAAAGAGTTGATAAAAGAGAACTTTCTTATCAATTAGTATCTTTAAAAAACACTTCTGAAGTAAAAATTAAAAAATCAATAAAGAGTTTAGCGACTAATGCAAATCATTATTTTAGAATGGAAGGAAAACGACTTCCAGCTTATGAATTTGTAGATTTAAATGGTGTGTCTTATAATAAAAAAGACACAAAAGGTAAATTACTAGTATTGAAATGTTGGTTTATTACTTGTAAGGTTTGTGTAGAAGAATTTCCTGAGTTAAATAAGCTAGTAGATAAATACAAAGATGAAAAAGTAGCCTTCGTTAGTTTGGCCTTTGATGAAAAAGATAAGCTAATTAAATTTCTAAAAACAAAAACATTTAAATATCCAACCATACCAATGCAAAAAAAATACATGTCCAAGAAATTGAAAGTTAAACAATATCCTACACATGTAATTGTTGACACTAATGGGGTTATTATTAAGATGGTTAATAATGTACGTACTTTAACCTTTGAGTTAGATCAAATTTTAGGTAAATAAAATTAAATAATTATTTTTTTAAAATTTGTTCTATGTTAGGTTTAAAATAATTGGGTCCTTTTAAAACTTTCCCATCTTCACGGTAAATAGGCTTCCCATCTTCTCCTAATTTACTCATATTACTTCGTTGTATTTCATTAAATACTTCTTCAATCTTATCCTGCATACCATGCTCAATAATTGTTCCACATAAAATATACAGCATATCACCCAAAGCATCGGCAACTTCTACTAAATCATTATTTTCAGCAGCTTCTAAATATTCTTCATTTTCCTCTTTCATTAGGTTGTAACGAAGCAGTTTTCTTTCTTTATCAATGTTTGTTGTAGGGGTATTTTTAATACCTAAACCGAAAGCGGTATGAAATTCATGAACAGCGTTAATTTTGTTTTTCATGTATGTAGATTTTTTATAATGAATTATTTTATGCCTAGTTTTTTTTCTGTATCATTAAGATTAAATTGAGTCCAATTACTAATGTGATGTTTGATGTTCATTTTTTTAAAGTCTGAAATGTTTTTATCATTTACACCTACAAAATGGATGTCTAAATTTTTAGCAGTTGTAACATCCCACAAACCATCTCCAAAAGAAATAATGTTTTCAAAATTAGAAGTATGGTAATAATTTTTTGCTTTTTCTATTGCCGATTTTACAATATCTTCTCTTGTGAAAATTGCATTTGAAGCTTCTAAAACTTGAGGAATTAAATTGATATTTGCTTGTTGTAATTTTAAAAAGGCAGGTTGTAAAATAGAGCCAGTGGCAAAACAAACACCATAATTGGTCTCATTAATAAAAAAATCAACCATTTTTTGAGCACCTTCAATTTCTGGAGTATCAGGATAACTTAAAAAATGTTCGGTCATGACTTTTTCAAATTCAGGAATAAAATCAAAGTCAAATTTTTTCTGATGTGTTTTTTCATAGTTAACACTAAAAATATAACTGTCTGTAGCGTTTTTATAAGTTTTCCAATCAGTATTTACTTCGGTTATTCCAAAGTGCTTCATTGCAAATAATAATGAATCGGTGTGTTTGTCTTCACTTTTAGTAAGTGTGTCGTCTATATCAAGTACGATTAAGTTTTTCTTTGTCATAATGTGTTATGTGGCTAATTTTAAAAGTTTAGCTGGAACTATTTTTAGAACCCATGCAATCAATATCCATCGCTTAGATATATAGGCTACTCGTTTTTTTCTTTTAATAGCACTATAAATTTGTTTACTTGCTTTTTCAAGGGGTGTAAGCCAAAATATACCATCACCTAAAGCCATTGCTGTATCTACAAAACCAGGTCGAATATCTGTGATATAAACTTTTTTTGAGGGTATCGATTTTGTTTTGATGTATAAACTTTCTAGATATGCCTTTTGATATGCTTTTGAAGCAAAATAAGCAGGAGCAAATCGATTACCACGCAACGAAGCAATTGATGAAATACCAACCAAATGTCCGAAACCTTGTTTTTTAAATAAAAGATAAGCTAAGTTATATAACTTAGTAACACCAATTACGTTAGTTTGTAAAGTAGTATTTTCCTTTTCCCAGTTTAACTTAGTATTGGTAAAACCTACCCCCGATGATTGTATAATCAAATCAATTTTTCCTAATTCCGAAACGATTTCGTTAAATACATTTTCAACGCTTTCAATATCTTGTATGTCGTTTTGTTTACTAATAATTTGAGAAGGATAATTATTTTTTAACTCTTCTAGTTTTTCTTTTCGCCTTCCTGTGATAGCTACTCTATAACCATCATTAATTAAAAACTCTGTTAATCTTTTTCCAATACCAGAAGTGGCTCCAAAAACAATAGCCGTTTTAGTTTGCATATAGTTAGTTTACAGATAAGGTTAAAACATTTTACCTATCAAGTAAATATATAAAGTTTATTTCTTATTCTCTCTCTTTTTAAGAAGGTATTAAAACTTTATTATAGATGATAATTATTATTTGAAATACAAATTCTTAAAAAATCTAAAATTTAGTAATCATCAATATAAATCATTCTTTAACTTTGCTGAAAATACAATTTTATGTTTACACCTGGTCGAATAATTTTTGCAAGCTTATTTGTGGTTGTTTTTATAATAGCTATGGTTGTTAGTTATAAGAAAGATGCTAAAAGAAATAAAAAGCATTATCAAAACGCAGCATTATACGTGGCGATATCGATAATAGTAACTATTTTATTGTTATTTCTTTTTAAGTATATAAATAAACATTAATCAATGTCTTCTAACTCATTTAATTTTGAATGATCTAAAACAGTATATCCTTCATCATCATAATAAAAAGTAGGAATATATTTAGCACCAACTTTTAGTTTAGAGAAATCGTAAGAAGATATTTGATATACATCTTGACCAAAAGATTGTTCATGGTAACGAACAAGAATGTAAAGTTCAGCATCTAGTTTAGCTATTTCTTCACTAGTATATTTAAATAAAGGGCTGTTTTCATCTATTTCATGTACAATAGTCCAAGTAGTTGGAAGGTACATTATTTTATCTCTTTCTAAAGAGAATCTATAGTAATTTCGTTTAAACTTATGATCTCCTGAGTCTTCTGTTATTGATAGAGTTACTGTAACTTCTGGTTCTATCATTACCGTTTTTCTGCTATTCATTATACGAAACATTAAAGCTCTGTGTTCTTTAAAATCTCTTAGAACTATATTTTCGCTAAAATGAATTGCAGCTTTAGGTTTAGAAAATCGCCCGTATATAAGTCCAGTTATAAAAGAAAAGCTTAATAAACCTAGCATAGCTTCAAAAGCAGCTATAAAATTGGCTATTACCCCTTGAGGTGCTAAGCCCCCATAACCAACTGTGGTTAATGTTTGGGCGCTAAAAAAGAAACCATTTAATAAGTTTTCAAAAAAAGAACCTTTTTCGTCTGTTATTTGCTCAATACCTATTGATATGTAGATTAATCCAAAAACTATATTTAGAAGTGTATAACCAATAAAAACAAAAGCAAAAAATTTTATCCAAGATAGTTCAATAAAATACGTGTAAATATCACGAATTGTAAATTTCTTATTGATATGACGAATGTTTGAGGTTCCGTCTTTATTAATAATATTTTGTGCATTTCTTTTTGAAGAATATCCCAATCCAGGATCTTTTATTTTTTTAGCCATAGGGATTTTTTATTGTCGATTGTAAAAATACAAAAACCGATTCTTTTCAGAATCGGCTTGTTATATTTAATAATACTTAAATTAATTATTAGTTTTTACTAGGTAAAAAGCTATAATTTTTAGCATAAAAATACATTTGTTCTTCAAAAGAGTTAGGTTGCATAATTTTTATGTCAGTAATAATACCTTCATCATTAGTTACAGGAGTTAATACAGGGTTAACAAAACCACTATATGGAGCAGATTTGAATTGTGAATTACGTTCTAAAACCTCTTTGTGAAGTTCTTGATCTACCTTTACACCGTATCCTTCAACTAAAGCTTTGGCAGCTTCAAAATCTCCTTCAGATTTTATTCTTTGTGTTTCTTTTAATAGGCGACCAAAAATTTCATGAAGTTTTGCATAGTCATTAACTATAAAATAAGTTTTTCCATTTTTAACAACTTTTTCAATAACATTGTCTTTTTTACCTTGTTCAAACGACCAAGCAGATACCCATTGACGATTTACCATATGATCTTCTTCAATATCATCTCCTAAATTAATTCTTATTAATTGAGTCATTAATCCATTTCTGATATATCCATCATAAGCCGCTTTACCAACTTTTTTCCAGTCATCAACTAGTCCAAGTTCTTGTAATTTTGGGTTCATTAAATAATATAAACCAACTAAATCTGCTCTACCTTCTTCCATAGTAGAAGCATAGTTTTTTAGAGTTTCTTTCGGTTGTCCTATTCCATCATTAATTTTACCAGAAGCATGGCCAATAACTTCATGAAGTGCTGTATGTAATTTATCAGCAAGTTTACCATATTTTACTTCTAACTCAATTTCTTCTTTATCATGAGCAAACTCTTCTAAACGACCAGTTCCTCCTGCATTATTGTATGACCCAATAATATTACCTAAAGAAACAGATTTTGAACCGTGTTCTTGACGAATCCAGTTGTTGTTAGGTAGGTTTACTCCAATAGGTGTACTTGGAGAAGCATCTCCAGCTTCACCAGCTACATTTACTGTTTTATAAGAAACACCTACAACATTTTCTTTTTTATGAGAAGGATCTAAAGGAGAGTTGTCTTCAAACCATTGAGCATTGTCAGATAAAACTTTCATTTTTTTAGACATGTCAAAATCTTTTATTTGAACTACAGTTTCATAAGATCCTCTATAACCTTTTGGGTCATTATATACTTCTATAAATCCGTTTATCCAGTCAATATTTCCTTCAGTTGAAGTAACCCAAGAAATAGCATACTGATCCCAAACATCTAAGCTACCTGTCTTGTAATATTCTATTAGCAAACTTAATGTAGTTGCTTGTTTTTCGTTTTCAGCTACACCTTTAGCCTTTTCTAGCCAGTAAATAATTTTATCAATAGCAGCTCCATACATACCACCAGATTTCCATACTTTTTCAACTAATTTTCCGTTTTCACGAACTAATTTTGAATTTAAACCCGCTTCAATAGGTTTTCCTTCTGGACCTTTGTATGCTTTAGCATAAAAATCTTCAACATCTTTACTAGTTATATCAGGGCTGTAAAAATTAATAGCAGAAGCTAAAACATTATCAACACCAGCTTTTTTATTTACTTTTTTAGTATCTTCATTATTAAAAATTACTTCTAAAGCTTCAGGAGATAAAGTAGTATTTGTTTCTTTTAATAAACTCTCTAAATATTCTTTTGAAAACTCAGGTTTTAATTTATCATTAGAATAGTGGTGATGTATTCCGTTAGAAAACCAAATTCTTTTTAAGTAGGTTTTAAAAGCAACATAATCTTTACTTTTTTTATCCCCTTTAAAAGTTGTGTTTACAGTTTCTAAAGCATTTCTAATTTCTAAATTATGACGATAATTTTGATCCCACATTATATCGCGCCCAGCCAATCCAGCTTGCGTTAGGTAGTATACTAACTGCTTTTCTTTTAATGTTAATTCGTTAAAACCAGGAATTTGGTAGCGTAAAACTTTGATGTCAGCAAATTGTTCAACTACGTATTCAAAATCTGTAGTTTTAGTTTCTTTTGTTGTAGTAGCTTCTTTTTTAGTGTCAACACCACAAGAAAATAAAATACTTGTAGTAGCAATCGTACAAAGCACTTGTTTTAAGTTCATTTATAAATATTTAAATTAATTTTTAGTTGAGCGATAAAAATACGAAATTAAACCTCGTGATATCTAAAACAATCTGTTGTATGATCATTTACCATACCTGTTGCTTGCATATGTGCATAAATAACAGTTGAACCAACAAATTTAAAACCTCGTTTTTTTAAATCTTTTGAAATTTTATCAGAAAGATCTGTAGTTGCAGGTACATCTTCTCGTTTATTAAATACATTTTTAATAGGTACTCCATTAGTAAAGCCCCAAATGTATTTAGAAAAAGTACCAAATTCTTCTTGTACTTTCATAAAGGCTTTAGCATTTGATATTGTTGCTTTTATTTTTAATTTATTTCTTATAATTCCAGCGTTTTGTAATAGTTCTTCATATTTATTTTCAGAATAATGTGCTATTTTTTTATAATCAAAATTGTCAAAAGCAATTCTAAAATTTTCACGTTTTTTTAAAACGGTAATCCAACTCAAGCCAGCTTGAAAAGTTTCTAAAATTAAAAATTCAAATAATTTATCATCGTCATATACAGGAACTCCCCATTCATTATCATGATATTCAATATATAAAGGGTCATTACTAACCCAAAAACACCTGTTTTTCATATTGTTTTGTTTTAAGAGGTTTAAAAATACTGTTAAATCATTTAAAAACAATTTGAAAATGGAATAATTTTCGGAACTTTATAGAGGTTGAAAATCATTGATTATGAAAGTTTTGAAGTATGTATTAGTAATGGTAGTTTTTAGTGTTATTTTTTATGGATGTGCTTCTACATCTGTGAAAAATAAATCAACAACAAAAGAAGAGCCTGTTGTAATAGCAAATGATAGTTTAGAGTATGAAGTTATTATAATAGATCCCGGTTTTACAACATATCTTAATTCTATAGCTAGGCCAGTAGGTTTTTATTCACAATCTTATTTAGAAAATAAAAATAGATTTTATGTTATGGCCTGGAATAGAAGGGTAGGGAGTCCAGGTACATTTAATCCAAATATATATGAAAACATAATTGATTATAACATACATATTGATTATGGTTATGAAGTAAATTATAAGTTATTTAATTATTTTGAGTTTGCACAAGGTAAATATAGAATGGTTTTAAGATGATACTTTTTTAACTCAAAAACGTATATTTGCTATCAAAAAATAATTACTAAGCATGAAGTTTTTACGAAATTTACTAGCCTCTATTATAGGCTTTTTTATATCAATATTTTTAATCTTTATCTTTTTTATTTTCATAGCCTCATTAATGGGATCTCCTGATGAAATAATAGTAAAACCAAATTCAGTTTTAAAGTTAGATTTAACTACTTCAATAAAAGATTATGCTCCAAAAGATACAAATCCTTTAGCGGAAATATTGGAGTTGAATGATCAGAAATTAGCTTTAAATAAGATATTGAATGCTATTGATAATGCTAAAACTGACGCTAATATTAAAGGGATAAATATTAGAACGGTATATGTTAATGCAGGAATAGCGCAAACTCAAGCTATTCGAAATAAAATAGAAGAATTTAAGAAGAGCGGTAAATTTGTGTATGCATATAACGATTTCTTTGATCAAAAAAGTTATTACTTAAGTTCTGTTGCAGATAGTGTTTTTGTAAACCCTGTTGGAATGGTTGACTTTAAAGGACTTTCAACAGAGATTTTATATTACAAAGATTTTGAAGACAAGTATGGTGTGAAAATGGAAGTAATTCGTCACGGAAAATATAAAAGTGCCGTAGAACCTTATTTGACAAACAAAATGAGTGAAGCTAACAGAGAGCAAACGGTTTCTTTTTTAAAGTCTATTTGGTCTGAAATGACTGGGGATATTAGTAGAAGTAGAAAAATTTCTGTTGAAAAATTAAACGAGATTGCTGATAATTCAAGTGGAAGAAATGCTGATTTAGCTAAAGAGAGTAATTTAATTGATGCTGTAATTTATGAAGATGAATATAAAGATAAATTAAAGTCAATAGTAGCTTCAAAAGTTAATACAATAAGTATTCAAGATTATATTAAATCAGGAAAAGGTAGAAAATCTTCATTAGCAAAAAATAAAATTGCTGTAATTTATGCTCAAGGGCAAATAATGTATGGAGAAGGAAATGAAGATATAATTGGTCAAGGAATCATAAATAAAGCAATAAAAAAGGCAAGAAAAGATAAGAGTGTAAAGGCTATTGTTTTGCGTGTTAATTCTCCAGGAGGAAGCGCCTTAGCTTCTGAGTTGATTTGGAGAGAATTAGAATTGACAAAGAAAGAAAAGCCATTAGTAGTGTCTATGGGGAATTTAGCTGCTTCAGGAGGTTATTATATTGCTTGTAATGCAGATAAAATTATTGCAGAACCTACAACAATTACAGGTTCTATTGGTGTCTTTGGAATGATTCCAAACATTAGTAAACTTACCGATAAACTAGGTATTAATGCTGAACAAGTATCTACTAATAGTAGTGCTAATTATAGTGTTTTTGAACCTATAGATGAAAAATTTTATAAAGTAACTAAAGAAGGAGTAGAGCAAATTTATAATGTTTTTGTAACTCGTGTTGCAAATGGAAGGGGTTTGAAATTTGATGAGGTTGATAAAATAGCTCAAGGAAGAGTTTGGACTGGTAAACAAGCTTTAGAAAATGGTTTAGTTGATGCTTTAGGTAGTTTAGATGATGCTATTGAAATGGCAGCTAGTATTGCTAATGTAGATGATTATAGAGTTAGAAACTACCCTAATTACAAGAAAGACATAAAAGAATCGTTTAAGTTTTCACCTTTTGCAAAACTATCAAAAGAAGAATTGTTAAAAGAGGCTTTAGGTGAGGAGAATTATAGGTTATATGATAATATAAATCAAATCAAAAATATAAAAGGAATACAAGCTAGAATACCTTTTATATTTGAAGTTAAGTAAACTCGTTTAATTATATAAAGAAAGGCTGTTTGATAATTCAAACAGCCTTTTTATTATATAAACTATATGTGAAAAATAGTTCTGATTATTACATCATTCCTGGCATTCCACCACCCATTGGAGGCATTCCTCCTCCTGCTGGAGCTTCTTCTTTAATATCAATTAATGCACATTCAGTAGTTAAAATCATCCCAGCAACTGAAGCAGCATTTTCTAAAGCTACACGAGTTACTTTTTTAGGGTCAATAATTCCTGCATCTAACATATTTACATATGTTTCAGATTTTGCGTCGTAACCAAAATCTTTTTTACCTTCAAGTACTTTATTGATAACAACAGAGCCTTCACCACCAGCATTCTCAACAATAGTTCTTAATGGAGATTCAATAGCTCTATTTACGATTTGTACTCCAGTAGTTTCGTCTAAGTTCTCAGTAGTTAAAGTCTCTAATACTTTTTTAGCTCTTACTAAAGCAACACCACCTCCAGCAACAATACCTTCTTCAACAGCAGCTCTTGTAGCGTGTAAAGCATCATCAACTCTATCTTTCTTTTCTTTCATCTCTACTTCAGATGCAGCACCTACATATAATACAGCAACACCACCAGCTAATTTAGCTAAACGTTCTTGTAATTTTTCACGATCATAATCAGAAGTAGTTGTTTCAATTTGTGCTTTAATTTGATTAACACGAGCTTTAATCTGTGTTTCATCACCAGAACCATTAACAATTGTAGTATTGTCTTTGTCAATAGTAACAGTTTCAGCAGTACCTAATAAATCTAAAGTAGCATTTTCTAAAGAGAAACCTCTTTCTTCAGAAATAACAGTACCTCCAGTTAAAATAGAAATATCTTCTAACATTGCTTTTCTACGATCACCAAAACCTGGAGCTTTTACAGCTGCAATTTTTAAACCTCCACGTAATTTGTTTACTACTAAAGTAGCTAATGCTTGTCCATCTACATCTTCAGCAATAATTAATAAAGGTCTTCCTGATTGAGATACTGGTTCTAATATTGGAAGAATTTCTTGTAAGTTAGAAATCTTTTTATCAAATAATAAAATATAAGGATTTTCTAAAGTAGCAATCATTTTATCTGCATCCGTTACAAAGTAAGGAGATAAATAACCTCTATCAAACTGCATTCCTTCTACTACATCTACATAAGTATCAGTACCTTTAGCTTCTTCAACAGTTATTACACCTTCTTTACCAACTTTACCAAAAGCAGTTGCAATTAAATCACCAATTACTTGATCGTTATTTGCAGAAATAGAAGCTACTTGTTGAATTTTTTCAGAAGAATTTCCTACTTCTTCAGATTGCTTTGCTAAATCTTCAGTAATAACAGCTACAGCTTTATCTATTCCACGTTTTAAATCCATAGGATTAGCCCCTGCTGCAACATTTTTTAATCCTTCTTTAACGATAGATTGAGCTAAAACAGTAGCAGTAGTTGTACCATCACCAGCTAAGTCGTTAGTTTTAGAAGCAACTTCTTTTACCATTTGTGCTCCCATATTTTCTAGAGCATCCTCTAATTCAATTTCTTTAGCTACGGTAACACCATCTTTAGTTACATGAGGAGCTCCGAAAGATTTTGAAATAATTACATTACGTCCCTTAGGACCTAAAGTTACTTTTACTGCATTAGCTAATGCATCTACTCCACGTTTTAATCCGTCACGAGCATCAACATCAAATTTTATATCTTTTGCCATTTTATTTAGTTTTTTTTGTCTAAAGCTTATATGTAATTTTAGACTTTGTTTTTATTTAATTTATATAGAGCAATTGGATAGCTCAAAAAAATAATTATTTAGATAATAGCGAAAATGTCGCTTTCTCTCATAATTAAATAATCGTTACCTTCAAGTTTTAATTCAGTACCAGCGTACTTTCCGTATAAAACAGTATCTCCAACTTTTACAGTTAAAGGCTCATCTTTTGTTCCAGTTCCAACTGCAACAATAATTCCTTTTTGAGGTTTTTCTTTAGCGTTATCTGGAATAATAATTCCTGATGCAGTAGTTGTTTCTGCTGCAGCAGGCTCTACAAGAACTCTATCTGCTAAAGGTTTAATGTTTAATCCCATTTTATATATTTTTTAATTAATTAAATTAAGTTTTTAACTGGTTACTTTTAGTCAGAAATTATGCCATTGTTTTTATGCTGACACTTTTTCAACGAGTATAGTTTTTTGTGAAAAAAAAATGCCAACGTGTCATTACGTTGGCATTTCTATATGATTAAGATAGATATTATTTTACGCTATCGTTTGCTGTATTTGTTGTTGTAGCTGGAGTATTAGTAGTTGTTGTTTCTACTCCGTTTAATGTATCATCTAATTGAGGTGCATCTTGAGCATTTCCTCTAGGGATAGCAAAGTTAGCTAATAGGATTAAAGCAAACATTGTTATTGCTAAAGTCCATGTAGTTTTATCTAAGAAATTGTTTGTGTTTTGTACACCTCCAATGTTTTGAGATCCACCACCACCAAAAGATGAAGATAATCCTCCTCCTTTAGGGTTTTGTACCATTACAATTAAAATTAATGCTATTGCAACTATTAAAATTAACACTAAAAGTAAAGTATATGTAGTCATTATTTATTGTTTTGTAAAATTTTAATTTTCTTAATTTGGTCTGCAAAGAAACCACTTTTTTCTGGATATTTCAAACTTAATATTTTATATGCTTGAATTGCACTATCATATTTTTTCTGTTCAAGATAAACTTTAGCCAAAGTTTCGGTCATTAATCTGTTGTTTTGTTGAGATTCTGTAACCTTAATTTCTTTAGAAATACCTTTTGTAGGTCTTGTTATTTTAGGGCTAGTTTCAATAAAACGATTAATTAGTATATCTTTTTCAGAGTTTTCTTCAATCTTTTTTTCTGAGGATTGGTCTCTTACTATACTATTTTTTGAAGAAAGTTCTAACCATTGATTAAAAGAAAAAGTTTCTTTTTTAGTGAAGTTAAGAGGTTTTCCTATGGCTAATTCTTCATTAGTTATGTCAGTTTTTAATAATTTTGTTTTTTGAATTACAATTTCTTTTAAACTTCTTTTTCCTGAATCTTTTTTAGTTGATGTAAAACTTTTAGATGTTATAAAATCAAATAAAACTGAACGATCTGTTGTATGGGTAGCAGTGACTTTCAGCTCATTATTGTATTTATAGCTTCCTTTGTTTTTTAAAGCTTTTAAATATAAAGAACGAGCAGACTGAAAATAAGGATATTTATCAATTATAGTTTTTAATTGATGAATATTTTCATCCTGGAAAAGTTCAGGGCTTTGAATAAATTTTATATAGTCGTCTGTTGTCAAATTAAAATATTACCATTTAGCTACCGATTCATTAAATATGTCTTGAGTAATTCGCTCTAATATTTTTTTTAGAGCATTATCTAATACGTTACCAATTAGTTGTTCAGAAGCACCATAGTCATCATAAAAGGTGAATTGTTTTTCAAAACTGTCTTTTTCTTCTAAGTTATTGGTAAATCGAACGTTAACTACAATGGTAAGTCTGTTTTGAGCAGCAGTTTGGTTTGCAGTTGCACTCATAGGAGAAATTCGATAATCAGTTATTTCACCTTCAAAATGTAATTGTCCTCCAACTCTTACTAAAGCTAAGTTAGTTTGACGAGTAAATAAATCTCTTAAGTCTTGTGTAAAACGTTTACTTAATGTAGGTTCAATTATTGGTGCTTGGTTTGGGAAAAAATCAATTTGAATTGTTTTAGCATTCCCTGTGTTTCCTCCAGTGAAAGAGTATGCTCCACAACCTATAAAAGTAATTAGAAGTATAAATGATAAAGATGTGTATAAAAGTTTTCTCATTTTAATTTAATAATGTAGTTCTGTAAAGATAAATAAAACGAAAGTTAATTTTTTTATAAATCGTATTGTTTAATTTTTCTGTAAAGTGTTCTCTCAGATATACCTAATTCTTTTGAAGCAAGTTTACGTTTTCCATTGTTTTTTTCTAGAGATCTTCTTATCATTTCAATTTCTTTTTCTTGTAATGATAAATTTTCATCCTCTTCAATAGTTTCAACAAAATCATAGTTGTTTTGATTTGCTGATTCAGGAATTTGTACTACTTCAACTTTTGGAGTTTCAGTTTGTTGCTCTTGATATATTTTTTGAATTAATCGATGATTATCTTCTTGAACTTGTTTCGAATTTCCTTCTTTTAATAAATCTAAAGTTAACTTTTTTAAGTCATTAATATCGTTTCTCATATCAAACAATATTTTATACATAATATCTCGTTCGTTAGAAAAATCATTATTGTTATTAGCTTTGTTGTTATTAACAACTGCAGGAAGATTTCCTTGGATATTAGGTAGGTATTGTACGAGTTTTTCAGGAGAAATAAGCCTGTTTTCTTCAACTACTGATATTTGTTCTGCAATATTTCTTAATTGTCGTATGTTTCCAGGAAAGTTATAATTTAATAAAAGCTTTACAGCATTTTCTTCTAGCCTAATAGTTGGCATACGATATTTTTGAGCGAAATCAGCTGCAAACTTTCTAAATAGTAAATGAATATCTTCTCCTCTTTGTTTTAATGGAGGAAGAGGTATTTCAATGGTACTTAATCGATAGTATAAGTCTTCACGAAATTTACCATTACTAATAGCATTGTGCATGTTAACATTTGTAGCTGCTACAATTCTTACATTTGTTTTTTGAACTTGAGAAGAACCAACTTTTATAAATTCACCGTTTTCTAAAACACGTAGTAAACGTACTTGAGTAGTTAAAGGTAATTCTCCAACTTCATCTAAAAAAATAGTACCTCCATCTGCAACTTCAAAATAACCTTTACGCGTAGCAGTAGCTCCTGTAAAAGCTCCTTTTTCATGACCAAATAACTCACTGTCAATAGTTCCTTCAGGAATTGCACCACAGTTTACAGCTATATATTTAGCATGCTTTCTATGTGATAATTGATGAATAATTTTTGGTACGTTTTCCTTTCCAACACCACTTTCACCAACAACTAATACTGAGATGTCAGTAGGAGCAACCCTAATGGCTTTTTCAATTGCCCTGTTGAGTTGAAGATCGTTACCGATAATACCGAAACGCTGTTTTGTTGCTTGTAAGTTTTCCATGTTTTTTTTGAATAAAGAAAAAAATAGAGAAAAAAGATAATTTCAATTTTCTCTTGTTTCATTTTTTATAATTTAATTATTGTCAGAATATCCAATAGCAGTTCCTAATAATGTAGCTGAAGTACAATCATCAACTTTAACGTTTACAAAATCTCCCATTTTATAATGTTCTTTAGGGAAAATTATAACTGTATTTTGAGTATTACGACCTTTCCATTCATTTGGGTTTTTCTTTGAAGTACCTTCAATTAAAACTTCTTGTATCTGCCCTAAATTTTCTTTGGTTCTATATAAACTATGTTCTTGTTGTAAATCTATAATTTCTTGTAGTCTACGTTTTTTAACAGCTAAAGGTATATCATCTTCCATTTTTTTAGCTGCTAAAGTTCCAGGACGTTCTGAATAAGCAAACATAAACCCGAAGCTGTATTTTACATGGCGCATCAAATCTAAAGTATCTTGATGATCTTGTTCAGTTTCTCCACAAAAACCAGCAATCATATCTTGACTTAAAGCCATTTCAGGAATGATTTTATAAATATTATCAACTAATTCCATGTACTCTTCACGAGTGTGTTGACGGTTCATTGCTTTTAACATAGCATTACTTCCACTTTGAATAGGTAAGTGAATGTATTTACATATGTTTTTATGTTTTGCCATTACATGAATAACATCAAGAGTCATATCTTGAGGGTTAGAAGTTGAAAAACGAAAGCGTATTTTAGGGAATTCTGTAGCACACATATCTAACAGTTGAGCAAAATCTACAGCAGTAGCCTTTGCCATTTCTGAAGCTTTATTGAAATCCTTTTTTAAGCCACCTCCATACCATAAGAAAGAATCTACATTCTGACCTAATAAAGTAATCTCCTTGAAGTTTTTCTCTTGCATTGATCTGATTTCTGCAATAATACTTTGAGGATCTCTACTTCTTTCTCTACCTCTTGTAAATGGAACAACACAAAAGGTACACATGTTATCACAGCCACGAGTAATTGAAACAAAAGCAGATACTCCATTAGAGTTAAGTCTTACAGGAGAAACATCAGCATATGTTTCTTCTTTTGATAAAATTACATTAACAGCATCTCTACCAGCATCTACCTCTTCAACTAAATTAGGTAAATCACGATAAGCATCAGGACCTACTACTAGATCTACAATTTTTTCTTCTTCTAAAAATTTTTCTTTTAATCTCTCAGCCATACAGCCTAAAACCCCAACCTTCATTTTAGGATTTATTCTTTTTACAGCATTATATTTTTTTAAACGATTACGAACAGTTGTTTCAGCTTTTTCACGAATAGAACAAGTATTTACTAGTACTAAATCTGCATCTTCTAAATTTTGAGTAGTGTTGAAGCCTTGTTCAGAAAGGATAGAGGCCACAATTTCACTATCATTCATGTTCATTTGACAACCATAGCTTTCAATAAAAAGCTTTTTACTGTTGTTCTCTTTTTGCTCAGTAAGTAAAGGTTTTCCTTGTATTTTCTCGTCAATTACTTTCTCAATGTGTTCCATATAATCCTTAAATGATAATAAAAAATAGATTGCAAAGATACGACCAAAAACTATAAAATATGACAAATTGACATAAATTAATTAAAGGTTAAAAGCGTTAAAAAAAAGTAAAGTTTAGAAGAAAAAGTGCTAATAAAAAAAAAGTGTCTACTTTTGCAAACTGAAAAAGGGTATCATTATATTATGGTATTATTTAGATAAGAGTAAGAAGTATGGCAAAGAATTTAGTAATAGTAGAGTCACCAGCAAAAGCAAAAACTATAGAAAAGTTTTTAGGGAAAGATTTTCAAGTTGAATCTAGTTTTGGACATATAGCAGATTTACCTTCGAAAGAATTAGGAGTTAATGTAGAAGGAGATTTTAAACCAAAATATATTGTTTCAACTGATAAGAAAGCAGTTGTAAAAAAACTAAAGGATTTAGCAAAAAAAGCAGAAACTGTTTGGCTAGCAAGTGATGAGGATCGTGAAGGAGAAGCTATTGCATGGCATTTGGCAGAGCAGTTAAAACTTAAGGATAAAGACACTAAACGAATAGTGTTTAACTCTATTACTAAGAAAGCAATTTTAAAAGCAATAGAAAATCCAAGGACTATAAATTATAATTTGGTAGACGCTCAACAAGCAAGGCGTGTATTAGATAGAATAGTAGGGTATGAATTATCACCTGTTCTGTGGAGAAAAGTAAAAGCAGGATTGTCAGCTGGTAGGGTTCAGTCTGTAGCTGTACGATTAATTGTAGAAAAAGAAAGAACTATTGAAGGTTTTGAGGCTAAGGCGTCATATAGAGTAGATGCTGAGTTTTCTAATGAAGAAGGAAAAAGTTTTAAAGCAAAGTTGGCTAAGAATTTTACAACGAAGAAAGAAGCAGAAGAGTTTTTAAGTTCTTGTGCTGATGCAAATTTTAACGTTGAAGATTTACAAAAGAAGCCAGCAAAAAAATCTCCAGCAGCTCCTTTTACAACATCAACTTTACAGCAAGAGGCATCTAGGAAATTAGGTTTTCCAGTTGCAAAAACAATGATGGTTGCTCAGCGATTATATGAAGCAGGACTTATAACATATATGAGAACCGATAGTGTTAATTTATCGGATGATGCTAAAACTGCAGCTGAAGAAGAAATCTCTAATTACTACGGTAAAGAATATAGTAAACCAAGAAATTATTCAACTAAATCAAAAGGAGCTCAGGAAGCGCATGAGGCAATTCGTCCTACAGATATGACTCGTCATGAGGTGTCAGTTGAATATGATCAAGATCGTTTATACGGTTTAATATGGAAACGTACTTTGGCTTCACAAATGAGTGATGCCCAATTAGAAAGAACATCGGTTAAAATAGAAAATGATAAAAATGATAAAGTTTTTTCTGCTAATGGAGAAGTAATAACTTTTGAAGGTTTTTTAAAAGTATATTTAGAAGGTAATGATAATGAAGATGAAGAGCAAGATGGAACACTTCCTAAAATGAAAGTAAGTGAAACTTTAGTTAATAAATTTATCTCAGCAACAGAAAGGTATACCCGTCCGCCAGCAAGGTTTACTGAAGCATCTTTAGTAAAAAGGTTAGAAGAATTAGGAATTGGTCGTCCTTCTACGTATGCACCTACTATTTCTACAGTTCAAAGAAGAGGGTATGTTGAAAAAGGTACAGCTGAAGGAGTTGAAAGAAAGTATACTCAGTTAATGCTAGCTAATGCAAAAATTTCTGAAAATGTTTTATCAGAAAAGGTAGGGGCAGATAAAGGGAAAATAATGCCAACTGATATAGGGAATATTGTTAACGACTTTTTGGTAGAGAATTTCAAGAGAGTATTAGATTACGGTTTTACAGCAAAAGTAGAAAGTGATTTTGATGATATAGCAGAAGGAAAGGAAAATTGGACTTCAATAATTAAAGATTTTTATAAAGATTTTCATCCTAATGTAAAAGATGTGGCTGAAAACGCTGAAAGAGCTAGCGGACAACGTTTATTAGGAGTTGATCCTGATAGTGGTAAAAATGTATATGTTCGTTTAGGTCGCTTTGGCGCCATGGTTCAGATAGGAGAAGCAACAGATGAAGAAAAACCGAAGTTTGCAAGTTTACAGGCTGATCAAACTCTAAGTTCTTTGACTTATGAAGAAGCAATGGACTTATTTAAATTGCCTAAAACTGTTGGAGATTATGAAGAGAAAGAGGTAATAGTTGCAAATGGTCGTTTTGGTCCTTATATTAAGTTTGACGGAAAATACGTATCTTTAGATAAAGGAGAAAATCCAATGTCTGTTGATATGGATAGGGCTATTGAATTAATAGAAGCTAAAAGAAAAGCTGACGCGCCGATAGGTCACTATGAAGAATTACCAATTCAAAAAGGAGTTGGTCGTTTTGGACCGTTTATTAAATGGAATTCAATTTTCATTAATGTAAATAAAAAATATGATTTTGATAATCTAACGCAAGAAGATTTAGAAGAATTAATAGAAGATAAAAAAAGAAAAGAACGTGAAAAGTTAATTCATAATTTTGAAGAAGTTGGTATTCGTGTAGAGAAAGCACGTTGGGGACGTTTTAATGTTATTAAAGGTAAAATTAAAATTGAACTGCCAAAAACTACAGAAATAGAAAAGTTAACTCAAGAGGAAGCTGTGAAAATGGTAGAAGCTAAAACACCAAAAAAGAAAAAAGCTAAAAAAAAGAAATAAAGTAAATTAAAAAGAGAATAGTTTTTTTGTTATATTGCGGTTCCTTATTTAATCCCCTTAAATAGATGAATATCGATTTTTTTTCACCGGTAAGTGACTCTGTTGTTACACATGTTATGTCGCAGGCATCCTCGACATTGGGTGGGAATATTAGTATTCATACTTCAGAGAATGGATTTCCTGACCTTTCTAAAGTAAAAATAGCAATACTTGCTGTTTCGGAAGGAAGAGGAGCCGATCAATACGATTGTTTAGAAGGTATTTATAATATCAGAAAAGAATTATATCAATTGTTTTCTGGTAATTGGCATACAAAAATTGCTGATTTAGGAACCATTGAGCAAGGAAGTACAATTAAAGATACTTATTTTGCCGTATCTTCAGTTATTACTTCATTACTAAAAGATGATATTATTCCAATAATAATTGGAGGAAGCCAAGATGTAACCTACGCAAATTATAGAGCTTATGATGCTCTTGAACAAACTGTAAACTTAGTGTCAATTGATAGTAGGTTTGATTTAGGTGGAGATAATGAAGAATTATTAGCTAAATCTTTCTTAGGGAAGGTTATAATGGATGAACCAAGTAATTTGTTCAATTATAGTAATATAGGATATCAAACTTATTTCAACTCGCAAGAAGAAATAGCATTGTTAGATAAGTTATATTTTGATACATTTAGGTTAGGAGAAGTTAAAAATATTACATTAGTAGAGCCAATTTTAAGAGATGCTGATATCGTTAGTTTAGATATAGCAAGTGTTAGACAAGGAGACGCACCTGGAGCTATTAATGCTTCGCCTAATGGATTTTATGGTGAAGACATATGTGCAATAGCAAGATATTCAGGAATAAGTGACAAAGTTACTTCTTTTGGTGTCTATGAATATAGTAGTAGTTTAGATGTTAACAATCAAACAGCAAGACTTATAGCTCAAACTATTTGGTATTTCATTGAAGGTGTGAATCATAGAGCAAATGATTACCCATATGTAACAAAAGAAAATTATGAAAGATATACAGTTGTTTTAGATGACGATGATCCATTAAATTTTTATAAAAGCGATAAAAGTGGTCGTTGGTGGATGGAAATAAATTTAATATCGAATAATAAACATAAAAGACATGCGTTAATACCATGTAACTATCGAGATTATGAGCAAGCATTAAATCATAAAATACCAAAAAGATGGTTTAAGGCATTGCAAAAGCTTACGTAAAAGAGAGTTATCTTTTTAAAGATAAATTTTTATAACTCGTAATTGTTTTTTAATAAAAAAAATAATAGGTTTACGCCTCTTTTTATAAGAAAGAATAAAGTATGAAGAAATTAGCAGTATTTGCATTATTAGTATCTATCATTTACGCCTGTGGTTCTAACGGAGACAGAGGAGAATTGACAGGAGTTAAATCAAAAAGAAAATGGTTTGCTGAAAAACCTTATGGTATGGCTAAAATACCAGGAGGTTCATTTACTATGGGTAAACAAGATGAAGATCCTTTAGGCGCTATGAACGCTCCTACTAAGACTGTGACTGTACAGCCTTTTTATATGGATGAGTCTGAAATTACTAATAGTGAGTATAAGCAATTTGTTTACTGGGTAAGAGATTCAGTTACTAGAACAAAATTAGCGTATCAAGCTGAATTTGCATCTAGTGGAGAAGAAGGAGCTGACGGAGAGAAACCAGCAGGTATTCAATTGTATGCTTTTGCATCTAAAGATACCGTTAATGAAACTCCATATGAGAAATACATGCGTGAAAATTACTATGAAGTAGGTGAAGGTTTAGATTCTTTAAAACCTTTAAATTGGGAAGAAGATCTTATTTGGGAACAACAAGAATTTCCTGATGCTGACTACGTAGAGGTAATGGATTCATTATATATTAAAAAAGAAGAAGCTTTAAACGGTATTAGAACTTTTAAAACTAAATTATTAAACTACAGATATTATTGGTTTGATAATGAAAAAGCAGCTAAATCTGGAAAAGACAGAAAAGAATTCATGAAAAATGAAGAAATTAATATCTATCCTGATACTACAGTTTGGATTAAAGATTTTAATTATTCATACAATGATCCAATGCATCAAGAATATTTTGCACATAAAGCATATGAAAACTATCCAGTAGTTGGAGTTAGCTGGAATCAAGCAAAAGCATTTTGTCACTGGAGAACACAAACTAAAAACAACTTCCAACGTTCAAAGAAAAAGTTAGGTTTAGTTCCTGCTTTTAGATTACCAACTGAAGCTGAATGGGAGTATGCTGCTCGTGGAGGTCTTAATTATGCTAAATATCCTTGGGGTGGACCAAGTACCACTAGTGATAGAGGATGTTTCTTAGCGAATTTTAAACCGGTTCGTGGAGATTATGCAGCTGATGGAGCTTTATATACAGTTGAAGCTGTTTCTTATAACGCTAATGAATACGGATTATATAACATGGCAGGAAACGTTGCTGAATGGACAAATACAGCATATAATCAAATGTCGTACTATATGGGGTCAACGATGAATCCTAATGTAGAAAATAGAGAAAATAGAAGAAAAATAATTAGAGGTGGTTCGTGGAAAGATGTAGCATATTTCTTAGAAGTAAGTTCAAGAGATTGGGAGTATGCAGATACAGCAAGAAGTTATATCGGATTTAGAACTGTACAAGATTATTTAGGTACAAGTAAAAGTAAGTAATAAAAAAAAGTAACAAGTATAAATAAAAATTAAAATTAATTCCCTTAAAAAAGTAAAATTATGGCACAATCAAAATCGAGTAAGAAAGTATTTAACATGGCCTATGGTTTAGGAGCCTCTGTAGTAATTTTAGGAGCACTTTTTAAAATCATGCACTTTAAAATTGGCCCATTAACAGGAGGTGTAATGTTAACTGCAGGGTTAGTAGTAGAAGCTATTATTTTTGCAATATCTGCATTTGAACCTATCGAAGATGAATTAGATTGGACCAAAGTTTACCCAGAATTAGCAGGAGGTTCTTCATTAGGGAAAAACAATGAAGCATCACCAGAAGAGGCTCAAAGTATGTTGTCTCAAAAATTAGATAATATTTTAAAAGAAGCAAAGTTAGATGCTACCTTAATTTCAAGTTTAGGCGATAGTATTAAAAACTTTCAAGGTGCTGCAGAAGGTTTAACTGCTACATCAGCAACTGTTTCTTCAACTAACCAATATAACGAGCAAATGTCTATGGCAGCTGCTAAGTTAGAATCATTAAATGGAGCATATTCAGTTCAAGTTGAAAACGCAACCAAACAAGCTGATTTAAATTCAGCAATGGTAGAAAACTCTCAACGTTTACAAGAACAAATGCAATCATTAGCAACAAACTTATCTTCATTAAATGGAGTATATGGAGGAATGTTATCTGCAATGTCTAAGTAATATTAGTTTTATTAACTAAAATATATATTAATTAAAAAAAACTAATAGAATGGCAGGAGGAAAACAGTCACCAAGGCAGAGGATGGTAAACTTGATGTACCTTGTTTTTATTGCAATGTTAGCAATGAACATGAGTAAAGAAGTTTTATCAGCTTTTGGATTAATGAATGAGAAGTTGTCAGAGTCTAATACTAGGGCGACTAAATCAAATCAAGCTTCATATGAGGCTTTAGCTTTAAAAGCATCAGAACAAGCTAAACAATATGGGAAAGCCAAAGAAGACACAGATAAATTACGTGTTATGGCTGATGAATTGTTTAACTATATAGATGAGTTAAAAACAAAAATGACTAGTGATTTAGAGGATACTAAAGCCTATGAATCAATGGATAAATCTGGATTTTTAGATCAATATTTCTTTGCTAATGGAAAAATTTCAGCAAAAGGTAAAGAATATGTTGCTAAAATTAAGGAGTTTAAAGAAAAAGCGTTAGAAGTTTTAGGAGAAAGAGACTTAGCAAAAGTTGTTTCTGAGCGTTTTAAAACTGACGATGTTAAAGATAAAGAAGGTGTTAAAAAATCTTGGTTAAGTTATAATTATGAAGGTTTTCCTTTAATTGCTTCTTTAACTAAAATGACACAGATTCAATCTGATGTTAAAACAACTGAGTCTGATGCGTTATCTGCTTTATTACAAGGTGAGTTATCAAAAGCAGTTTCTATGACTAATTATGAAGCCATGGTTGTTTTTGAGAAAAACGCTTATTATCCAGGTGAAAAATTATCAGGTAAAATAATTTTAGGTAAAAATGACCCTAACTTAACTGCTGAGAAAGTAATAGTTAACGGTAAAGATATAGAAGAGGCTAAAATTAAAGCTGGTCAAGTTATATTAGACGGACCTGCTGGTTCTGTTGGAGATAAAGAACTTAAAGGTGAATTTCACTTTAAAGAGGGAGATTCAACAGTTATTATTCCAATTAAAGGAGGTTATTCTGTTATACCTAAACCAAATGAAGCTGTAATTTCTGCTGATAAAATGAATGTAGTTTATAAAGGATTGTCAAATCCATTAACTATATCTATTCCAGGTGTAGCAGGTAACAAAGTTGTAGCTTCTGCTCCAGGATTAAAAAGAGTAAAAGGGAATAGTTATGTAATGAGACCAAAAGGAAATGGTGAAGTTACAATTAGAGTTTCTGGAACATTACCTAACGGAAGTAAAGTAAGTTCTAATAAGAAGTTTAGAATTAAGGATATTCCACCAGCTGTAGGTATGGTTAGAAATCAATATGGTACAGTTAGAATGCCAAAAGCTAGTGTTAGAAATATTACAGTTGGAGCAGGATTACCTGATTTCTTATTTGATTTAAAACTAAATGTATCTAGCTTTAAAATTAAAGTTCCTGGTCAAACAACAATTGCAGTTTCTGGAACACGCTTAAATGCTAGAGCTAAAAAAGCTCTTTCAAGAGCAAGAAGAAACGATGTAATTACCATTTTTGGTATTGAAGCATCTGTGTCTGGATCTAATTATAAAATAAAGAAAGTGCTAAATGTTAGCATTGAAGTTACTAATTAATAAGTAAAACAAGAAGAGTATGAATTGGAAGCGTTTTTATTTGGTTGCATTAACACTTGTAGTAACAAGTTATGCAAGTGCACAAGCAAACCTTTTAAATTCTAAAAAGGTAAGCGAAATAGGATTTAAATCAGAAGCTCAAATTGCTTCAGAAGATGATAAACCCTTACCTTATGGACATATTACAGACAGAGATGTTTTGTGGTCTAAAGTGGTATGGGAATACATTGATTTAAATCAAAAAATAAACTTACCTTACTATTATCCAATAGATACAGTAAGTACAGGTAATGGAAGACGTTCTTTATTTGATTCTTTATTAAAAGGAATTAGAGATGGTGAAATAAAAGAAGTTTATGATGACTCTTATTTTACGTCTAAAATAGGAATGGATGAAATTAAAGAGAAAACAGAAGATTTAAGAGACGATGGTTATGGTAACATTGATCCATATACAATCAAATCTGAACAAGTTAAAGGATATTTAGTTAAAGGTATTTGGTACTTTGATAAGCGACAAGGAGAGTTAAAGTATCGTTTATTAGGAATTGCTCCAATGGGACCAGATGTTCAAGTTCTAGGACGTGATGAAATTGATGATAAGGATAATATTTATGAACTTTTTTGGATTTTTTATCCTGATGCTAGAGAAACACTACATAAATCAAAAGTATTTAATCCTTTAAACTCTGCTACTCCAATATCATATGATAACTTATTAAACGCTCGTAGGTTTACTGCTACAATTGTAAAGGAAGAAAACTTATATGGCGATAGAGAGATTAAAGATTATGTTCGTGGAAACTCATTATTTCAACTTTTAGAGGCTAATAGAATAAAAGAAGGAATACGTGATAGAGAAATGGATATGTGGAATTATTAATATTTCTAATAGATAAATTAAGAAAAGCGTTTGCAGTATATGCAAACGCTTTTTTATTTATTTGAATATTCTTTATTATTACCTTTGCTTTATGATTAAAGAGGTTGATTATATTATAGTTGGTTTAGGTTTAGCAGGAATTTCATTTGCTGAAGAATTAGCTAAAAATAACTATAGTTTTGTAGTTTATGAAGATTGTTCTCAAACATCTTCAAAAGTAGCTGGTGGGGTTTATAACCCTGTTATTTTAAAAAGATTTACACCAGTTTGGAATGGTCATGATCAACTTGAGTTTGCCCTACCTAAATATGATGAATTAGAAAATAAATTAGATATTAAAATAGATTCTAAATTTAAAACAAGGAAAGTATTTAATTCAATTGCTGATGAAAATAATTGGTTTGTAGCATTAGATAAACCATTTTTATCTAATTATATGCAACCTGATATTTTGAAAGGTAAAATAGAAGGAGTTATTGGTAATTTTGGTTTCGGTGAATTAAAAGGAACTGGGAGAATAGATACCCATAAACTTATTTTAAATTATACAGAGTATCTACGTAAACATGGTGCTATAAATGAGGAAAAATTTATTTATGATGAGTTAATTATAGAGGATGAATTTCTTAGATATAAAGACATCAAATCTACCAAAATTGTTTTCTGTGAAGGTTTTGGAATAACAAAGAATCCTTTTTTTAATGATTTACCTTTAAAGGAGTCAAAAGGAGAAATACTTACAATTCATTCACCAGAATTAAAGATTGACTTTTTATTAAAATCAAATGTATTTGTTATGCCACTAGGTAATGATTATTATAGAGTTGGTGCAACATTTAATTGGACAGATTCTACAACTACTCCAACTAAGGAGGGTAGAGAAGAACTTGAAGCGAAGTTAAAAAATGTAATTTCTGTTCCCTATAAAGTAACTAATCATACAGCTGGAATAAGACCAACAGTTAAAGATAGAAGACCTCTATTAGGTAAACACCCAAAGCATTCAAATTTAGCTGTTTTAAATGGCTTAGGAACACGAGGTGTTATGATAGGTCCAACAATGGCAAGCATGCTGTTTAAGCATTTAGAAAAAGGTGAGTTATTAGAAAAAGAAGTAGATATTAATAGGTTTAATTAAAAACGATCTAGTTAATGAAAACTAGATCGCTTTGTACAAGTAGTATTAAGTAAGATGTAAAATTATTCAAATCCCCCCAGAAAAGAATAAATTCCCTTATTAGATTACATTCTTACAGTGTTTGGTCTTTTCTGTTAAACAAAATAAACGAATTTTATTGATACGGAGATGGGTATTAATACCCAAAAACATTTTTGCTTAAGTAAATAAGTGCTTGTTTTTTTGAGTCCAGTTAAGTAAGGCCCCTGTTTTAGGGCTTAAATCTAGCTTCAAAATAATTTTGCTTCTATATTTTTCAATAGTTCTAGGTGATAAAAAAAGTAAATGACCAATTTCCTTATTTGTTTTATGTTGCGAAATTAATTTTAATATTCGTCTCTCTGCCAACGTGAAATCTTTTAATACACTATTGTCATCTTCAGTAAAATTTAAAAGATCTTTAATTTTTTGACTAAAAAAAGGAGTATTATTTAAAACAGAGTTTATACATAATTCAATTTCTTCAAGTGCAAATTCTTTTAATATATATCCATAGATATTATATTTCTTTGCTTGTAAATATAATTGAACTTCTTTGTGAAGTGTAATAAGTATAATTTTAGAACTTACATTATTTTTTAAACATTCTTTAGCTACTTCTATACCTGTTAACTTAGGCATTTCAACATCTAAAATGGCTATAGAGGGTTGGTTTTTTAGTATAAAATTAAGTGCAGATTTCCCATCATTTCCTGTACCTATGATATTATACTCTTTTTCAATTAATAAATCTTTCAACCCTTTAATCAATATAGGGTGATCATCAGCTATGTAAATGGTTGGTTTCATATTTTAGGAAATGAAATTTCAATGGTTGTACCTTTATTTAATATAGACTTGACTCTAATTAACCCTTTTAAAAAAATCACTCTATTCTTTAAGTTTTTTAATCCAATACTATTGGGTTTTTGATATTTTTCAAAATAGTTAAAACCAACGCCATTATCTTTTACTGATAAAAATATTCTTTTACGAGTTTCATTAATCATAACTTGAGCAGAATCAGCTTTTGAATGTTTAATAATGTTGTTTAGGCATTCTTGAATTATTCTATATAAATTTAATTCCTGTTTAGGAGTTAATAGATGATCAATATTATCAATATCTCCAAAAACCAAAATAGTTGAATAATGAGAATCTAATTCATAGATCAAGTCTTCAATAGATTTCGTAATTCCAATTTGCTTTATTTGATTAGGTTGAAGATTTTTAGAAATTATACGTATTTCATTGATAGCTTCATTAACTAATTCACAACCTTTTTTATCACTATTAATTAAAACTTGATTTTTTACTAGTAGTAGTTTTTGACCGAGACTATCATGTAAATCTTTGGAAACTCTTTTTCTTTCATTATCTATATAAGATAATAAATTTTGAGAATATAGTCTTTGTAATCGTTGTTTTCTTTTTAAGTATCTACTATTTAAAAAGAAATAAATTAAGGTGATTATTGATAAGCTAAGAACAAGAAGACTAATAAGTAATATATACTTATTCTTTTTTTCTTTTTTAAGAATTAAAATATCACTTTTTTGTTGTTGTATTTTTTGGTCATTTATCTTTTTTTCATGCAACGTTTGGTAATAGTAAAGAATATTTAGTTTCTCTATGTTGAAAATAGAATCTTTGATGTAATTATAAGAATCATAATGTTTCAGAGCCTCTCCAAAATTACTTTGTGCTTTAAATATTTTATATAAAAGTTTTTCAGCATCGATAACATCTTGTGTGTGATGTTGTTTCTTTGCATCAAATAGTACTTGTTTGGCAACAACAAGTGCTTGTTTTAAGTTGTTATTCTTATATAAGTAGTAGCTTCTTAATTTTTTATAATAATGATAGTTATCATTATCTGAAGTTTTTATTAGTTTGGTAGCCAACTCATAATATGTTTTAGCCTTGTTATTTTTGTTGTTGTCTAAATAATATTGAGCTAAATCACAATAAATGTAAGATAAGTTTTTAAACTCATCGTTCTCTTTTTTTGCTTTTTCAACAGCCTTTGTAAGATAAAATTTTTGTTTTTTGTATTGCTTGTTTTTTTTGTATTCGGCAGCTAAATTTTGATAGTCATTAGATAAACCTAAAGTGAAATCTGTTTCAATTTTTTCATTTATAAGTTTTAATCGTTCTTGTATAGCTTTATCAATAAATCCATTTGCTCCATGTATATTAATCATTGCTGATTTTGTGTAAAAAGCATAATGAACATCATTTAAGGAGGTATAATAATCTAATGCTTTTTCATAACTTGAAAGAGCGCTTAGGAAATTATGGCCGTTGTAATAAGCTTGACCTCTGAAAAAATATGCATCAGCAGAATGAATAGAATCTTTATCAGTAAATGTATTAATAGCTATCGTATAATTATCAATGGCTTTTGTATAATTTTTCCCATTAAAATATAGTCCACCTTTTTTTAAATAAATGGCACCAATTAAAAAGCTATCATCAATTTTATTTTTAAATTTTTCAATTTTATTTAGTAGTTTAAAAGCACGTTCTCTTTGCCCGAAATGAGTGTTTATATAATAAATTACTTTGATACCACGGCTAATAGCTTTTTTATATTCTTTACTTTTTATAGCTAACTCAATATATTTTTCAGAGTAATCAACCATTAAATCAAATTCTTTTTTTGATTTCGATAGTTTAATTAAACTATCGAAATTTCTTAGTTGAACTTGAGCAGTTTTAAAAGAATTGATTTTCTTATCTGATCTCTTTTTTTGATAAAAAAAAGAATAGATAATTAAAATAGGTATAAAATAAAGATATTGTTTCAAATGGGGATTTTTAATTTAAAAAATACAATTAAATCAAAAGCGAGGGACCCTATACCCAAATATAGTAAAAAAATGAATAATTGTAAATAGTAAAAAGTCTCTTTTATGATACTATTTTATCTTGTTATACTTAACAAATAAGTTTATCCAAATAATTCTTGATAAACGTAAACTAAAAGGTGTAAGTAAAAAAGATACTATAATTATGGCAATAAAACTTTGTAAAATTGAGAGACCAAAAAATAGTTTAGCAATAATAAAAATAGCTACAAATAAAGCTACTGCGATACCATAGTTAATATACATTGCCCCAAAGAAAAAAGAGGGTTCCATCATGTATTTTAAATTACAATTAGGGCAATTATCATGTAATTTTGTAATCTTTTTAGGATTTATTGAAATTCTGTATTTAAAAAAATCACCTTCATGGCATTGAGGGCATTTACTTTTGAATATACTATATAATTTACTGCCTTTTCCAAACATAATCTTAGGGGTATAAGCTTAAATAACTATTTCGTTTTTGTAAGTTTGTACAAATTTCAACAAAAACAAAAAAACATTAAGTAACAAGAGTTACAAAGTTACTGTAATAAGTTAAAATATATATGTTAAACGTACATAATTTAACAGTTTCTTTTATGGGAACTGATTTATTTTCTGGAATCACTTTTAAATTAAATAAAGGAGATAGAATAGGGTTGATAGGAAAAAATGGAGCAGGAAAATCTACTTTATTAAAAGTATTATCAAAAGATATAGAAAGCAGTGGAGGTACTATGGCCTTTGATAAGGAGGTACGTATAGGTTTTTTACGTCAAGATATCGACTTTGTTAGGGGAAGAACTATTTTAGAAGAAGCATACCAGGCTTTTACTGAAATTAAAGAAATTGAACTTCAATTAGATGAAATAAATCAGCAATTAGTAGAAAGAACTGATTATGAAAGTGAAGGTTATAATCAATTGATAATTGATTTAAACGAAAAAACTGAAAGATATGAACTCTTAGGAGGTTACAACTACCAAGGTGATACAGAAAAAATATTACAAGGATTAGGTTTTCAACGTGAAGATTTTAATAAGTTAACTGATACTTTTTCTGGGGGATGGCGTATGCGTATTGAACTAGCAAAGTTATTATTACAAAATAATGATATCTTGTTACTGGATGAACCAACAAATCACCTTGATATTGAGTCAATTATTTGGTTAGAAAATTTCTTAAAAAATTACCAAGGAGCTATTGTATTAGTATCGCATGATAAAATGTTTTTAGATAATGTAACTAATAGAACTATAGAAATTTCTTTAGGTCAGATATACGATTATAAAAAACCATATTCTCAATTCTTAGAGTTAAGAGCAGAAATAAAAGAAAAACAACTACAAGCTCAGAAAAATCAAGACAAAGAAATAAAAGCTAAGCAGCATTTAATTGACAAGTTTAAGGCCAAAGCAAGTAAGGCATCTATGGCACAATCGTTAATGAAACAGCTTGACAAAGTTCAGCGTATTGAGGTTGATGGAGAAGATAATGCAGCAATGAATGTTCGTTTTAGTATATCTAAAGAACCTGGTAAAATAATTGTAGAGGCTGAAAATTTATATAAAAGTTATGGTGATAAGCACGTTTTAGAAAATGTTGACTTATTAATTGAACGTAATAGTAAAATAGCTTTTGTAGGTCAAAATGGGCAAGGAAAATCAACATTAGCAAAAATGATGGTTGGTGAAATTCCATTTGAAGGAAATTTAAAACTAGGTCATAACGTTCAAGTAGGATATTTTGCTCAAAATCAATCAGAACATTTACCACCAGAAAAAACAGTTTTGGAAATAATGGAAGATGCTGCAACTGATTCTAATAGAATGCGAGTAAGGGATATGCTAGGGTCGTTTTTATTTGGAGGTGATGCTGCAGATAAGAAAGCAAAAGTACTATCTGGAGGAGAAAGGAATCGTTTGGCTTTATGTAAATTATTATTATCACCTTTTAATGTGTTAATAATGGATGAGCCTACAAATCACTTAGATATTGCCTCTAAAAATGTATTAAAAAAAGCTCTTGCTGAGTTTAATGGAACATTAATTATAGTATCGCATGATCGTGATTTTTTACAAGGCTTAACAACAACAGTTTATGGGTTTAAAGATAGAGAGATTAAAGAATATTTAGGCGATATTGATTATTTCTTAGAGCAACATAAAATGGAAAGTTTACGTGAAGCAGAAAAGAAAACGGTTGTAAAAGAGACTAAAGATACTTCTAAAAAAGAAGCGTATAAATTATCTAGAGAGGAAGAAAAAGAACTTAAAAAGTTAAAAAATAAACTAGGTAACATTGAAAATCAAATAGCTGATTTGGAAAGTGAAATTGAAAAAATTGATTTAGAGTTAGCTGAGAATTATGATGAAGTATCTTCAAGGCCTAATTTTTTTGAAAAATATAAAGCAAAAAAAGCTAAAGTTGATACACTAATGGAAGAATGGGAGCTAGTAGAAGAAAAAGTCGAAAAATTTAATTAAGAATAAATACTATGAAAAGATTTTCTTTATTTTTTCTCCTTTTAATTATTTTTTCATGTACTAAAGATGAAGAAATTAAAAAAGAACCAAAGGCAATTGAAATTACTACAGGACTTGAGTTGGTAGACCTTATGGGGAATGTTACAGGGAAAATAGCGAACCCCAATATTTATACAAAAAGAAGTGCCGTGGCAATGTATCCAATACCTACCAATTCCTTTTTAAGTGTAAAATCGACATCTAGTATAAAAAATGTATGGATAGTTAAGGCTATAGTAAGCAAAGAGTTTTTGAATGTAGATTATTCGTCTATTTTAAATACTAAATTATATAGTTCAAGTGAACTAAAACAAAAATCAATCAAATCGTTTGAGGGGCTGAATAAATCATCTTTAAAAATTGATTTTTCAAGTTATCCTGAAGGGCATTACAGAGTTTTTGTTGAGTTAGCAAATGGAGATATTTATTGGAGTAATACATATACAGGTATTATAAAAGGAAGTGTTTTTGATATTGATTTTTGGAAATAATTTATGCTTACTAATTCAGTAGTTACAAGAAATCAAGAAGTATTATTACCTGTTTTAGAAGAAAAAGGTATCCAACTTTTTATTAAAAGAGAAGACGAGATTCATCCTTTTGTATCTGGTAATAAATTTAGAAAGTTAAAGTATAATGTAAAAGAAGCTAAGAATTTAAAAGTAGAAACGTTACTAACTTTTGGAGGTGCTTACTCTAATCATATAGCTGCAACTGCATCTTTTGCTCAATTAGCAGGCTTAAACTCAATTGGAATTATACGAGGAGATGAACTTGCAATTAATTTAAAAGAAGTTTTACAAACAAATTTAACTCTGAAGCATGCTCATAAAAATGGAATGCATTTTAAATTTGTTTCTCGAGAAGTTTATAGGAATAAAACCGCAGCAAGTTTTATTGATAGTTTAAAAGATGAGTTTGGAGAGTTTTATTTAATTCCTGAGGGAGGTACTAACGAATTAGCTATTCGAGGTTGTGAGGAAATTTTGACTTCAGAAGATGAAAAATTCAATTATATTTGTTGTGCAATAGGTACTGGTGGTACCATTTCGGGATTGATTAATTCAGCATATTCCGGTCAAAAAATAATTGGGTTTCCAGCTTTGAAAGGCGACTTTTTAATTAATGAAATTATTAACTTATCAAATAGGAATAATAATTGGAACATAGAAAGTAAGTATCATTTTGGTGGGTATGGAAAGTTTAATGACGAATTAATTACATTTATTAATCAATTTAAAGATGCTACAGGTATTCTTTTAGATCCTATTTATACTGGGAAAATGATGTTTGGACTCTTAGATATGATTTCTAAAAACAAATTTAAGAGGGGTAGTAAAATAATAGCAATCCATACAGGAGGCTTACAAGGTATAACCGGCATAAATGAAAGGTTAAAGAAAAAAAAGAAACCATTAATAAAATAAAGATTTTTAGGAAGGTATATATGAAATTAAAAATAAGTTTAGTACTTATAATAAGTACATTGGTTTTAACAAGTTGTGGTTCTAAAAAAAGAGTAGTTAATTCTAATAGAAAGCAAGTAGTGTTAGAAAAAACACCAGAAAATGTACCAGATATACCACAACTAGAACAAGTAAAAAAAGTAAGAAAAACAACTACTAATCATACTGTAGCTTATATTGAAAAATATGCTCCGATAGCGGTAAGAAAAATGTATGAATATAATATTCCAGCAAGTATAACACTTGCTCAAGGAGTATTAGAGTCAGGGAGTGGTAGAAGTCCTCTTGCAATTCGTTCAAATAATCATTTTGGAATAAAGTGTCATAGAGGTTGGAAAGGAAAAAGAGTAACACATGATGATGATGAAAAAGGAGAATGTTTTAGAAAATATAAATATCCAGAAACATCCTATGAAGATCATTCAAAATTTTTAACATCAAGAAAGCGATATGCGAGTTTATTTAAATACAAACACACAAACTATAAAGCATGGGCATATGGTTTAAGAAGAGCGGGATATGCAACGGATAGAAGGTATCCTCAAAAATTGATAGGTATTATAAAAAAGTATAATCTATCAAAATATGATTATATGAAACTTCCAAAGAAAAAAAATAAATATACACCAGTTAAAACTGTAGGAAATTATTATAAAGTTAAAAAAGGAGATACTTTATTTTCAATTGCTAGAAAGTTTGATGTAAGTGTAAAACAGCTAAAAGAAGTAAACGGATTAAAAGATAATACAATTAGTATAGGACAACATTTATTGTTACAATAAAATAAAAAGCGAAGTATAATATATACTTCGCTTTTTTAATAATCCCCCGATTATCACTACCATGAGTAGTTTTTCTTTTTCGCTTGTTTTTTAATAGCTTTTATTATAACACTTTCTAATTCATTCTTTTTATTGTTTTCCTTTTGTTTTTTTGCAACAAATTTTTTTCTTTTTTTACTTAATTCTTGAATTTTAAGTTGAATTTCTTTACGCTCAGCATGTTGTTTTTTTACATAACTTTTAATTTCTTGAGTAGATTTATTTTGTAAGTAACTTGGTAATTGTTTCTTTTTTAGTTTTTTATATGAAAAGTTTTTATCTTTTGAAGCATCTACTAAATCCCAAGAGGCATTGTTATATAATTTAGAGCTTTTAGTAACAGCTCTTTTTACAACAACGACTTCATCTAAAGCCTCTGCATTAGTATCTTGTTTCGCTTGTTTTTCATACTTTGAAGCTCCTTTATTACCATAATATAAGTAAGTCTTATTAAGTTTTTTATTTAAAATTATAATGTCATTATCGTATGGTGTAACAATATGTACAATATTTTTATTTTGATTAATAGTCATATAATCACCACCACCTAAATGCGCACCTTGTTGCCAGCTTCCAGAAATTCCTTGATTATAATTTCCACAAAAAATAGTATTTATAGTAATGTCTTTTTCTTTAGCATCTGTTATAGCGTCTTTAAAGTTAACCTTACCTTGAGTAAAAGGTTCGTTTCCTGCAATGAAAATCATTTTTAAATCACCTTTATCTTCTCCCCATTTTAATTCATTTATGGAAGTTTGGATTGCTTGACCACAATATTCACTTCCTCCATTAGTAGTTAATGAAAATAAATGTTCAGAAATTTCATCTAGATCACTTGTAAATTTTGAAACTAGTTTGATATACCCTTCTTTAACAGATAATCTACTATTTCCATATTCATACAAAGCAATCTTTAAATTAGGCGATTTTCCTCTACATTTTGCATATGAAAGTTCATTGACAATTTCCCAAAGTTGTGCTTTTGCTTGATTAATAAGGCCATCCATACTATTACTAGTATCTAATAATAAAGCAACCTTAACAGTTTGTTTTTTATCATCATTTTTAATAATTGGATTATTAGAAGCATAGCTGGTTATACCAGTTAATAAATAAATTAATAGAAATACTTTTAATACATAAGTTCTCATAATTTTTTGTTTTTAAGTTTATAAAAAGATTAAAAGTTTGGAGTTGAATTACTATTATTTAATTTCAAAAATCACATGGATTGTAGAAACAAGTTTTATGTTTTCAAATTGAACAGTTTCGTTTCTGTAGCTTTTAATTTTTGAAATGTTAGAATTGTATGAATTAGAATTACCTACATAGTTAATTTGTGCAAAATTTTGATGGTTTTGTTCAATTTCTGTTACTTTAATTGGTTTACCTGTTTTAGCATTAATAGCATTAAGTAAATAATCAGCTTTTTCTTTGGCTGCTTTAATAGCATTAATTCTATTTTTCTTTCTATACTCTGCAAGTTTTGAATGCGTAGCTTTAGTTAAAGAAGCTTCAGTGATCTTTAATTTCTTGAAAATTTTAAAGGCTTGTTTCAATTTTTGAGCCCCAGCTATTTTTAAAGTATATTTACCAATTGAAAGTATTTCTTTTGTCCACCAACCAGTTTTTGAAATTATAGAGTTAACGTCAGAAATAGATAAATTTTTGCTAGGGATATTAATGAGTTGTAATTCCCTTTTTAAAGAGTTTTCTAGTTCTCCTAAAGTGATTTTCTTACCCTTTTCTACTCGTTCTTGTAAACAAATATCAATGTGAATTTCATCAGGACTAACTTCCAATTCAGCTTTTCCTGTAATATTAATATGTGGTCTTTCATTAGTATTTATTTGACTGATACTTGTAGTTGAAATAAAAAGAAGAAGTAAAATGTAAATAGTCTTCATAATGATTTATTGTTTTTTGATAGTGTAAAACTACTACCAACTTTTTCATAATAAAAAGAAGAATGAGTATGTGCCCTTTTTTAATGAGTAAACGGGATAACTAATTTAGTTAACAAGGAAAAATCACAGGGAAAAACCCTATTTTAAGAGGAGAAGCATTTTTTTTATTGGTTTTTTGATGATAAGTTTACATCATATTAAAAGTAAAAAGAACTACTGTAAGTTTTCGGTAAAACTTTTTTCTAATAAATAGGACAGATATTTTTTACAATTTTAAATATCTTTAAAAAGGAAATCATATAAAAATGTGGAAAAAAATACAAATAGTACTCTTTTTTTTAGTAACTCATACACTAGTTTCTCAACAATTAAAAAGTGCAAATTATATTATAAAAGTACAAGTAGTTGATATAGAAAGTAAGAAATCAATACCTAACGCTGATGTGATGGTTAATGGTTCTTTTTATAAATATTCTCCAATAAAAGGCAGATATGAAATAAAAGCTAAAAAAGGAGATGAATTAATAGTAAGGCATTCCGATTTTAATACTGTGTATTATACTATTCAGGGTAATGATGATATTCGGATAGAGGTAGAAAGCACTATAGATAAAAAAGTGTTTAGTAGGGTTTTAAAAAATCCTAGATCTCTCAAAAAGAGAAAAAGAGAATCTTCATACAATGAATACCTTGATTCAGCTAAATTTTATAAGAAAAAAAATATAGATAAAAGTTTATCGTTCATAGAAAAAACATTAAAAGAGGTAGAGTCTAAGTCAAGAAGAAGTGCTTCTTTTAAGGTGTTGGCTGATATTTATTTGTATTGGAAACAATATGATTTAGCTATTGAAAATTATAAAGCATCCTTAAAAGAAAAAGAAAGTGCTAAAGTTCGATTAGAACTAGCCAAAGTTGAGTCTTTGAATAAGCAGTATTCTGAAAGCGAACAATCTTATTTAAAAAGTTTAAAAGGAAGGTTAAGTGCTTATGAGAAATTAACTGCATTTGAAGGTTTAGGTGATGTTTTTAAAGGGAAAAAAAAATTTACTAAGGCAGAATATAACTATAAACAAGCATTAATAATTGCAAAGAAAAATTTAATAACTCCTAAAGTAACAGACTTAAATTCAAAATTAGCTGAAGTGTTTGCTGAACAAGGTAAAATAAAAAAAGCAGATATTTTATTTCAAAATTCATTGCAGTTAGCTAATAAAGAAAATATTAAGCGATCATTAAAAGAAGAACAAAAAGTTGCTGATTTTTATAATAAATCTGGTCGGTTTGATGATGAAATTCAATTACGAAAAGAGAGTTTAAAAAAGGCAAAAGATATTAATATAGAAACAGAAGATAAAGAAACACTTGTAGATTCAATAACTTCACAAAAAATAAATTATAAAATTGGAAATGCATATCTTCAAAAAGAAAATTATCAAGAAGCAATAGCTTTTTTAGAAAAAAGTATTGATGATGCTGATAAAAGTGAAGACTTAATTATAAAAAAAGATGCAACAAGGAAGTTATCTGAAATACACGAAACTGTAGGTGATTACACAAAAGCTTTAAAAAGTTACCAAGATTATGTGAAATTAGTAGATACTTTATATATAAAAAAGGAACAAGAAATACAGCAAGTAAAAAGATTTAGTAAACGAATATTCGATAACCAAAATAGAATTGCAAGTTTAGAAAAAGATAAAGAACTTTCTGATAGTAAAATAAATTTAGCATATAAAGATCAACAATTAGTTGAAGAAAGTAATAAGCGACAAGAAATAATAATTTATTCTTTATTAGGAGGTATGTTGTTAATTAGTTTACTTGTTTATTATATGTATAGAAATATAAGACAGCAAAAATTAGCCAATAATTTACTTGCTTTGAAATCAATGCGTTCGCAAATGAATCCGCATTTTATTTTTAATGCACTAAATTCTGTTAATAGTTTTATAGCTGTAAATGATGAACGAAGTGCTAATCGATATTTATCTGAATTCTCAGTGCTAATGCGTTCTGTACTTGAAAATTCTGATGAAGATTTTATACCACTTTCAAAAGAAATTGAACTTTTACAATTATATGTGAAGTTAGAACATAATAGATTCCAAGATAAATTTGAATATACTATTTCTGTTGATGAAAAAATTCCTTTAGATAAGTATTCTATCCCGCCAATGCTTTTACAACCCTATATTGAAAATGCTATATGGCATGGGCTTCGATATAAGAAAGAAAAAGGGAATCTTATTATTTCTATGAATCAGAAAACAGAAAATACCATAATGATAAACATTGAAGATGATGGTGTGGGTAGACAAAAGTCAATGGAAATGAAAACAAAAAATCAACTAAAGCAAAAGTCAAAAGGAATGAGTACTATAAAAAATAGAATAGGCATTCTTAATGATATGTATCAAGATAAAATATCAGTAAATGTAACTGATAATTTTGCTGATGGAAGAGGTACAAAAGTCGAATTAATATTAAAAAAAGATTAAGCTATGAAAATAAATGCCATCATTGTAGAAGATGAAGCTATAAGTAGAGATATACTTAGAAATTATATAGGAAAGTATTGTCCAAATGTAAAGCTATTAGGAGAAGCAAGCAATATTGAAGACGGGTATGAACTAATTCAGAAGCATGAGTTAGATTTAGTGTTTTTAGATGTTGAAATGCCATATGGAAATGCTTTTGACTTGTTAGAAAAAGTTGGAGATAGAACCTTTGAAACTATTTTTGTAACTGCCTATGATCATTATGCAATAGATGCATTAAATAATCAAGCTTCTTATTATTTATTAAAGCCTATATCAATAGATGAATTGATAAAGGCAGTAAATCATGTTACAGAAATAAAAGAAAAAGAGATAGCACTTGAAAATGAAATATTGACTCCTAAAGAAATTACTAAATCTGGGAAAATTACAATTCCACAGTTAGACGGTTTTGAAGTAATAGATGTAAATGATATTCTTTTTTGTAAAGCTGATGATAATTATACAGAAATATATTTTGAAAACACAAAAAAATTAGTAAGCAAAACATTAAAACATTTTGAAGAAATATTAAAAGAATACACATTTGCTAGAGTACATAAATCGTATTTGGTAAACGTAAATGCTATTGTAAAATATAAAAAAGGTAAAGGAGGGAGTATTGTTGTTTCTAATGGAAAAGAAATAACAGTATCATCAACAAAAAAAGCAAACTTATTATCATATTTTAAATAAATGAAAATTATAAAACCAGTAAACGGAAAATATCCACAGATACCTGATGATTGTTATGTGGCAGAGAATGCTACTATAGTTGGAGATGTACAAATAGGTAAAGAATGTAGTGTGTGGTTTAATGCGGTAATTCGTGGAGATGTACACTATATAAAAATGGGAAATAAAGTGAACATACAAGACGGAGCAGTAATTCACGCGACTTATCAAAAATCACCAACAACTATTGGTAATAATGTATCAATAGGTCATAATGCTATAGTCCATGGATGTACAATTCATGATAATGTTTTGGTAGGAATGGGGAGTATTATCATGGATGACTGTGTAGTAGAATCAAATTCAATTATTGCTGCTGGAGCAGTTGTTACAAAAAACACAAGAGTTGAAAGTGGAAGTATTTATGCAGGGGTACCAGCTAAAAAAGTAAAAGATATTTCAGAAGAACTTATTTCTGGAGAAATAGATAGGATAGCAAATAATTACGTAAAGTATTCTGGATGGTTTAAAGAATAAATAGTTAGTTTATAAAAATATTTTAAAAAGTAAGCCAATGACTTACCAAAAGTAAGTCGTTGGCTTACTTACTCTGTGTTTTTTGTTTGTAGTTTTGCCGAAAAAAAATAAAAATGAAAAAAAAGACAGAAAAATTAGTTGTAAATATTTGCAAAGGAATACTTTTTTTAAGCATGCCATTAGCATTAAGTAATTGTGAGAGTGAAATTAATACTCTATCACCAGATGGAATTAATACTACACTTCAAGAGCAAGGATTGAATGAACAAAATGAAGGCATTTCTTTACCTGTAGATTGTCAAGGAAATGATTGTTCTTCAACTATTTTAGCAAATAAAATAAATGAATTACTTGATAAGAGTTTAAATGAAGAAGAATTATTGTGGTTATTTAATAATGAAGAAGAGGCTAAACAAATTAAAAATTATTTAGAAGTTAATCAAGTTTCAAGTAAAGCTAAAAAAATTGCAAAATTTCAAATTGAAACTAACATTTTAATCGGGTTAACAAGTAAGTTGAAAGTTTTAAAAACTTCAAATTTACCAACTTATATGATTGGAGAATCGTCAGAAGTAAAAGATTTACTTGCTAATTTTTCTAAATTAATAGACTCTAAAGAAATGAGCTATCAAGAAAATTTAGATAAAACTGTATCAAGCTATTTTAAAGTAAGGTTTCCTTATAATAATACCTATATAAATATAGAAACAAAAATAAATCCAGATACTCCAAGTACTATTATAAATGAATTTGAATTATTGAAAATAGATTCATATAGTAATAAAGTTGGGAATAACTTTGTAAACTGGACGCAACAATCTTTTGAGAAAGAAACAAAAGGAAAGCTAACAAAATTAAAAATTTCAGGTTCTTTTGAGTTTATAGTAACATATGAAAATACTGATATGTTAGTTGAAGAGTTTTGGGTGATTGACTTAGAACTTAATAATCAAACAGGAAAACCAATTTCAATAGAACTAGGAAAAAAATAATTTAATAAAATAAAGCTCGGTTTTATAACCGAGCTTTAAAAACTAATCACAGGTTAATCAAACCTATCTACTACTACTACTACTACTACTACTACTAATTAATGTCTATTACTTCTTTTGTGCATTTTTTTCTTAGCTTTCTTCTTTCTTTTATGCATTTTCTTAGCGGTCATTTTTTCAAATCTTTCATATTGCTTTTCGTTTAAAATACTTTTCATTTCTGTTTTAAAAGCAATTAACTTGTTAAGTCTACTATTAGCAACTGCATAACGTTCATCAGCAGAAGGTTTTTTACCACTTTCTTTCATAGCCTTTCTTTTAGAACGTAATTCCTTCTTTTCATTAATTTGCTCAGCAAGTAAAGGTTTTACTCTACGTTGTTGAGAATCCGTCAAATCTAACTTTAAAGCCATTTTTTTAACAGCTAATTCAGTTTGTTGTTCAACTGTCATTCTTTCTTTCTTTTCTTTTTGTGCATTTACAGAAGTGGAGATGCTTATTACAAAAACTAAAAACCCTATTATTTTTTTCATTTTATTTAAATTTTAATTACACATCTATGACTAATCAATCATAAAAAGGTTTAAATTTGGTAGAAATATTAACACTCTTTAACATCTTTATGAAACGCTTTTTATCCTTTCTTTTGAAGCTTGTATTACTATTAACTGTAATCTTTATAATTTTCTTTTATTGGGCATCTTCTTCAACAAAAGAGAAATCTAGTTATGCTGAATTGCTTCAAAACGAGTACTCTACAATAAAAGATAATGATTCTATATATAGTATTGTAACTTATAATATTGGATATTTAAGCGGAATGACAAATAATAGAGCAGTAGCTAAATCAAAAGAACTATTTGATACTAATTTGAAGAAAGTTATTAAGGAAATAAAAAATGTGAATCCAGATATTATAGCATTTCAAGAAATAGATTACAATGCTTCACGTTCATATGAAGTTAATCAAGAAGAAGAAATAGCAAAATTAGGATATAATTACGTAGCTAGAGGTGTTAATTGGGATGAACGCTATTTACCTTTTCCGTATTGGCCACCAAGCATGCATTTTGGAAAAGTAGTTTCTGGACAATCTATACTAAGCAAGTATCCATTAAAAGAATATAAAAGAGTTGTTTTAGAAAGGGTTTCTGATAACCCTTTTTATAGAGATGCTTTTTATTTAGATAGATTATTACAAATAACTAAAGTAGTTATTGAAGATAAAGAAGTGGTATTAATGAATGTACACTTAGAAGCTTTTGATAAAAAAACAAGAGGAAATCAATTACAAAAAGTAATACAATTATTTAAAAAATATTCTAAAACAAACCCAACAATTTTATTAGGTGATTTTAATAGTGATCCAAAATATAAAAATGCATTAATTAAACAAGTTTTTAAGATTCCAAATATTGGTAATGCTGCTTTTTTAGATACTAAATATGAAATGACTTTTGATACAAAAGATCCTTTTGAGCGATTAGACTACATTTTTTACACAAAAAACACGATAGAATATATAAAAGGAAAAGTATTGAAAGAATTTGGTCAATCGTCTGATCATCTGCCTGTTGAGATGAGTTTTAAACTGAGATAAAAGCAGGTTTTATTTTGTTTTATTTAAAAAAAGTAAAATAATGTTAGGATATTAAAAATTAATTTTAAAATATTTGTACTCGTAAAAGTTCAAACACTTATTGACGATGTTATCAAGAAAGGTGGAGGGATTAGACCCTGTGAAACCTTAGCAACCCTTTGCGCAATGCAAAGAAGGTGCTAAATTCTACCAAAACATTACTTCATTTCAAATTTAGAAGTAATAATAAATGGATAGATAACCCAAGAGAAGTTTCTAAATTCAAGAAACATCTTAATTCTTAATAACATTTTTCTAGTAAGCAACATCTTTTAAAGATGTGTTTTGGCTTTTGTTTTAATTTTTTTATTAACTCAAAAAACAAGAAAAATGAGTACACAAAAATTTGCAACTAATGCGTTGCACGCAGGACATGATGTTAAACAAACAGGTGGAACAAGAGCTGTTCCTATTTATCAAACAACATCATATGTTTTTAATGATTCTGATCATGCAGCAAATCTATTTTCATTAAAAGAATTAGGATTTATTTATACACGTTTAAATAATCCAACAAATCAAATTTTACAAGATCGTTTAGCAGCTATTGAAGGCGGTACAGGAGCTGTTGTTTTTGCTTCAGGAACTGCAGCAATTTCAACAGGGTTATTAACTTTGTTAAAAGCAGGTGATCATATTGTAGCATCAAGTAGTTTATATGGAGGAACCTATAATTTATTAAGCGTTACATTACCAAGATTAGGAATTACAACTACATTTGTTGATGCTTCAAATCCTGAAAATTTTGAAAAAGCTGTACAAGAAAATACAAGAGCATTTTTTGTTGAATCATTGGGAAATCCAAAATTAGACGTATTAGACTTAAGAGGAATTTCTGTATATGCAAAAAAAGCAGAAGTCCCTTTTATTGTTGACAATACGGTAGCAACACCTGCATTATTAAATCCAATAGAACATGGAGCAAATATTGTAATTCATTCACTTACAAAATATATTGGAGGTCAAGGAAACTCTTTAGGAGGTGCAATTATTGATGCTGGAACTTTTAACTGGGCAAATGGAAAATTTCCTGAGTTTACTGAGCCTTCAGCTGGTTACCATGGATTGGTATATCATGAAGCATTAGGAGCAGCATCTTATACATTTAAATTAATTTTAGAAGGATTACGAGATTTTGGAGGAGCATTAAGTCCAACAAATGCTTTTCAAATAATTCAAGGATTGGAAACATTAGAAGTTCGTATTCAAAAGCATAGCGAAAATGCTCTAGAGTTAGCTAAATGGTTGGAAAATCAAGAAGAAGTATCATGGGTAAACTATCCTGGTTTAGCAACTAGTAAATATAAATCATTATCAGATTTATATTTACCTAAAGGACAAAGTGGTATTGTAACTTTCGGATTAAAAGGAGGATATGAAGCGGCAAAAACAGTAGCAAATACTACAAAGTTATTTTCACTGTTAGCAAACATAGGAGACACTAAATCTTTAATTATCCATCCGGCAAGTACTACTCATCAGCAATTGAGTGAAGAAGCTCAAGAAAATGCAGGAGTAACAAAAGACTTAATTCGTTTATCAGTAGGGATAGAAAATATTGATGATTTACAAACTGATTTAAAAGAAGCTTTTACTAAAATTCCTCAAGAAGTTTTGGTTTAAAAAAGAAGTTAAAAGAAATCATGAGTATTAAAGAAAAATTAAATCACCTAACTATTTTTAGTTGTATTACAGATAGTGGTGCTCAGTTTACTAATTTACCGTTAAGTTATCAGTTGTTTGGTAAAAAACTGGGTACTGCTCCTGTGATTTTAATAAACCATGCGCTAACAGGAAACAGCAATGTAGCCGGTAAAGAGGGATGGTGGAAAGAATTAGTTGGAAATGAAAGAGTAATAGATACCAATGTGTACACAATACTTTGTTTCAATATACCAGGAAACGGATTTGATGATTTTTTAATTGACGATTATAAAAGTTTTGTAGCTCGTGATATAGCTAAAATATTTTTAGAGGGATTAAAATTACTAAAAATAGAAAAGCTTTTTGCTTTAATTGGAGGCTCTTTAGGAGGTGGGATAGCATGGGAAATGGTAGTTATAAACCCTAAAATAACTGAGCATTTTATACCTGTAGCTACAGATTGGAAATCAACAGACTGGTTAATTGCTAATTGTCAAATACAAGAGCAGTTTTTAGTAAATTCTAGTAACCCTGTTCATGATGCTCGTATGCATGCAATGTTATGTTATCGAACACCAGAATCTTTTAAAAAACGTTTTCAACGATCTAAAAATGAAGAACTACAAATTTTTAATGTAGAAAGTTGGTTACTTCACCATGGAAAAAAATTACAAGAGCGTTATCAGTTAGCTTCTTATAAATTGATGAATCAATTGTTAAAAACAATTGATGTAACCAAAGGTAAAAAAGGAAGTAATGTATTAGAAACGATTGAAGGAGATATTCATATTGTTGGTGTAGATTCTGATTTGTTTTTTACTGCGGAAGAAAATAGAGAAACACATAAAGAGTTAGCATTAGTAAATTCAAATGTAACCTATAACGAAATAAATTCTGATCATGGACATGATGCATTTTTGATGGAACATGATCAATTAGAAAAAATTATTGAACCAATATTCAATAAAAATTCAAAAAATAAAAAAATGAAAATTTTAAAATTTGGAGGAAAATCATTATCTAACGAAGGGATACATAATGTAGTATCTATTATAGAGCAAAAGATTAATGAAGGAGAAAAGGTGGCTGTTGTAGTTTCTGCAAGAGGGAACGCAACAGATACATTAGAAGAGCTATTAGTTAAGGCATCAAAAAATGAAACATATTTAGAACAACTAGAAGCATTTAAATATGAGCAGTCACAAATTACACCATTAGTTGATTTTTCAAAAGAGTTTACTAGGTTAGAAAAACTATTTGAAGGAGTAAGTTTATTAGGAGATTTTAGTGATAAAATAAAGGATGAAGTTTTAGCACAAGGAGAATTATTGTCTATAAAAACAGTAGCTGAGTTACTAGAACAAAAAGGAATTAACACTAAAGCTACTGATGCTAGAGGATTATTAAAGACTGATAAAAATTTGGGTAATGCTCAAACAGTCCTTGATGTTTCAAAAGAAAATGTAAAAAAACATTTCAAAGAGTTTAATGGAACTACGGTTAATATAGTAACAGGGTTTATAGCTTCTAATACAAAAAATGAAACAACAACACTGGGTAGAAATGGAAGTAATTATACAGCTTCGCTCTTAGCAAATTATTTAGATGCTGAAGAATTGCAAAACTATACTCATGTTGATGGAATATTTACAGCAAACCCAGATTTAGTAGAAGATGCAAAAAAAATAGAAGAGTTATCTTTTTCTGAAGCAAATGAATTAGCCAATTTTGGGGCAAACATTTTACATGCAAAAACAATTATTCCATTGTTAGAGAAAAATATAAATCTACGTATTTTAAATACATTTAACCCTGAAGATAAAGGTACTTTGATTACAGCTAAATCAAGTTCTAAGGGTATTAAATCATTATCTGTATTAGATAAAGTAGCGTTACTAAACTTTGAAGGAAGAGGTTTATTGGGTAAGGTAGGTGTTGATGCTCGTATTTTTAAAGCATTAAGTAGCCAGGATATAAGTGTTAGTATTATTTCGCAAGGATCTTCTGAAAGAGGCATTGGATTAGTAGTTGATAAGGATAAATCAGAAGAGGCAGTTAAAGTATTAGAGCAAGAATTTGAAAGTGATTTATTATCTAAAGATGTAAATCAAATATCTATTATTGATAATGTTTCAGTAATTTCAATAATAGGGCAAGATTTGAGTGAATTTCATCACCCTTATAATGCCTTGATTAAAAATCAAATTGTTCCTTTATTATTTAATAATACAATTACGGGTAAAAATGTTAGTCTAGTAGTTAAAAAAGAAGAATTACATAAAGCAGTTAATGTAATTCATGGACAAGTTTTTGGAGTTGCAAAAAAGATAAATATAGCAGTATTTGGAAAAGGATTGGTTGGAGGAACGTTAATAGATCAAATTTTAGAGAGTGCTAAAGCTATTTTAGATAGACGTAAAGTTCAATTAAATGTTTTTGCTATAGCAAACTCCAAAAAAGTAGTATTAACAAAAGCTGGAGTTACCAAAAATTGGGAAAAAGAGTTAGAAAATAGTGAGAACAATTTACAAACTGTAGATGCTGTAATAGCTTATGCTAAGAAACATCATTTAGAAAACTTAATAGCAGTAGATAATACAGCTAGTAAAGGTTTTATAGATAATTATATTCCACTAGTAGAAGCTGGTTTTGACTTAGTTTCGTCAAATAAAATAGCAAATACTGTATCATATGATTTTTATAAAGAGTTACGAAAAACACTAGATATTAATAAGAAAAGTTATTTATATGAAACGAATGTAGGAGCAGGATTACCTTTAATTGATACCATAAAGTTACTGCATGATTCTGGAGAGAATATAACAAGAATTAGAGGTGTTTTTTCGGGTTCATTAAGTTATTTGTTTAATAAGTTTTCATCTGAAAAGGTAGAGTTTTCAGAGGTGTTACAAGAAGCTATAGATAGTGGATTTACCGAGCCAGATCCAAGAGAGGATTTATGTGGAAATGATGTGGCAAGAAAATTATTAATCTTAGCTAGGGAATTAGATTTAGAAAATGAATTTGATGATATTATAATAGAGAATTTAATTCCTAAAGAATTCAGAAAAATATCATCTGAAGAGTTTTTGTCAAGCTTAGAAAAATTAAACCCTATTTTTCAAAAATTAAAAGAGGAACAAGAAAAAAATCATGTGTTAAGATACATAGGTGATTTATATGGAGATTTATCACAAACAAAAGGAAAGTTAGATGTAAAATTAGTTTCTGTACCTGTTAGTTCACCTTTAGGAAGTTTAAAAGGATCTGATGCTATTTTTGAAATTTACACTGAATCTTATGGAGAACAACCTATTGTAATTCAAGGAGCAGGTGCTGGTGCAAAAGTAACTGCAAGAGGAGTATTTGGAGATATTCTACGATTGACAAAAAGCAATAACTAGGCATTAAAATTCATTAAAATATATAAGATCAAAAATATTTTAGATCTATAAAAAAAATAAATATGAGTAAAAATTTTGAAACACAAGCTATTCGTACACAAACAGAACGATCGCAATTTTCTGAACATTCAACACCTTTATACTTAACATCAAGTTTTGTATTTGATGATGCTGAAGATATGAGAGCTTCTTTTGCTGAAGAAAAAGAAAAGAATTTATATAGTAGATTCTCTAACCCAAATACAACTGAGTTTGTAAATAAAGTGGTTGCAATGGAAGGAGCTGAAGCTGGTTATGCTTTTGCAACAGGAATGGCAGCTGTGTTTTCAACTTTTGGAGCTTTATTAAATGCTGGTGACCATATTGTTTCATGCAGGTCAGTATTTGGATCAACTCATAGTTTGTTTACTAAGTATTTACCTAAATGGAATATTGAAACCAGTTATTTTAAAATTTCTGAACCTGAAAAAATTGAAAGTTTAATTAAATCAAACACTAAGGTTTTATATGCGGAAACTCCAACAAATCCTGCTGTAGATATTTTAGATCTTGAAATACTTGGTGCTATAGCTAAAAAGCATAACTTATTGTTAGTAATTGATAATTGTTTTGCAACACCTTATTTGCAAAATCCAATCAAGTTTGGAGCAGATTTAGTTATTCATTCAGCAACAAAATTAATAGACGGGCAAGGAAGAGTTTTAGGTGGTATTACAGTTGGTAAAGCTGATTTGATTAGAGAAATTTATCTTTTTTCAAGAAATACTGGGCCGGCAATGTCTCCATTTAATGCTTGGGTGTTGTCAAAAAGTTTAGAAACATTGGCTATAAGAGTTGAAAAACATTGCGAAAATGCGTTAAAAGTAGCTCAGTTTTTAGAAAAAGAATCAAAAGTAAACTTAGTAAAATATCCTTTTTTAAAATCACACCCTCAATATGAAACAGCCAAGAAGCAAATGCGTTTAGGAGGAAATATTGTAGCTTTTGAAATTAAAGGAGGCATTGAAGCCGGAAGAAAATTTTTAAATAATATAAAAATGTGTTCATTATCAGCGAATTTAGGAGATACGAGAACGATAGTTACACATCCAGCTTCAACAACACATAGTAAATTAAGTATAGAAGATAGGTTAGAAGTTGGTATTACTGACGGTTTGGTACGATGTTCTATTGGTTTAGAAAATGTAGAAGATGTTATTAATGATTTAAATCAAGCATTAAATAATTAGAAAATAAATAAAAGTAAAAGTGTATTTTTGTAATATGCTTTCTAAAAAAACTAAATACGGAATAAAGGCGATGACTTTTATAGCTAGGCAAGAGCCTGGTAGTAAAGTACAAATAGCAACTATTTCAGAAAAAGAAAATATTTCTCATAAGTTTTTAGAAAGTATATTACTTACCTTACGTAAAGCTGGAATTTTAGGAGCAAAAAAAGGAAAGGGTGGTGGATATTATTTGCTAAAAGAAGCAGGTACTATTAAAATGACTGAAGTCATTAGAACTCTTGAAGGTCCTATAGCTATGGTTCCTTGTGTTAGTTTGAATTATTATGAAAAATGTGACGACTGCCCAGATGAGGATGCATGTTCAGTACATAAATTAATGATTCAAGTAAGAGATAACACCTTACAAGTATTACGTAATACTACACTTGCTGATCTTGTTTAGATAGTTACAAATATTATCTTATTGTTAAAAATTTAATTTTTTTCTTTGATATTAATAATCAGTATGTATATTTGTCGACTTAAAACCTAGTATTCCGATAGGGTAAAGGTATTTTAAAATGATTGTAGAACAAATAATAGAAAATAAAGCAAATTTTAACGCAGATAAGCGTTCAGAAAAGCCTATAAGAAGTATAGTTAAATCAATTAGTTGGCGAGTAGTTGGAACGATTGATACCATTCTTATTTCTTGGGTAATAACTGGAGAGGTGAAAACAGCTTTTTCTATAGGAGCGATTGAATTAGGAACAAAAATGATATTGTATTTTTTTCATGAAAGAGCTTGGAATAATATTAAATGGGGTAAAAAATGAGTATAGAAACAATTGATTTAGCAGCAATAAATAACCAATTAAAAGGTAAGTCACCACAAGAAATTGTAGCATGGGCTTTGTCTGTGGCAACTAAACCAGTGGTAACAACAAACTTTAGACCGTATGAAGGTGCTATTCTACATTTAGTAGCAGCATTAAAAAAAGATGTAAAGGTGGTTTGGTGCGATACAGGTTACAATACTCCACAAACATATAAACATGCAGAAGAGTTAATAGTAAATTTAAAACTTAATATTCATTTGTATGTGCCTAAGCAAACCGTAGCTCATAGAGATATTACTTTAGGATTACCTACAATTGAAGATCCAAATCATACAGTTTTTACGGAACAAGTAAAGTTAGAGCCTTTTAAAAGAGCAATGGATGAGCATAATCCAGATGTTTGGTTTACTAATTTAAGAAAAGGTCAAACAGCTTTTAGAGATAGTATTGATATTGTATCAAAAAGTAAAGACGGAAAGTTAAAAATAAGTCCATTTTATAATTGGTCAGATAATGAGTTGGATACTTATTTGGAAGAAAATAATTTACCAAATGAATTCAAATATTTTGATCCAACTAAAGTAGAAAGTAATAGAGAGTGTGGTTTACATATATAAAAAATATGATTATGAATACAAATATAATTAAAGTAGGAGCTTTAGAAAGTGAAGCCATATATATATTGAGGGAAGTAGTCGCGCAATTTGAGAAACCAGTGTTATTATTTTCAGGGGGAAAAGATAGTATAACATTGGTGCGACTAGCTCAAAAAGCATTTTATCCAGCAAAAATTCCTTTTCCTTTAATGCATATTGATACTGGACATAACTTTCCTGAAACGATTGAATTTAGAGACCGTTTAGTAAAAGAGTTAGGAGTAGAGTTAATTGTACGAAATGTACAAGACAATATAGATACAGGAAAAGTAAAAGAGGAAACAGGGAAGTACGCGAGCCGAAACATGTTACAAACTGAAACGTTATTAGATGCCATAGAAGAATTTGGTTTTGATGCATGTATCGGTGGTGCGCGTAGAGATGAAGAAAAAGCAAGAGCAAAAGAGCGTATTTTTTCTGTACGTGATGATTTTGGACAGTGGGATGAAAAAAACCAACGTCCAGAATTATTTGACATGCTAAATGGAAAGATTGATTTAGGACAAAACGTACGTGTTTTTCCAATATCTAACTGGACAGAATTAGATGTTTGGTCATATATAAAAGAAGAGAAAATTGAAATTCCATCTATTTATTTTGCTCATAAAAGAGCTACTTTTTTAAGAGATGGACTTATTTGGTCGGCTGAAGACGATGTTGTTTATCGAGAAGATGATGAAAAGGTTGAAGAACGTATGGTACGCTTTAGAACTGTAGGAGACATGAGCTGTACAGCTGCAGTATTATCTAATGCTATTGATATAAATACAGTTGTAGAAGAAATTAGAGATTCTTCTATATCTGAAAGAGGAGCAAGGATAGATGATAAACGATCGGAAGCTGCAATGGAGAAGCGTAAACAACAAGGATATTTCTAAAAAAACAATAATAAACTATTTTAAAATAATAGTTAAAAAATACTAAAATGAACGTACTAAAAATAGCAACAGCAGGGAGTGTAGATGATGGTAAAAGTACTTTAATAGGACGTATTTTATACGATACGAAATCATTAACTGAAGATAAATTACAAGCGATAGAAGAAAAAAGTAAACAAAGAGGATTTGATTATTTAGATTTTTCATTAGCAACAGACGGTTTAGTAGCTGAACGTGAACAAGGAATAACTATTGATGTAGCACATATTTACTTTTCTACACCGAAAACGAGTTTTATTATTGCTGATACTCCTGGTCATATTGAGTATACTAGAAATATGGTAACTGGAGCATCAAATTCACAAGCTTCTATTGTTTTGGTAGATGCTAGAAATGGTGTTGTTGAACAAACGTATCGTCATTTCTTTATCAATAATTTATTAAGAGTAAAAGATGTTGTAATTGCTATTAATAAAATGGATTTGGTAGATTATTCTGAAGAGAAATTTAACCAAATAAAAGGTGAAATTGAGTATTTAGCAAGTAAAAGTGAATACCAAAATCAAAACTTAACTTTTATTCCTTTATCAGCTTTAAAAGGTGATAATGTGGTAGAATCATCAGATAAGATGGAGTGGTACAAAGGTGAACCTTTGTTAAATCATTTAGAAAGTTTAAGTTCTGATAATGTAAATACTAGTTCTCAAGCTCGTTTTCCTATACAAAGTGTTATAAGGCCAAAAACTGACGAATATCACGATTTTAGAGGGTATGCAGGTAAACTTTATGGAGGTGATTTAGCAGTAGGTGATCAAGTAACTATATTACCTTCTAATACGCAATCTAAAGTTAAAAGTATTCAGTTTTTTAATCATGAATATCAAGAAGCAAAAAGTGGTAGTTCAATAACTGTAACACTTGAAGATGATGTAAACATAAGTAGAGGAGATATGTTGGTTAAAAGTGGTGAAGAACCAAAAGTTGTAAAAGAAATTGAAGCAACTATTTGTTGGATGGATAAACAACCACTTCAGGTATCAGAAAAATATTATATAAAGCATGGTGTAAATGATGCTCAAGCTAAAATAACGGATGTATCATCGTTAATTCATACTGATTTTTCAGGAGAAGAAAATTCACCAAATGAATTATCACTTAACCAAATTGGTAATGTTACTTTAAAAATAAGTAAGCCGCTTTTTGTTGATAAATTTCAAGAGAATAAAGCTAATGGTGCATTTATAGTTATTAATCCAAAAACAAACAACACAGCAGGTGTTGGTTTTATTAAGTAAAAAAATAAAGCAATGGCAATTATAATAACAGACGAATGTATTAACTGTGGAGCTTGCGAGCCAGAGTGCCCAAATACAGCAATTTATGAAGGGGCTGATGATTGGAAGTATAGTGAAGGTACATCTTTAGAAGGAGCAGTTAAATTACCTAATGGTGATCAAATAGATGCAGATGAGGTTCAAGAGCCAGTTTCTGATGAGTATTATTTTATTGTTCCTGATAAATGTACAGAATGTAAAGGGTTTCATGAAGAACCACAATGTGCGGCAGTATGCCCAGTAGATTGTTGTGTACCTGATGATAATCATGTAGAAACAGAAGAAGAGTTATTAGTAAAACAACAATTATTACACAACTAGTATTAATGCTTTTATAAGCAAACAATTAAAAATCATGCAAAGTTTTAGATCAGAAATAGAGAACCCTGTTGTAGAAAAAGATATCCTTGAATTAGAACGTAAAATAAGTTTATTTAAAGAAGGAAAGATAGATGAAGAGCGTTTTAGAAGTTTACGTTTAGCAAGAGGAGTTTATGGTCAACGCCAATTAGGTGTACAAATGATTCGTATTAAATTACCTTATGGTAAAGTGTCTAGTGAGCAATTACATAGAATAGCAGATGTTTCTGATGAATATTCAAGAGGAAGGTTACATATAACTACGCGTCAAGATATTCAAATTCACTATGTAAGCTTAGATAGAACCCCAGAATTATGGGCTCAATTAGAAAAGGATGATATTACATTACGTGAGGCATGTGGAAATGCTGTTAGAAATGTAACAGCATCTGAAACAGCAGGTATAGACATCAATGAACCTTTTGATGTAAGTCCATATGCACATGCAACTTTTGAATTTTTTCTACGTAACCCAATTTGTCAAGAAATGGGAAGGAAGTTTAAAATGTCGTTTTCAGCAACTGATGAAGATACTGCAATAAGCTTTATGCACGATTTAGGTTTTATAGCTAAAACTAAAACTATTGGAGGAAAAACAATAAAAGGGTTTAAAGTATTGTTAGCGGGTGGATTAGGTTCTCAACCACGTCATGCTGATGTTATGTATGAGTTTTTAGAAGCTGATTTATTAATACCAACTATTGAAGGAGTTTTACGTGTGTTTGATCGTTATGGTGAACGTTCAAAAAGAGCAAAAGCACGATTAAAGTTCTTGGTAAAAGATTTAGGTTTGGATCAGTTTTTAACTTTAGTTGAAACAGAAAGAAAGGCTTTAGCATACCAATCGTACTCTATTGATACTTCAAAATTTGAACAAGAAATTACTTTTGAAACTTTAGAGGTTCCTTCAGTATCAATAGAAGATGAAAAAGCATATGAAGAATGGAAGCAAGCGAATGTTATAAAACAAAAGCAAGAAGGATTGTATGCTGTTGGTGTTAAAGTTCATTTAGGAGATTTTTATACAGATAAAGCACGATTGTTAGCTGATTTAATTAAGAAATATGCAGCAAACGAACTACGTTTTACGTTAAGACAAAATATTTTAATACGCCATGTAAGAGAAGAGTTTTTACCTTTCTTTTATGTAGAGTTACAAAAATTAGGATTTACTGAAGTAGGTTATAATAGTACAGCTGATATTACTGCATGTCCAGGAACAGATACATGTAATTTGGGAATTTCAAGTAGTACAGGAATTGCGGCAGAATTAGAACGTGTTTTTAAAACTGAATATCCAGAATATCTTAACAATAAGGAAGTAACTATAAAAATTAGTGGTTGTATGAATGCTTGTGGTCAGCATAATATGGCACACATTGGTTTTCAAGGAATGTCTGTAAAAGTAGGGAACTTATTAGCACCAGCATTACAAGTGTTAATTGGTGGAGGTATTGTAGGAAATGGAGAAGGTCGTTTTTCAGATAAATTAGTTAAAATACCTAGTAAAAGAGGTCCGGAAGCATTAAGAATTTTATTAAACGATTTTGAGGATAATAAAGAAGAAGATGAGGATTTCTTAGCATACTATGATAGAAATGGAAAAACATATTTTTATGATATTTTAAAACATTTATCTGATACTACCAATTTAAAAGAAGATGATTTTATCGATTGGGGTCATGATAAAAACTATGTAAAAGCAATTGGAGTAGGTGAATGTGCTGGTGTAGTAATAGATTTAATAGCAACTTTACTTTTTGAAAGTGAAGAGAAATTAGAAAATGCAACACAGGCTTTTAAAGAAAAACAATGGTCTGATAGTATTTATCATGGGTATTCGGCTATCGTAAATACAGCAAAAGCACTGCTAACATCTGAAGGTAAAAAGACAAATACTCAAGCAGGAATTATAAAAAACTTTGATGAGGTATTTGTTGAAACAAAGAAAATTGAGTTATCAACTTCATTTTCAGAATTAGTATATCAAATTAATAAAAATCAACCTACTGAAGCATTTGCTAGTAAATATTTGCAAGAAGCTAAAGCATTCTACACAACTATAGATGCTTACCGAAAAGTGGTAGTAGAAAGTTAAAAGGAATAATGATGAAAAAACAACCTAAATTAACAGTAGTAGGAGCAGGCCCAGGAGATGTTGAGCTAATTACGTTAAAAGCTATTAAAGCACTAAAAAATGCAGATGTTGTTTTATATGACGCTTTAGTTAATCCAGAACTTTTAGATTATATCAATCCAAAAGCAGAACTAATTTTTGTTGGTAAAAGAAGAGGCTGTTACCGCTATCAGCAAGAGCAAATTAATGAGTTAATTGTGGCAAGAGGATTTTCTCATGGTCATGTAGTTCGTTTAAAAGGTGGAGATCCTTTTATTTTTGGAAGAGGAGCTGAAGAAATGCAATATGCAGCAACATATGGTCTAGAGGTAGCTGTTATTCCAGGAATTTCATCATCATTAGCTGTACCAGCATATCAAAACATACCATTAACAAAAAGAGGTAGTTCAGAAAGTTTTTGGGTAATAACAGGAACAACTAAGCAGCATAAATTATCTAATGATGTTAGGTTAGCCGCAAAATCAAATGCAACAGTAGTTGTGTTAATGGGAATGGGGAAATTATCTGAAATAGTATCACTTTTTAAAGAAGAAGGAAAGTCAGAATTACCAGTAGCTATTATTCAAAATGGAACAACTCCTGAAGAAAAAATAGGAATAGGTACCGTTGATACTATTGAGGAAGTGGTTTCTAAAAATAACTTAAGTAACCCTGCAATTATTGTATTAGGAGAAGTGGTAAAACACCGTCAACAGTTAGCAGATGTAAAACAAGAAGTAGTTTTAAAAAGTGTGGTATGATAGATAAAGAAAGAAATAATTTATATCCAGTTTTTTTAAAGGTAAATGAACTGGAAGTTTTAATAATTGGAGGAGGTTATGTGGCTGAAGAAAAATTAACATTTTTATTAAAATCAAGCCCAGATGCTAAGGTAACGATGGTTTCTCCTTATTATAGAAAAAATACGATTAAAGAAGCTCAAAAAGCATCAGTAAAAATGATTAAAGATGTTTATAAAAAAGAGTATTTAATAGGAAAACACATGGTTATTGCTACAACTGATATTCCAGAAGTGAATGTACAGGTATATAAAGATTGTAGAGCAGAAAATAAACTAGTAAATGTAGCTGATAATCCACCCTATTGTGATTTTTATATGGGAGGAATTGTAACTAAAGGAAATGTAAAAGTTGCAATTTCAACAAATGGAAAATCACCTACAACAGCAAAAAGGTTACGACAATTTTTTGAAGAAGTAATGCCAGAAGACATTAATCAATTAGTTGAAAACTTAAATAGTTTTAGAAAAACAATCAAAGGGAACTTTGAGAAAAAAGTACAAACATTAAATAAACTTACAGAAGGTTTAATAAATTAAAATTATAATGAAATAAAGGAATAAGAAAACTATCCAATAATATAGATTTCCTTATTTTCATAATAATTACAAATAAAAGAAATGATACAGACAGATATATTAATTATTGGAGCAGGCCCTACTGGGTTATTCACAGTTTTTGAAGCAGGATTATTAAAATTACGTTGTCATTTAATAGATGCGTTGCCACAACCAGGAGGACAATGTTCTGAAATTTACCCTAAAAAACCTATTTACGATATACCAGCATATCCAGAAATTTTAGCTGGAGATTTAACTAAGAACTTACTAGAACAAATAAAACAGTTTGAACCAGGTTTTACATTAGGTGAACGTGCAGAAACTATAGAAAAGCAAGACGACGGAAGCTTTATTGTAACTACTAATAAAGGAACAAAACACCAAGCACCTGTTGTTGCTATTGCTGGTGGGTTAGGTAGTTTTGAGCCTAGAAAGCCTAAAATAGAGAATATTACAAAGTTTGAAGATTTTGGTATCGAATATATGATAAAAGAGCCAGAACTATATAGAGATAAAGATGTAGTAATTGCAGGAGGAGGAGATTCAGCTCTAGATTGGTCTATCTTTTTAACAGATGTAGCTAAATCAGTTACACTAATTCATAGAAGAAATGAATTTAGAGGAGCTTTAGATTCAGTTGAAAAAGTTCAAGAATTAAAAAACTTAGGGAAAATTAATTTAATTACCCCAGCTGAGGTAAAAGGAGTTTTAGGAAATAACCATGTAACGGGAGTTGTTATTGAAGAAAAAGGGCAGGAACCTTATATTTTAGATACAGATCATTTTATTCCATTATTTGGATTAGCTCCAAAACTAGGACCTATTGGTAATTGGGGATTAGAGATAGAAAAGAATGCAATTAAAGTAAATAATGCTTTAGATTATCAAACCAATATACCTGGTATTTATGCAATTGGTGATGTGAATACATACCCAGGGAAATTGAAATTAATTTTATGTGGATTTCATGAAGCTACTTTAATGTGTCAAAGTGCTTACCAATTAATACATCCAGATAAGAAGTATGTAATGAAGTATACAACGGTAGGTGGAGTTCAAGGTTTTGATGGTACCAAAAAAGAAGCTCCAAAAGCAGTAGTAAAGGCTATAGAGTAATGGAGCAAGATGTTACTATAAAAATAACTGACCGAGAAGGTGTAATGCATGAGGTAATTGCACCGACTGATATGGCAATGAATTTGATGGAAGTAGTTCGTTCATACGAATTAGCTCCTGAGGGAACGATTGGAGTATGTGGAGGAATGGCAATGTGTGCATCTTGTCAATGTTATGTGAAATCAAATCATGAGCTTCCTGAAATAACGGATGATGAAGATGCTATGTTAGCAGAAGCTTTTGATGTTCAGGATAATAGTCGTTTAGGATGTCAAATTCAAATAACCCCTAAGTTAGAAGGCTTAGAGATTGAATTAGCACCAGAAAGTTAATTACATTTGTAAAAAAGAAACCTATAAAATGCAATTTAAACAGTATGACTTATCATTAAAAGATGATGTAGAAGTATTTACAAAGCAATTATTTTATGCATTGTTTAATGATGTTTGTCAAGAAAAAGCAAATCATTTAAGAGAGTTATTTCTTAAAATTTGTAAAGGCTTAGAGATTCCTAAAGCAAATAATGTTTGGGAATTTTACCAACAATCTTTTTGTGAAATTCGAAATCAATTAGATTTAGATGCAAAAGCCTTTGAAAGTACTGACCCTGCATGCAAAAGTCTAGGAGAAGTATATTTGGCATATCCAGGTTTTCATGCAATAGCTGTATATCGATTAAGTCATGAATTGTATAAAATAGAAATTCCTGTTTTACCAAGAATGATGAGTGAATATGCACATGGTGTAACAGGAACAGACATTCATCCAGGCGCAATAATTGGAGAATCTTTTTTTATTGATCATGCTACAGGTATAGTTATCGGTGAAACGACAATTATAAAAAACAATGTAAAAATATATCAAGGAGTTACATTAGGTGGAATTCAAGTTAAAAAAGAATTAGCATCCACTAAACGTCACCCTACTATTGAAAGTAATGTAACGATTTATGCAAATGCAACTGTTTTAGGAGGAGATGTAACGATAGGAAAAGATAGTGTTATAGGAGCAAATGTGTGCGTAATAGATTCAGTACCTGAAGGATCAATTGTAACGTATGAATCAGAAAATAAAATCATAATGAGAAAATCATATGTTAAATGATTTTTATTAAACAAAAAACGAATGAAAACCAAAACAATAATAGATAGTGTTGGTAATACACCTTTAGTAGAAATTTCATCGCTTATTAATAAAGAAGGAGTACGATTATTATTAAAGTTAGAAGGTAATAACCCTGGAGGGAGTGTAAAAGATAGAGCAGCCTATAACATGATATCTGAAGCAATTAAGCGAAAAAACATCAAAAAAGGTGATTATTTGGTGGAAGCAACTAGTGGAAATACTGGTATTGCTTTAGCTTTAATGGCAAAAGTTTTAGGAGTGAATATGGTTTTAGTAATGCCAGAAAATGCAACTGAAGAACGAGTTAAAACGATGAAGTCGTATGGTGCTGAAGTAATTTTAACATCAGCAAGTGAAGGTATAGAAGGCTCAAGAGATAAAGCACTTGAATTACGATATAAAAAAGGATACTTTATGCTAAATCAGTTTGAGAATAATGATAACTGGAAAGCACACTATAAAACTACTGGACCAGAAATATGGAATGATACTGAAGGAGAAATAACACATTTCGTTTCTGCAATGGGTACTACTGGAACTATTATGGGGGTTTCTACCTATTTGAAAGAGAAAAATTCTAACATTCAAATTGTAGGAGCTCAGCCTAAAGAAGGTTCTAGAATACCTGGAATAAGAAGGTGGTCTCCAGAATACTTACCAAAAATATTTGATAAAAATAAAGTAGATAAAACTATTGAAGTAAGTAGAGAAGAAGCTACAAAGATGACACGCAAATTAGCTAAAGAAGAAGGGATAATGGCAGGAATGAGTAGCGGTGGAGCTTTGCATGTGGCTTTAGAAGTAGCTAAAAAAATAGATAAAGGAATTATTGTAGCTATTGTTTGTGATCGAGGAGATCGTTATTTATCTTCAGAATTATTCGAATATTAAAAACAATTATTCTTTTTAAAGTAGTAAATAAAAAATAATTCGTTTATTTGCATTATATTATAGTTCATTAACTTAATGATGTTATCAAGAAAGGTGGAGGGATTAGACCCAACGAAACCTTAGCAACCCTTTGTGCAAACAAAGAAGGTGCTACATTCTACTGTGAAAGCAGGGAGATAACGGAAAGAATTTTACTTCTCTTTTCCTGATAACATTACAATTAAATATCAGGAATGTCAAACATTTACAAAGAAATACAAAAACGAATTCTCGTGCTCGATGGAGCAATGGGAACTATGCTTCAGGAATATAAATTCACTGAAGAAGATTTTCGTGGAGAACGTTTTAAAGAGTATCCTACACCTTTACAAGGTAATAATGATTTGTTGTCAATAACTCAACCTGAAGCGGTAAAAGAAGTACATAGAAAATACTTTGCAGCAGGTGCAGATATTGTTGAAACAAATACTTTTTCTGGAACTACAATTGCTATGGCTGATTATCAAATGGAACATTTGGTATATGAATTAAATTATGAATCAGCCAAAATAGCTAAAGAAGTAGCTCAAAAATTTACAGAAAAAGAACCTCATAAACCAAGGTTTGTAGCTGGTTCAATAGGACCAACTAATAGAACAGCAAGCATGTCTCCAGACGTAAATGACCCTGGATATAGAGCTGTTACCTTTGATGAATTACGAATAGCTTATAAACAACAAGTAGAAGCTTTAATTGATGGAGGAGCAGATATTTTATTGGTTGAAACTGTTTTTGATACTTTAAATGCAAAAGCAGCATTGTTCGCTATTGAAGAGGTAAAAGGAGAACGAAATATTGATATTCCTATTATGGTTTCCGGAACAATTACTGATGCATCAGGAAGAACATTATCAGGGCAAACTGCGGAAGCTTTTCTTATTTCTATTTCTCATATTCCATTATTATCTGTAGGATTTAATTGTGCTTTAGGGGCAAATTTATTACAACCTCATTTAGAAGCTATAGCTTCGAAAACAGATTTTGCTATTTCTGCACATCCTAATGCTGGGTTACCAAATGCTTTTGGTGAGTATGATGAAACACCACAAGAAACAGCTAGTCAAATCGAAGAATATTTAAAAAAGGACTTAATAAATATCATTGGAGGGTGTTGTGGTACAAGACCTGCTCATATTAAAGCTATTGCTGAAGTAGCTGTTAATTATAAACCAAGAAGAACATTAGCAATACAAAAATAGTAAGTCATGGTTAATGTAAATAAAATTATTAAATGTTGAATTTCCTGAACTATATAGATAGATGATTGAAGAAAGAAAAAACATGAAATTAAGTGGTTTAGAACCCTTAATAATTACACCAGAAAGTAATTTCATAAATGTAGGAGAACGTACCAATGTAGCTGGATCGAGAAAGTTTTTGCGATTAATTAAAGAGGAGAAATTTGATGAAGCCTTGGCTATAGCTCGTCATCAGGTAGATGGAGGTGCTCAAATTATTGATATAAACATGGACGACGGTTTAATTGATGGAAAAGAAGCCATGGTACGTTTTTTAAATTTGATTGCGGCTGAGCCTGATATTTGTCGTGTTCCTATAATGATTGATAGTTCAAAATGGGAAATTATTGAAGCTGGATTACAAGTTGTACAAGGAAAGTCAGTTGTAAATTCTATTAGTTTAAAAGAAGGAGAAGAAAAATTTATTTGGGAAGCAACTCAAATAAAAAGATATGGAGCTGCCGTAATAGTAATGGCTTTCGATGAGGTTGGACAGGCTGATAATTATGAACGTAGAATTGAAATTGCTGAACGTTCATATAGGGTATTAGTTGATAAAGTTGGGTTTCCTTCCGAAGACATTATTTTCGATTTAAACATATTTCCAGTGGCTACTGGTATGGAAGAGCACCGTAAAAACGCAATAGATTTTATTGAAGCTACCCGTTGGGTACGAGAAAATTTACCAAATGTAAGTGTAAGTGGAGGGGTGAGTAATGTATCATTTTCTTTTAGAGGAAATAATAGTGTAAGAGAAGCAATGCATTCTGTATTTTTATATTACGCTATTCAAGCGGGAATGAATATTGGGATAGTAAACCCTACTATGTTAGAGGTGTATGATGATATTCCAAAGGATTTATTAGAACACATTGAAGATGTAATTTTAGATAGAAGAGAGGATGCTACTGAACGATTATTAGACTTTGCTGAAACCGTAAAAGGGAAGAAGAAAGAAGATGATGGAAAAGCATTAGAGTGGCGTAAATTACCATTGCAAGAAAGAATAACACATGCTTTGGTAAAAGGGATAGATGCTTTTATTGTAGAGGATGCTGAAGAAGCTAGATTAGGAGTAGAGAGACCTTTGCACGTAATTGAAGGGAATTTAATGGCGGGAATGAATGTTGTTGGTGATTTATTTGGTGCAGGAAAAATGTTTTTACCTCAAGTGGTTAAATCTGCACGAGTAATGAAAAAAGCTGTTGGATATTTAAACCCTTTTATTGAAGCAGAAAAAGGAGAAAAACAGCAAGCTTTAGGTAAGGTTTTAATGGCTACTGTTAAAGGTGATGTTCATGATATCGGGAAGAATATTGTTTCTGTAGTTTTAGGATGTAATAATTATGAAATTGTTGATTTAGGGGTAATGGTGCCACCTGAAAAAATTATTGAAACAGCAAAAAAAGAAAATGTAGATGCCATAGGATTAAGTGGTTTAATAACACCTTCTTTAGATGAAATGGTTTACTTAGCAAAAGAAATGGAACGTCAAAATTTTGAAGTTCCTTTATTAATTGGAGGAGCTACAACTTCAAAAGCACACACAGCTGTTAAAATAGATACTCAATATAAAAATGCGGTAGTTCATGTAAATGATGCTTCTAGGGCCGTTACTGTTGTTGGTGATTTATTGAATAAGAACACTAAAAATGAGTATGTAGCAAAACTTAAAAAAGATTATGAAGAGTTTCGTGAAAAATTTCTTAAAAGAGGTAAAACGAAAGCATATATAACTATTCAAGAAGCCCGTAAGCGTAAATTTAAAATAGATTGGAGTATATCAAATATTTCAAAGCCAAAAGAATTAGGAATTCAAACATTAGAACAATTGAGTTTAAAAGAATTAATACCTTTTATTGATTGGTCTCCTTTCTTTAGGTCATGGGATTTACATGGTAAATTCCCTGCTATTTTAGTTGATGATGTTGTAGGAGAGCAAGCTACAAGTTTGTATGAAGATGCTCAGAATATGCTTCAAGAAATTGTAGATAATCAATTGTTAAAACCTAAAGCTATTTTTGGGTTATTTGAGGCTAATACTACTAATGATGACGATATTTCAATTAAGAAAAAAGGTAAAGAAATAGCCGTTTTTAGAACTCTTCGTCAACAATTAAAAAAGAGAGATGATAAACCAAGTTTTGCTTTGTCAGATTTTATAGCTCCAAACGATTCGAATAAAACGGATTATATGGGAGCGTTTTGTACGGCAATTTTTGGAGCTGATGAATTAGCGAATACTTATAAGAGTAATGATGATGATTATAACGGAATTATGGTACAAGCTATTGCTGATCGTTTTGCGGAAGCCTTTGCAGAGTATTTGCATCATAGAGTACGAACAATACATTGGGGATATGGTGCAGATGAAAATTTAACAAATGAAGATTTAATAAAAGAAAATTATAAAGGAATTCGTCCCGCTCCTGGATATCCTGCTTGTCCTGATCATTTAGAGAAAGAAACAATTTGGGAGTTATTAAATGTTGAAGAAAAAATTGGAGTAACCTTAACGGAAAGCCTCGCAATGTGGCCAGCTGCAGCTGTTTCAGGATATTATTTTGCAAATGAAGAGGCTAAATACTTTGGATTAGGAAAAATAACTGATGATCAAGTTAGAGATTTTGCAACTAGAAAAAATATTTCTTTAGATAAAGCAAGAAAATGGCTTCATCCTGCAATTGCTGACAATTAAAAGAGGTGAAATGGAAACAAAATTTATAGAATTAAATTTAAAGAGCCATATTATTTCTCATGGATATGATGAAAATAATAAAGAAATTACAGAGGAGATAATTGTTGGTGAATTCTCTCCTAAATTGATAGCAATCAATAGAATTAAATCTTTAAGTAAAAAATATGTATTAACTGATTATATAGATGGAAGGTTGATTTATTGGGAATATCAAGAGTCGTATGATTTAGTTAAAAAACAATTATTAGAATAATGAAAGTTACAGATCACATAAAAAAAGCAAAAGATAAAACGTTATTCTCTTTTGAAATAGTTCCACCACAAAAAGGACAAAATATACAAGAATTATATAATAACATTGATCCTTTAATGGAATTTAAACCTCCTTTTATTGATGTAACAACATCAAGAGAAGAGCATGTTTATATACCAAAAGAAAATGGATTATTAGAGCAGAAAATAACAAGAATGCGACCAGGAACTGTTGGTATTTGTGCATCATTAAAATACAAGTATGATGTAGATGCAATACCACATGTTTTGTGTGGCGGATTTACAAAGGAAGAAACTGAATATGTATTAGTTGATTGTCATTATTTAGGATTAGATAATGTGATGGCTTTAAGAGGAGATGCAAGAAAAGATGAGCAATATTTTAAAGCCTCTAATGGAGGAAATACCTATGCTTCTGATTTAGTAGGTCAAATTAGTGATTTGAATAAAGGGAAGTATTTGCATGAAATTATTGAAACCCCTTATAAAGCTGATTTTTGTATTGGAGTAGCTGGTTATCCAGAAAAACATTTAGAATCTCCAAGTTTAGAAAGTGATTTAAAACGGTTAAAAGAAAAAGTAGACGCGGGAGCTGATTATGTGGTAACTCAAATGTTTTTTGATAATTCTAAATATTTCAATTTTGTTAAAAAGGCAAAAGAGATAGGAATTAATGTACCTATTATTCCAGGAATAAAACCTTTAGCTGTAAAAAGGCACTTACAAATTTTACCACAAATTTTTCGTTTAGATTTACCGCAAGATTTAGTAAATGCAGTTGAAAACTGTAACACTAATAAAGAAGTGAGGCAAGTTGGAATTGAATGGGCTATTCAGCAAAGTAAAGAATTAATAAAAGCGGGTGTTCCTGTAGTTCACTATTATTCAATGGGGAAATCAAGCAATATAAAAGCTATTGCTAGCGAAGTTTTTTAATGAAAAATAGAATTCGTATTTATTAAAGCCTTTAAAATTAAATTTTCAAAGGCTTTAATATTATTATTTAATTTTAATGACCTTGATATATCGTAGCAAAGCTATTGCACATTTTGTCAGAAGAGAATCCTATTTCTAGTGCTTTTTTTCTTATTGCTTCTTTTTCAGTTTTATTCAGTTTTGGCATTGTTATAATTTTTTCAATAAAAACCTCGCTTAGTTGTTTCACCTCTTGTTTATTGAGTTTTAACTCGTCTTTATTTAAGTTTTTAATAGTGTCAGGTAATATAATTTTTTGAATAATGCTGGAGCTAAATACCTTTTGTAGTTCATCAATATAAGGTGAAGAATTTGTCGTGATAACTGGTACTCCTGCAACTAAAGCCTCAATTATTACTAAAGGAGCAACTTCAGATAAAGAAGTTGAAATTAAACAATCTAAAAAAGGAGTTATATGATTTTCTCGTTGTAAACTTTGATTTGAAAGAATCTTATTATTTGTATTTATGAGTAATTCATTATTAACACTGTCAATTTGAATTCTATAATTTGAGGGGAAGTTTCTCCATATGTATTTTAAAATTTGTAAACCTTTACTATTTGTTAATTTTCCAACAAAACCAAATGTTTGTGGAAGGGATACGTTATTTTTTATTTTAAAAATTTCAGTATCTACACCATTGGGAACTGTAATGATTTCTCTATTGATATATTTTTCTAACTCTACTTTAAGAAAATTAGCAGGAACAATTATTACATCTGATCTATTTAAAATAGTAAGACTTGTTTTCCAAAGTTCACTATTAAGACCCAGATATGTTGGATTTAAATGAAAATGAGATATTATTCGTTTTTTAGGAAGTTTTTCAATGATTTTAAAAATATTATAATCTTCAGGATCAAAAATGACTATATTTTTAAATTTAGATATTTCTTTTAAATTATGAATAAATGCTGGGAGTATTTTAATACCTAATTTCGCATGAACAGAGTTCATACGATTTGTTTGACCATTAACGGTTGAAGATATAGGCTTTAATATAACCGTATTTTCATTCATAGTAAAATGATTATCAAGATTAAATTTTTAGTAAGAATAAGAGTACCAAAGGTACAGAACCTCGAATTAAAAATATTGAAATATCCTTAAATAGTATTTTTTAGTATTGAAGAGAACTAATAACTAAACATTTTCAATTTTTTTATAAAAATTATTTTCTTTTATCTTTTTCATTCATAAAAAACAGCCATTTCATCTAAAGTTTTTCTTTTTAAATCAGGAACATAAACAGGTGTTTTTGGGTACCCAACAGGGAGTAATAAAAAAGCTCTTTCATTGACTGGCCTGTTTAATATACTTGTTAAAAAATTCATAGGACTAGGCGTGTGTGTAAGTGTTACCAATCCTGCGTTATGAATAGCTGAAATAAGCATTCCACAAGAAATTCCTATCGATTCATTAACATAGTAATTATTACATTTTTCTCCGTTTATATCAAAATCATAGGACTTTTTAAAAACAACAATTAACCATGGAGCGTCTTCTAAAAAAGGTTTGTGCATATCTGTGGCTAAATGCTCTAGATCTTTTTTCCAACGTTCACTCATTCGATGTTCATATCCTTCTTTTTCCTCTATTTCAGCAGCAATTTTAATTTTAGCTTTTATAAAAGGATTTGAAACAGCGCAAAACGTCCAAGGTTGATGATGCGCACCAGAAGGAGCAGTTGATGCACTTTTTATTATATTTTCAATTACTTCCTTTGGTATTGGTTCAGAAGAAAATTCTCTTACGGATCTTCTTTTGTTAATCCATTCATAGAAAATTTCACTTTTTTCAATCATTTCTTTTTTGGATATTTTAATTGAATCATATTTGATATGATTGTATCCATTGATGTTAATGTTTTTTGAAAGTTCCATAATTGAAATTATTATTTTTTTAAATCTTGAAAATAAGATTTTTACTATACTAATTTAAGAAAATATTTTATAGTGTATTATTGTTTGAAAATATAAAGCATTTGTAGGAAGAATTTTGTTTTTTACAATTGTTAGTATGTTTTTAATACTTCTTTTTGTTTACCTTCTTTAAATTGAACTTTAGCTGTTAGTTTTCCATCTTCAATAGCGTAAACTTTCCATATTCCGTGTCTTAATCCGTTTTTCATTAATCCAACTCCAGCTAAATATCCTTTTTCGTGATACCATTTCATTAATCCATTTGCTAGTCCATTTTTATAATAGCCTTCTAAAACTAAAGTGCCATTATTTGACCATTCCTTATGCAGCCCTTCTTTTTTATTATTTATAAAAGCTCCTTCACTTTTTAACTGACCGTTTTTATAGAATTTTTTTAAAACCCTCATTTTTTCATCTTTTTTGTAATGTGGAGATTTTGAGGTGTTGATTTTTACGTTTTTATAATCATTGTTATTTGTTTTCTGTTCTTTTTTATATTGTTTAAAACAGCTATAGTAACTTGATAGTATTAAAACTAATAGAAGCGATTTTATAAGTGCATTTAGTTTGAAAAAGTAAAAACTTTGTTTACTCATGACCTCTTTTTTTAGCATACTTAAACTTACTGAATTTTTTAGGAAGTTTATTCGTTACTTCAAGTTTGTTAGATGTTATGGTTGGTTTTATTTTAATAACTTTGGTATCGTTATCAATTTCAATTTCATGTTTACTTCTCATATTCACTACATCAATATGTAATACCTTAAAGTGATGTTTACCTTTTTTAAGGTTTATTATAACATATTCACTAGGTCTTATTTGACCAAGCGGCTTATTGTCAAGCCATATATTTAAACGAGCAGTATTGTCAATTTTGTGTAAAATATTTGAGCCATTATAAATTAAAATATTACCATTACCTAAATCATTTAATTGAATATTTTTTATAGTTGTTTTTACAAAGTTATATTGAGAAGTTATAGGTTTTAATGCGCAGGAATTTAAAAGGATAAGGGTAAATAAAGTAATAGTCAGTTTTAATTTTTTCATCTTAAGTTTTATTAAGGCTTAGTGTTGGAGATTTTCTAGTTTTAAACGATCAATTTTTAATTTTTCTTATTTTTCTGTGACAATATAGAAATTTAAAAATAATATATTTCTAATTAACGCAACATTAGATTTTTATTATTTATTGTTTAACTTGAAAATTTTTATGATGATTAAATTGAATAAAAAAGCCTGGGTTTACCAGGCTTTTCGTTTAACTATATATAGTTTTTAGTGTTTTGGTATACTAGCACTTCCATCTGGAACAGCTGTGTAAAGTTCAATGCTTTTGATAGAACCAGCCTTTCGTTTTCCATTAACCATTTCAGTACTTCTTACTGTAGTTAGGCAAGTATTTCCTTTCCCACCGTCAGTTCCCAAAGAAAGGATTACTTCATCTTCATTTTCATCAATAAATCCAACAATATACATTAAAGGTACAATAGTTAAAGTTTTATAAGATGTACCGTGATATTCTATTTCAGAGTTACTTTTAATTACAATCGTTTTATTTGATGTTGCAGTAACTTTCATAGGAGCTCCTGCAAATCCCATTAAAGGAACTACATTAAGTAACGTTTCTCCTGTGAACTGAGCAACATTATAGCTCCCTGAAATACTCACAACCGAACCATAGTAACTACCAGCATTTTTATAGACACTTTTGTATTGACGAGTAAATTTTATTTTTAGGTCACTCCCTATTGGAGTTGTAATTGGAACTGTAAGCTCCCAACTGTTTCCATTTTGAACGAATGACATGGTACTGTCAAAAGTATACACGGTAGAGGAAGTTCCATCTAAAGAAACACCAAGAGTAACTGTATAATCTTCTGTACCATCTTTGTGGGTTTTGTACTGTCCTTCTATAGATATGAATGCATTATTAAATACTTGAGAACTTGAATTGATGTGATAAAATCCAGCAAACTTAGCCAATTCTTTACTTGCTGTATTTGTTCCATTAGCAGGTTTCTTAACAGGAGTCGCTGTTACTGTTTGTAATGAACGAGGAATAGATAAATGACTATTTTTTAATGAAAAAAGATCGTTACATACCATTCCTCCTTCTGCAGAAGTTCCCATAATAATGCTATAATTAAATAAACCATCTAATGAGCTGAAAGAAAACACATACATATTAAGGTTGTAAACGAAAAGTCCCACATTTTGAAGGTTACCTTTATTACCTCCTATGTTGGTATAGTTGTATTGAAGTGTATTATCTGTTCCTATTTTAAGAATTTCTGCTCCTTTTCCTTTGTCTTCGTAGTAAGTACCAGCATACATAGCCATAGGAATTGGATTGTTGTAGGTTTCTCCATTGATATTTTCTATTGCTCCACTTAAACCATGAGTTACCTTACCTTTAAAAGATGAGGTAATTTGCTGACTGTTGTCTTTTCGTGTAAACTCTATTGTGAAATTTGGCACATCACTATTTACATCAGCCTGGGCTGTTAAGGTGGTTCCTGTCCATTCTATAGTTTTGAAAGCCTTGTGTGGTCCAGTAAGATGATATACGTTAGAGTTAACACCGTCTGGTGAATAGATTAGTGCTACATGAGGAGTTACTTCACCATTTTTAACCAATAAATTAGTGTCAATAGTAAGGAAAGAACCTGTACTATTTAGAGCATAGTACCCATTGAATGAAATTAGTGGCTCTGCATCGCCAATTGGGTTTGGATATGGTGCATCACTTTCTGCAATTTTTAAAAGATAGTTGTGTAATTCAGTAGTTTGTTCTGCAGATTTGCTCGTTTTTTGAATTGGTGGAATTGTTAAATTTGACATGATTAGAAGTATTGTGCTGTAATAACAGCTGGTTAGTAAATTCTGAATCAAATTTCAAAAGATTAAGGCAAAAGAAGAATAAAAATGTAATGACGTTTTATTTGATTGTCACAAGAGGGGATAAATATAGAATAAGAAAAAGCACTATAATTATATCAATTCTATAAATTGAAGATAAATAGAAGTTTTAAGGAGTTATATTTAACTAATCGTATGTTATTATATCTAGGTATTTGTTCGTCACTTGTTATTTTTTTAGTTTCATAATTTCTTCTAATAATGGAGCAAGTCCATTTTTTGTTATCGTATCATTATTCCAAAAACTCAAAACAGAGCTAACATAATTATCTCTTACTTTAGTAGCTACATAATAAATTCTCAAAATTTTTCCGCCGGATATGTTTGCTAAAACTGAAGTTATTCCAGTAAAATTATTTTTACCTCAGTTCTTTTTAAGTGCGTATCTGCACTTAATTGGGTAATGTTAGCTAACGGTCTCGTATAACCATCATTTACTGGTTAATATGCGTTAATTTTCGGTTTAACACAGATCTTTGCAATTCCGAGTGGATCCGGACATAGTCGAATCCGCCGTAATTGCGGTTATACATCTTATGTTTACAAAGTAGTAAATTTAAGTATTAAACCAGAAAGCATAAAAGAGAGGATTAATATATGATGAAACTTATAGAAGTACTTTAGTTAAAAATTAAACAAAAATTAGTTGTTTTTTACCACAGATCTTTGTTCGCCATAGTACTTATTGGTGATAAATTTCCCAACAAGTTCCTTCTTCTTCGATTTCGTCTGGATTAAAACCTTGTATTTTTCTTAAAACTTCACAATAATATTTAAGTTTATAGTAATCATCTCCCTTGAAATATGGGTTATTTCCAGATAAATTATCAATCTTACTTGTTAATGAGGCTATGTCAGTTATACAATTCCAATCAAAATAATTATTAAAAAAATCTTTTGGTGAATTTTTAATATTTATGAGTGTCGAATTAAAAAACAACTTTACATCGTTTCTTGGTTCATCATAGAAATCAGGGTCACTCACTAACTCTCCATTCTCTTTTAGCCAAGAAAGCTTAATGTTATTTAAATCTGAATCTACAATAATTGAGTACTGAAAATTTGCGTTAGTAATGTTTGCCTCGTTAAAAAATGTTTGACTTAAGTTAGTTAATTTAATATTTGTTCCACTAATTGTGTCTGATGGCAGTTGAGAAAAGTCAGTTCCAGTTAAGTCCGAATTTGTGAAATTTACTCCACTTAAGTTCGCTCCTCTAAAGTCAACTTTTTTAAGAACCATATTACTTAAGTCTATATTTTTAAGTGTTACACCAGCCAATTTTGCCTTGCTTAAGTCGACTTTATAGTCTTTAATATTACTGAAACGCTCTTTGATAGCATCAATAAGGATTGTAGTAGCCAAAGCTTTTCTGGATATTGGATATTTATTATAGTCAGAATAAACAATTTCATACTCTCTAGCAATATCATCGGAAAGAACTTGTCGTTGAAAAAAGCGATTTTGTTCTTTCATTTTTTGTGTCTGATCACTTATTAAGTTATTCTGACGATATAATAAAATAGAACCAATTAATACACCAAAAGTTAAAAATAAACTTGACAAAACTCGAATCATCCACTTTCTTGATATAGTCCAAGCGTAAGTAGAAAATATGGTTCTTGAAAAATCAATCACATTTTTGCTACCTTCTTTTATCTGACCTTGAGAATAGTTTTCAATTGATTTAGAAAACTGATAAAAAATATTATCTAAAGTGGTTTTAGAAGTTCCAAAAATTTTATTAAGTATTTTTTCTCTATTTAAAATTACTAAAAGAAAAAGTAAACCTGCAATTAATAATATCGAAATAATTATAATTAAAGTTGAAGTTAAGTTCTCTTTAAACGCATACAAGCCATAAAAAACCAATGGAAAACCAGCAAAAAGTGTCATAACAAAAACTAGAAAAGACTTATCATTTTGATTATTTTCTTTTTTGCTCATTTTTAGTTTGTATTATGGCTAACGATTAATGTATGGTTTCGTTGGTGCGAACACTAAGATAGTAAAAAGAAAAGACCCATTGTTCAGCCGTGGCGAATTTTCCGATAGGAAAATCCGCAGCAATGAACTATACGTGTTGTTAGCACATGTTTTTTTTTATTACAAAGAAAATTGACATAATCAAAAGCAAGGGAGTAATCCATAAGACAGTTGAGTAAAGAGCATAATAACCTCGAAATTTTAAATTTCCTTTATTTTTGACCCATAATCCGTCGTTAAGTCCAAATTCATCAACATTGAAAGGTTCTTTTTTGAATATTATGTCAAAAAGTACAGTGATTAGTTTTACTATATTCAGTGTTATAAATGGAGAAAACGTAATTAGAATACAATTGTAGTTACAGAAAAATATCCATTTTAAAAATACGAGTAATATTCCCAAAAATCCAGCTAGAAAGGTCCATTTAAGATACTTTTGAAATATTGAGTTTTTTTTCAAATCTTCAGAGAAATTAATTATCAAAAAACTAGCGATTGGAAAAATCGAAATTAGTATATAGAAGTAAATTTCCGAAAGGGTCATTTTTAAATATGTGCTAACGTGTTTGTATATGTTTTGTTGCGTGGTTTAAGCACCTAATTTAGCAAATAAAGACCGAATAGAAAATCCGCAAGGATTTTCGTAAGTAGGCTAGTACTAGCAATAAATTATATATGTTGTTGGCAAATCGTTTTTTAAAATTTTCCTTGGTCGTAAATCTCAAATTCAAAAGTATCATTTAATTTATAGCTATAGACTTTTTGAATAATTTCTAATGTAATTCGTTTAGCTTCTTGTTGATTCGTTCCAAAATTAATTGAGTAACAAGGTGTTCCATTGGCATCATAATGTTTAAATTTCTCAAAAACATCAAGGTTTTCAAACTTCTCTAATTTATTTTTCTCATAATCATTGAAAGGCAAATTGAGTGAAAAATTAAAAATCCTATCAGAATTTTTAATTTCGTTTATAGATTTTCCTAAACTCATAGGAATTAATATGCCATGAATTAATTGAATAACGACAACATTGTCTTTAGCAACATTAATTAAAAAAGCGTGATTTTTTCTTTCAAATTTTTTAGAAGTCAATTCTATTGTTTTTTTCAAACCAACACCTAACTTTTCCATTGTTTGAGCTTTTCCTCCGACATTTATTCCTAATAGAGTTAAAAATGAGAATAATATTTTTTTCATAAATCTTGTTCTAAATGTTTGCTAACGTTGTTGTATATGGTTTGTTGCGTGTTTTAAGCACCTAATTTAGCAAATACAAACCGAATAGAAAATCCGCGAGGATTTTCGTAAGTAGGGTAGAACTAGCAATAAATTATATACGGTGTTAGCAAAAGTATTTACAATATTTTGAAATAAAATTTTTCAGTATTTTCATCGATTTTCCCTAAACTTTCAAACAAGAAATCATATGCTTCAATATTTTGATAAGGGAAATTCATATTCGTAAGAGGTTCATTTTTGTAATCTACAGCGACTAAATTCTTTTCTTCATCTATAAAATTAAGTTTTGCAGTTTTTGTTTTGTGATTTGCAATCACTATTGCTCTTTGTGCCATCTGGTTATTATTTTATTCAAGTTATTTATTCAAAACTAAAATCGCCATTTGTTCCAAATTCAAAATTTTCGATATCCTTAATAAAGAATGTTTGAATGGTCATATAGTCTAATTTGTTAAATACTCTAAATTTCAAGTTAGCAACATTTTTTATTCTGTCTTCACAATCAAAAAGAATATCCTTAATAGTTCCTTTGCTCCAATTATCTTTATTGGACTCTAAAATTAAAGTTGTCAGTACTTTTTGGTCTTTATCCTTAAATTGTGGTAAATAGTTGATTATTGCAAATGCTTTATTTCCATTAATTACTGTTTGAAATACATCAACAAATCCATTTTCGTATTGACCATATTCAACTTCTTTTGTCCATTTATAATTCATAGAGGTTGGTTTTTTATATTTTCGCTAACGGTCTTGTATATGAAAAGTAGCGGATTTTTACACACTAACTTTTCGGATTTACACTGACCTTTAATTTGTTTATTTTCTATTAATTAAGCGATTAAACCGCTATTTATTATATACCTTGTTGTGCAACGTAATTTTATGCGCACTTATTATTTTTCCTTCGCTATCAATTGCCTTACTTTTTTCTAAATAGCCATACTTTGAAAAGTAAAACTCTGTACTTTTTTCAAGCTCTCCATTCTTATATTTTGTAACTATTTTAGACTTGATTTGTCGCTTGTTATGATACTCAAATATCGTTATAGTTTTAAAATCGAATATTTTTGTGTTATAACTTTTATATTTATTCTCAATCCGTTTTGGTTTATCATATTTACCAATTTCAATTTTATAATCTGAAATTAATTCCGCCTTATTATTATATTTTTTAATACCAATTATTTTGTCATTTTTATATTGATAAGAAATAGAATCTGTCTTTCCAGAATCATAAGATATAGATTTTATTATTCTATTATTTTCATAAAATAATGAATCTTGATTTGACCCAAAATCATAAGTGTCAAAATTCGCAATTAATCTATTTTTTTTGTCGTAAAAAAACTTAGTTGTATCAATTGATTTGTCTTCTCCCCATTTCCAAATTTCAATCGTTTGTTGATTCCGTTTGTTGTATTTGAAAATTGCAGTATCGCTTTCTTCCGTTTTGTAACTATGAATTTCTATTTCTGTTAACTTACCTGGATATGTGGTTGTGATTTTCGCAATTGTGTCCCCATCTCTGTCAAATTCATAATCGATTTTATGTCTTCCTTTTTCATCAAAAACCTGAATTAATGAAATATATGGTTTTCCTCCAGTCGAGTCGATTAGTCTTAATGTTTTGAGATAATAATTTTTAAGTTTTGGCTTTTCACGAGTCATATCCACATTATAATATTCTTGCGAAAATGATAGGCTAGTCACTAAGATTAGTATGATGCTAAAAGTTTGTCTCATTATGTTGCACAACGTATTTGTGTATTGTTAGTTGCGCAATTTTAACGTAAAAGTAATTAAAATAGATGAAATTAATTGTCAGCGAGATTTGTCCGAAGGAACAAATCTCGCTGACAATTAATTATACATTTTGTTGTGCATAGTTATTTTTTCCATATTCCAAATTCATTTCGGATTATGTTCAAAATCTCACACATATAAATCAGTTCGTCAATTTCCGGGTAATGTTTTAAATATTTGTCGGGATTAGAAAATTCAAATTCATTGATTTTATTCCAACCTTTGGATTGAACCTTGAATCCTTCTCCGTCCAATATCGAAATCTTTTTGGTTATTAATTGATATTCTACAATCTCTTTTCCACGATGTATGTTTTTTACCTTTTCTACATTTCCACGAGTCCCTAATTTCCATTGAATCTCGCTTAAACTTGGTAAGTTAAAAATATGACTGCGAACAAAATTTTGAAAAATAAATCCCACATTATTTTCCGATTTTAGAGTTTGCTTTTCAGTCCGTAATTCCTCTTGTCTATTAACTTTTGCGTAGTGTTCGTAAAATTCGGCTGTCCATTTCTCTGATTTGTCTTTAAATATTCTAAAAAGTGAAGAGTAATTTGTTATTCCGCCACCCTGATAAATTCGGACTTCTGTTTGGTAAGTCAAAGAATCAGATAGTTTCAAATCATAATTAATTTCAGATATATTTTGTGCTGAAATTCCAATAGAAAAAAGAAATATTATTAAATCCTGGATGTTTTTCATAATTATGCACAACGTATTTGTGTATGATTGGTTGCGAAATTTTAACGTAAAAATAATTAAAATACTTGAAATTAATTGTCTGCGAGATTTTTCCGAAGGAATAAATTCGTAAGCAATTAATTATACACTTTGTTGTGCTTTCGTTATTTTAATTCAACTGTTTTAAATATTTTTTTTAATTCACTTTTGTCAAATTCCATATTTGATTTAATTCCGAAGAACAATTTATTACTATCTGTTTCTTTATTAATCGGTTCAAAATTCACGCTTGACATATTCGGATTTTGTTTGTCATTCCACAATGCGATTGTCCTTATATAATTTCCGATTGTGTCAATAGTCAATTCGTAATTCTCAAATTGTTTTCGTTCTTCATTTGGTATGCAGAAAGGAATTTTATATTCCGATTTATCGTACTCAAAAGTGTAATAGTATTTACAATTACTTTTAAAATCATTTTGTGTAGCAATACTATCAGTCATTTTATGTAAAGTCAAGTTTTTGATTTTTTTAACGATTTCTCGTGGGTTTACACCTCCATTTTCATTTTCGTAAGGTTTTAAGTCAATTTCATTAAAAAACTTTTGAGTCGTTTCAAAATTCATTCCTTTTCGGCTTTCCTCAATATAGCTTTTTTCGTCCATTGGTGGACTTGGTGAATACCAGCCGTAATCAAAAATAAATTTCGATTTTCCGTTTTTAATTTCTCCGACAAAAGAATCAATTCCATCAATTTTTTTATACTTGAAATCTGTTGGCAAAATAATACTGAACAGGTCGAAATCAATTAAGTGAGTTTTTCCGTCATTTTGAGAAACGTAATTTGCTCCGTCATTACAGCTTGTTAACAGAAGAAATGTAAATAATATGATAATGTTCTTTTTCAGTTCGAATATTTTTGAATAATGAAGCACAACTTATTTGTGTATGATTGGTTGCGCAATTTTAACGTAAAAGTAATTAAAATACATGAAATTAATAGTCTGCGAGATTTGTCCGAAGGAACAAATCCACTAGCAATTAATTATACATGGTGTTGTGCTTATTTTTTTATTAGTTCAAGTTTATTTAATTCGGTGAGTTGTTCTTTCCAGTTTTGAGCGATTTTTGCTCCATTGTCATCATCGATATTGGTTAAAAACTTTCCGTCTTTTAGATACCTAAGAGAGTTTAATATTTCGTTGTCGGTCAATTGATGGTTAAATTTCCTTTCAGCCAATTCTATTTCGCTTAAATAGTATCCTCTGAATTCATTCAGTCCGATTTGGTTAATTATTAATTCAGCTTTTTCTTTAAAATTGAAGTCTATTTTAGAAAGAGTAACTAATAGTTGAGGACTAACCCAAGTCCCTAAACAAAGTCGTTTCCATAAAAATTCAATGAATTTTTGTTGTTCAGATTTATCTAATTTTAAAATTGTAATAAATGCTACTAAATGTAACCTCCAATTTAGTTCAGTTAGCATTTTTCTCGTATCATTATAAATATCGTCAATTTGGTTTTTAGATATTATTCCGTCAATCAGCTTTAAAGATTTACCAAGATTGAAAGTTTCGGTATCTGATAAATCAACTATCAGATTTAAAAGAGGTAAGTGATTTGGTTGATTATCCCAAAATTTGTCAAATATTCCGAATTTCAATTTTAGTTCGATTTTTTAATTAAGCACAACTTATTTGTGTATGGTTAGTTGCGGAATTTTAGCGTAAAAATAATTAAAATACATGAGATTAATTGTCTGCGATATTTGTCCGAAGGGACAAATCCTAAAGCAATTAATTATACATTTTGTTGTAATGCGTTTTTATCTTTTTCCATTAGTGTCATTCAAATTCGTAATTTCTTTTAATATTTCAATGTTTAGTCATTGCTAAATTTCTAATAATTCTTTGTTAAAGACTATTTTTTTAAAAATTCGATTCTTCTAAACTCATTATAATGAGTTTGTAATGTGATTTTTATTTTGACTTTTTCATTTCATTTTGTTCAGAAGAAATACAAGAGAGTACTATTTTTTTAAGAACTTCAGGTTTTATTTTTTGTGATTCAGCCATAGTTATATTTTTTTTTATCACTTTATTTAGCATACAATTACATAACGCATTTGCGCGTTCTTCTGAAACTTTACCATTATTTGCTTTCATACAACCAGATATAAATCCTTTTTTATCTTTCTCTAACCAGTTTTTCGAAGGTCCACACGAATAAATTATTAATGACAAAACTATTAATAATAAAAAATGATTAGTTTTAATCCTTAATGTTTTCATATTTTAATCTTTTTAATTGCAAAATTTTATTTAATTGTAGAACTTTTTAAATTTTTAAATTTGTCTTGAGAATACATTCCTTAAATGCATTACAACGTGTTCGTGTATGATTTCGTTGTGGAATCATCCGCAGGATTATTCCGCTTAAGAAATCAGTGTAATTTATAAATTTAATTTTTGTTTTAGCTCTTTGCCACAATGAATTATACACGTTGTTAGGAACTGGCTTTTACTTTTTCTTTATTCTGTTTTCTTTCATTAAATCAAAAGCTTTATCAAATTCCGCTTTCCGTTCCGTTTTTACATTTCCATAAGTGATTTGAATTCCGTCAATCTTTTCTTTTCTCCAATGAAATTCAGGATATTCATTTTCAGGTGATTTTATTTGTCCAAATCCGCTGGTTGAAATTATTACAAAACTTTTATCCGAATAAATAAAATTCTGGAAAATGCCTTCTGTATAATCTTCAACCTCATTTTTTTCAATTCCGATTGGTAAAGTCAAATAATAGTCAGTTTTTTTTATTTGGACATCAGCGAAAGAGTATTCAATTCCGCTTTTTTGTTTACAGCTCGATAGAATTAAAATTCCGAGTATGAGTATGAAAATTTTCCTATTCATTCAATTCCGTATGAGTGAGTTCAGCTTGTGCCTAACTTATTTGTGTATGGTTAGTTGCGCAATTTTAGCGTAAAAATAATTAAAAAACATGAAATTAATTGTCTGCGAGATTTTTCCGAAGGAATAAATCCGTAAGCAATTAATTATACATGTTGTTGTAATACGTTTTTATTAACGAAATACATTATTCCACCTACAATTATTAATGTTATAATTATATCTAAAATTAAATAATTCAAATTCCAACCGTAATTTGGATTTGGACAATCTATCATAAATTCTTTGTAATATTTGAAAGGAAAACCAATCTCTAAAGATTTATAACCAACTGATCTATTTATTGGCGAATTCAAATGATTAAACACAGTCAAAAAGGAAGTTGATAAAAAAACTAAAATAGACATTAACAAAGTCAGAAATACATATTTGAGTCTAAACATTATTCATCTTTGTCTTTTAAGTATTTAAGTAAATTTACCAAGTGTTGTTCAGAATGATTTTTCATTAAAAACTCAAATTGATAAAGTCCATTTTTTTTACTGTTGTTTTCAAATCTCCATTGAACTTCTATTAAGTCTTTTATTATATCAGTCAAATCATCAATAGGGTCTTCAGTAACCAAATAAGCATCTTTGTTAATTTTATGACTTTCCATAGCAGAATGATACCAACCGAAATCTGGAAAATGTTGAGTTACTATACTTCTCATTCCGTCATAATCTAAATTAATAGGTTTTTCATAATCGTCATCATCAAATTCCGTTTCTACTTTCAAATATTCAGCATAAATTCCAACTAACAGTCTTTGGATTTCGAGCGTTTTGTTTTCGGATTCAATTTTTTCATTTGTTCCAAATTCAATAATTCTATCAATTAGTTTTTTTAATATACTCAATGCTTTTTAGTTTACTCAAATGTATTACAACGTATTTGTGTATGATTAGTTGCGCAATTTTAGCGTGAAAATAATTAAAATACTTGAAATTAATTGTCTGCGAGATTTTTCCGAAGGAATAAATCCGTAAGCAATTAATTATACATTTTGTTGTAACCTGTTAATTACAATTACAACTTTGGTTTACTTCATCAATTTTTATACCGTTAGTTGTTTTTAATGTGCTTTTTAATAGTTTAAAATTTTTGAAGTCAAGTCGATATGTTTTGTTAATTTCTTTTTCTCCATTCCATTCAGGTGCGTAATAAATATTGTCTTTATAATACCAGTTACCTAGGTAAAAATCTAATTCCTTTTTGAATTTAATTTGCTTATTTTGTAAATCATAAATTGTTAATCCACTAAGATCAGAATCCCAAGTTGATATCAAATACTTTTTGTTCTTAGTTATGAAATATTGTCCTCCTTCAAATTTACTTATTTTTCCATTTAAGTCTACAATCATAATTTCTCCATTGTAATCTCCAAATTTAGAAGCTATAAATAAATTTGGAACATTTTGATTTTTGGAAAATGTAATTCCATGATTACCACCAACAGCTTCAATTTCTGGGTAACTAATCTCATCTACTAGTTTTTTATCTTTAATAGTTCTTATCAACCCTTTACAGCTGAAATTATAAAAGTTTGTACTAGGTTTTATTTGGATAATTTTTATATAAATATCTTTTAAAAGATGTTCATGAACAGAAATTGTAGCAATTTTGTTTAATATCTTCCCTTTTTCTAAGAAACCTTTCTTAATGAACTGAATTCGAGATCTATGTATGTAGCCAATTAATCCCTTTTTGGTTTTTACAATCCACCAATTTGAATCATTATTATTAAAATATGTAAAGTTTTCATTTTCGATAATTTTTCCAATTATTTCACTTTTAATGGTTTTATCTAATCTAACATTTACAAATCCATCTTTATCATTTATAATACCAATTTTTGATTGAGAAAACCCAATTAAACTTACAAAAGATATAATTAACTGTATTGTTTTTTTTCTTGAGATCATAATGGGTTACAACGGTTCGGCTATGATTTCGGCGTGGATAAATCCGCAGGATTTGTCCAAAGTAGAAATCAGCCAGAACTAAGTTAGGGTTTTTGTTTTAAAGTTAATAAGCCACGCTGAATTATAGCCATTGTTGTACAACGTTTTTTATTTCCATCCAATTACATTTTCGTTCAGTTCATTTAAAAATTCCCTCCCCATTTTAAGAGGTAGTATTTTCAAAATTTTCCGATTATATTCCGAATAACAGTCAAACTGATTAATATTTTTCAGATAGATATATTTAAAATTATAACATTCTTCTAGTGTTTTTTCATCTTCAGTAATTTTTCTTTTATTTTGATTTCTGGAGAATAAAAATATTTTCACCTTGTTATTTTTTAAATCAGCTAAAGCTGTTTTCTTACTCGCGTCACATTTTTCATTCAGTGAAATTGATTTATATCCTTTTCGTTTTGTCCATTCCTTTTTGAACTTAAATTTTCTTAATGTGTCATTTTTGTATATAAAGACTAAATCATAATTTTTTTTGTTTTCATTAGGAATTAGTTCAAATTCTCCATTTTCATTCAGAACCACAGGAATTTTGGTGCTTTTTTCCTTAACCAGAATTAAACTGAATTTATTATAAAAAGCATTAGAAAAAAATAATTTCCCTCTAATTGTGTCATTTTGGGAATTAGTGTTTTCAACTTTTAAAAAAGCGAAAAGTATGAAAGTTATTAGCAATTTTATTTTCATTCCTTATGTTGTACAACGTATTTGTGTATGATTTCGTTGCGTGTTTCAGCAACTAAATTAGCAAATACAAACCGAATAGAAAATCCGCGAGGATTTTCGTAAGTAGGCGAGCACTAGCAATGAATTATACACGTTGTTACAAGCTGGCTTTTATTCGTTCAGTTATCTCTTCAATTGTTCCAAGTCCATCAAAGGTCAGAACTTTAATTTTTGATTTCATATATTCAATTGCTGGTCTTGTCGAATTCTCAAAAACCTCAATTCTTTTAATGTGAATTTTAGGGTCTTTGTCATCTTTTCTGTTTGATGTTTCGGCTCTTTTTTCCGCTCGTTTTAAAAGTTCAGATTTCGGCACATCTATATTCAGCACTTTTCCAATACTCATTTGTTTTGAATTCACAAGTTCAATTAGGTCATTAACTTGTGGTTCAGTTCTTGGATAACCGTCTAATATAATTCCTCCTTTTGAACTGTTTTCGTCCAATATTTGACTGAAAAGGTCTTTCATAATCGAATCAGGAACTAAATCTCCTTTTTCTTCATATTCGGACATTATTTTTCCGATTTCGGTTTCATTTTGTTTTTCTAATCGGCATCTATCTCCTGTTGATATATGTTCAAAATTAAGTTGTGTTTTTAAAATTTCACATTGTGTTCCTTTCCCAGAATATGGTGGTCCTGTTATTATCAATATTTCCATTTATGTTGGTTTGTTCAGCTTGCTTGTAACGTGTTTGTGTATGATGTCGTTGCGTGTTTCAGCAACTAAATTAGTAAACTAAAACGAACCAGAGTAAATTCCGAAGGAATTTCCAAGTAGACGAGAACTAGCAATGCAATATACACGTTGTTGGCAATTGGCTTTTTTTAATCTAATTCATTTTTGTTCTAGTTGTATAGGAATGAAAGGTTATAACTCAATCTCATTTTTAACTTTAGCCCAAGTACCAGTGTCTTTTGAAACCTCTGTAGCCAAACCTATAGCCTGTAATTCTGCAACTAAACCCGCATTAGAAAAACTAGGTGTGAAGTTTTCAATAGCATCAAAAAAATGTGAAATGGATTCTCTCATTCCTGGCCAATCTGCATAAGGTTGTTTTGCTGGAAAAAAGTTTGTTATCTCATCATTCTTTAACCTTGTTGTTAATTCTCCAGTTAGAATATCTATTAAAATTTCTCCCTCACTACCAATTGCTTCAATTTTTATAATCAATTCATCTAAACTGTCAACATTTACTTTTAATTTGCCCCAAATACCATCATAATCTAGTATACAACTACTTTGACTTTGTCTTCTTCCGCTAACACCATTGCCATCCAAAAGTAATACACGCTTTGGGAAAGCATCTAATATAATATTAAGTACATGCACATACCAAAGAGATAAACGATTAATAACATTGATGTCTTGATTAGGTTCTGCTCCCCAATTAGATCGAAGTGATATACTAACAGATTGAATATTGCCAATTTGATTTTTTTTTATGAGTTCTGCTGCTTTAGAAATTACAGGTATCAGTCCTAACTCTAAATTGGCATGCGTGATTTGAGGTGCTTTTAGTAATTTCTCTAGAACTTCAGTTATTAAAGTTCTGGTATGTCCAATAGGAGGTTCATAAAAAAAAGGAATTCCAGACAGTATGGCTTCCATTATTACCTCTCCATGTATTGCATCTGGAACGGCAATCATAACCGCATCAATATTATCTAAATTTAATAAATCCTTATAATTACTATAAACTTTTACAGAATTGCCAAATTGATTTTTAATAGCTGTAATTGTAGCTTCACTTTTTGCTGAAATAGCAACAACATCTACCCTGCCATCGTATTTTATTGCTGGTAAGTACGAATCTTTAACCCAATTACCATAGCCTATAATTCCTAATTTTGTTTTCATCTTATTATTTTATATTCATTTAAACATTGAGGACAAAAGTAGAGACCATAAGAATTAATAAATTGTATATTTTAAGCAGATTAAAACAATTTGAAATTGTAATTAATTATTTCGTTTTTATCATTATCCTGTTTAATAAGAGACTGATAATTTGAAGGTGTAAGATTGGAAAATTTTTTAAATTCTCGAATAAAATGTGCTTGATCGAAATATCCCGAATTTAAGGCTATTGAAGTCAAGTTGTCATTAGTCCCAATTAAGTTGCAGAGTGATTTTCGAAACTTTATTAGGCGTTCAAATTTTTTAGGCGTAATTCCAACTATTTTAGTGAAATTACGATTGAGAGTTGAATAATTAGTTTCTGTTGTTTTACAGTATTCTTCAATAGAGATAGAATCATCATTCCATCTAAATTGTTCGTAAAAATTCTTAATTGGAAGAATAGTTTTATATAATGTTTCAGAAAATAAATCAGATAGTAGTTTCTGAATTTCATTAATTAAATCTGCGTTTGAATCTGTAATAGAGTATTGAAGTTTTCCATTCGTTTCTGCTAATTCAAACGATGTATTAATTATATTTTTTCCTTGAGTTTTAAAAAAAGGAAAGATCCCAAAAGCAAAAAATCTAATTCCTAATAATTTTGTGTTAGTTGGATATGACAAAATAGTATTTGCTGAAGAAATACCTTCAATATGTGGTGCAGTTATCCAAACTTGATTTCGCTTGTATTTAGAGTTGTTTAAAGGAATTATTAAGTTAACATATTGATTTGGAGGTATTATTATTTCTACTGTGTGTTCGGTATTTTCCGAAATCCATATTCTCTCGATTAAATCGGGAAACAGGTTTGCTTTATATTCATCTATCTTTAGCAATTTATTGTTTTTTTAATAAAAATACTTTACTACTATGTTTATTTATCTGATTCAGTTGTTGCTTGTTGCCAACGTCAAGGCTATGGTTAGTACGGGAATTAAAAGTAATGAATTTCCGATTAAGCACTTAGCCAAAACTTTTTATTTTGTTTTATCTTTTTTTGTTATAAAGCCAAATCAAAAAGATTTGGCGGACTTGGTTAAAAGCACTAAATTTTGAGTTAAGCATCAAACCCGTATTAACTATAACCATTGTTGTGCCTAGTTATTTTTTTAAGTCCTCTCGATGTTTTTCCGAAAGACAAGGTTCTGCATATTCTAAAATCCCGTCTTTTTCGTATTCAGTTAGTATTTTTTGAATTCCGAAATAATCCACATCTTTCAAAATCTCCATAGAGAAGTATGCGTCGTTCAATCCTTCGGATGTACAATTCAATTCCTTAAATCGGTCTCGGATGATTTCTTTGTCAAACTCATCTTGCGTGATTATAACTAATACAATCGAATTTCCAGAATATTTAGTTGTCTTTTGATAAGTTAGCATTTGTTCCGATTCATCAAATTCCGCATAAAATTCGTCATCAGTAGCAATCAATGGTCCATAGAACGGGATATTGTCCAATTTGAAAATTCCTTTGTCTTTATCTATAACCTCTGCCCACATTGTTTCCACAGTTAGTTCATCCAAGACATTACTATGATATTTAAATAGAACTTTTTCTTGTTTAACTTCAGTCATTATTTCCGTGATATTTTTTCCAAATTGTTTCTAAAACCATTTTACCTTTCATCCCTTTATAAAACGCTTCAATCTTCTTGAGGTTTTTTGAGCTCATATTTCCAGAAATTAACTCACAATTTTCAATAGTAAATTTTGCGTCTATATCTCTATTCTTTGAAATAACGTGAAAGTGAGGCGGATTATGGTCATTAGGATAAATTTTAACTTGAAGGTCGTTGATTGTTTCAACCCGTTCTTTAGTTGCTAAAGCTTTTTCATTCAAATGTTTCTCTAAAGAGACATCATCTAATCCTAAATAATATTTTAGTAAATCAGTTAGTATATTTTCAAATATTTTCAAATCCTTGTTTTAATTCAATTGTTTTTTTCTAATTAGGCACAACGTGTTTGTGTATGGTTTCGTTGCGTGTTTTAGCAACTAATTTAGCTAAATACAAACCGAATAGAAAATCCGCGAGGATTTTCGTAAGTAAGCCTGCACTAGCAATGAATTATACACGTTGTTACAAGTTGGCTTTTATTCGTTCAGTTATCTCTTCAATTGTTCCAAGTCCATCAAAGGTCAGAACTTTAATTTTTGATTTCATATATTCAATTGCTGGTCTTGTCGAATTCTCAAAAACCTCAATTCTTTTAATATGAATTTTAGGGTCTTTGTCATCTTTTCTGTTTGATGTTTCGGCTCTTTTTTCCGCTCGTTTTAAAAGTTCAGATTTCGGCACATATATATTCAGCACTTTCCCAATATTCATTTGTTTTGAATTCACAAGTTCAATTAGGTCATTAACTTGTGGTTCAGTTCTTGGATAACCGTCTAATATAATTCCTCCTTTTGAACTGTTTTCGTCCAATATTTGACTGAAAAGGTTTTTCATAATCGAATCAGGAACTAAATCTCCTTTTTCTTCATATTCGGACATTATTTTTCCGATTTCGGTTTCATCTTGTTTTTCTAATCGGCATCTATCTCCTGTTGATATATGTTCAAAATTAAGTTGTGTTTTTAAAATTTCACATTGTGTTCCTTTCCCAGAATATGGTGGTCCTGTTATTATCAATATTTCCATTTATGTTGGTTTGTTCAGCTTGCTTGTAACGGTTTGGTTTATGGTTTGTGGCGGAGTTTGAAAACGATTCTTTTCCACCAGTAACGATTTTAAATATAAAACCTAATTTTCAATTATTTAACTTAAACTGCCATTAACTATAAACTGTGTTGGCATTAGTTATTCTTCAATCGCTTTTCAATTACTTCAAGCATAGCTTTGGCGTTGTTATTTTTTGAATTCAATTTTAATGATTGTTCGTAATTTTTTTTTGAAATTTCAAATTGATTATTTATAAAATATGCTTCTGCTAAACTATCATAAGCATTGGCTGATTTAGGGTAATCATTTACGTTTATTTCAAAAATTTTAATTGCTTTTTTTACCTTATTTTTATTTAGAAAAAAATAACCAAAAGTATTTAGGATTTCTTGAAATGATATATTTGGGTTTTTATTTTTCAATATGTAGTATTCCGATATTGCTTTATCCAATTCTTTATCTAATAAAAGAGATGTTAGTTTCTGTTCTGCTACTAATTTTTTATCAAACAATGAAGTGTCAACAATACCAGCTATGCTATTAATAATTTTATTATGAATAGGAAAATATTTATTTCCATTAGTTAATAGTATAATAGTTAAATCATTTGCAATAAATTTTCTGTAGCCCGTTTGTAAACCTCCAGTAAATCCATAAGAAGTAGTATTGTTTGAAGTGTATATTTTCCAACCATGAAGAAATTTATCTGTATTGTTTGCATAATTAAATGGTTTCCACATATTTAATTTTGTTTCTTTTTTTAATAAATTATTATCATCAAGGTTTTTGTTCCATTTGATAAATTCTTTCAACGTAGCGTTTAATCCATTAGCTGCATGAGACCTTTCTTGAAAGTTGGTACTTACATTACGATATCTATTTATTTCATTTACATAGTAATACCTTTTTGCTCTATTAGGTATAGAATCTTTAAAGTTAGAAGAAAAAAGTACTTCCCCTTTGTTTTCTGGGAATTGATTTTTTAAAACAAATTCGGCTACAGTTTGTTTGGTTATTTTTTCAATAATTTGAGCAATAAGCCAATAATTTGTTTGATTATATTTATATTGATTCCCTTTTTGAAAGGAAATTTTTTCATTGAATAGTTTAGTTTTTAATTCTTTGTCGGTTAGTTTTCTATCTTGAAAAGTAAAATCTGGCAATCCAGAAGAATGTGTTAGCAGGTGAATTATTTCAATACTTTTCCATTGATTAGGTAAATCATCTATATATTGAGAAATTGTGTCTTCTAAAGAAAGCTTACCTTGCTCTACAAGTTGATATAAAGCAGTTGATACAGTAAGTTTAGTTATAGAATACAGAGGGAATATAGTATGTTTATCTACTTTAGAGTTGTTTTTTAAGTTTGCTTTTCCAAAATAACCTTCATACATTAATTCTCCGTTTTTTATTACTGCTAATGCTAAACCCGGAATTTCATGAACTTTAATTTGTTCTTTAATAAAAGAGTCAATTTTTAAGTTCTTTTTTTCTTGAATAGTGTTTTGACAAGAAATATTTAAAAAGATACTTAATAATATTGGTATTAATATTTTATTCATTGAATTTGTTTTTATGTAAAGACAATAACATCTTCTTATTGTTACATTTTTTGTTAATTAATGCCAACGGTTTAGTATAAGCTTCAGTTTGGGGAGAAAATGTCGTAGACTTTTCACCCTATTACTGAAGTGAGTTTAAAAGTAGTGATTTTCTGTAAGAAAATCAGCCCCAAATTGAGTTTATGCATTGTTGCCTACAGACAGCGTCTGAGTGAGAAATCAATCGAGTAGGGATTATTCACTTTAAGTTTTAATTTTGATTGAATAGAGAGATTTTAAATCAACTGTTTTCAATTCAACCGTATCAACTATCAGATCCAGATTTTCATCAAATTATTCAACTTAGCAGTTCTATTCAATAAAAACTAGATTTATCGGACTCTTGTCTTCCACAAAGCCGAGGAAATTCTTTGTTTTCAAAGTTTCAAATCGTTCAATTAAACTAAAAATTTGTCGGTTTAAAAAAAATGTAAATTCCTCAAGTTGTTAAAATCGTTCACGATTCCCTGAAAAGTTTAGTTTTAGAGAATCATTAAACTTCCAGTTATCCACAAAGATTTGAAATAGAGTAGAAGCGGTATTTTTCAAACTATAAAAGACTTTAATAATTTTTAAAAGTTTCAAATGGAGTTCGAATTTTTGTTTGTTGGCAACGGCTTCGGCTATGATTAGTGCGGGAATAAAAAAGCGATTAATTTCCGATTAAGCACTTAGCCAAAACTTTTTATTTTGTTTTACTTTTTATGTTTTAAAGCCAAATCAAAAGATTTGGCGGACTTTATAAAAATACACTAAATTTTGGGTTAAAGACTAAACCCCGTATTAATTATAGCCATTGTTAGCAATAGTATTTTATTAAATACCGCTATTCAATTGATTTTGCTCTCTCACTCTTTTCTTTTCAATTTTTTCAATCTTAGCTTTCTTGTTTCTAAATTTTCTGTGCTAGGGAAGAGGTTTGTCATATTCTGTATTCACACACTATCAAAAATAAAACTTTTGAATAAAGAATTAAGTCGTTAAAGTATTTCTTTAATTTTAAACATTCTGAACAAAGTTATTTAGTGAACTCTTCTACAATGTCATAGTAAATCGTTAAACATATTGCTTTCTGTACACTTTCATTATTATAATTTTCATCTTTAAAGTTATCTACGTATGTTCCAACAATTACAAAAGGATTTAAATCAGGAATTAAAATTACCGTATTTCCTGTTTCTTTCAATAGTTTTTTTGAATATTCATCTTCACAATCATTAACTAATTTTTTATAAAATTCACTTTCATAATTAATAGAATTATTTCGAGCAGAATTAACATTGTTTTTTTTCCAAATTTTATAAAATGTCGTTGAATTTTTAATTTTTGAAAAAGCTTCGACAATATTTTTCTCTCTAATGATTTGAGGATTTACTTTTTTCTTATCCAAATCATTAAGGAATAACTTATATGAAGTCCCTAATTTTTCTGAAGGATAATATTTATTTAATGTAAGATTAAATTCATTATAAAGGTTTTCAATTTCTGTGTTTTCTGATTCTGTTTGTGAAAAAGAAATAATAGAGTTTAATAAAAATATTAAAATAATTTTTTTCATTTTTTGTTATTATTGCTAACGTATTTGTGTATGGTTAGTTGCGTAATTTTAACGTAAAAGTAATTAAAATAGATGAAATTAATTGTCTACGAGATTTGTCCGAAGGAACAAATCCGTAAGCAATTAATTATACACGGTGTTACCCAACGTTTTTTATTCCACGTTTTTCTAATTCAGACTCAAATTCAAGCCTTTTCTTTTTCGTAAATCTCCGACCTTTATTAAATCTCGCATTTTTTTCTTCTTTAAGTAATTCCGCAATTACATATTCAATTTCAGCATTACTTAATTCATTAGGCTCTTTAAAATGTAAATTTACCCCAAATTCGGACGTTTCGTATTTTTCGTTTTCTATTTCATTAATTCGACCAATTGGAATTTCAATATCAACTTCAGTCAATTCGAAGTCGGTTTTTGGCAATTCCGTTTTGTCAATAATTTTCAAATACTCACTCAAAATTCGTTTTTCCACAAATACTTTTCCTCCACCAAATTTATGTCGGTCAGATAAATCCTTTTTAACTCCAGAAATCCAATATTCATTTCCAGATTCTATGTCCATAAAATTTCCTTGAATTCTTACACTTCCCATTCTCTGAAATGCTTTACCATCAAAATAAATTGTCTTTCCGCTTTTTGAGAATGAAACAAGTCCAATCCATGCTGGACCATTTCCGGAAAATCCACTTTTCAGTTCTAAATATTTAATTTCAGTTCGCATTTTTTTTAATGTTGGGTAACGGTTTAGGCTATGATTT
>NZ_QOCC01000026.1:63349-285138 GCF_003318185.1 Tenacibaculum sp. E3R01 | reverse complement strand
GCTCCAGTAGCACCCGTTGCACCATTTGTTCCGTTTGTACCGTTGGTTCCATTTGTACCAGCGGCCCCTGTTGCTCCAGTAGCACCCGTTGCACCATTTGTTCCGTTCGTACCGTTGGTTCCATTTGTACCAGCGGCTCCTGTTGCACCAGTAGCCCCTGTTGCTCCATCAGCACCGTTAAGGCCAGGAGTATTAGTGACTATTGCATCTGCTAAATCAGATAGAGGTATAGATAACGTTCCATTGCGATCAGTTATCTCGATATTGTCATTTTGTATTCTAAAAGAAGTGTTCGTTTCGTTTAAGGGATCATTATCATTATCATTGATAAGAGAACTTAAATCAACAGTACCACCATTTTGTAAGGTTAACTCTTGAGTTAAAGGATTAAAAGTTAACTGTTGATTTGTTTGAGTAGTACACAAGCTATTCCATGTTAATCCTGTATATTGAAAAATACATTTATGATCTGTATTATATACAATAGCACCTTCTAGAGGAAGGATACTATTCATTTGAGTGTCATTAACTCTTGTAATAACAAGGGCTTTGCTATTACTTTCTAACTCTAAAATAGAGTTAGTATTTATTACATTTGGATTATTTCCTATTTTTACTTGAGCGTAAAAGGATTGATGTACAAGTATAACAAAAAATAAAGACAAAAATATCTTCATAATACTTAGGGGATTTAAGTTGCGTGCTTTAATCATTAGTCTTGTTTAAGAGTACTAATAATTAGACACTTATTTACTCTGCTAGGTCACAAAAATAAAAAAATTAATTTAGATTTTTAATATTTGTAACGTAATTTTTTAAATTCAACATCTCATTAATAAACAGCTTAGAGCTTTTATAGGGTACATTGAATTGTGTATGATTTGTAGTTGCAATTTGGTATAAATTATTCCAATGTAAACGTATCTCTTTTAAAGCTTTTAGATAGTTGTAGTTTTTACTGTCATATATATGAGTGGGTTCAGCTAATATACCATTTATTTCTAATATTTTTAAATTTATTCCTTTTTGTAGTTCATCAAAGGTGTTATATTTAATATCGAGCCTTCCATAATACCACCCATTAATTGATTTGTTTATTTCGTCGAACGTTTTATGTAGCTCTTTACTTATTAGGTGATTCCCATTAATAAATTGGGTTCCTTTACAATGATTTCCAATAACAGAAAGTTTAATTATTTCATTTTTTTTAGGAATGGTATTTAATTTTAAAGGATGTGTCTCATTAATTATATCAATGTATAATTGAGCTCTATCATCTTTTATAACTAAATCTTTTAGGGTAGAATATCCATTTCCTGTAACAGATAAAAACTTTTTTAAAGTTATAGATGTTATTTTTCCAGTAGCTTCATTTGGATTTCGGTGATAGAATATACCGCACTCGTTTTTGTAATCAATATATTCTTGAATTATTATATTGATCGGGTATTTTTTTAAATATAACTGAAGTTCTTGGGGCGAATTTATTTTTTTTACAAGTAGACCTCTAAAACCAACATCAGGTTTGGCTATTAAAGGATATGAGATATTTGCATTTTCAATTTCTTGAATTACAAGTTCAATTTTTGTTTTAGGAAGTATTAGAATTGAATTCGGTCTGAAGTGTTTAGGTATAAGGTTCATCGTTGCGAATTTACTTTCAGTTCCGTTTCCAGAGCTTTTAATGCTTGGATTGGCTGCTGTAAAAAACGCAAGGTGCTTTGCCTTATAAGCTAAATAAAAAGCATAAGGTAGATTGGGTATGTAAAGCATTGAAGATGGCCAATACTCCCAATTAAATATTTTATAGAACTTGTTTTTAATGTTCAAATTTTATTGATTAAAAAGTGAGTCTAATATATTCTTAAAAGTTTTAAATCCAAAGTAAACAGTGTAAAGAATTAATAAAATGCCAATTACTAATAAAGTGTATGCTATTATTATCTTAGGTTGTTCAGTAAAAACTTTTAATGCCTTAAAAGAAACATTAAGTACTATAGGAGATAGTATTAATAGACCTAGTAAAATAAATAAATTTTTTATGTTTTTATCAAAAGACGTGTCTTTACTCATTTCTATAATTTTTTATAGCGTTTCTAACATTACCATACTTTTTTATTAGGTGACTAGCAGTTTGTTGGTCGATATGTAATTCGGAAACTAACATTTTTATACCTCTTTCTACTAATTTATTATTTGAAAGTTGCATGTCTACCATTTTATTCCCTTTAACTTTTCCTAGTTGAATCATTGTTGCAGTAGAGATCATATTAAGTACTAATTTTTGTGCTGTACCAGCTTTCATCCTTGAGCTACCTGTAACAACTTCTGGCCCTACTACTATTACAATAGGGTAGGATGCGGTTAATGCTAAAGGACTTTTTTTATTACATGTTATACAACCAGTAGTAATTCCTTCAGAGTTGCATTTTTCCAAAGCAGCAATAACATAAGGAGTTGTTCCTGAAGCAGCAATTCCAATTACAACATCTTTTTGATTTATATTGTGTTTTTGTAAATCAATCCATCCTTGTTCTTTTGAGTCTTCTGCAAATTCAACGGCTTTTCTTATAGCTATATCTCCACCTGCAATTAACCCAACAACTAAATCATGTGAAACCCCAAAGGTAGGTGGGCATTCACTAGCATCAACAATACCTAACCTTCCACTAGTACCTGCTCCAATATAAAACAGTCTACCACCTTTTTTTAGTTTAATAACTATTTGTTCAATTAAGTTTTCAATTGAAATTAGTTCTTTCTCAATAGCAAGAGGTACTGTTTTATCTTCATTGTTGATATTGGTTAATAACTTTGAAAGTTTCATTTTTTCTAAGTTATTATAATTCGAATCTTGTTCTGTTGTTTTAGTGAAGTTCATACATCAAAGTTACAAACTTTGAAAGTAAACTCAACAAAAAATAATTATAAGTGACGCTTTAAAAAAAGAGGTGTCTTAAAATATAGATTAACAAAAAATTAAATAAACATGGAAACAATACAAAATGCATTGACTAATTTTTATAATTCAATAGCATCTGGAATGGGAGGTTGGGGTTTAAAATTAATTGGAGCTTTAGCAGCTTTAATAATCGGACTATGGATTATTAGAATTTTAGTTAAAGGAGTTTCAAAAGTCTTTGAATCTAAACATATAGATGAAACTTTACGACCTTTTTTAATTACACTAATTGGTTTTGTTTTAAAAGCTTTGTTGATTATTTCTATAGCAGGAATAGTTGGAGTGCCTACAGCAACTTTTGCTGCCCTTATAGCAGGAGTAGGGATTGCAATTGGAGCTGCTTTTAATGGTTCATTAGGGCATTTGGCTTCGGGAATTATGCTGCTTGTTTTTAGACCTTTTATAGTAGGAGACTTAATTAAAACTAATGGTGCTTTTGGTTTTGTTAAAGAGATATCTGTTTTTGTAACAGTTATTGAAACCTTCCAGAATGAAACAGAAATTATACCAAACTCTGCCATAACTTCTGGAAAGATTACAAACTTAACGAAAGTTGGAAGTTTACGTGTGGACATGCCGTTTGCGATTCGTTATGGGTCAGATATAAAGAAAGCGAAAGAGATTGTAATGAATGTATTAGTTAGTGATGTAAATGTGTTAAAAGATAAGGATAAGCAACCAAGAGTTGCAGTTAATAATTTAGGAGAGAATAGTATAGAACTATTAGCATTGCCTTATGTAAGTTGTGAGAATTATTGGGATGTGTATTGGGATACAAGGCAAAAAATAGTTGAAGAATTAGGAATAGCTGGCTTTGATGCTCCTTTACCTCAAAGAATTGTTACTATGGTTTCATAATTTGTTTTGGTTATTGAGTAACAAAAAAGCAGGTGATATTTCACCTGCTTTTGAATTTTATGTATAAATACTATTAAAAGCTTTCTAAAATAGTATTTAATGTTTGGCTAGGTTTCATGATATCGTCAGCCAATTTATCATTTGGTTCGTAGTATCCATCAATATTTACTGCTTTTCCTTGAACAGTGTTTAGTTCGTTTACTATAACAGATTCATTAGCAATCATTTTTTCAGCTAAAGAAGTAAATTGAACTTTTAATTCACTGTCTTTATTTTGAGAAGCTAATGCTTCAGCCCAATACATTGCTAAGTAAAAATGAGACCCTCTATTGTCTAATTCTCCTGTTTTTCTTGAAGGTCCTTTTTTGTTTTCTAGTAATTTATCAGTAGCGTCGTCAAGAGTCTCTGCTAAAATTTTAGCTTTAGAGTTGTTGTTAGTTTCACCTAAATGTTCTAGAGAAACAGCTAAAGCTAAAAATTCTCCTAAAGAATCCCAGCGTAAATGATTTTCTTCAACTAATTGTTGAACATGTTTAGGTGCTGAACCTCCAGCTCCAGTTTCAAACAATCCACCACCGTTCATTAATGGAACAATAGAAAGCATTTTAGCTGAAGTACCAAGCTCTAAAATTGGAAATAAATCGGTTAAATAATCACGTAAAACATTTCCAGTAACAGAAATAGTATCTAAACCAGCTTTAACTCTTTTTAAAGTGTATTCTGTAGCTTCAGCAACTGATTTAATAAGGATTTCTAATCCATTGGTATCATGATCTTGTAGATACTTCTTTACTTTTGTTATGATTTCGGCATCATGAGAACGGTTTTCATCTAACCAGAAAACTGCAGGGGTTTGAGTTGCTTTAGCACGAGTTACTGCTAATTTTACCCAGTCTTGGATTGGAGCGTCTTTTACTTGACACATTCTCCAAATATCACCTTCTTCAACAGAATGTTCTAATAATACAGTTCCATTATCGTCAATTACTTTAATAGCTCCGTTTGAGGCTATTTCAAAAGTTTTATCATGTGATCCGTATTCTTCAGCTTTTTGTGCCATTAAACCAACATTAGGAACAGTTCCCATAGTTGTTGGGTCAAAAGCTCCATTCTCTTTACAGAAGTCAATTGTTGCTTGATATAAGCTAGCATATGAACTATCTGGAATTACTGCTTTTGTATCTTGTTGTTTGCCTTCTTTGTTCCACATTTGACCAGAAGTACGAATCATAGCCGGCATAGAAGCATCAATAATAACATCAGAAGGAACATGTAGATTGGTGATGCCTTTATCAGAATCAACCATAGCTACATCAGGTCTGTTTGAGTAAACAGCTTCAATATCCGCTAAAATTTCATTTCTTTTTTCTTCAGATAATTCATTAAGATTACCTAATAAATTACCAAAACCATTGTTCACATTTACACCAATTTCATTAAATGTTTCTGAATGTTTTGTATATAAATCTTTAAAGAAAACTCTTACAGCATGACCAAAAATAATAGGGTCAGAAACTTTCATCATTGTAGCTTTCATGTGTAATGAAAACAAAACATTTTTATTTTTAGCATCAAGTACTTGAGTTTCTAAAAAGCTTAATAATGCCTTTTTGTTCATTACTGTTGCATCAATAACTTCATCCGCTAATAAAGATACTTTTTCTTTTAATACAGTAATATTTCCTTTAGTATCTGTGTGTTCTATTTTAACATTTGTAGCAGAAGGAACCGTAACCGATTTTTCATTATGAGCAAAGTCGCCTTCAGTCATTGTTGCTACATGTGTTTTAGAGTCAGAAGACCAAGCGCCCATTCTATGTGGGTTTTTCTTTGCGTAGTTTTTAACTGCTTTAGGGGCTCGACGGTCTGAGTTTCCTTCACGTAAAACAGGGTTTACAGCAGATCCTTTTACTTTGTTATATAGGGCTAAAACATTTTTGTCTTCATCAGAGTTTATTTCTTCTGGATAATTAGGTAAAGCATATCCTAAAGCTTGTAACTCTGTTATTGCTGCTTTTAATTGAGGAACTGAAGCTGAAATATTAGGTAGCTTTATAATGTTTGCTTCTGGTTTTTTTGCTAATTCTCCTAAAAAAGCTAAAGCGTCTTCAACGCGTTGCTCTTCTGTTAAATAACTAGAGAAATTGGCAAGAATACGACCAGCAAGAGAAATATCTTTAGTTTCAATTTCTATATTTGAAGATTTAGTAAATGCTTTTACTATAGGTAAAAACGAACGAGTAGCTAACGCAGGAGCTTCATCCGTTTTTGTATACATGATTTTAGCCGTTTTATTCATAAGTAAAAATTAAATTAATTATTTTGAAGTCAGGCAAATTTATGAATATATCGTGAAATTTTTAGTGAAAAATTCTTATTAATTAGCTGTTTTGATTATCAAATTAATAATTATATAGTTGTTTTTAGAGATTTTATTATTGAAAATAGAAGGGTATTAGCTAGTTTTATCCAAGGATGTTTTTTTTTGAATAAAAAGATTACTAAAAAGTAGTTGTTCAAGGATATTTAAGTAAATTTTATATATTAAATAGAATAGTGGTTAAAACTTGTCTTTTTTGTTATTCTTAGTTTGTTAGATAAGTATTAATGGAAAGATAGAATGAGTTATTAATGATAATATTCAAAAAAAAGCACCATATAACTTATATGGTGCTTTTTAATTTTTAAGAAATTAAGATTAAAATCTTTTTTCTTTAATTCTTGCTTTTTTACCAGTAAGACCTCTGAAATAGTAAATACGAGCTCTACGGATTTTACCTTTTTTGTTTATTTCTATTTTTTGAATAGCAGGTAAATTAATAGGGAAGATACGCTCAACACCTATAGTACCAGACATTTTTCTAATAGTAAATGTTTCAGAGCTTCCGCTACCTCTTTTTTGAATAACTACACCTCTAAAAAACTGAGTACGTACTTTCTCACCTTCTCTAATTTCGTAGTATACAGTAATAGTGTCTCCAGCTCCAAATTCTGGAAAATCGTTTTTTGTTACAAATTCGTCTTGTACAAATTTAATTAAAGATTCCATCTTAAATATTTTTTATAGTTTACTAAAACAACGTACACGATTCTCGTCAGAGGTTATTTTTTGTGGGTGCAAATTTATGTTTTTTTTCTGATATAAAAAGGTAAAGAGTAATTTATTTTTATGTTATTATTTTTCATAGTTATTTTAATAAAATGTTCTTTTAAAGTTAATTAGGGGTAGATTAGTTATGCTAAATTAAAATGGAATTAAAGTTTTTTAAACAATCAGTAGGTAGTTTTACAATATAAATAAAAGATATATTTTATTATGAGTAAAAGTATTGCTGTAAGATTTAGAAATAAAAGTAAAGCCAATATTTGGCTTGATGGAGTTAAGAATGTACTTGTTCTTTTATGCTTAAGAATTAAAAGACAAACGTATTTTGTTTACGGAGTGTTTTTTATTGTTTCATTTTTATTAGTAATTTTATTTAATAAGTTTTTTCTTCATTTAAAAATAAATCAATTTCATACTTCATTTCTAGATGCGTTTTTTAAGTACAGTACTTTTTTAGGTGATGGAGTAATGTTTGGGGTATTAGTATTACTTTTTGTATTTGTTAAACGTAGAATAGCACTGGTTTTTCTTATTAGTGGTTTGCTAACATTATTAGTTACACACTTTTTTAAGAAAATTATTTTTAAAGGTATACCACGACCAGTTGGAGTTTTTGGAGAAGATTCATTGTATTTAGTTAACGGAGTTAAAATGGCATTATGGAATTCTTTTCCTTCTGGCCATACAACAACAGCTTTTGCTATTTTTACAATATTATGTTTGTATTTTGCTAAATGCAAGTCTCAATATTTATGGATTTCTTTAGCTATCATAGCTGGTTTATCTAGAGTGTATTTATCGCAACACTTTTTAATAGATGTTTTTGTAGGGTCTTTTATTGGTATTGTAATAGGTTTTATAAGTATGGGGTTATTCTACAAGTATGAAAGAAGTATTTAAGTGAAGTATAAAATATCTTATAAAAGAGTAGTTTATGTATTAATTGTTGTTAGTACATTATTAAGAGTTTTTTTTGCAAGCCAATTAGAGTTTGGTAATGATGAAGTATATTATTGGTTGTATGCTAAGTATCCTGATATTAGTCATTTTGACCATCCGCCATTTGTAGGTTTTTTTATTCAGTTATTTACTTTTGATTTGTTTTTTGATAGTGAATTAGCTATTCGATTAGCAGCTATCATACCTGGAAGTATTAATATGTATTTATTATTTTTAATTGGCTGTAAAATAAAAAACGAGTTGGTAGGTTTTTTATCAGTTATATTATATAATTTAAATATATACGCTTTAATAATAGCTGGAACATTTATTTTACCAGATGCACCATTACTTTTTTTCTGGTTACTAAGTTTTTATTTTTTGATAGAAGCATTGCCTTTAGAGCCTTCAAAAGATACAAGAAAAAAACTTTTTATAGCTTTCTTTTTTATTGCGTGCGCTATTTATTCAAAATATCAAGCAGTATTTTTATTAGTAGGAGTTGTATTATATATTGTTTTTATAAATAGGACTTGGTTAAAAGATTGGTCTTTTTATCTATCATTTATTTTTCCATTAATTACAGTTTCGTTGATTGTATATTGGAATTATCAGTATGATTTTATTAGTTATAAATTTCATAATAATAGAGTTTCATTGTTTAGTCTTTCTTTTAATAAAGACTCATTTTTAAGAGAAGTATTAGGTCAAATGGTATACAATAATCCGTATATTTTTTTTTCAATACATATAATGACTGTAGCTTTAATCAGGAAGAAATTCATATTTGAGAAAAAACAGTTATGGTTATTTATATTTTTTTCATTTCCATTAATATTCACGACAATTTATTTGTCTCTATATAAAGATACTCTACCACATTGGTCAGGAATATCTTATGTAACATTATTGCCATTACTAGCTGTATATATTCATAAGAATAAAAAAATAGAAAGAAATTTAATTAGAGGAGGGGTAGTTTTAATGATGTTAATGGTTTTTACTTCTATTGAAATTAACAAAGGATGGTTTTTACCTATTGGAAAAAATATTAATAAAGAAGAGTTTAATAATAAGGATGCTTTGATGGATATGTATGGATGGAAACAATTATCAGCTAAAATAACACCACTATTAGAGACCAAAAACTTGAAAAGTATACCAATTATTTCAGACAAATGGTTTCCTTTAGCACATATAGATTATTATATAGCAAGGCCAAATAAAATGGATGTTTATGGAATAGGAGAATTAACGAACATACATAAGTATTATTGGATAAATAAGAAAAAAAAGAAACTTACCTCCAAAGATGTTTTATACCTAACAGACAGTAGGAATTATAGAAGCCCTAACAGTGTTTATGGAAAAAGTTTTAATCAATATAATTTATTGAAAACGATTCCAATTAAAAGGAATGATAAAATAGTTAAATATGTTTTCTTGTATTTATTAATTAAGGATTAGTTGTATAATTTTCGCAGTAAAAAATCCAGAATTTACGGATTTCTTTTCCTTTTTTAGATACAATAATTGGTTTTAATTCAGTTACTTTTGAAAAGTACTGGTTTAATTCAGGAATAGTATTTCCTTTTTTATTCCTTGTTTTAAACCGCGTGTCAGAATCTATAAAAATAGCATTTTTTCCATTTAGCATGCTTAAATCATCTCCTAAATAATCAAAATGAAGTGCATGTTTACCAATAATATTTTGCGCATATACTTTGTTTTCCATGTAAAAATTTAGAACAGCTGATGTTTTATATTTATCATCAGAAAAAACAAAAGTATTTGGATATTGATTTTGAAGCTTTTTAGTTTCAATAGCTAAATTTTCCCAGCCTACCCAAGTATCATCACTTTTTATTGGTGCTAAATAAAACAGTACTTGCAAACTAATTAAAAAATGAAACACTATTGATGTTATTAATTGAGCTTTTAATAGTTTTTTATTAATAAACATTCCTGCTAAAATAATACCTGTAATATACGAAGGCATTAACCAATTTAATTTAACCCAATAAACAGGTGTTAAAGAGAAAAAACCTACAAAAGTTGGAATAAAAAAAGCAAGTAAGAATAATGTTTTTGAACTTGGAAGTTTAAATTTGGTTAAAGCTCTTTTAATATATTTAAAGGTAAAAACAATAAAAATACAAAATAAAACGGGTAATAGTAAAAATAATTGATGGCCTATAGCTCCAAAGAAATACTTTGGATTAATATTAAAACCAGATATAGAACCAGTTCTATTTGAAGATTGAAATAAGAAAGAAGCAAAATCATGTTGGTAATTCCACCACCAAACAGGAAACGTAATTGCTACAGAGATAACGATACCAAACCATAGCCATGGTGAGATTATTAATTTTCTATATTTATTAGAAAAAAGAATAAAAGCTATAAGTCCAAATTGTAATAATAAAGCAGTGTATTTACTGTTAAAGGCTAAACCCATTGCAATACCACCATAAATCCAAAACCATTTTTTTTCTTCAAAAATAGCTCTATATAAAAATAAAATACTCAAGGTCCAAAACAGTAGTAATGGAACATCTGGTGTTGAATTAAATGATAAAATAGAGATGAATAGGGTAGATGTTATTAATAAAATAGCTCTTTGTAATTTTTGTTTAGATAAAAAGCAAGAAGCTAATTTGTAAAAACTAAATATGGTAAGAGAGGTAACAATAAAATCGGCACATTTAACTACAAAAACAGTTTTTCCAAAGACTAAAGTAAACCCTCTTAAAATATATCCAATCATTCCTGGATGATCAAAGTAAGATAAAGATAGATTTTCTCCATAAAAATGGTAATATGCATCTTGAGGCATAAGTCCCATGAAAGGAAGTAAAACAAATCTAAAAAGTTGAAAAGCAATAACAATACTTATTGCTGGGTATTTTTGAAAAAATGCTTTTAGTGTATCCAAGTTTGTTGTTTTTACTCAATAATCAATTATTTTAAACTAGATGTGTTATATTTATTCATCAAGTAAGTCTGGTCGAATTTGTTGAGTTCGTTCATATGCTTTTTCACTTCTCCATTCCTCTATTTTAGGAAAATTACCTGATAATAAAACATCAGGAACTTTTAAGCCATCATATTCAGAAGGTCTTGTGTATACAGGAGGCGATAATAAATTATCTTGAAAAGAATCAGTTAAGGCAGATTGTTCATCACCTAAAACTCCAGGGATTAATCGAATTACAGCATCACATAAAATTGCAGCTGCTAATTCACCACCTGTTAAAACATAGTCACCTATAGATATTTCTCTAGTAATAAACTTATCACGTACACGTTGATCTACGCCTTTATAATGACCAGTTAAAATAATAATATTTTCTTTTAAAGAAAGTGTATTAGCTGTAGTTTGATTTAATGTTTTGGCATCAGGAGTCATGTATATGATTTCATCATATTTTCTTTCTGATTGTAGTTTTTCAATACATTTAGCAATAGGTTCTATCATTAAAACCATTCCAGCTCCACCACCGAACTGTGTATCGTCTAATTGGCGATAATTACCTAAACCATATTCACGTAAGTTATGAAAATGAACTTCGGCTAATCCTTTATCAATGGCACGTTTCATCATTGAGTGTTCAAACGGGCTTTTTAGTAGTTCTGGAGCTACAGTAATAATATCTATTCGCATAAGCGCAAAGATATATCTTTTAAAGAAAATTATAGAGGGAATATTTTATTGAATTTGGATGGGAGTTCTTTAGTTATAAAAATCCATTCTTTAGTAAACGGATGTATAAAGTCTAAAGAAGAAGCATGTAAGTACAGCCCTTTTCCTTTAAGGACAAGATCATTAATATAGTATTCTTTATCTCCTAAAATAGGATTACCTAAAGCTAATAAATGTTTTCTTAATTGATGTTTTCTTCCAGTCTTTGGTTTAAGAGAAACTAAATTCAAATAACCAAATCGTTTTGAAGTAACTGTATTAGATACTTCATAGCTTGTAAAGGCATTTTTAGAATCTATAGATATATTTATTTCACCTGCTTTTTTCATCTTACCGATACTAATTGCATGGTATGTTTTTTGAATAGTTTTATTTTCAAATAATTTATTTAAAGCAATAATACTGGATTTTGTTTTGCCAATTAAAAGTAAACCACTTGTGGGGTAATCTAGTCGATGCACTGGTCTTGGCCGAACACCGTCTATTTGTAAGCTTTTTTGTAAATTTTGAGATAACGCATTATCAATAGTTGCGAATGAATTTCCACTAACTAAAATTCCTGATGGTTTATATATAATGGCTAAATAATCGTCTTCAAAAAGAATTTCTAAAGGGAAAATGAATTTTTTAGCATTTATTTCTTTTTCAGATTCTAATAGTTCTATTGTTTCATTTCCTTTTATAAATAAAGCAGTAGATGCAACAGTTCGGTTAACAAGAATCAATTCTTTTTTAATAGCTTTTTTTAAGCTTGATTTGGTTGAAACTGTATTAAAAATTCCAACACCATATTCTTGTAAACGAATAGATTTTTCTAATAAAGGAACTTTATGTGTTTCAGAAATTTTCAAAAAATAAGATTTTAAAAAGTTGTTGAGTCAAAGTTAAACAATCTAAGGTTAAGTTAAATAAACTATTCTTAAAAACAACTGAATATGAGTTTAAGGAAAAAAGTAATAATGAAAACCTTGTTATCAATAAAAGAACGTTCATGTATGTTTTTTTATCACTAAAAGAAATTATAGATAAAAAGAATTTATTAGTAATTAATTTTAAGATACTAAAAGAAATGCTTTTATAACCAAACTAACCCCCTAATAATATCAACTAACTTTTGAAAACAGATAACTACATAATAGTTGGGTCTGATCATAATTCTACTCTCTCAAGAATAGTAAAAGAAATTGATGAGTTACAAGGATTTAGTAATGTAACTGTAAACTCAGTATCGTTATTAAAACAATTATTAATTTCAATTTCCCCCAAACTTATTATTCTTAGTTTTAAGAATAATAAGAAACAAATTGATCAATTATTTAAATTAAATACTAATTTTTTACCTCCAATTTTATGTCTAAATAACAGGTATGAAAAACTTAATTTTATTTTTGAAAAAGTTCCAGTAATTGTACAGTCTTTAGAAAATAGCTTAGACAATAAATATTTATTAAATAATATAAGAAGTATATTATCAATAAAAATAGATGGAAGAGTCTCAAAAATAAAAAAAGAAAAGCAATTAAGTTTTGTTACTGAAAATAAGAATTTAGCTCGTTATGTTTTAGAATTAGATCAAAAAAAAGAGTTATTAAAAAGAATGACAGAAAAAATAAAAGAAGTATACGTTTCTGTTGACCAGAATACGAAAAACAGATTAAATTCAATTATAAATAACATAAAGTTAGATAATTCTACAACTCATTGGGATGATTTTAAAGTATATTTTGAAAATATAAATCCAGGTTTTATTACTCATTTGTGTTCAAAATATCCTTGTTTAACCTCAAAAGATATTAAGTACTGTTGTTATTTAAAAATGAACATGTCTAATGAAGATATTCGATACATTTTAGGTATAAATAAAGAAAGTGTTCGTACCCACAAATATCGCTTAAAGAAAAAAATGATTCTAGAAAAAGGACAAGATTTAAAAAGTTATATAAGTTCTTTTTAAAAACACACACAAGTAAGTTTAAAAAAGAGTGGTCTGTATAGGTCACTCTTTTTTTATACTAAAAGCACACAGAATATAAGATGTCTATGTTTTGTATACGATTAAAAATAATGAAAAAAATATGTCTACGATTTGTAGACTGTCATTTTTAGGAAGCTTTAAGTGAAGTAGTTAATTTTGGAATAACCAAACTGTAACTACTATTTATAATGATTTTAAAAGCATTACAATTTACAAACAGAACTTTAAATCAGTTTTTAAAAAACAAATTCGGATTAAGTGACGATGTTGTTGTAACCAATAAAATTATAGATCAAAACGGAACTGTTCCTATAGAGAATCAAAATAAAGTAATTATTACTTTAATTCATGTAGAACAAGAAACAGTAAAGTCTTTTTACAGAAAAAATAAACAACTAAATGATGGTAATTATGAAAATAAACCATTAGATGAAAGATACAATTTATACCTTTTAGTGGCTCCAAATTTTGAACAGTATAATGAAACTTTAAAGTTTTTAAATGCAACAATTCAGTTTTTTCAAATAAATGGAGTATTAGATGCAAACACATCTTCAAAAATCCCTAAAGGTATTTCTCGTTTAGAGTTTGAGTTTGAAAAGGGAGATGGTTATTTACAAATGCATAATTTATGGAGTGCATTAGGAGCTAAATACCAACCAAGTGTAATTTACAAAATGCGATTAGTTACTATAGTATCTGATGAAATTAATGCATTTGAATCTAGTGTTAATGTAACTTCAAATAGAACAATAGATGATTAGAAGTAGTTTTCAAACGATATTTAATATAGAGGTTACTCATACCTATTATGAAAATAATATATGTAAAGGTTTAGTGTATAAACCAACAAAAGAAACACAAATCATTATTAACAAGTTTTTTTTTAAGCCAAGAATTACTGACACAGGTTTTGGGTTATATACCGATACAAAAAGGAGTATAGCGTTTTTTTTAAATTATTTAACGGAAGTAACTGGAGAAACATCATTTCATTTTGAAGCAAATACATTAAATCCACAGTTTTATCAAATAACAGATTTGCCCATTAATAAAATAGGAGTAATAATTTATAAAAGCAATTGGGTGATTCCTAGCTCAAAAGCAGCACCAATCGTATTGAAATCAAATTTTATACCTACTAAAGAAGCAAATGTGGTTTTCAAGGTTTCTATTGAATTTAAAGATATTATATCACAATTTGAAAATAATATAACACCTCTTTATCAAATAAAATTTAAAGCAAGAGCAACACAATGGAATTATTTGGTGATGAATAGAAGTCGTCAAAATTTAGGAAGTCTTTCCATTGAAAGTAAATCAAATATAAAATTTAAAGGCCCCGTTGAGGTAAATCTTCAAAACGGAGAGAAAGCACAACGATTTACTACAGATAAAGAACTATTAAAGCTTACTGAAATACCTAAATATAGTTTTGATTTAATCAGTTTAACCAAAAAAAATGGATTGGATAGAACCAAAATCATATTTAAGGGTTTACCAAACCCAAACCCGAGTGTAATAGAAGTAAATACAAATCAATTAGCACCTCTTGTAGCTTCATTGATGTATATATATGTATAAAGGTCAAATTAACTAATAATGAATATAATAAAAATGTTTTATGAATTTATCAACCATTAAATCTCCAGGGGTTTATATCAATGAAGTAAATGCTTTTGGTAATTCAGTAGTACCCGTTGCTACTGCGATACCAGCATTTATTGGATATACACCTCAAGCTATGTACGAAGGGAAATCGTACACGAATGTGCCTAAAAAAATTACATCATTCGCAGATTTTCAAGCTATTTTTTGTTTGCCAAACCCACCTGCACCAGCAGATCCTGCTAAACAATATGATCCTGAGTATTATTTAGTAAAACAAGATAGCCAACCAACATCAGGAGACTATATGATGATAGGAAGCGATTTTTATGCCATTCTTCCAGATCCGAATACAATTTATTATTTATACAATAGTATTAAGTTGTTTTATGATAATGGTGGAGGAGATGCCTATATTGTATCTATAGGACCTTATGGAGAACCTTCAAATACACCTGCAGCAGTTGGTGCACAAATAGTAAATCCGAACGTACAAAAAAACGATTTAACAAATGGTTTAGACTTGTTAAAACAAGAACAAGAACCAACTATGTATATCTGTCCTGAAGCTACTTTATTATCAGTAGATGATAATGCTTCTTTAATGCAATCAATGTTATTGCAATCTACAGAAATGCAAACAACAGTATGTATTTTTGATATTATTGGAGGTAATACACCAGATCCTATTAATTATACAGAAGATATTACAACTTTTAGAAATTCCACAGGATCAAACGGATTAGATTATGGAGCAGCTTATTATCCATTTGTAGATACTACAGTAATGCAAGCTTCAGATATAGATTATACAAATTTATTTGGAGGAGATGTTACTCAATTACAAGCAATATTGAGTCCTGCAGATAATCCTAATGAAACTGTAAATACCATTATAGCAAATATTCAAAATCCACCAGATGGAGAAGCATTAACCGTAAGTCAATATAATAATTCGTTATTAGTGGCGAGTCCTACTTACAGTACTATTATAGCACATGTGTTACAAGATGCAAATTTATTACCTCCAAGTGGTGGTATGGCAGGAGTAATAACAACTACAGATAATCAGGTAGGTCCATGGCAAGCTCCAGCAAACACATCAATGGTTGACGTTGTTAATTTACCTATCAAACTATCAGAAACACAACAAGCAGATTTAAATGTTGATGCAGTTTCAGGTAAATCTATTAATGCAATTCGATTTTTTAATGGATTAGGAATTTTAGTTTGGGGAGCAAGAACACTGGATGGTAATAGTCAAGATTGGAGGTACTTATCAGTAAGAAGAACAATGATTTTTTTAGAGCAATCATGTAAACTCGCTGCAAATGCATATGTTTTTGCACCTAATGATAAAAATACATGGGAAGCTGTAAAAGCAATGATTTCTAGTTTCTTAAATGATATTTGGAAGCAAGGAGGCTTACAAGGAGCAAGTGCTTCAGATGCTTTTTCTGTAGAATGTGGCTTAGGAGCTACTATGACTTCTGAAGATATTTTAAATGGATTTATGAATGTTACTGTAAAAGTTGCAATTGTAAGACCTGCAGAATTCATTGTATTGACATTTCAACAACAAATGGCTACATCTAGCTAATTAGAAGTGTATTAAAAAAGATAACCGAATAAAAAACTAATATAAAAAATAATATTATGGCAACAGATGATGGAAGCGTACAAGGCGCAACATGGCCCATGCCAAAGTTCCGATTTGAAGTAGATTTAGGGACTGAATTAACTGGAGTTGCATTTCAAGAAGTTTCTGGAATGGATGTAGAAAACCAAATAATAGAATATCGAAAAAGTAATAGTAAACTGTTTTCTACCGAAAAAATGCCAGGAATTGTTAAGTACGGAAACGTAACTATGAAGCGTGGAGTTTTTGTAAATGACAATACTTTTTGGGATTGGCATGAAGAAATTAAAATGAATACAATCAAGCGTAGAACAGTTTTAATAAAACTTTTAGATGAAGGAGGTAATGTAACTATGCAATGGCAGTTAAATAATGCTTGGCCAACTAAAATTACCAGTACCGATTTAAAATCTGATGGAAATGAAGTAGCTGTAGATACGATAGAAATTGCACATGAAGAGCTAATTATAACAAATGGCTAAAAAAAAATCAAAGGCAAAAGAAGAAAATGTAACAGGTATATATCCTGTTAATTTTTATTTTTCTGTTTCATTTGATAGTAGTGAAGGCATCGATTTTCAAGAAGTTTCGGGTTTAACTAGAGAGCAAACAATAGAAGAAGTAGCAGGTGGAGGCGAAAATAGATTTAAATATCGTCTTCCATCTGTTTCTATAAGTAAAAACTTAATACTTAAAAGAGCTGTAATATTAAAAGGAGATGCATTAACTAATTGGTGTAAAGATAGTATTGATGGTGGTTTAGCTAAGCCAATAAAAACAAAAACAGTTTCTGTAAATCTACTAAACAGTGAAGGTCAGGTTTCAATGAAATGGAATTTTTATAAAGCATATCCTGTAAAGTATTCGTTTTCAGATTTAAAATCTCAAACAGGAGAAGTTTTAATAGATACTATAGAGTTGGCTTATATCCATTTTACATCATCTTAAAAAATAAGAAAGAATGCCAGTAGAAATAAGAGAATTGATTATTAAAACAGAAATAAAAACAAAAAGTGATGAAAATATATCACTTAAAGAAAATGAGTTCCTTGTTTTTAAAGAAGAAATTTTAGAAACCTGTAAAAGAATGTTAACAGAAGGTGTAAAGAAAATAAATTACAGAAGGTAGAATGGGCTTAGAGTTAATGAAAATAACAGGTTATTTAGATGGCGATTTTAACACGCCAATACCAGGAGATCCCTATAAGGTGATGATTAACCCTAATGAGATAAAATGGAATCGTAAAATTCTTTACAATGAACAACAACCTATAGATTCTAGCAAACCTTCTCAGAAATATAAAAACACCGCAAGTGATGAATTAAGTTTTGATATAGTTATTGATTGTACTGGAGTTGTATTTTCTAAACGAATAGATATGGCTACAGAAATTAAAACCTTGGAAGATATTGTTTATACCTATAATGGAAAAATTCACAGACCAAATTATGTTAAAATACAGTGGGGGAATAACATGTCTTTTAAAAGTGTTTTAAAAACATTTAATACAAATTACACGCTTTTTAGGCCCGATGGGAGTCCTCTTAGAGCAAAAGTTTCTTTAAGTTTTGGAGAATATGTTTCGCCAAAAAGAAAATGTAAAGAAGAAAAAAAAGAATCCCCAGATATTACACATTTGGTAGAAGTAGTTGAAGGAGAATCGTTGCCTCAGTTATGTACAAAAATGTGGAATTCTCCTTTTCATTACATACAAGTAGCAAATTATAATGGACTTAATAAGTTTAGAAAACTAGAAGGAGGAAAAGAATTGATTTTTCCTCCAATAATAAAACCAATTGAAGCATGAGTTGTTCAGGAATTGATAGTGGCGGTTTAGTCACATTTGATGTAAAAGTAAACGGAAGTTTTATACCAGATATTATAGAAGTAGAAAATGTTGTTATAGATAAGTCGGTTAATAGAATATCAAAAGCAATAATAGTAATTCTTGATGGTAATCCATCAGAAGAGGGATTTACAGTAAGTTCTTCAGCAACGTTTGTACCCGGAAATAAAGTAAGTATAGAGCTGGGGTATGAATCTGTAAACGAGTTGGTTTTTGAAGGTATTATAACAAAACAAAGTGTAAAAGTAAACGGAGCAGCTGGTCCTACCTTAGAAGTAGAATGTAGAGATGAGGCTATTCGTATGATTGTTGGACGTAAAAGTGCTACTTATGCTAAGAAAAAAGATAGTGATATTATAAATTCTATAATAAGTACTTACAAAGGTTTAAGAGCTAATGTAACAGCAACACAAACGAAATGGCAAGAACAAGTACAGTATTATACAACTGACTGGGATTTTATTATGGCAAGAGCCGAGTCTAATGGTATGATAATTACAACACTAGGTGGAAAGGTTTCAGTATTTCCACCAGATAAAGACAAAAAATCAGTTTTAAAGATTGAATATGGAAATAACTTATTGGAGTTTAATGCCGATTTAGATGCAATAACACAATTAGCATCTGTAAAAGGGAATTCATGGGGGTATCCTACTCAAAAAATAACTACAGCTTCTGCAAATAACAATTATGCTGGTGCTGGTAATTTATCAACAAAAAAATTATCAGAAGTTGTAGGGTTAAAAGATTTCCAAGTACAAACAACGGCTCCTTTAGAAGCAACAGATTTAACCAATTGGTCTAAAGCTACTTTAATAAAAAGTGAGTTTTCTAAAATTAGAGGAGAAGTTAAATTTCAAGGAAGTAATAAAGTAAACCCAGGAAAATATCTAACCTTAGATGGGTTAGGAGATCGTTTTAATGGCGATCATTTTATGTCAAATGTAAAACATGAAGTAGCTCATGGTAACTGGGTAACTACCGTAACTATAGGTTTATCTCCAGTTTGGTTTACAGAAGAACCAGATGTAATGGCACCACCAGCATCAGGTTTATTACCTGGAGTACAAGGACTTTTTAATGCAACGGTAAAAAAAATGTATGAAGATCCTGATAATCAATTTAGAATATTAATTGATATTCCATTATTTGATAGCAAAGGTGAAGGTATTTGGGCAAGACTTGCTAATTTTTATTCAACTTCGGGTGCAGGGGCATTTTTTTTACCAGAAGTAGGAGATGAGGTTGTTGTTGGGTTTTTAAATGAAGATCCACGTTATCCTATTATTTTAGGAAGTTTATATAGTAGCACAAAAAACAAACCTTATAAAGGGCTCATTCCAGACAAAAAAAACACAAAAAAAGCAATTGTTTCTAAGCAAGGAATTTTTATAGAGTTTGATGATGAAAACAAGAAGTTTACTATTGAAACACCTAGTAAAAACACTGCAATTTTTGATGATAAGAGTAAAGAAATAACGATTAAAGATCAGAACAGTAATAGTATCGTCATGTCTTCTAGTGGGATTACTATTAAGAGTGCTAAAAATATAAACATAGAGGCTAATCAAAAGTTAACCCTTAAAGGAAAACAAGGTGTAACAATAGATAGTTCTCCTGGAGATGTAACAATTAAAGGAACTAATATAAAAGAAATAGCAAGTGTAAAGTATTCTGCAAAAGGAAGTGCACAAGCTGAACTTACAGGAGGAGCACAAACTACCATAAAAGGAGCTATGGTTATGATAAACTAAACTTAAACAAACTAATAAAATTTAAATATGCCACCAGCAGCAAGATTAACAGACTTTCATCAATGTCCAATGCAAACACCAGCAGTTCCAGCACCAATACCACATGTAGGTGGACCGATAATTGGTCCTGGACAACCCAATGTATTAATAGGAAAATTACCAGCAGCAAAAGTAGGAGATATGTTGGTTTGTGTAGGACCTCCAGATGTAATTGTTAAAGGTTCTGCTACGGTAAAAATAGGAGGTATGCCAGCAGCAAGGGTTGGAGATGCAACAGCGCATGGAGGCAAAATTGTTTTAGGAGCTTTAAATGTAATAATAGGTGGATAATTTATTAACAAATAAGCAAAAAGATTTCTTAGGGTCTGGTTGGGCTTTTCCGGTAACATTTTTTGTTGGAAATCACCAATTATCAATAACTCGTTATGAGAATAATATAAAAGATTCTATAGATGTAATAATGGAAACCAATTTTGGAGAAAGACCTATGACTCCACAATTCGGATCTGGTTTACAACAATTTTTCTTCCAAGAAATGAATGAAACATTAAAATCAGAAATAAAAGATGTTATAACCTCTAGTTTATTATTAAATGAACCAAGAATTAATGTACTAAACGTAACAGTTGAATATACTGATATGACGAATGGTTTAGTAGAGGTTGGAATAGATTATGAGTACAATCAAACAAATACAAGACATAATTATGTATACCCTTTTTATTTAAAAGAAGGAACCAATTTAGCTAATTAATTAATGAATTTAATAGACCAAAATAAAGCACTTTTATCTTTAGGCAATAGCCTAGAAAATCATTCTTGTTTGATAGATGGTAGAACAGAGAAAGATGATTTAAGTTTTTTGGTTGATTTTGCTTCATTAATTAATTTTTACGATCAAACAAATACTATTAATGGAGATTGGAGCCCTTTTTTATTAAAAGACCCTGTTTTTTTATTGGCTTCTATAGCTAAAACACCCTTTAATAAAATGCATGCATTATATGTGCAAACTTGTTTAAAATTAAAAGAGGTTTTAACATCAAATAAAGTAGAGGATTTAAAGGACGTAATTACAAATTCTATTAATCAATTGTTTGATCAAATAATTGGCATTTTTCATATTTTACAAGGTTGGGTAAAATATATGACCCAATCTAGTATTGAGTATAATTTAAAAACTTATATACTTAAAGAAATAAAAGAAAAACACAGTCGGTTTTTATGGGCGATATTATGGTTAAGAGAAGAACTACATATTAAATCTATAGATGGTATAGAAGGTATAAAATCTATAAATAAATATATATACAAGTCTTACGATGCTAGAGTTTGGAAAGAGTTAGATGGAAAAATACCTTATTTAAAATTATTAGAGCTAAAAAATCCAATAGAAGAAAATAAGGTTGAAGATTTTTTTAATTCTTTAAAGTATACTGGAGACTTATTGTTTTCTTTTTTTAATAGCATTGTTGAGTATGCTTCAGTAGATTTTAAAGCTTTTCAAAATCGGGAAGATATTTACCCTGATACATTATTGTTAAAAACCTTTACAAAGTTAATGAAGGTATATAAACAACAATTAAATGGTTTATCAAAAAAACATTTAAATTTTTACTATAAAGATATTTTATTGCAAAAAAAGAAACTTGCAGTAGTAGATAAAGTTTATATAAGTACTGAATTATCTGAGTTAACATCTGTATTTGAATTACCTATAGCCACCTTGTTTAACGGAGGAGAGTATGAAGATAAATCACCAATTTTATATGAAACTAAAGAAAAAGTATCGTTAAATCCTGCTAGAATATCTAACACTTATACACTGTCTCAAAGAGAAGAAAAAAAAGGGTTAATAACATACTATAAAAAGGAAGAAAAAGATGTAAACACTTTACAAGAAGATGAAGAAGGTAAAGTAAAACAATGGAAAACATTTGGCAATCAAAACAGTAAAGAAGGAAAAAAAATAAAATTAGGTTTTGCTTTTGCATCACCGATGCTATTATTAAAAGAAGGTGTTAGAAAGTTAACAATAATATTCACATTTTCAGAAACAGCCGATTTAAATTTTTTTAAAAAAGGAAGTTATTACTTAAGTACTGCTACAGAATGGTTTTTAATACCAAATGATAATACTATTTTAAACATTACTGAACAGAGTAATAAAATAAAGTTAGTTATAAATTTAGATATATCTGCACCAGCAATTGTTTCTTTTTTAGAAAACATAGATGGGATAGAGAGCTCTTGGCCAATATTTAAAATGAGTTTTACCGAACTATTAAAAAATCCACCAGTTATTAAATCATTAAAAATAGCTGTAGATGTAAAAGAATTACAAAGTTTTCAATTATATAATGATTTTGGCTTATTAGAAACAGAAAAACCATTTCAACCTTTAGGGCCAACTCCAGAAAAAGATCAAGGTTTTATTATAGGTAATGCTGAAGTTTTTAGTAAACCTGTAAGACTGTTTTCTATAAAAATGGATTGGAATAATCTTCCAAATAACTTTATAAGTTACTATTACCAATATAATAAGTATAAAGATAATTGTTATAGAAATCCACCTATAAAAGAAGTTACTTCAATATTAAAAAGTATTTGGAAAAAGATACATGGTTTATTTTCAAATGAAGAAAAAAATATAGATTCCCCAAAAAATATAATACCTACAGAGCCTTTTAATGATATGGCTTTTAAGGTAGATTTTCAATTACTTCAAGATAAATTATGGAAACCTTTAGATATGAATATGCTTTTTGGATTGCAATATGTTTTTTTTGAATATAAAGTGCTTAAAGAAACGTTTTCAAATAATTTATTTCAAGGAGTTCCAGAAATTGTAGCTATCGAACAACTACAAGTATCAGACATTATTCTAATTAAAAATGTGTTTGAAATAAACAGATTTTTAAAAATTGAAGATCAATTGAATGTTTTTATAGATTTAAAAATAGGTGATGTTTTAGAAATGAAAGATCATTTACAAATAGATAGTTTACTAAAAATAGAATCTAGAGCTCAAATTAGTGATATCATTAAGATAAAAGATGTAGATTTTTTATACATAAATGAAAATGAATCAACAATAAAGTTTGTCGATGTTTTTGAAGTTAACCAACATTTAAAAGTTTCTGAATTATTTTTAATAGCGAATGAATTAAAAATAAAGAGTTTTTTAGAAATAGAAAATTTTTTTAAAAAAGAACATAAAATATTTTACAAAGAAAATTCTTTAAAAACCGATTTAAAATTAAGTGATGAACTTCAACTGAATACATCTTTAAAAGTATGTGATTTATTAAGTTTTAATGAAGATTTATTATTAGAAGAGGCTTTTTCAAAAACTATTGGAGATTTAATAAAGGTAAAGAAAGAAATAAAGATAGGAGATTTATTTAAGTGGAATTATACTCAAAAAAATGAAAATATAAATATAGATTTAAAAGGTGCTCTTTCATATGAAAATGAATTGGATGAGGTTGTGAAAATTCCCCTTTCAGGAACGATAAGTTTACTTAATGATTTAGAGTTAACAGCTATTTTAAATATAGATTATTCACGATACTTTTTTGAAATAATAACAATAAACACTAGTAGGAAAGAGTTTTTAAGTACTACTTATAAAAAAATGTTTAATTATAGTTTTTTTGGCTCTTCAGAAATACTAAGATTACAAAATGATATAGATCCAAATATTCAAAATGTACCTTTAGAATTAACTCAAGAAACTTCATCAGGTTTTATAAGAATGCAACTTAAAAACCCTAAAGAAGGGTTTGGAACATTATTATATCCTAAAGTAGTAGGTGCTATAGCAATGTATAATGCTGAATTATTGGCTTTAAATATTAAAAAAGGTATCGATATTTATCCACTTGAAGAGCCAGCTAATGAGCCTTTCACTCCAATAGTTGGTTTTTTTAAAGGAAATTACAGAAGCAGTTGTACCTACGAATATAATAGTGATACAGATGGTTTTAAAAGTGTAATGTATCCTAATTATCCTATTGAATGTTTTTATTACAATGCTTTTAAAAATTATAAAGTTTATGATAGTAATTTAACAACGAAAGAAAATTTAAAAATAAAAAATAATTTTCCTTCTATAACGCCAAAATATGATGGTAAAGGGCAATTAATTTTAGGGTTAGAAGAGGTAATTGCACCAGCAGAAATTAGTTTTTACTTTGAGTTGGCACAAGATTACAAAACAGTAAAAAAAGAAGTTAGTAGTATTGTATATGAGTATTTGGGTAAAACGGGTTGGGAAAACCTTACAGTAATATCAGATACAACAAACGAGTTTAGTTGTTCAGGTATTATTACATTTAATTTCCCTAGTGATATTACCAATGTGCATTGGACTATGCCAAATTATAAGTATTGGATTAAGATTTATGTAAAAAATAATCCTGATTGGTATGCTCCAACAACTTTTTTAAATACGAATGGTATAAAATTACAAAGAATAAAAAAAGGATTTGAAACTTCACCTAAAATACCATTTATTGAAGCCAATGTAATAGAAAGTACATATGAAGCTATTCCTGAAATAGGAACAATTATGCAACCTTTTGTTTCTTTTGGGGGAAGAGCAGCAGAAACGGAAGAGAAAATGAATAAGCGTGTAAGTGTTCGCTTAAAAACAAAAGATAGAGTAGTAACATCACAAGATTATTATAGAGTAATTAAAGAAGCTTATACAGAGATATATTATATCAAAGTGTGTTTTAATAAAAAGACTAAAAGCACCGAAGTTTATTTAGCACAAGCAATAAAAAGTTGGAAAGATTCTAATGCTTTTTTACCAATTGTTAGTTCATGCTTACAACAAAACGTAACTAGTTTTTTAAAGCCAATAGCATCTCATTTTGCAAATATTAAAGTAAATAATTTTCATTTTACCTATATAAAATTAATTGGAGAAATAACAATAAAGACAGGTAACAAGCCCTCAGGAGTTGCTAAGTTGGTAAATAATGGTATAAATATTTTTTTATCTCCTTGGATTAGTACTAACCAATCTCAAATAGTAATAGATAATGGAGTAAGTATTGCTCAAATATCAGAATTTATAATGAGTACCTATAATTGTATTGATAGTATTATAAACTTAGCAATTAAATTAGGTAAAAAAGAAGCAACTACAGGACGTATTGTATATGAAAAAGAACTACATAAAAATATAACTCCAGCAAGTTTACAAGCGTTTGCATTATTAGTGCCTTCATTAAATAACCATAAAATTGATTATAAGTAATGGAGAAATTTAATTACATAGAAGATACAGCATTACCTTTAGAGTTAAACTTTGCGTTACTTAAAGATAAGGCACTTACTTATATTCAAAGAAATAATAAAGGTACTTGGACAAATTTAAATCAAAGTGACCCAGGAGTTACAATCCTAGATCAGCTGTGTTATGCGCTTACCGAATTAGGATATTGTAATAATTTTCCAATTAAAGATGTTTTAACAAACAAAGAAGGTAAATTAAAAGTAAAAAATCAGTTTTATTTACCAGAAAACATTTTAACAACTTCACCTTTATCTATTGATGATTTTAGAAAATTTGTAATAGATAATACAAAAAACATTGCTAATGTTCAAATTTCACCTGTAAAAACGAGTATAAATGCTTCTGAAGCGGTTTATAAAACTTCGATTTTAATTGATAGAACTATTGATAAGACAAAAAAAATAGAAGTTACCAATTATAAAAAAGTAAAGAAAAAAAATACTGAAGGAAAAGAGGTTGAAGAGGTAATTGAAGAAAAAGGAGTAAAAACACTGAGTGATATTATTTTAGAAAACACCTTTTTTATTTTAAACAAGTGTAGAAACTTAGGAGAATTATTTTTATTTCCTACAATTTTAAATCCAGTTGAATATTCTATAAAAGGAAATTTAGAACTAGCGAATGGGGCTGATTTAAATACAGTTTTAATAGCAATAGAAAAGGCAATTAATAACTATGTATATCCTAAATTATTACAAAAAGGTTATGAAGAAATAAAGAAAGAAGAATTAACTACGAATGAAATATTTAATGGACCTAAGCTTAAAAATGGATGGATTTCTGATGATAACATGCAGGCGAAACGTAATAGAATTCAGGTTTATGAAATTACTGAAATAATTAAAAATGTAGAAGGTGTTGTTTCAATAACTGATGTTGTTTTTTTAGTAGATGAAGTAACAAAATATGAAGTAAAATGTGACGAAGATGAAATATTAGTGTTTGTTTTTTTACCTAAAATAGATGGTTTAGAATCAAATTTAAAAGTTAATTTAAAAGGAAGATATATAAACACAACAATAAAAACTTCCTCATTAAAAGAACTTTCTTTTTTAGAAGAATCTTACGGACAAATATGTAAAGTATCAAGAGTAAGATTAGCTCCTAGTTTACCAGAAGGAAAATACCGAGATATTAGCAGTTATTTTTCTATTCAAAATACATTTCCAGATGCATATAAAGTAGGTATAAAAGGAGTAAGTGCTAATGCTTCAGATTTTGAAATAGCACAGTCAAGACAATTAAAAGGATATCTAACGCTTTTTGATCAGGTTTTAACCAATCAATTTATGCAATTATCTAATATTGGAGGTTTATTTTCATTTGAAAATGCTGTAACTGGAGATCCAACTGATAGAGAGCAGTTTTATAGTGTAAAAACGGCTTATGAAAAGCATCATTTAAAATACCCAGTACCATACATTTCTTTTTCGCCTACTTATTATTATCAATCATTATATAAAGAAGTACCTCATATACGACCTTTATTAAAAAATTTTCAAAAACACGATTTTGTTTATGGTTTGTTTCCTTTTGAAGAAGGAGATAATGGTTGGGCAAAATACCAAATAGATCCGTATAACTCATACATATGGGGGTTATTATCTTTCATGGAAGATGAAACGGTAAACTTAGAAAGGAGGAATAATCTTTTAGATAATCTTTTAGCCCGTCACGGAGAATCTCCTTCAGTTATCGATATAATAATTGAAGGTACTGTATACTCTGGTAATTCTCAAAAAGATAAGGTAATTCTTAAAAGTTTGTATTTACAAAATTTAGGACTCTTATCATATTACCGTATGAAAGCATATGATTATATAGGTGCAATGCCTTTAAAAAAGATATGCGAAGGAGGTAATTTAAACATTCAAAAAACAAAGAAGAATAAAATTTTTGAGTTTAAAAAAATAAGAAAATTAATAAAAGGAAAAAGAGAGGAGTGGTTACAAGGCAATCAAAAGGATTTTATTTTTAATACCGTTAAAGTTAATGAAGAGCAACGTATTACTGAAAACGATTTTATTAATTTTTCTGCAGTAGAGCTAAAGATAAACTTACTCTTTGCTTTAAATACATATTACCAAGATTATTTAATAGATCATGTTGATTTTTGTGCCTATTGGTTAATAACCCAACGAAAAGGTTTTTTATGTATTGAAACGAATTTATTAAAAGAATCTGCTGACTTTGAAATTATTATTACAGAAAAGGATAATGAAAAGAAATTAAAAAAAATAACAAATAAAATAGTTATTAAAGATAATGCCGATCATCAATCTTCATTAAAATATAACGATGTATTATTAATTGAATACTTATTAAAAAAGAAAGATGGTTTAGCAAAAGTAAAAGATAGATATAATGTAGAAATTATTAATAGTATTTATATAAAGGAAGATTTTAAAGTTATAGAAAGCACACCTTTTTTATGTTCGGTAAATGCATTTTGGAACGATACATTAATGCATTTATCAAATTCATTTTTTAATAATTCACTAATTTTTATATTTCCTGATTTTTTTGTTGATAAAAATAAATGTGGCAAAAAAGATAAAAAAAACAGAAGTTTTAAAATATCAGATTTCAAAAATAGGTTTAATTTTTTCTTAGAAAATGATTTACCTGTTCAAGTAGTACCAGAAAACTACTTTGTAAATAATGGGATGCTTAAAAAGCTAATAGTTGCTTATAGTAATTGGTATAATAGTTTACGTTTTAACCAAAATGAAAAAAAAATATATAATCCAAAACTTAAAAAAAATGCAGAAGAGCTAGTAAAATTAATTGTTGAACTTAATACTAATAAAAGATGTTAAGTACTAGCAATCATATCATAGCACGTTGCTCTTGGAATACTTTTTTCGATGAAAAAGAAAAAGGTGTTGAACTACAAAATAAATTAAGTGTTTGGAGTGAACATCATATGCCTAAAGAAGTAAACGCTGTTTTTAATAGTATTTGTGCAAATGGACAAACGCTTAAAATAAAAACATTAAAACTTGATTTAGGTGTTGTTAACTACGATAATCTAACAGAAGAACTAGCCTTAAAAATAAGAGAACAGTTAAGGTTACAGTTACAAGATATTTTAATGTACCCGGATAAACACGGACAAAGTATTCAAATTCTAAGAGAAGAAAATACCGATGTTAATATTATAAAATATTTTTTATTACAAGGTATAATGTCTTGGAATTATCAAGAAGTAAAAGGAACCATTCATCAAATATTTACTGATCAGTTATCTAATAATCGTCAAGAGGTTATTAATATGATTCAGGCTGTAGGTACTAAAGAATATGTAAGACGAAGAATTTCTTGGCAATTTAAAGAAGTAAGTATTAAAAAAATTATTGAAAGTTTAGAACAAAGCAATCATAGTTATATCATAGATTTTTCAGATGAATTTATAAAAATTCAAGAAAGAGAAACAATTGTGAAATCAGGAATTCATGATTTCAAGAAAAATCTATGGTTTTGGATTTTGAATTATCTTTTTGAAGAGCGTGGTACTATGTTTAATAAAATAGCATTTGTAAAAAGTAATATTGAGCAAATGGCAAATCATTTTAATATTGAGTATAAAGAACTATTTGCTTTAATTGAAGATGCTGTTTATAAGGTAAATGAAAACTCTTATGTAAAAACAAACTTAATACTCATTCTTTCAATTATATCTCAAAAAGAGTCTAAAACTTTAAATACAGAGTTCTCTAATGAAAAGCAGTTAGAGAAATATTGGCAAACATTACATAATTACTTTCAATCACCAAATACCCGAGTAACTACTTTTCAAAAACAACATTTTAAAGAGTTAATTCATACATTATCTGAAGTAACACCTTCTAGGTTTAAAAATATTTTAAATACAGTAAAAAATAAAGTATTTAATTGGAGGTCTATCGTTAATGATTTAGATGTAGTAGCCATAAAAATACTTTTAAATACACTATCACCTCATAAGGGAGATATAATTTATGATGAGGTTATTTCAATTAACAAAATAGCTTTACACAAGCATTTTAATTTAAAAGAAACTTGGGTTTTAGTAAAAAGTTTTCAGTTTTTAAAAGAGTATGATTCGGTAACACATACCAAAACAAAATTTTTAGGTTTTTTATTAAATGAAATTGCAGCTTTAAAAAACCTAACGAAGATTAAAGTAATAGAAAAGCTTACAAAAACAACACTTAAGAGCGATCAAAAAAACACAAAAACAATATACTTATTTAAGCACCTAAATAAAATACATAGGAGAGAAATAATAAAAGGCCTACCTGTTTTTTCTGAGGATAAGGTTGTTAAAGTATTAAAAGAATTTACCAATAACTCGTTATTTAAATTAGATAATACCCTTACTGAAAGTTATTATAAAACCATTCGTGTTTGGTTTAAAAAACAGCCAATTATAGTATGGAATCTTTTAAAAGAACATAATAACCAGGCAGTTATTCAAAAAATAATTCCAGAACTTTTTAATGATGAAGGAATTATTAGAATATTGTTAAAAAAAATATATCCAAATCATTATCAGTTAATTAAAAAAATAAAAAGAAGTATTGGTAAGGTAAATGTAAACAAAGAATCATATAAAATACTTAGCAAAATTCAACAAAGCATATTAACAGAAAGCATAGGGGTTTTAAGTTTTAATAAGAGTCAAAACTTAACATCATTTATAAGCTTGCTTTTTAAAAAATTAAAAGTAAAAGAAGATTTATCTGACGTTAAAAATTTTGAAAATACTTTAAATTATATTTTAAAAGAGTTATATAAAAAAACAAAGAAAGAATTATTATTTAATAAGGATGAGTTAAAACTATTGGTTAATGAAGTTAAGCAAACCAGCACACTAGATTTAGTTTTAAAATATATTAAAGACTTTAAGTATAAACATCAACAAGTAGCAAATTTATTAAGGAATATAGTATATGAGAAGAAATATAACAGCAATACTTTTATAAAAAATGAACAAATAATAGCTAATTATTTATTGCCAGATGCTTTTAAGATTAAAAAAGAAATTACACTAGCATACCTTAGAAAAAAGAACATTTTTGAAAAAAAACATACAGTAACAGTACTAAAAAAAATAATTAATGAACATTTTTGGTTGTGTATTGCAGATTATTCAGGTTATAGAGGTAATAAAGCAACGTTTCAAGAATTATTAAAAAAAGCCATTTCATATACCTTAGATGAAGATGCTTATAAAAGTAATGATGAAATAAGATATGAGTTAACACCTAATAATGAAATTAAAGAAACAACGATAAGTAATTTATATGTAATGCCTAAGGAGCATTTAGTTAGTTGTTTAAGGGAAGTTTTTGAAAATGATGAAAAAGGTAAAGATGAAATTAGGTTATATAAAAATAATATTCCGTTAAATAATTTATTGCTGTTTTGTTTAGAAGAATATCCAGAAGAAATATGTCTTTTAATAAGGAAGTTTCCGACTGAAAAATTAATAAGAATATTAAAAAAGAATATACCATTTAAACAATTTACAGTTTTAATATCAAAAGAAAAAAGCACACTTAATTTAGTTATAAATGCAATAGCATCATTACATGATTTACTGTTACACGTTAAAAAGGAGGCGATAGGAAGTAAAGTAGAAAATGAATTTTGGAAAAGTACTTTAGTTATCCTTAAACAGAATACGAATGCTATTAACACATTAGAAAGTTTAATAGAAGTAATTTTAAATGAACTTGCTGCAATAAATATTTTAAACATTCTTAAAGAAGAAAATATTTTTGTACCTCAATTATTAAAAGAAATTTTGATAACTAAAAATAGCACATTTGATCTATTAATCAATGAAAAAAGAACGAAGACTATTTTTAAAGAGTTGGAAGAATGTTATCAAAAAAACAAATTAACTTCTTTAAGCAAATCGTTGTTTTTAGAAACAAAAATACCTTCTTGGTTTACTTTTTCTAAAAGTATAACAGTTAAAGCATTAATAAGTCAAGTATTACAAGAGTATCCATTAGTAATATTATCAATATTAAGAAGAAATAATCTATCAAAAACACAAATAACAAATTTGTTAAGTGTAATAGATACAACACAATTTTTATCAGCATTAAAGCAATTATATCCAACGCAACAAAATCAGTTTACTGAATTACAACGTTTGTTTATTGTTTTAGATAATAATGTAATAAAAGAAGTTTCACCTATAACAATTAGAGAGATTTTATTAGAAAAATTAATAAAATCTTGGACGAATAGTAATTGGAGGTTACTAGCAACAACTTCAATATGGAGAGAATTGTTATGGGAGTTAAGTGTAAAAAGAAATATACAAGAAGAAAAATTTATACAAGCAATTAGTGCTATTAAAGATCAATTACCAACTCCTTTAAAAATAGCTTTTGAACGAACAGAAGAAATAAATAAAAACAAGAAATTAAATACATATAACATGTCAGTAGAAAAAGAAAAAATAAACGGAGTAGGTATACCAATACACAATGCAGGTTTGGTATTGTTAAATAGTTATTATTTAATGCTTTTAGACCGGTTAAATTTAATAACAAATGAAAAAATTAATTCGAAAGAAGATCAATTAAAAGCAGTGCACTATTTGCAATATACAGTTACTGGTATGGCACAAACAGAAGAGTCACTTTTAAGCTTAAATAAATTATTGTGCGGAATACCACTAAATGAACCAATAACTGATCGTATAGAAATAACAGTAAAAGAAGAAGATTTAATAAACGGACTAATAACAGCGGCAATATCATATTGGCCAGCTATAGGAAATACTACAGTAAACGGATTCAGAGGGAACTGGCTAGTAAGAGATGGTTTATTAAGAGAAGAAGATGATAGATGGGAGTTGATTATAGAAAAAAGACCTTATGATGTTTTGTTGATAAAATCGCCTTTTTCTTTTTCAATTATAAAACTTCCATGGATGGTAAAACCCTTGCATGTAACATGGTCATTTTAAAAAGTAACTCTAAAAAGAGTATTAAAATAAATAATAATCTAAACCAAATTTTATGAATTCTTACAATGAAAATTTGCACACTAGCGTTTTAGAAACGCTAAGTGAGCAAGAGTTAAAATTACAAAAATCAAAAGCAAATTTAGATGCGTCTATGTTTTCGTTATACTATGCTGAAGGAGCTCGTATTTCTGCTGCGGAAGAATTAATTATAGCAAATAATAATTATAAATTTCAACAAGAAATTTTAGAGCAAGCAGTAATAGATAGTGATTTGTCTAATAATGTTTTGTCGTCGGTTAATTTAGCAAATACATTTATACCTGAGACGGTGAAAAACACTTCAGTAGCAGCAGCAAATGTTCAAATTGCTGCCAATGCTATTTTAAAGTTAGCAAGTGATGTTGGAAGTATTTTTAGCATTGTGAACGCAGCTGATTTTGATACTGAAATTTACGATCAAAGTAAGTATGCTAATGATTTAATGAATGGAAGTTCACCTACAAAAAAAGGAACTGCTTATTTAGCAGAAAAAACCTCGCAATTAAGTATGGAAGCTTCTGCAGATGTAGCAGAAGTACCCGTTTCAAGTTTAGCAGAAAAAACTGCATCAACTGATACTTCAATAAAAGGTTTATTAGAGGTTGTTAATACTGATTTTAATACAGCTTCAACTGCTGTGATGACAGATACAGAAGCTTTGGCTACAGCAAATTCTGCAGAAAAAAAAGCTGAAGGAACTCTTGAAGATACCGGAGTTGTATATAAATCTACTCAAGATGCTTATGAGCTAAGTAACAAACAATTAAACTTAGACTTAAAAGTAACGATACCTGTTGAAGAAGGAAGGCCAACAAACTATAAAGTAAGTTTTAATAACTATAAAAGTCCGTTTGAAGATAGTAAAGAAAAAGGTGTTAGTGCGGGGAGTAATGATGAAGGATATCCTGTAAAGAACTATTACATATTTTTAGTGAAGAATAAAGATAAAGAATTTTTCTCATTATCTGATGCCGAAGGATTAATCACAGAAGACAAAGACAAAGAGTTGTATATAAAAATACCAAGTGTTTCTCCAGCAAAATCAAAGAAAAACTATTTATATGAAGAAACAATTAGTATTCGACCAGAATTAATGGTTGTAGAAGAGGATGCTTCAGATTTAAAAAAAGACAAAGAAAATAAAGTCCCAAAACAAAAATATTTAAGAGATGTTAATGGAGCAGATATTAAAATAGGAGAAAACTATGTAGTATATGTTTTAGCTGTTTTTGATAATGGCTACAAAAAAATAATTAACACTTTTGATGATTATTTAACAGTACCATCAGCGTGTTTTACTTTAAAAAACAGATTAACTGCGGCAAAAAAAATAGCTGTTGATACTAATAAAATGACTTTTACAGCAAAACAGAATGGTGATTTTAATGTAGAATATCGTTGTATATTTTTATTATTCAACCCTAAGTTAACAAAAGGATTATTAACAGCAAAAGAGCTAGAAAAATTAGAAAAAGTAGCAAGTGAATTAGATGAATATTATAAAAAAAATAAAGAGAAACAAGGTTTAAAACTATTACTGGAACAGATAAAGTCAAAAATATCTATTTCGATAAGTAATGAAAAAGAAGAATCAACGAATGCTATATTAGAAACTTTAGAAAAAGAAAAACAAGAGTTAATAGATAAACTCAAAAAAATTGAAGAAGAAATTAAAAAACTAGAAAAAGACTTAAAAAAACCAGGTTTTTTCTTCAATTATACTATTGCAAAAGGATTGGAAGTAGAAAGTTATGGTATTGCAACAGTTCCTACAGCTCCTTCAAAGAAATATTCTTTTGATATTAATGTATCAACAACAGATAGCTTTGGTAATAGTTTAATAGCTGGTAGTGAGTATATACCAGTTGTATTGGCAATGCCAAAAAAGAAAGATGAGGAAGTTCAGTTTATAGGAGCTTTATCAAATATTCAAGAAACATCAGTATTTCAATATACAATCAATAAAAAATAAAATATTATGACAACGCTTACTTTAAATAAAAAATACGGAATAACCGAAAAGAAAAAGGCTGAGTTAGATGCTTTATCTAATGAAGTATTAATAGCCCAAAATGAAGTTGAACAATTACAAGCAATTGTAAATTCTCTAACAGAAAAATCAAATAATTTAGATTCTCTATTAGCTGTTGATATGCAAAATAAAAATACAGCATTAGCTAATAAAGAATCGTTAAATCAAATTATAGATAATGTATTCGATGTACTAATAAACTCTAAAATAACTTTTAAGGGTATTTTAAAATCTGATGTAAAAATAAAAGAAGTAGCACAGAGTATTGAGGTAGTAATTAACAAGCTGATTTATTCGGCTGAAGTAGTTAATAAATTATCCAACTTAGTAATTCGTAAAAAAGCACAAAACCCATTAATATCTGATGAATTAGTTACTATGGTAACCAATGCAGGTACTAGTGCAAATAATGCAGTAGCACTAACACTTACAGCTTTAAATTCAGTGGTAGCATCTCAAACAACCACAATAGAATCTCAAGGTGTAATGGCTTTAGAATTTTTACAAGCTATTCGTTTATTTGAATTTATTACAGGGTATGTTTTTGAGCATCAAAATGAAGAAGAAATAAATTCATTTATTAATAGACTTTATGATTATAAAAAGGAAATTATCAATGCTACGTCATTTTCAGATGAAGCTAATTTAACATCATTAATTTATTTAGCATATGATAATGCAGTTGTAAAATATAACAGCACTTTAAGAGCAAATAAAAAAGCTTCAGAACAATTAAATGAAGCTGAAACAAGGTTAAGTAAAGCAACTATAAAATTAAATTCTTTAGAAGCTGGTTTAGCAGCAGCCAATGCAGCAGCATTAGCCTCTTAAAATTAAAAAAAAAGAGATTGTTTAAATTTAACTTAAGCATTCATTTTAAACAATCTCTTTTTTATTAATGTATTTAACCAAGTTAGTTATGTATACTCATAAAAATGAAAATAAAGCACATCAATCAGCAGCTAATTTAATACATCAAAATAGCACAAAAAACAACCCTTTTCAATTAATAGATAATAGAAAAAGTAATAAAAATATAGTACAACGTGTAGATAGTGATGATGAAGGATATGAAGGCGGTTCTGAAGATGAAGAAATGAATATAGAAGAATCTGATGGCGAAACTTACGAGCCAGAATCAGATGATGGTTATATTGATCCTGAAGAAATATATAGAGCTCCTGGTACATCTTATAGAGGCTCTCGTTCATTCTATAAAGGAAAACATAGAGATATTAGAAAAAGTTTGATGGAAAGACAAACAGATTCCAGTGGGAAATTACATTCAGGATTTGATGGTAAAGGAGAGGTTATTAAACTTGATGGTATGGGAAGAGAAATTAGAAAACATAAAACTAAAGGAGCAAAAGACAAACAACCAGATATAGATCATATGATTGATTATATAGCAATTGATGATGAAGTAGATAAATATGATGAAAGTGACATGTCGTCTGATGAAACCGAGGAATACAAAAACTTTTTATATAACGATGAAAGTAATTTAGAGATTTTATCAAAAAATGAACACAAGGGTAAAAAGAGATATACAAGAGATACTGTGACGAAAACTATAAGAAAAGAAGCAAAAAAAATGGTTAAAGCAAAAAGAGCAGATTTTAAAGCAAGTCCTGATGCTAAAAGAAGGCTTGCTATACGAAGAAAATTATCAAGAAAGAAAAAGTTAAATCTATAAAATATGGAAAACATTACTAAAAAGTTTTATACAGATTTTTATAATAGAACCAATGGTTTTATTCCATCTAAGCCATTAAATCAAAATATATATCCGGGTGATTTTTTTCAAATTCAAAAAGGAGAAGTGGTTGTTTTAGGAAATATATTTAAAAACAATGTAGTAGATATAGATGAAGTGGTTTTTGAATATGGAGTAAAACAAAACGAGTATAATTGGAATTTTAGTAATGGTGTAACCAAACCTTATGCAGGTAGAGATACAGGGCAAAATATTATTGAAGGTAACTTTGGGTATAGTAAACAAATATTGGCATTTAAAGAATTTGGAAGTTTCTTTTTTACAAGTAATAATCCAGAAGCTGTAAGAATTGTAAACTGGAATATGATTGCTGACGAACTTATAATTAAGTTAACACAAGTTTTATATTCTTTTAGAGAAGTATATGTAGTAACTGAAAGTGTAACTACAGAAAACTGGAGTTTGGTTATTTCAGGATCAGATCAGGGTGAATTAGAAATAGCATCAGAAACAGAAAGTGCTGGCTTAATAGAGTTATTCGGACAAGCAAATTCAAAAACTATTCAGGCAAGAGATATAGAGTTTTATCAAAAGGAAGAAAAAAAGCGCCCATGTTTTTTTAAAGCCAAAAAATTAATTGTACAACCAGAAAAATTAGAAGTATTTATAAGTGAATTAATAACAGCAAGAACTGGAGTTATTGATTGGGCAAATAACTTTTTTAAATACGATTATAAGTCTGAACAGGTATTTACACCTAATCAATCAGCTTATAATTCTCAAACTTGTGTTTTAGATATGTTACAAGCCAATCAATTAACACCTAATACGGCATTACAATATTTTAAATGGGCAAATGCGAATTTAGATGATATAGCAAAAATGTTTATAAATTATGCATACTAATGTAAACATACCGTTTTTATACAATGAGATATATTGGTTGCAAAAGGTAATTCATAATGTGATAAGTACGTATTTAGAGCATGAAGGTGAAAGACCTCATTGGATAGACATTCCTGTACAAGAAATAAAAAACAGTGAGGCAACTTATGCAAAATGTCTGATAGATTGGAAATTAAATATTTATGAACGTTTAGCTATTGCCTTAACATTGGCATCGCAGTTGAAACCTGAAGTATTAGATGTTTTCTTTGGAAGAAATAAAATTTATGATCGTGGATTTACAGAGTTCGGAGGTATTATTGATAAAAATCATAGTGGTTTTTTACCAACAGGTCAAACTTTAATCTTTTTAATCTCAGCAACAAATCCTGAAATTAGAGAGGAGATATTTAACATTTTCAAAAAAGAAAATATTTTAGTAAAAGAACAAGTTTTATCATTAGAAGATACAGAGTTATTCATACCAAAATATAATGGGATTTTAAGTTTAAGTAAGCGATGGTTTCATTACTTTTTAACAGGTGAAGAACCCAATATAGAGCAAAGCAATACGTTTCCTGCCCAAAAAATATCAACAAATTTAAATTGGGAAGATGTAGTGTTAAATGATTTTGTAATGGATGAAGTATTAGCTTTAAAAGCTTGGTTACAACACAGTAATACTTTAATGAATGAATGGGAATTGTATAAAAAAATAAAACCAGGGTATCGAGCTTTGTTTTATGGCCCCCCAGGAACAGGAAAAACACTAACAGTTTCTTTATTAGGAAAAGTATCTAACCGAGAAGTATATCGTGTAGATTTATCAATGATTGTTTCTAAATATATTGGAGAAACAGAAAAGAACTTATCAAGAATTTTTGACATTGCCCAGTATAAGGATTGGATTTTATTTTTTGATGAAGCGGATGCTTTATTCGGAAAAAGAACAGAAGCCAATAGTTCTAATGATAGGCATGCAAACCAGCAAACATCGTATTTGTTGCAGCGTATTGAAGATTTTCCAGGAGTGGTAATTCTTGCCTCTAATTTAAAAGGAAATATGGATGCGGCTTTTACAAGAAGATTTCAAGCGATGATTCACTTTAGTATGCCAGAAGTTAATGAACGTTATCAATTATGGAATAAAGCTTTTTCAGGTATATGTAAACTACATCCAGATATTGATGTTTGGAAAGTAGCTGAAGAATACGAGTTAGCAGGTGGTGCAATTATTAATGTTTTACGTTTTTGTGCATTGGCAGTAGTTTCAAGAGGAGATACAGTAGTGACTAAAGAAGAGTTATTAGAAGGTATTCGTAAAGAATTTAAGAAAGAAAATAAAACGATCACTACTTTTTAAAGTACGTCATTACAAGTACAGTTTATAAAGTGAGGTAATCTTTAGGCTAAGGTAAATGTTTAACGAATTGTTTCTGCTATCTATGACATTGTTATAACAAATAGAGTTTATGCAATGAAGTGGTTTTTAGATTAAAAAAGGTATTGAGAACTATGATTTTAAAAATAACTAATAAAAAATGAATGAAACTAAATTAGTCAAGAAATCTAAAAGTATATATCATTTCGTATTGGTAACAAAGTCATGGGGAAAACAGATTCCTTTAAACTGGCAACACATTATTATTGCAGAAGCACTTAATTATTGTGTTGTAAAAGAAGGATTAATAATAAAAGGTTATTGGTTAAAAGAAAAACGGTTGTATTTAATTATAGAAAGTATACCAAGTAAATTAAATTATGTTTTAAATGTTTTTGCAAAACAAATTTTAAAAGAGATTCATGAATATAATAAATTGAATAATGAATTTTTAGCTTCAGATATGAATTCAATTATTTTTAATGAGCTTTTTTATAAATTTCCGTTATACAATCAATATATCATAAAGTTAATAACAGGTAAAAAAGTAATGTTCCCTTACTATAACCCGCATTTAGTTCGATTAAAAGATGAGATAAATAATTACAACTATTGTTCAGCTATAGATTATAGTGGAGCAATTGGGCCTGTAATTGTTCAAATAAACTGATACGTATGTAAAGTTTTTACTTAACTAAATATAAATTTAAAAAGATAAAATGAAAGAACATGTAAATAAATGGAGTCAAGGTCAAAAAAAATCGGTATCAGATAGTATTCAAAAAAAAGCTATGGATACTAAGTCTACATTGCAACTAAAAGATAATAGGTCTAATAATGTTACTCAATTAGTTGAAAAAACTTCTAAGCCTTTCTGGGTTTCTGGTCCAGGAAAAGGGTTTATACCATTTATGGGAGCTCAATTTGATGGACAATATAGAGATCAAAGACATAAAGAGTTACTAGATAAAATACCAGAAGATCAATGTCCAGTAAAAACATTTCATCAGGAAAATGAATTTGCTTCAAAATTTCCTTATGAAGGGTCAAAAAGTAGATTAGGTGATACAGGAATATCTGCACATCGTTTTTATAATGGATTTAAAAACCTATTTAGTTTTGGAAGTAAAGAATAAAATAGACTAATCTTTTATGCAAATCGAAAAAAATAAATTAGAAACAGTAAAAACAAAGCTATCTACGATTTTACAAAAGAAAAGTAGTCGTAGTCAAGGGGTTTGTTTTAATGATAATAGATCTAAAAAGAGTATTGAAAAAGGTTTTTTAGCGCATAAAGATGTTATTCAAAATAAATCTTTTCACGAGAATGAAAATAGAAACAAAAAGTCATGGTTTATTGATAAGTCACCTATACACGGAAAAGGAGTTATGGCAGGTAAAAGTTTAAATAGAGAAGAAGAATTAGGTAAGGTAGCTTCCTTGAATAAAAATGGGGTTGATATAACTTCAGATTTTGGCTCTTTAATTAACCACCAATCCGATAAGAAAGCGAACGCAAGTTTGGAGAAGGAGGGAAATAACTTTATCCTTAAGATGAATAAATCAATAGATGTTGGGGAAGAAATAACCACAGATTACGACAATGCTGATCCTTATTTCGAAAAAAGTAAATCTACTTATAAAAAAATATAGATTAATTAAAAAATTATATGAAGATAAATACTTTCAAAATAATGAAATTTTAAAAAAAGAGAATAGAATGGGACACCAAACTCATATTTCAAAAAACAAGACTGATGTATCAGCTAGTGAACATATTGGTCAAAGAAAAGAAGCTACTTCTAAAGGACAGTTTTTGGTAGATAATCGTTTAAGTTCTTTAATTCAAAAAAAAGAAAACAATACAGGTTTACCTGATAATTTAAAATCAGGAATAGAAAATATGTCAGGTTATTCAATGGATGATGTTAATGTACATTATAATTCGGCTAAACCAGCCCAATTAAATGCACATGCGTATGCACAAGGAACCGATATTCATTTAAGTTCTGGGCAAGAGAAGCATTTACCTCATGAAGCATGGCATGTAGTACAACAAAAGCAGGGTAGAGTTCAGCCAACTACTTCTGTGGGAGGTGCGCAAATAAATGATAATGAAGGGTTAGAAACAGAAGCTGATGTAATGGGAAGGAAGGCTTTAAATACTGGAATAAACGAAACCAGTCAATTAGTCAAAAAAGAAAGTGTAAACGAAGTTCCTATTCAAATGTTTAATAAAGGAGTTGCAGCTTTTGGAGGATTAGCGGGTTTTATTCTTGCAGGAGCAAACCCTCTATTAGGTTTAGGATTAGCAATGTTAGGAGGGGCTTTTGGAGGGAATTATGGGGATAATTTATTTAGAGACGAAGAAGAGGACTTTACACATCAAGAAGAGGGTTTACCTGTAATTGAAGAAGTTCCTGCACATCAAGAAGAGGATTTACCTGTAATTGAAGAAGACTTGAATGAACGAGGTATAAATTTAGAGAACTTATTAAATACTCACACAGGACGTTATATTAATGATTTAGTAGATGATGATCATCCAGAGTTAGATATGAATCCACAGCATTTAGCTATAGGAACAGATAATAATTTTCAAGATTTGGTAACCCCAATTTTAAGAGGAGAAAGAGATGCAGAGAGAGTACTTCCTACTTTTTTAACAGGAGATCTATATAACCAAGCAGAAGAGTTTACACCAGAAAGAAATAGAGAGTTCATTGGAGGTTTTATAGATGGTATTCCAGGAGAAGGAGAAGAAGGAAGAGAAGATTATAGGGTGTCACTAAACCATAATATGGCAAGAAATTGGAGAGGAAATGAAACATTTGATCAATTTGTACAGGATAATTTTGCTCCAAGAGAAAATAGAGAATATGATGGAACAAGACAGGAAATTAGAGATTTATTGGATGCTGGGTTTCAGCCCTCACAATTAGGAGAAGATGGAAGAATGGAACTTAGTTTACAAGTTAATGAAGAGAAACAAGATCAAATACGAGAAACGTTAAGAAACAGAAGAGAAAGAGATGAAGAAAGAAGACAAGAAGAATATCAAAGAAGACAATTTGGAGAAAGAAGACAATTTGGAGGAGGTAGAAAAAATAAAGAAGCTAAGGATAGTTGGAGAAAAAAAAAGTAGTAATTGATAGTGGATTAGTTAGAACTTTATCTGTGTAAAATAAAAATTTTAAAAAATAATATTGTACACATACAAAAAAAATTTATCGACAACTAGTTTTCCTGATTTACCTAAATTACAAGACGGATTCCCCACAGGAATGCAACGTGTAATTATTGGTTCTAATGAATTACTAACACCACATTTACACCCAGATACTAATGAAACAACTATTTTTTTAAGCGGTTCTGGTGAAGTTGGAATTGTATAACCGAGTCCTTCTACACAAAATGAACCAATAGGATCAAAGTTGGTGAAATCAGAATTTAATACAAATGATGTGGTTTTTTACCACAAGGCTATCCTCATTATTTTAAAAATACAAGTACAGAGAAAGATATGGTGTAACTACTTGTTTTTAAAAACTTTAATTTTAATATTATACCGTTGCAGGTTTTATACAACAATTACCAAAAGCAGCAGATAGCGCTTTAAATACTAGTATATCAAATGTAGGTCATGAACTCCTAATTAAATACAAATTTTAATGTGAATTATTATAACATTAAAAAATAAAACACTCCTACCCATTTTCTATACGCTTAAAGAAATTAAAAAGAAAGTGATATGATTAGTATTTAAATTTGATAACAAGTCATTATAAAATGTGATTATTGAATCTAGGGGGAAGCTGAAAACTATGTAGAGTAGGCAAAATTCAAAAAGCTAATTATTTATGAGTAATTCAATTTTTAATACTACGGTAGGGGTCAACTTTAGTAATACATTTCAAAGTTCAGGAAAACAAGTAAGTGCAGCTACGGCAGCTTCACAAATAAAAGCAACAGGAGTTGGAGCTGTTAAAATGTTTACCTACAATCAAGCAACTTGCATTAGCGCTTTTGCCGCACAAGGATTGCAAGTTTTAGTAGATGTACCTAACGGTGATTTAGAACTATGTGCAAATAATGATACAACTACTATAAATGCTATAATAAAGGTGTTATCAGACAACTCAGCTACAATTCCAATGATTTGTGTTGGAAATGAACCTTTAGGAAGTTGGTGGAATAATGCATATTCTCCATATTTGGTAGATGCATTAACAAATATTAAAGCGGCAATTAAAGCAAAAGGACTTTCTACTAAAGTAACGGTTCCTTTTAATTATGCCATTATGGGGAATTCGTATCCACCTTCAGCAGGATCATTTAATAGCGGACTTAAAAGCATCATATTAGATGTATGTGCTATTTTAAAAGCAGATGATTCAGTGTTTATGATAAATGTATATCCTTTTATCACTCAAAACAATCAAAGAACTATTTCTTTAGAGTATTGTCTTTTTACCGCTAATAATGATCCAAGTGTATGGGTTACAGATGGAAATTATACCTACAAAAATATTTTTGATGCAATGTATGATGCTTTGTATGTAGCTTTAGGTAATAACAATTATGGTGATTTACCAATTGTAATAGGAGAAGCAGGTTGGCCAACAGGACCAGTAGCCACATATCCTTCTGCAACAAATTCTAATGCACAAACGTTTAATCAAAATTTAATTAATCATTGTAAAAGTGGTAATGGAACACCACGTAAACCAGGTATTAAAATTCCTTGTTTTATTTTCGAAATGTATGATGAAGATACTAAACCAATTGGAGCAGGTACTTATGAGCATCATTGGGGTGTTTATGAATATGATACAAAGAATAATGATTACAAAGCAAAATATACTTTGAATTTGTAATAGTTGTGTTTTTATAGGTAAATAATTATTAATTACTAAAAATTAACCCTTCGGGAAATCAACATGAAAATAACAACCTACAAATACCTACTATTAATAGTTGTCTTATTATTAGTAACGGTCAATTTAAAAGCGCAAACAATAACTTCATTGAGCCCTACTTCAGGGTCTTTAGGAGGGAATACAGTTGTATCAATTAAAGGAACAGGATTTATTAAAGATAATATTGTTGGTGTTTATTTTAAAAAACATGGAGCAGTAAAAGAATATAATGTTGTTTCTGAAACTCTTATCACATTCAAAACAACAGCTATTAGTTCACCTTCTATTGATAAAGTATACATTGAATTTAAAAAGGACGCAAAAAAAGTATATAGCTCTATAGTTTATGAATACAAACTACCAGAGATAAGCACCGTAAGTCCAAATTCAACTTCTGTAAAAGGAAAGAAAAAAATAACTATTAAAGGGAAGTACCTTTCTGGTACAACGTATGTGAAATTTGGATCTGCAGGAAATGTACCTTTATCAGTTACAGATACAATAGTTACAGTTGCGAACCCTCCTCATGTATCTAAAGAAATAGGTGTTCAGGTTGAGGTGCAATCAAACTTTTCAAGAATAACTGAAGCTTCTAAATTTACTTATAAAAGTGATAAACCTGATAGTACTTATGTTATTTCTTTAGATAATTTAACAGGCTTAGATAAAAAATATAAAATATATGTTTTAGGGTATAGTACAAGTTCACAAAAAATGTTAACTCTAAATGGGGCAACTTCACAAGGAACTTTTAAAAAAATGCCTTCTGATAGTGGTTATGTAAAATCTTATGAATTAGTAAAAGAGCTAAAAACTATTAAAGTATCTAACAAAAATCCTTTAGTTGGGGCAAGAATTTATTTTTTTATTAAAGACACTACTGTCACTTATAAAGATAATTCAACAAAAACAAGTAATAATAATTTAGGGTTTAAATACAAGAAATTTGGGGCAAGTGTTTTTCAAGTAAATAATCCACCACAAAATGCTTTCCCACAGTATAATTATATTGAAGCCACCTTTAAGAAAGACAAAGGATTGTTTATTGATATTTCTACAGTTGATGGATTTTTCTTTCCATTATCTATTATTGCTGAAGATAAAAGTGGAAATGAACTTGATAGAATAGGGCAGCCTCATAATATTACAGCTAAAAATATTACAGCAGCTTACAAACCATTTATGAAAAAACTAATAAAGGCAGGTGAGCCAACAGCAGCTTATTATACCCCTCTTAGTTATTCCGTTAATAAAGATTTAACAGCCTTATTAAATCCAGGGTTATACTTAGAAAAAGAAACAAGTATGTTAGAAACAGTATTTGATGAAGCTTTAAATAAATTGTTTACAGATACTAGTTTAAAAATGAATATATGGCAAAATGGAACAAATAAATTTTCTGCAAACTATACAGTAACACCTGTATCAGCGATAACTTTTCCTGGAACAACAAATAAACACGGTGCTTTAAAATTTACAGCTAGTGGTGCAGAAACATTATATGCATTTAATCCTGTAGGTTTTTCGGTAGTTTCTTATCAACAAGGAAATAAAAGAGCTCCAATTATGGGAAGTATAAATAAGAGAAACGAATTAATTTTTAAAACGCCCTTACCGTTAAATACAGGATTAAAAGTAGGTATGTATGTAAGTCCAGGAGGAGGTTCTTCAGATGGAATTACACGAATTACTAAAATTAATAAATCTAAAAAAGGAATTGTATCGGTTACATTAAACACTAGTAATGCATATAGTGCTTCTTTTCAGTATAAATTTGCGAAAGCACCAACACAATATTATTACTCTTCTGGTCAAATGACATTTGCAGGAATTGGTTTATTTGCAGATGGATCTTTTAGATATCCAGGTAAATCAAATAAAGCAATCAATAACCAGACTGTAATTAACGGGTTGGAAAATCAAATAAGTACTGCGTTAAATAGAGGAATTGCTATTGTAGATTATAAAACAGCAAAAACAGCTGGTTATACAACCACAAATTGGGGAAAAGAAACAAGTTGGTATCCTAAAAACCAACCTCAAAATTACTTCTCTTACTTTTTACACACAACTAAAGTAGGCGGCACTAATATATTTACTTTACCAATAGTAAATAAAACAAAATCATCAAGAGGGGATTATATGGGAAGAGCATATGGTTTCGCTTACGATGAAAACCCAATAGGAGGTAAAGGTGGAGCACAAGTTCCTTCAGAATTCCCAGGGTCATTTCCTAAAGGAACTACTCAATTAAAATTAATATTAGGTTCTTGGAAATAAATAAAAAAATCAATAATTTTTTAAAATACTGGTTGTATAGCATTTAATTATAATTTTATTAAAAGGGTAAGAGTGTTTTTTATATCAAAAAATAAAACACTCTTACTCATTTAACATACGTTTAAAGAAAGAAGAAGAATAGCATAATGATTAGTGTTTAACTTAGAGAGTAAAATAAATTATCGAACTAAATACTAAAATTATGGAACTAAAAATTAGCCCTTCCGTAGGGGTTGCTCGATTAGGGAATAGTAGGAAGCAGTTTTGCCTTTCTCCTGATGAAATTGGTGGTCTTCCTTATGAAGCAGATGCATCTGGTAATAAATTAGGACCCATTAAAAATTTTAAAGATGACGAAAGTCAAGTAAGAAGGCAAGGGCAACTTTTTAAGGTGTTTGATGCTGATGGTAAAGAATTAACCGCTAACTCATCAAATGTTTCTTTAATGGAATGGACTGTGCATTTAGCAAATAAAAAAGCTGCTTGGTATCAGTACAGCGAATTAGAAGGAAACCTTCTTTATGGAGAAGAGAATAGTTATAAAAACCGAGGGGTAGAATTTAGAAACCCATCATTAAAAACAGAAAAAGAAAGGCAAACATTAATTATTGATCCAGGACCAAGAAGTGTGAGTGGACCTAATCAAGAGATTGGTTTCGATAAGAGCAATGTGCCTCCAGGGTATCCATCTCAGTATCCACCTGAAGAAGTTACTTCTGGTACAGCAATTAAAACATTAGGTGATCTTAAAACTGATGATGACGGAAGATTAATTGTTTTAGGAGGGTATGGAAATGCAGGAGGAAATGAGCCTCTTACTAGTTATGGAGGGTCAAATACTTGGCATGATGATATTGCTGATGGTCCGGTTTATTGTAGCATTATTTTTAATGACGGTACACCACCTGCTACTCTAGAAGCATGGGTAATTGTTGGTTCTCCAGATTTTGCTCCAGAAATTGTAAATATTTCTAATTTGAGTGATAGTATGTTTGATGTTGGAGTACGTAGTTTTAATCTTGTGCCAGGTATGTGTCAACATGGTATATTTAATGCCTCGTATAAAGTGAATTATCAGAGAGATATTTTACCAATTATAAAACGATTTGCTGGCTATCAATGGGTAGCTAATGTACAATCAATGATTGCCTTTTCTTCCAATATATTTGATTTTTCTGATCCTAGCGAAGAGAATAAGGCTAATAGAGAGAATTATTTTTCTTATTTCAGACGTCCAAATGATAAATTGAATTCAGTTCCTAATGAACCACAATCTCAGTTATTTAAAACTAATGGAGATGATTCTTTTCCAATGATGCCTTTAAATTCGGGAAGTAACTCGGTGAGTAATGAAACTATTGTGAAGTTTTTATCATTAAACGATACACAATATTTTATGCTTAAACAATGGGCAAATGGTAATTTTGAGAACAATCCAAATTATGAACCTTTTCCTATTAGTAAAGAAGATCAAGCAAGTGTAGGAAACTGTGTTGGTTTACCAATGTGTCCAGGTATTGAGGTAACTTGGAGTGTGCAAAATTCAAAAATATATGCAGCTCCTTTTGTAATTTCAAATCAAAAAGGTATTGGAGGTTATAATACTACAGGTTTAACACCATCAAGAGATGAATGTGAAGGAGGTGGTTGTGAGCCAGGCGATTTAACAAAAAGAATGGCATGTCCTTGGCAAGCAGATTTTTTTCAATGTACTGTGCAACCTGTTAATTTTACAAACCCTAATTTTAATAAAGATACAAGAGTAACAACTACAGAAGAAAAGACTGAAAATGTTTGGGTAGGTTCTAATACTGTTTTTAAAGACGAACAAACTATAGAAAAAGATCCAGTTAAAGAACCGTTACCACCTACTTATTATTCATATTGGTGGCCACCACAGAGTCCATGGGATGTATTAACTGGTGAAACAACATTAGAAGGTCAAATGCATTCTCATTTACCAGCTGGACAGCAAATGAATTATGCTCGTGGAATTAATAGTTTTGTTCAAATGGTTGAGCATTGGTCTTCCATGGCTTTTATTAGAAACACAAACTCTCAAGATAAAGGATTTCCTTATTTCACAGAAACAGAACGCACAAATGAATTATTTTCATTTGTAGAATATGGAGTAGGACAAGTAAGTGGTAATGGAGACGATAATGAAACTACAATTCCAGTATTTTATATAGAAGATGATTTAAAGCGTATTGGAGAAAAAAATGAAAGAGCAAAAAAATTAGTCTCTTTCCTTGAAAAACGTGCTTTTAAGAAAATAAGTGTAAGTAAAAATGGACTAGGCACGCCTCGTTCAGGAACAAGAATGAGACGCTAATGTCAAATGCTATAAAACATACCGATGTGCTTATTGTTGGTGGAGGTCCAAGTGGAGCCTCTGCCGCATTAAGTTTATTAAACTATTCTAAATGCGATGTTACCCTTATTGAGCAATCCGATTTTAATAAAACAAGAGTAGGTGAACATGTTTCTGCAAGTATTTTTGATTTGATAAACTATTTAAAATTAAATAAAAGTGATTTCGAGGAAAATAGTTTTATACCAGCATATGCTAGTAAATCTTATTGGGGAAGCGACAAGGTAAGCACTACGAATGCTATTTTTACTACTGATGAGGCTACTTTTCAATTAGATAGAGAAAAGTTTGATTTTAAATTAATAGAAACAGCTGCGGAAAGAGGAGCTACTATTTACCCCAGAACTAAGTGTTTAGATTATGAACAGTTAGAAGATAAAAGCTGGCGGGTATTTCTTAGTCATCCTACGGAAGGGAAATTTACAATCAAAGCTAATTATTTGGTAGATGCTTCAGGTAGGTCAGCTAATGTGTGTAGAAAAGTAGGAGGAAGTTCGAAAAAAGACGATTCACTTATGGGAGTAGGATTGTTTTTGGAATTGAATAATGTCTCTAAAAAGTTTGAACAAACATTAGAATCAGTAGAGTTAGGTTGGTGGTATGCTGCTTGTTTGCCAGATAATAAAATGGTAATTACTTTTTTTTCTGATGCTGATATTATTTCTGAAAAAAAATTACATCAGCTTGACGTTTGGGAAAGTTTGTTACAAGAAACGAATCACATAAAGCATCTTCTCAATAATACTGAGGCTCTTTCAAATAAATTATGGGTCAGAAATGCTCATACGCAAATAAGCGATGTAAGAAATTTAGAAAATTTTATAGCGATTGGAGATGCAGCAGTTTCATTTGACCCAATTTCTTCAATGGGAATAGGTTTTTCTATTAGTTCAGCTTGTTTTGCTGCGAAATACATTGCTCATAAAATAGAAGAAGGTTCTTCATCAATTGACATATATCAAGAAGATATTTTAAAGAATTATAAACAGTACCATGATATAAAAAAAAGGTACTACCAAGAAGAAAAACGATGGCCAAGGGCTGTTTTTTGGCAACGTAGAAGTTAATAAAGTTTTTTTAAAAGATTAATAATCAGAGGTAAAAATAATATTAAACAAGAACGTTTTGTTTTTACATCAAAAAATAAAGCACTCGCACCTGTTTAATATACGCTTAGAGAAGTTCGAAGAAAAGTAACGTTTTTAGTATTTAAATTAGAAAGTGAGAAATTAATATACCAGTCATTTAAAAAACTTAAAAATATAACACAATGGAAACTACATCTAAAGCAGAAAAGTCAATATCAGAAAATATACCAGCAGGTTGGATTGGAGGATTTGCAGCGTCAAATCCAGCTTTTGCATATCCAAATCCAGATCTAACATCATTACCAATGCCCGATAATATGTTGAATATTGATAAACTTCAACGTCAGCAAGCTGTAAAATGGCCAGAGTTTAGTTGGGAAACACAAAAGGGACAACCAGACCCGAAACGATGTTACCAAATGTTTGCTCCTGATATTTCAAGAATTGGATATACAGATACAGGTAAAGTTTATTCTATCATTTGTCCTCAACAAGGTATTAGTTCACCCTCTTTAGGTACTTTAAATGTTGAGGTTACGGTTACTGGAACTAGAGGTTGGGTAAATGAAGATAATAAAGAGTTAGCTGCCGATATGGGAGTAGTTGGTAAAATTTGGTTCAGCCCAGGTGCAAAACAAAACTTTATAGTAAAACAATTGTGGGATCATTTTGAAAAAAGTTATTTACCTTTTCCTTCAAAAAAATCACAGGCAATAGTTGTTTTTACAAGTATAGTAGGGAATCCTGAACAACCAATATTTCCTTTAAGTAAAGGGCAAAGTACTGGTTTTCCTATCCCTGATTTTGCTAAACATGAAGAAGAAGCATGGACTGTTGGTAATTTAAATGTACAAATTGGAGCGATTAAAAAAACAGGATATCCAGTAGTAGATGAGTTTAATAAATTTATTATGGATATTTTCAATTTAGGCTCAGGAAATATGTTGCAGAAAGATAATATACTTACATGGAATGTATGGTTTACTCCACCTGAATTAGTTGATCAAGATGAATGGGCAAGTCACGCAAGGAAATGGAGAGAGTCTATTGATGCCGATCATGGTTCTCCTGAAGGTCCAGGTACAATTGCAAGATATTATGATGGAACACCTTTTAAAGTTGGGTTAAATACTCTAAAAAAAGATGTAGAAAATGAAATCATTAAAGTAACTGAGGAAACAATTAAAAAAGAAGAACATAATAAGTTGTTTAACTTTTTAGAAAATATAGAAGGAGAGGAAAAAGACAAAATTTTGAATAGTTTAAAAAAAATATAAGAATATAATTAACTAAAAAAGAACTCAAATTATCCCCCAACTTTATGGAAAACGATATATATGCAATAGATAAGAATCAAGAAGTCATAGAAAAATTTAAAAAAGCTTTTGATGATTGTCCTTTAAAACCTAATTTTTGGAGCCCTTCAGAAGAGGACTCTTATAATCAATTAAGAAAAGTTTTTAATCGAAGGTTTGATTTTATGCCTTCCTTAATTATTCAACCTTATAATACAGAGCATGTAGCTATTGCTACAAAGTATGCTACGGATAATAATATACAAATTACAGTAAAATCTGGAGGGCATGATCATGAAGGTGAATGTGTAGCTACAGGAAAAGTATTAATTGATTTTGCTTTAATGAATAAAACAGATGTGTCTTTAAAAAATTACCCTCAAGATAAAGTTGAGGTGAGGCAAATAAGTATTCAGCCTGGAGCAAAATTTAAAAATATAAAGGAAGTTTTAGATAGAGAACATTTAGGAATTCCACACGGAACATGTCAAAGTGTAGCCATCGCAGGGTATACGATGGGAGGTGGTTGGGGGCCTTGGACTCGTAAATATGGAATGGGATGTGAACGATTAATGGGAGCAACCATTGTTCTGGGTAATGGTACTGTGAAATATTTAGGAACGAGCGCTTTTTATAATAAAGAAAAAGTTAACGACTTTAATACAGAAGGAATGTGTAGTAGATTGTTGTGGGCAATTCGTGGAGGAGGCGGATTAAGCTATGGAATTATAACAGAGTTTTTCTTTGAGCCTTTTGAACTACCTGAAATAGCTTCTAGTTTTCATATTTCTTATGATATGTTAGCTGTATTCAAAAAAATAAAAGCAACAGCAGTTATTGAAGCATGGGAAAGTATTACTTCACCAGGAAAAAATAACCAACTTATAGGAACGAACTTAAAAGTTGTTGCAAAACAGGTTTCATATAAAAATGAGGTATCTAAAGATGCAGTTTTGGATTGGACGCTAAATGGACATTTTGGAGGTACTCGTAAAGAGCTGAAAATTATGATGATTGAATGGGGAGGGTATTTAGTTGAATTAATAGAAAAGGACCCTGATTTTACTAAAGAAGAAAAATTAGAAATGACTATGTCTGTTATTGATGGGTTAAAGGTTAAATTTGATGAATTAACTAATGAAGCACATATTTCAACTTTTATTAAAGGAGTTACTAATGGATATCCTTATACTTTTGAATCATGGGATAGATATTCTGTTAGTGCAAAAGAAAATGGTTTGAGTTTAGAAACCGATTGCCCTGCTCCACATAAAATAACTTCAAGAATGCCTACTACTGACTGGAATAAAAAGAGTAGAGAACAGTTAGTTTGCTCTTTGCAGTCAACATTATTACAGGGAATAGAGAAAACAAATATTTCATCATATATTACTTTGGGTGCTATTCAGGGAAACTTTTATAAAACTAGTATAGCAAAAAGTCGATCTGCTTTAAAGTGTGCTTTTCCATATCAAGATAGAGCTTTTACGATTCAGTATCAAACATGGTGGGACATGCCTACACAAAGTAAAACCGATTGTAAATGTAAAATGGACTCCTATACTTTAGACAAAGTAATCCCAACACGATTCTATTCAAACAGAGCCTTAGATTGGATGGAAGAATGTCGTGATTATAAAATAAACGAAACTGATGGTTCTTTTATTAGTTTTAAAGACGCTTCAGTTCCAACTAAAAATTATTTTGTAGATAATTATGAAAAGTTAATGACTATAAAATTAGATTATAGTGAAGATAAAAAGTGCCTTTTTAAATCAAGAAAAACAATTTTATAAGTATTAACCGTTTTTTTAATGTTTCTAGTTTCATAAACAATTATTAAAACAAGTTAAAAAAGTATTATTGAATTTGGATAGGAATGTACGGGGGACTGTAAAATGTTTTTGATTCTTTTGAGGGGGCTCTTAAAAGTTAAATATAAAACAGGCTACACCTTTTTATGTACTTCCTATCCTTGTTTTAGAATTGAAGTTTTTTAATAAGTGTAGAATGTTAGAAAGATAGTAACTAATTAATTTTTAGTTATATAAAAATTCTAATAGATAAGTCATTGTTTTTATATAGGAGCGTATTATATCCTGAATACTTTTCTTTTACCCTAGTACATATACTTTCTTGAATACATTTTAAAAATTCTTGAAGGTCTTTTAGTTTATTAAAACTTACTTCAGGAGTACCGTGGGCACCAAATAATCTGTAATTGATATCTAAAATCGAAAGTAAATAATCAACACTTTCTTTATATTTCTTTATATCATCAACATTAAATAAAAATAGTTCCCCATTGTATAAGTAATCACCTAGAAAAGCAACTTTATCTGTGGTATCAATAATAGCTACTGATTCAGAAGTATGTCCTGGAATATTTATAATTTGAATTTTTTTGTTTCCTAAATCAATATCAGTTTTAATTGGTAACCATTCATTAACTGTAACGTTTTTAGGGTAATTACCAATGAATAAATCTTCACCAGTAAAAGAATATGTACTATTTACAACCTTTTGTTTTAAAAAGGGTACATCAGGAAAAGCTACCTTTTTAAACTCACCTATATTTTGATTATGATCAAAATGAAAATGAGAAAGTAGCAAAGTAATAGGAAGGGAAGTTAATTCTTTAAGTTTGTAAATCATTTTTGTACCATCTTGACCTGAATTTTCTCCGGATCCAGTGTCAAACATAATCGCTTTTTCATCTCCAACTATTAAATAACTTACATTTCTCTGAGAACTTTTGGGTTCAGCAATACTATATGTGTTTTTGGTAACTTTAGTAGTAGTATACCAGTTCTCTTTTATGGTAGGTTGCGGAGTAGATGAATTCTCTGAATCACCGCAGGCAGCAAAAACAAATATTAAATTAATAAGTATAATAATCTTTTGTTTTCTCATCATACATTTTTTAAAACCCTTCAGCTTTATCATCTCCTCTTTGATCAGCACCTCCTTCTAATTTACCATTAGGTAGTACTAAAATAGCATCTACTTTTCCAATAACAAGAGAGTTTTTCTCATTTAAATTGTAGCCAATTTGTTGTAATTTATTTTTAACATCAGTAGAAAATCCATTAGGTTCCATTTTAATATCATCAGGAAACCATTGATGATGAAATCTTGGTTGATTTACTGCTTCTTGCATTCCCATTTTATATTCATGAACATTTAAAATAGTTTGTAAAACTGAGGTGATAATGGTAGATCCTCCTGGAGTTCCAACGACCATAAATAGATTTCCGTTTTTTTCTACGATAGTAGGTGTCATAGAGCTTAACATGCGCTTTTCAGGAACAATTTTATTGGCTTCAGCTCCTAACAAACCAAACATATTAGGTACACCTGGTTTGCTGCTAAAATCATCCATTTCATTGTTCAAGAAAAAACCTAGCTCTGAACAATATAATTTAGATCCATAGCCAGCATTAATTGTAGTAGTAACAGAAACAGCGTTCCCAAACTGATCAACAATAGAGTAATGAGTGGTTTCATTACTTTCAATTATTTCAATGTTACCATGTGAAATATCTTTGGAAGAAGTAGGTTTTTCAAATGAAAAGTTACTCATTCGTTTAGTTGCATATTTTTTACTTATTAACTCTTTTTGTGGAATAGAAACAAAATCAGGATCACCTAAAAAATAACTTCTGTCGGCATAAGCTCTTCGTTCAGCTTCTGTAATTAATTGAATTGATTTAGTTGAGTTATGTCCAAAGTTATGTAAATCATAAGGTTCAATACTATTCATGATTTGCGCTAAACAAATTCCACCACTTGAAGGTGGAGACATTGAAATAATTCGTAAATCATCATACTGAAAAGTAATTGGAGTTCGCCATTTAGCTTCATATTTAGCTAAATCTTCTTCTGTAATATAACCACCATTTTCTTGCAAAAAAGCAGCAAGTTTTTTTGCAGTTTCTCCTTTATAAAATTCATCTCTACCATTTTTTTGAATTCTAGTTAAAGTTTCTGCCAAAGCGTTATATTTTATAGTATCTCCTTTTTTCCATTCTCTTGTTAAATGAATACTATCTTTATTAGCTTTAAAAAAGTTAGAACGATGCTTTTGAAGTCTTTTTTCTTGTTTTTCGGTAACAATAACTCCATTTTTAGCTAATTCAATTACGGGTTGAATAATTTCTTTAATTGATAAAGAGCCAAATTTTCGATGAACTTCAAAAACACCAGCAACGGTTCCTGGTACACCTACAGCAGTAGCACCTAAAGTACTTTTGTTTTCAATAATTACACCTAAAGAATCTAAATACATGTCTCTTTCAGAAGCTAATGGGGCTTTTTCTCTATAATCTAGAGCGCCAATTTCACCGGTGTTTTTCCTGTAAACCATAAAACCACCGCCTCCAATGTTTCCTGCATACGGATAAGAAACAGCTAAGGCTAGCTCAGTGGCAACCATTGCATCGAAAGCATTACCTCCTTTTTTTAAAATATCTACACCAATTTTAGAAGCTTCTTTCCTAGCAGAAACTACCATTGCTTTATTTGTTATTAAGCCAATTTTATTTTCCTTTTTAATAGTAGTTTTACAGTTGGTAATAAATATAAATAGAATTAAAATATATAAATTTTTCATTTAGATAGTCTTTAATTTTTCTGTGCAAAAAATTCGTAAGTCTTCAAAAAATAAGGTGAAGTCATCCTCAAATAAATGATAGTTAATTAACAAGTCTTCTGAAGCTAAATTCATTTGAGATTTTCCTTTTGTTCGTTTATTCATTCCATTTAAAACCTCTTGAATACCCTTAGCGAATTGATAGTTATATAACCAATTATATTTAATCATATAAGGAAGTAATTCTTGTGTTTTTTCAGGCAGAATTTCTATGTTTTCTTCTAGTAAATTATAGACAGATTTCACATAAATATTTAGAGGTATTTGTGAATATTTGTTCCAGTTAATAGCTAAAAAGTGATCGTAAAAAATATCTATAATAACACCATCATAATGTCCGTAACGTTCATGAAGTCTGCGTTTACTTTGTCTAACAATTTTATGAGTATCAGTAAAAGTATCTATCTCACGATGTAAAAATATGCCTTTTTGTATTTCTTCAGTGTAGTGAGAAAATTTATTTCCTCGAATATGATCGGCTATAAAGTTGCCAATCATGATGTTTTTTTTATTATTTGAAAGGTATAAATGAGCTAAAAAATTCATTTTATAAATGTAAACAAAAAAACCACAACTATAAAAGTTGTGGCTTTATAAAAAATGTTCTTACATTTAATTTCTGGCAGGAATATTTTTTAATATTTCTAGTAAAAAAGCCCAATATTTTTGAGTAGATGAAATTTGAGCGCGCTCATCTGGAGAGTGTGCACCTCTTATATTAGGACCAAAAGAAACCATGTCCATTTCAGGATAGTTCTGACCTAAAATACCACATTCTAAACCAGCGTGACAAGCAGCCACATGAGGTTTCTCATTATGTAGTTTTATGTATAAATCAGTAACTATTTTTAATATTTCAGAATTAACATTTGGCAACCATCCAGGGTAAGAACCAGAAAGTTCAACATCAAAACCTGCAAGTTCAAAAGTAGCACGTAAAGAGTTTGCTAAATCCCATTTATTAGTTTCTGAGGAAGAACGTGTTAAAGATCCAATTTTAATAGCCCCATCTTTTACAATAATACGAGCTACATTATTTGATGTTTCTACTAAGTTTTCTATATCTGGACTCATTCTGTATACACCATTTAAAGAAGCATATACTGATTTAATAAGTCCTTCTTGTACTCCTAAATCCATAACGTTTTTAGGAGAAGTCACTTCTTTTAATTCAATAGAAAGGTTTTTCTCTAAACTAGAAAATTCAGCTTTAATATTATTAATAAGTTCGTTTAATTCATATAAAAACGGTTCTTTTGAAACACTGTCAATTACAACAGTAGCAAAACTTTCACGAGGAATAGCATTGCGTAAACTACCACCGTTAATTTCAGATACACGTAAGCCAAAGTTTGTAAAGCCATCAAATAATAATCTATTCATTATTTTATTAGCATTTCCTAAACCTTTATGAATATCCATTCCTGAATGACCACCATTTAAACCAGTAACAGAAATTTCAAAAGATGTTGTGTTTTCAGGAGTAGCTTCTTCAGTATAGTTTCTTGTAGCAGTGATGTCTACACCACCAGCACATCCCATACCAATTTCATCGTCTTCCTCGGTATCTAAGTTTAATAATATTTCACCTTTTAAAATACCACCTTCAAGTCCCATTGCACCTGTCATTCCAGTTTCTTCATCAATGGTAAATAAAGCTTCAATTGCAGGGTGAGCAATATCTGAAGAAGATAAAACAGCCATAATTGATGCAACACCTAATCCATTATCAGCACCTAATGTAGTTCCGTCAGCTTTTACCCAGTCACCTTCAACAATCATTTTTATACCTTCAGTATCGAAATCGAAAACAGTATCTGCATTTTTTTGATGAACCATATCTAAATGGCTTTGCATAACGATTGTTTTTCTATTTTCCATTCCAGCAGAAGCAGGTTTACGAATAATTACATTACCTACATTATCAACCATGGTTTCAAGGTTTAATTTCTTCCCAAAATCAACCATAAATTGAATTACTCTTTCTTCTTTTTTAGAAGGACGTGGTACAGCGTTTAGATCAGAAAAATGATTCCAAACAGTTTTAGGTTCTAAGTTTCTTATCTCTGAATTCATTGTGAATTATTTGTTTAGTTTTAAAGCACGAAGATAGGTTTTTAATGTGAAATAAGATGGTGAAGCATCGTTGAAAAATTGTAAATTTGCCACATGGATTTTTCTTCAAAATTATTAGAAAATGCGGTAAATGAAGTAAGCAGATTACCAGGTATTGGTAAAAGAACTGCCTTACGATTAGTATTGCATTTATTAAAGCAACCTACTGAGAATACTAAATACTTAACTGAAGCATTAGCCTCATTAAGAAATGATGTAAAATCATGTAGAAAATGTCATAATATTTCAGATACAGTTTTGTGTGATATTTGTGCAAGTTCTAATAGAAATGCTGAAATTGTTTGTGTTGTTGAAGATATAAGAGATGTTATGGCTATTGAAAATACAGCTCAGTATAGAGGTTTGTATCATGTATTAGGAGGTAAAATATCACCTATTGAAGGAGTAGGACCTCAAAATTTACAGATAGAATCGTTAGTTGAAAAAGTAAAAGAAGGAGAGATTAAAGAGCTTATTTTTGCATTAAGTTCTACGATGGAAGGAGATACTACAAACTTTTATATTTATAAACAAATTGAAAAGTATGCTATTAAAACATCAACAATTGCAAGAGGTATTTCAGTGGGTGATGAATTAGAGTTTGCAGATGAAATTACCCTAGGGAGAAGTATTGTTAACCGTATACCTTTTGCGCAATCTTTAAAGAGTTAGGGTTTTCATTTTTTTTGCAACTTTAAATTCAATTGACATAAGGATTAATACTATTACTATTTCGATTAAGAAATATATACAACCGAAAATCGTAATCGTATTTAAATGAAGACCTATTAGAGCTACTGATATTAAACAATATATTAAATTCAGTATTGCTATTCCTTTTAATAATAGCCCAACCTTTTGATGTTTTTTCTGATAACTATATAAATCGTATATCGCAAAAAAGATTGGTATTATAGCTAGGAAGTATAGTGTTTTAGAAGGAATTCCAAAGACTTGCTCAAATCTAGTAAGTACAACTCCCAGTAAAAAAGCTGATAATATTGCTCCAAGTCCGTCAATTAGGAAGAGTTTTTGTGGATTTAATCCAGCTTTATTTATAAGGTTCCTGAGTGTCAATTTTTATTTTTTTATTATCTATACTTGCACAAAATGCTACAGCTATGGTTAGTATAGGAATTAAAATTCCTGAATTACCGATTAAGCACTTAGCCAAAAATTTTCATTTTGTTTTTTCTGCTCTAAAGTCAAATTTATTTCATATTTCTCTAACGGGTAATCTAAAAAGATTTGGTGGACATTATAAAAATACAATAAACTTAGGGTTAAACATCAAAACGTGTATTGAATATTACCATTGTTAGCCACTGGTTTTTTTATCTCAATATTTCTGTCAGATATACTATTCCAAATATCCAACCTAAATATAATAATGTGTAATTCAATGAATACAATGCCGAAATTCCGAGTTTTCCTTTTGTTTCCTTAAATTTTGAAAACACAAATTTTAAAGCTCTAAAGAATATCCAATATAACATTGCTAATATTATAAAAATAGAAATCCAAAATACAGCTTCTAGTATGATTAAAAGAAAGAAAAATATTATAGTCATTCCAATCCAAAGTAAGACAGATATAATTAATCCACTAATAAAATCATCAGTATCAATACTTGGTATATCATCCCAGTCTGGAAATTCACCAGTGGATGAGAATATATCTCCAGTTTTAAACTTCTTAAATTTAGGAAAGTCATTTCTTAATTCAATCCCTTTGTAAAGCCCGTATGTCATAAAGAGGAAAAATGAAGTTCCTATTATAGATAATGATAGGTATAGATTCGAAGTAATTGTTCGATTATAATTTTCTCCAGTCAAGTAAACGGTCAGAGTTGTAATTCCAATTACAAATAAAGAAACTGTAAAAACAGATTTCCCTCTTAAATATGTCTTTTTCCCTTTCAAATAATTTGTTTTTTGTGCTTGCAGCTAACGAATTTGTGTATGGTATTGGTTACGTTTAGACTAAGATAGTAAATAAAGAAAAACTCATTGTTTGGGAGCGAAGAAATTCCGAAGGGAATTTCATACGCAATGAGCTTTCTACTATGCTGTATTCAGTTTTTATTTTATAAAGTTATATGATTTTATTTTTTAGCGTTGATGAATTCATTCCTTTGAAAATTAACCAAAATGGAAGAATTAGTTGAATTATTCCAATTGGTAAAAGCATATTCATGCTTATACTATGTCCGAAAATTGATGATAACTCCTCAATGAACATAAGAATTACAGCAATTATACCAAAAATAGAAATTATCCTTGGGAGAAGTTTTGATAAAAAAAACATATAGTACAATACAAAAACTGGAAAGCAAGAAATTAATAGATAAAAATAGTGTGTCCAAAAATGTTTCTTATAAATGAGAGTCTCCAAAATGTTTAAGGAATTATTACTTTCGTTACCGACATATTCTTTACTCAATTCCAACATTGATATGACACTTACATTATCAATCATAATGGCAATAAAGTTTAAAATACAAAAAGCAAAGTATAAATAAGCTAAAAGCATATTATGTTTTTTAAAAATTGGTAATAGTACTATTGCGACGACTATAGATACTATTCCGCTAAATATTCCAAGAACAACAGAACCTATAATTTTATTTGAGTTTTCTGAAGTGGAAGTAAGAAAATTATCTGAAAAAAGTATTGGTCCTTGTAAGAATTGAAAAATTATGATGCCAGAAATAAAAACGAATAATAATAATACACCAGTAATTCTACCTGTTTTTTTATTTGAATTCATGTATAGTTTTTTGATTAGTTTTATATTTAGAGATAGCCTCTAAATATAAAGACGCAAATTTTTCGTAAATGGTTGCCTGGGTTTTATATTTTTTTAATTGAATACAACGTATCGGTTATGGTTAGTATGGGATTAAAAGAAACTAAATTTTCCATTAAGCAGTTTAATACAAATTTTTTCTTTACTCAGGAAATTTATCAAACTCCCATATCCAATTAGATTCATCCTTGAATTTCCACAATACTGATTTTTCTTTTCTTTTTACGTCTACTAAATCAAATCCTCCGTCGTCAGCAATTCCACAAACACAAGTTAAAATTAAAAATTGACCTGATTTGCTAATAGTTTTTTTTACTTCATTCCATACAACTATTCCTTTACGGTCTGTACTTTCAGTAGTTAGATTATTTCCATCAATTACAGGTTCAATAAAAGCAGAATTTGAATATATAATTTTTTCATATTCAATAGAGATTTCATCTTTAAACACTTTTAAAACTAAATCAAATCATTTTTTCTTAATGAAAGCTAATGTTCTAGTATAAGAGTTATAACGCAATTTTAGCGTAAAATAATTAAAATAAATGAAATTAATTGTCTACGAGATTTATCCAAAGGAATAAATCCGAAAGTAATTAATTATACATTTTGTTGGCAGTAGTCATTTTTCTATTTCAAATTCAATTGCCAAGAAACTCCGAATTGGTCTTCAATAAATCCAAATTTTTGACTAAATCCATAGTTGTTTAAAGGCATCATAACCTTTCCATTTTCGGACAGTTTTGTGAATAACATTTCAAGTTCACTTTCGCTTTCGCATTCTATGTAATTCGCAACAGCTGGTGTGAAATTCCAATCGTGAATAGGTGGACTATCACTACACATAAATAAATTTCCGTCTAATTCGAAAGTAGCTTGCATGATTTTCTCCTCATCAGTTGGTGCATCTTTTCCCCAACGATTTACATTAATAATTTTAGAATTATCAAATATGTTCAAATAAAAATTCATTGCATTTTCTGCATTTCCATCTTGAAAAGTTAATGACCTTATCATTTGATTTTTCATAATAGTCTTGTTTTGTGTTATTATAGCTGTTAAACTATCTTTTTCGGCTTGCAGTAGCTTGATTTCGTTCAGATTATTCTTCTCGTTTTTATTATTAGAGCAACTTAAGAAAGTCATTGCAAGTAATACTATTGATATTGTAGTTCTTATGCTCATATGAGTTTTTCTTCTATTTACTGCCAACGTTTTTGTATAAGATTAGTGTGGGAAGTAGACAATTCGTGAATTGTCAGCCGAGCCACTGAGCTTATACTTATTTTGTGTTTTTATCTTTGTCGACCTAAAAATAGATAAATAAGTTTAAGCGGACTTTATAAATAAACCAAAACTTTGGGAAAACCATAAAAACCCACATTAATTTTATACGGTGTTGGGTATAGTGATCTAACTGAACATTTTTTTTATTCTCGTTAATATTCCAATAGATTTTTCCGACTTCATTCTTTTCATGGAATAATTTATAAAATTTAAATTTTCAAATTCCTTGTCATATTTTCCACTCCATGATACTACATAATAATTTATTTTTTCTCGATTAGTTTTCCCAACTAATTCTCCTTTCTCCAAATTGTCTACCTCCGTTACCGTCATTAACTCTCCGCTTACAATTAAGAGTTCTTCGTTAAGTATTTTGTTAAATATGTTTGTAGCAGATTTTATTTCGTTTTCAAAATCCAATTCATTAAAATTGTCAAAATGTGAATGAAAACAATGAAATCCAATAGTAATTTGATCGTCTTCGGTATCTAATATTAAATTCGAAGCGGATTCTTTATTTGGTGTTTCAATCTCTATGGATAAATAATTTTTTCCAAAATCCGATTTATAAATTTTTGAAAACTCTAATAATTCGGGATGATTTTTTTTCAAATAATCAAATACTTTCGCTGAGTAATCATTTAAACTTTCTCTTTCCAACATGCTATTTTGCATTATACCCAACTCGTTATATAGAGAACAAAGTTCTCGTTTATTGGGGTGTAGTTCCGGATAAAAGGAACTTTAGGTAAATATATAAAGAAGTACTTAGGTTGCCTAGATATTCTATAGACCCTTATTTTTGATAAATAAATAGTCTAAAAAATTTTGATATAGCAATTGAGTATTCTAACAATTTTTTACAATAGCTAACCTAAGAAATATAATTGCTTTTTGCAAGATGTAAAAATAGTATTTTAGTAACCATTAAGAAAAGTGATAATTTAATGTTTTCAAAGTTGATTTTATGCAGAAAGGTAAAAAAATAAAAATGCCATGGCCTACAAAAGAAGCAATGGAACAGGTGTATGAAATGAATTTATGGGGTAGTAATGATTTTGATTTTTATTCCGGAGAAGGTTCTCATAAAGATGAAATAGTACAACCTTATATAAAAACGGTTGCGTTTTTTTTAGCATCTTTTGAAAAGCCTTTAATAGTATGTGATTTAGGGTGTGGAGATTTTAATGTTGGTAAAGAATTGGTGCAATACTCTAAAAAGTATATTGCTATAGATATAGTAGGTAATCTTATAAAATACAATAAAGAAAAATTCAAACAGGAGAATTTAGAGTTTCACTGTAAAGATATTGCTGTAGAAGAATTACCAGATGCAGATTGTGCTATAGTTAGACAAGTATTACAGCATATATCAAATAGTGAAATACAGAAAGTAGTTAAACAATTAACTAAGTATAAATATGTTATTTTAACAGAACACTTACCGAAAGGAGATTTTGAACCTAATAAAGATATTATTTCAGGTCAAGGTATTCGTTTAAAAAAGAAAAGCGGGGTTGATTTACTAGCATTCCCTTTCAACTTTAAAATAAAAGAAAAAAAAGAGATGCTATCTATTACCTTAGATAATTGTAAAGGGGAAATAGTTACAAATTTATATGTTATAAGTTAGTTTTTAAGATTCATTATTCAAGTCTGTATCTTCTTTAATAAGTTTTTCCTCGTGTTTATCCCAGCTTTTTTTAGCTCTAATTTTTTTATATAAACGAACAGCTAACATTAATAAAACTGATACTAAAACAATACCAATAACTCCCCAAATCCAGTTGATAGCATTTTGTAATACAACTAAAAAAACAACAGCAAATAGAATAATAGTTGCTACTTCATTCCAAATTCTAAGTTTTAAAGAAGAGTGCTTAATTACATTTTTTTGTAATTGTTTGTATATTCTTTGGCAGCCCCAGTGGTAAGCATATAAAGCCAATACAAACGAAAGTTTTACATGCATCCAAGGCATTTCAAGGTAACTAGGGTTTTTGTATAGCATCCAAAAAGCAAAAAAACTGGCCAATATAGCCGAAGGCCATGTTATGATGTACCATAAACGTTTTTCCATTAATTGGTATTGGGTTTGAAGTATTTCTTTTGCAGGTTCTTCTTTTTTTTCTGCCTCAGTGTGGTAAATGAATAAACGAACAATATAAAAAAGTCCTGAAAACCAAGTTACTACAAAGATAATATGTAATGCTTTTACGTAATAGAAGTCCATAATTAATTATTATTAAAATCATTAATCCAGCCACTAAGTACATCTACCCATTCATCGTTATCATTAATACAGGGAACTGTATAAAATTCTTCTCCTCCGGCTTCTAAAAACTCATGTTTACCCTCCATAGCTATTTCTTCTAGAGTCTCTAAGCAATCAGAAACAAATGCAGGAGTAACAATAGCTAATTTTTTGATACCATCTTTTTCAGCTTTCTTAACTATAGTTCTGTCAGTATATGGTTGTAACCAAGGATCAACACCTAAGCGAGATTGAAAAGATGTAGAAACCGTATTTTCATCTAATCCTAGTTCTGAAATTACATTTTTTGTAGTTTGGAAACATTGATGTCTGTAACAAAATTCATGAGCAGGAGAGGGTTTATTACAACAGCTACCATCAATTTTACAATGAGATTTTGTTATGTCAGATTTTCTAATATGACGTTCAGGTACACCATGGTAAGAAAATAATAAATGATCATAATCTTTATCAGCTAAATATTCTTTGATGCTATTAGAAAGTGCTTTAATGTATTCTGGTTTTTGATAAAAAGCAGGAACATCAGTGATTTTCATGTCAGGAAAAAATTCAGCACGTAATTCTTCGGCTAATACAACAATAGTTTCGGTAGTTGCCATTGCAAATTGTGGGTATAGAGGAATTAGCTGTACATCTCTAACACCTTTATCATATAATTCTTGCAAGCCTTTTTTTATAGACATGCTACCATATCGCATTGCTAAACCAACAGGAAGTGTTGTTTTTTCTTGAACCTTTTCTTGTAATCTTTCAGATAAAACAATTAAAGGAGATCCTTCTTTCCACCATATTTTTTGATATGCTGCAGCTGATTTTTTTGGTCTAGTATTTAATATAATTCCTTTTACTAAGAATGAACGAAACCAATACGGAACATCAATAACACGTTCATCCATTAAAAATTCACCTAAATATTTTTTTACATCCTTTGGGTCTGTACTTTCTGGTGATCCTAAATTTACTAATAATACTCCTTTCATTATTTGAGTTTATGAGTTTGTAGTTTTTGTTAATTGATTCGTTACTTCATATAAAGTAATAGACAAGCTATGTATTACATTCATAGAAGAATTTCTTCCATACATCGGTATGGCTACTGTAGCATCGGCAATGTCAATATCTTTAATGCCATGTCTTTCACTACCCAAAAGTAACACAATTTTTTGATGAGATTTAAAATCATAATCGCTAATATTTATACTTTCATCGGTAATTTCAATACCAATAATAGTATTCCCTTGGTTTTTTAAATCACTAATTAAAGAAGAAAAATTAGTGTATGATTCATAATCAATTTGTTCAATTGTATTTCTGGCAGTTTTTTTTACAATTCTGTTTTCTGAAGTAGGAGAACTTTCATGTAAATAAATTTTAGAAACACCAAAACTTTCAGCGATTCTAAAACACATACCAATATTTTCAGGAGTACGTATAGCGTCACATACAATGGTAATTGGAAAATTCTTTTCCGTATTAGTTATGTCGTAATGAGTTAGTTGTTTCATTTATGTTTTTAAATCTGTTAAGAATTCTTGCCAAATAGAGTTTTTAAAATGTGATCTAAAAAAACCAAAATGACCTATTTTTTGTACATCATAATCACTTGGAATTAAGTGTTTACGTGTAAGTTTTGCGTTTTTGTATTTTAACATCATCCAATCTACAGCTCGCTTTGGTGCAAACTTATCATTTGTACAACTGTAGCCAATTAATTTAGATGAAATTTGGTGATGAAAAAGTTCATTACTTACTTTTAAATCAAAATAATAATTTTTCTGTTGAGACCATTTACTAAACTCACGAGCTACATTTCTTGGTAAATTCTCCATTTTAATGAAAGATTTACTGGGGAAATACTTGAAAAAAGTAGTAAAAAAAGGAAAAATCACAAACCAGTTAAAAAAGACTCTTGCTTTATTAAAATTATTCCAAAAAGAATAATGATTTGTTTGTGATGCGACTAATATAACGGTATCCAAAATTTTATTAGAAGGAACTAAGCCTAATAATTGACCTCCTAAACTATGGCCTATGCATTTAATGTTTTTTGTAGGATGTTGTTTTTTAATATGTTGAAAAACGGTTTCGATATCGTTAGTCGCCCAATTAGAAACGGTTGTGTTAAATTGAGTAAGAGGTTTGGTTTTTGATTGACCAATACCACTATAATCAAAGGTGTAAACTGTATGGTTGTTTGTTTGTAAAAATTTAGAAAACTTATAGTAATATGTTTGTAATACTCCAGTAGCAGATAAAATAATAACAATGTTGTTACTATTAATAGTAGGAAACTCAGTAATAGTAATCTGATGTCCAAGAGGTGTATTTAAATTAAACTGCTTAGAAGTATTCAATATTAAAAAATTAGTTTAGTTGATTTAGGTTCATTACATATTGTTTGGGTGTGGTACCAAACTTCTTTTTAAAAGCAGCTATAAAATGGCTAGATGTACTGTAACCAACTTGTAAACCAACTTCATTAACATTGTATTGGTTGCTCTCTAAAAGTTTACGGGCATGCTCCATTTTATAATCGAATAAAAAACTATAAACGGTATCTCCATATATTTGTTTAAAACCTTCTTTTAGTTTTTTTAAATTTAAACCAACCTCATTTGATAGTTCTTGTAAACTAGGCGGCTCACTCATTCGAGAAATTATAATGTCTTTAGCTTTTCTAATTTTCAGTACTTCACGATCATCAACCAAAAAAGGACAATATTCATCGTCGGTATTTTTGCCACTATCAAAATGTAAACTTAGTAGTTCATAAGTTTTTCCTTTTATATAAAGATCTCTCATTGAACTGTGATTTTTTGCAGCGAAAATTTGCTGTAAAACTAGTAGTACATTATTATTAATTTGTGTGTTATCATAGTATTTTTTATTCTTATTATCATCGCTTAAAAAAGGAATGTACCCAGCTTCTTTTGAAAAAAATGAATGAAATTTTTCAATAGATATTAAAACTGAAACTAAAGAAGTTTTTGGTAATATTTCTAAATTTATAGGTAATTTTTGTTGTGGGTTGTATAAGAATATAGAATGCTTATCAAGTACATTAAAGGTGTAGTTGTTATTGTTAAAATGAAACTTGCAATTACCTTTTACACAATAATGTAACTGTATATAAGAGTTGTCTATATCTCTTTTGTAAAGCTCAGTTTTGTCTGAGTTATTTTGAAATTTTAAAACAAAAAAACCGTTTTCAAGAGTAATTTCTCTAAAAGTACTTTCTGCGACGTTTTTTGACATATGCAAGAAGTTTATTTAAATTAAATCTATTTAGAATGGTTCTATATTGCAACACTCTGAATAGTAGGAATTACTGCAAAATTAAGCATTTTTGGGAAGTTTTAGTGAATAAATACTTAAAAATCTTGAAACGACATTAAAAGTTCTTTTAGCGATACTTTTAACGAGTTAAACTTTATATTTTTGAATGTTTTTTGGAAGAAGATTTTAATGGATACAGATAATAGACCTACTAAATTTTATAATATCGGCGTTAGCTATGTAAAAGCAGACGCTAATACACGAGGAAAGTTTTCACTGTCAAAAGAAAATCAACTAGCTCTTTTGCAAGACGCAAAAGAAAGAGGCTTAGGTGAACTTTTTGTGCTTTCTACATGTAACAGAACTGAAATAACAGGATTTGCAGAACATCCTTTTCAATTAATAAGTATGTTATGTAAGCACTCAAACGGATCAGTTGAAGATTTTGCTAAAGTTTCTTATGTAAACAAGAACCAAGATGCAATTCAGCATTTGTTTAGAATGGGAACGGGTTTGGATAGTCAAATTTTGGGTGACTATGAAATAGTTGGCCAATTACGTCAAGCTTTTAAACAAGCTAAAGAAGCTGGAACTACAAATGCTTATTTAGAACGTTTGTTAAATTGTGTAATGCAAGCAAGCAAGCGAGTTAAAAATGAAACTAAGTTAAGTTCAGGTACTACTTCTGTATCTTATGCTGCTGTTCAATATTTAATAAAAAATCTACCAGATTATAACACTAAAAATATTTTAGTATTTGGTTTAGGTAAAATGGGTAAGCATACCTGTAAAAACTTAGCAGAGTATACCCGAAACAAAACAGTTAGTTTAATTAATAGAACAGCTCAAAAAACAGAAGACTTTGTTAAAGAGCATCCTTTAATTAGGCAAGCAAAATATGAAAATTTAACAGAAGAGGTTAGTAATACAGATGTTTTAGTAGTTTCTACCGGGGCAGATATACCTACTATAACAAAGAACCACGTTTCTGATAAAAAGTTATTGATTCTAGATTTATCAATGCCAGCTAATGTATCTGATGAAGTTGCAAGTTTAAGTAATGTTACTTTAGTTAATGTTGATGAACTTTCTAAAATAACAGATGAAACATTGGCTGTTCGTCAGCAAGAAGTACCTGTAGCGGAGAATATCATAGAAATTTATAAAGAAGAGTTTAACGAATGGTTAAATCATAGAAGGTTTACACCAGCTATTAATGCATTAAAACAATCATTGTTAACTATTCAAAAAGATGAAATTAATTTTCACAAGAAAAAAATTCAAGATTTTGATGAAACTCAAGCTGAAGTAATAACATCAAGATTTATACAAAAAATAACTACACAATTCGTAAAACACTTAAAAGACGAAAAAACTTCAATTAACCAAAGTATAGAAGTAATGTCAAGGGTTTTTGGAACAACTTTACAACAAGTAGATGCAGAAGATAATTAGAATAGGTACACGAGAAAGTGAACTAGCCTTATGGCAAGCTAACAAAGTAAGAAAAGAGTTAGAGGAATTAGGATACCAAACCCAAATAGTACCTATAAAATCAACAGGAGATATCATTCTTGATAAACCTTTATATGAATTAGGTATTACAGGTATTTTTACAAAAAACCTTGATATAGCTATGTTGAATGGAGATATAGATATAGCTGTACATTCAATGAAAGATGTACCTACTGTTTTACCAGAAGGAATAGTGCAAGTAGCTGTTTTAAAACGAGCAAACCATAATGATGTTTTAGTATTAAAAGATACTGAAGAATTTATGGGACAAAAAGAAGGTACCATTGCTACTGGAAGTTTACGAAGAAAAGCACAATGGTTAAATCGTTATCCTACTCATAATGTTGTTGATTTAAGAGGAAACGTAAATACTCGTTTAGAAAAGGTAGATGCTAATGAATGGAATGGAGCAGTTTTTGCTGCTGCCGGGCTTGAACGTTTAGGAAAAAGACCGCAAGGAGCTATTTCATTATCATGGATGGTACCCGCACCAGCTCAAGGAGCTATTATGGTTACTGTTTTAGATGAGGATACTTTTTCAAAAGATGCGTGTGAACAAATTAATGATAGAGATACTGAAACTTGTACAACAATTGAACGTGAGTTTTTAAACCGTTTAGAAGGTGGTTGTACTGCGCCTATTGGTGCTTTAGCTTATATAAATGAAGTAGAAAAAGAAATAAATTTCAAAGGAGTTTTATTAAGTAGAGATGGTAGTAAGAAAATAGAAATAAGCAAAAAAGTTCCATTAGGAAGACATAAGTTTTTAGCAAAAGATTGTGCTACTCATATTATTGAAAAAGGAGGGAAGTTAATAATGCTAGAAGATGAAGGAATTGAAAAGGAGTTTTCAATTTATTCAACTAAAAAACTATCTGAAATACAAAAAAAACTATTACCAACTACAGTTAGTACTGAGGATAGTGATTTTATAAAAATTAGATTTAATCGTATTGCTCCTAAAGTAATTAAAAAAGAAATTGAAAATGTAGTTATAACAAGTAAAAATGGAGTAGAAGCAATTTTACACAATTTTACAAAAGAAGAACTACAGTTTAAAAATATTTACTGTGTTGGAAGAAGAACTAAAAAACTAATTGAACAACGAATAGGTAAAGTTACACATGTTGAAAAAAATGCTAAAAAATTAGCTGAATATTTAGCAGGTTTTTTAAAAATAGAGGAGGTTACTTATTTCTGTAGTAATTTACGTTTAGATACCTTAACAGCTATTCTAAATGCAAATGATATAAAAGTAAACGAAGTAGAAGCTTATAAAACAACATATAGTTCGGTTAAGGTAGATAGTAAAGTAAATGGAGTATTGTTCTATAGTCCATCAACCGTAGAGAGCTATATGGAAAAAAATGAACCAAATAAAGTGGCATTTTGTATAGGCGAAACTACAGCTAAGGAAGCACAAAAATATTTTGAAGAAGTACAAGTAGCTAAATTACCAACAGTAGAAAGTGTTTTGGAACTTGTAAATTTACACTTCGCAAAAAAATAATAAAACAAACATTAAAAAGATAAAAGAGTACATGCTTCTTTTATCTTTTTTGTGTTTTTATAACTAGATTTATAATGTTTAGAACTAGAAGACTTAGGAAATCAGAGGGGATTCGTAGATTAGTTAGAGAAACTAAATTGTCTGTTGATGATTTTATTTATCCTCTATTTATTGAAGAAGGAACTGGTATAGAATCTGAAATTCCATCAATGCCAGGAATTAAAAGGTATTCACTAGATACTATTTCAAAAGAATTAGAAGAAGTAGTTACTTTGAATATTCCAGCAGTATTATTATTTGGAATACCTTCAAAGAAAGATGATGTAGGAACAGAAACTTGGAATGATAACGGAATTATGCAACAAGCAATCCGGTTTATCAAAAAAAACTATCCAAGTTTATATGTAATTACAGATGTGTGTTTTTGTGAGTATACATCACATGGTCATTGTGGTGTGATTCATAATAATGATGTAGATAATGATGCAACATTAGTAAATCTAGCAAAGCAAACTGTTTCTCATGCAAGGGCAGGTGCAGATATGGTAGCACCATCAGGAATGATGGATGGTACTATTGCAATGATGCGTGAATCTCTAGATAATACAGGTTTTCCAAATTTACCAATAATGGGATATTCGGTAAAATATTCTTCAGCATTTTATGGTCCGTTTAGAGAAGCTGTAGATTCATCACCTTCATTTGGAGACAGAAGAACTTACCAAATGGATCCTTCAAACAGAGATGAAGGAATGCGAGAAGCTACTTTTGATGATCAAGAAGGAGCTGATATTTTAATGGTGAAACCAGCATTATCGTATTTAGATATAATTAGAGATTTAAAAAATAATTTTGACAGACCAATTGCTTGTTATAATGTAAGTGGTGAGTATGCCATGGTAAAAGCAGCTGCTGAAAAAGGCTGGATTGATGGTGAACGAGTAATGATGGAAAGTTTACTGTCAATGAAAAGAGCAGGTGCTGATATTATTATTACTTATTTTGCTAAGGAAGCTGCAAGATTATTACTGAAAAAATAATGTCATTACAAGGAAGAATGACAAAGTAATCTTTATGTAAAGATTACTTAATTCATTAAGTAGCGACTAAAAATATTAAAGATGAAATTTAAAAAATCACAAAAACTATATAATAAAGGATTAGAAAATTTAGTAGGAGCTGTAAATTCTCCTGTTCGTGCATTTTCTTCAGTAGGAGGAAACCCTTTATTCATAAAAAAAGCAAAAGGAAGTAAAATAATAGATGTTGATGGCAATACATATGTTGATTTAGTATTATCGTACGGACCTATGATTTTAGGACATCGTCATAAAAAAGTACAAAAATCAATAACAAAGGCATTAAAAAACGGATACTCGTTTGGAGCTTCAACAAGTAACGAAATTAAATTAGCTAAAATTGTTTGTGATGCTTTTCCAGGAATGGATAAAGTTCGTTTTGTAAATTCAGGAACCGAAGCGGTATTAAGTGGAATACGTTTAGCAAGAGCTTTTACAGGTAAAGACAAAGTGATCAAATTTGCAGGTTGTTATCATGGGCATCAAGATGCTTTATTAGTAGCAGCTGGTTCTGGTTTAGCTACATTAAGTTTACCAGGAAGTAAAGGCGTACCAGAAGGAGCAGTTAAAAATACTTTAATAGCTAATTATAATGATATCGAAAGTGTGAAAGCACATTTTGAAGCTCATGATGATATTGCAGGAGTTATTTTAGAACCTGTTGCTGGTAATATGGGAGTAGTAACTCCTCAAAATAACTTTTTAAAAGAATTAAAAGAATATTTAGAAAGTAAAGGAGCTTTATTAATTGTAGATGAGGTTATGACTGGTTTCCGTTCTAAATTCGGAGGAGCACAAGAGTTATTTGATGTAGAAGCTGATATTACTTGTTTAGGAAAAGTAATAGGAGGAGGTTTCCCAGTAGGAGCATATGGCGCTCGAAATGAAATCATGGAAATGGTGGCACCACTAGGAGGAATGTATCAAGCAGGAACTTTGAGTGGAAACCCAATTGCTATGGCTGCAGGAATTTCAACTTTAACAGAGTTAAAAAAGCAAAACCCATACGAGAAGTTTAATGAAATAGCACAGATTATTGAAGTTTTCTTATTAGAATCAGCAAAGAAATATGGTGTTGAAATTACCGTAAATAGATTTGGATCTATGATAAATCCATTCTTTTCTTCTAAAAAAGTAACAAATTTTGAAGAAGCACAAACTTCAGATACTAAAAAGTTTGCAGTATTCTTTTGGGAAATGATAAAAAATGGGGTGTTTTTACCACCTTCTCAATTTGAAGCTTGGTTTTTATCTTCAGCAATTTCAGAAAAAGATATTCAAAAAATAACTCAAGCCATTGATAAATCAATGGAAGCAGTGTCAAAAATGTAATAAAAAATAGTTGTTACCAATAAAGCAAACAAAAGTATATCTATAAAAATAAAAATACTTTATTATATTCGTAATGACGTAGAGATATAAAATGATAAAAAACGATTTATTTTTAAGAGCCTTAAAAGGTGAAACAGTTGATCGTCCACCGGTATGGATGATGCGTCAAGCGGGGAGATATTTACCAGAGTTTATTGAGATTAGAAAAAAGTATGATTTCTTTACGCGTTGTAGAACTCCTGAGCTAGCTTCAGAAATAACAGTACAGCCAATTAGAAGATACGGAATGGATGCCGCTATCTTATTTTCAGATATTTTAGTTGTGCCTCAAGCAATGAATGTAGAGGTTCAAATGAAACCAGATTTTGGACCATATTTACCAAACCCAATTAGAGACCGAAAAAGTTTAGATCAGGTAATTGTGCCAGATGTAAATGAAGAATTAGGGTATGTTATGGAGGCTATTAAGGCAACTAAAGAAAAATTAAACGACGAAATACCTTTGATAGGGTTTGCGGGCTCTCCATGGACAATTTTATGTTATATGGTACAAGGTCAGGGTTCTAAAAACTTCGATAAAGCAAAAGAGTTTTGTTTTACGCAACCAATTTTGGCACATGAATTGCTTACTAAGATAACAGAGACCACAATAGCTTATTTAAAAGCAAAGGTAAAGGCAGGTGTAAATGCTTTACAGGTTTTTGATTCATGGGGAGGAATGTTATCTCCAACTGATTATCAAGAATTTTCATGGCAATACATTAATCAAATAATAGAAGCATTAAAAGATGATGCTCCAGTGATTGCTTTTGGTAAAGGATGTTGGTTTGCGTTAGATAAAATGGCCAAGTCAAACGCGTCAGCCCTAGGAGTAGATTGGACATGTTCTGCAAGAAATGCTCGTTATTTAACAGGTGGAAATATTACATTGCAAGGTAATTTTGACCCCTCTAGATTACTGTCTCCACCGGCTGAAATAAAAAAAATGGTAAACCAAATGATAAATGAGTTTGGTAAAGACAAATATATTGTTAACTTGGGGCATGGAATTTTACCTAATATTCCGTTAGAAAATGCAAAAGCATTTATTGACGCGGTAAAAGAATATAAAATTTAAATATTATTTAATATATTACAGCCCCTTAAATAATTAATCATGAAGAAATTATTACTTGTATTATTAACCTTAACTGTTCAAATTAGCTTTTCCCAAGCAAAAGAGTTTTATAAAGATGCAGTTAATGATTGTATAGTTAGCCCTAGTAAAGATGCAGCTATGCTAAATGACATTGTTGAAAATTGTGTAAAAGGTAAATATGTATCTAATTACGATTTTACTACAATTGATGGAAAAGTTATAAGCACTGATAAAGTTGATAAACCAATTTTATTAATAGTTGCTGCAACCTGGTGTGCTCCTTGTTGGGGAGAAATACCTGCTCTTAATAAAATGGTTGAGAAATATAATGGACAAATGGAGTTCGTTATGCTTTTCTGGGATCAGAAAAAAGGAGCTGAAAGAATGGCTAAAAAATTAGATAAAAGAATACAGTTAGTAGCTTCTTCAGAAGAGAATTCAGATAAATCTACAGTAACAATTAATGGATTTATCCATAAGTTAGATTATCCTACTGCATATTTAATTTCAAAAGATAAGCAAATAATTAACTTTAAAAGGGGAGCTGCATCGCCGTCTAAAAAAATGGGATGGGATGAAGTAAACAAAATAAATGAAAAGCAATTAGAAGAATTTCTTAAGCCTGTTTTACAGTAATAGTAAATTTTTTACAAAAAATACAAACCTCTTTCTATATTTAGAAAGAGGTTTGTATTTTTATATCAAAATAAATTGTGGTTATGATTCAAAATATATTTAGAGGGGTAAGAGCATACTTTGGAGCTTTTCAATTAATATCAAAACTAAAGCTATGGAGGTTTTTTACTATTCCTATAATTATTAGTGTTTTAACTGCTAGTTTAATTGGCTTCCTAGCCTATTCTTTATCAGATAATATAGGCCATTATATTTCAAATATTTGGCAATGGGAATTTGGAAAGGGAGCATTTGAAGTTATTAGTACTTTTTTTAGCGGGTTATTGATTTTAGTAGTCGGCCTTGTTTTGTATAAACATGTTGTTATGGCACTTTCAGCACCATTTATGAGTCCAGTTTCTGAAAAAATTGAAGAGTATTATAAAGGAAAAAATCATTCGCATAGAAAAACATCATTTCAAGAACAACTTGTAAGGGGGGTAAGAATTAATGTAAGAAATTTAACTAAGGAGTTATTATTAACAATACCAATTTTATTATTAAGCTTAATACCAATAATAGGTATATTTTCTACAGTTATTCTGTTTTTAATGCAGGCTTATTATGCTGGGTTTGGAAATATGGATTACACACTTGAACGTCATTTCAAATACAAAGAGAGTATTGAGTTTGTAAAAAAACATAAAGGACTAGCAATAGGTAATGGAATTGTATTTATACTTTTTTTATTAATCCCAATAGTAGGTGTTATATTGGTGTTACCATTATCAGTTACAGCAGCAACCACTGAAACTATTAAAGAAATTAGAGTAAAGGAATTAACAGAATAGTTATTTTTGCCTTTTAAGATTACAAAAATGAAAGATACTTTTTACGCATATATAGAAAGGTTACAAGATACTATAACTTCTAAATTAGAGGAAGTAGATGGAAAAGCTAAGTTTCAAGAAGATTTATGGAAAAGAGCAGAAGGCGGTGGAGGTAGAACTCGTGTAATTGAAAACGGAAACGTTTTTGAAAAAGGAGGTGTAAACATATCTGCCGTACATGGTGAATTACCGGAAGTTTTAAGAAAACAGTTTGGAGTAGAAGAAGGAAATTTTTTTGCATGTGGTTTAAGTTTAGTACTACATCCAATAAACCCATTTGTACCTACTGTTCATGCTAATTGGCGTTATTTTGAGATGTATGATTCGAAAGGAGAAATAGTAACTCAATGGTTTGGAGGTGGACAAGATTTAACTCCTTATTATTTATTCGATGAAGATGCTGTTCATTTTCATTCAGTATGTAAAGAGGCTTGTGATAAGCATGATGAATCTTTTTATCCTAAGTTTAAAGAAACTTGTGATAATTATTTTTGGAATGCTCATAGAAATGAAGCAAGAGGTATTGGAGGATTATTTTTTGATTATTTAAAGGAAAATGAAGAGTTTTCTATTCAAGACAGATATAAGTTTGTAACTGAAGTTGGAAATAGTTTTTTGAATTCATATGTGCCAATTGTTGAGAAAAGAAAGGCTATAGAATATCAAAAGGAACATAAAGATTGGCAAGAGGTAAGGAGAGGACGTTATGTAGAGTTTAATTTAGTACATGATAGAGGAACATTGTTTGGTTTAAAAACTAATGGTCGTATTGAAAGTATTTTAATGAGTTTACCACCAGTAGTTCAATGGAAATATAATCATCATCCTGAAGAAAATTCAGAAGAAGCTAAACTTTTGTCAGTTTTAGCGACTCCTAAACAATGGATACAATAAAAAAAAGCTCATTAACTATAGTTAATGAGTTTTTTTAGTTAAAAAAGTTTTTCTTTTATTTTATTGAAATCTAAAAAGTAAGTCATTTTTAATGACATAGTATTACTATTGTCTTCTTTTAAGGTTGATTTTAAATTACTGAAATAAGAAGACTTTACATCATTATTATAAAAATTTGAACCTAATTTGTACCCTAAACTAATTTCACTAGCAGGAGCAAATTGCCATTTAGCGATAAAATCAATAGTAAAGTTATTGTAGTTTTCATCATAGTTATTTGGATTAATAGTGTAATTATTGGTAATTAAGTTTCCATCATTTAATAATGTAAATTGTTTGTCATAATCTACCTGAATCCAATAATGACGTAACCTTGTTGATATGTTTAGTTTAGCGTTTATAGCATAGTTTATATGTAATGAGTTTGTAAGTTCTTTAATACTACGCTTACCAAAAATAATATCACTTCCTTGTTGAGTTATGTATCCGGCACTACTTGGGTTTTTTGTTAAATCTTGTTCTAATTTAAAAAATAAGTGTTGTCCTAAACGACATCTTAGCCCATATCCTGTTACAATTTCATTGGTGTATATATCAGAATTCAAATAATTCACAGCAACAAAATAAGCAGCAAAATATAAGTTTTTATTTCTATTAGTTTGATATTCTAACACCGTTTCAGTAAAAGCAGGTTTGTTGAAATATCTATCTTTAACACGTGGTTCGTAAAAGTTTTTACCTTTTTCAGCATAGGTAAATACAGCATAGGCTTTATGATTATTTTTTTTAAAAGTAGCACTCGTATTTAATTTATAATATGTTTGTTCATTTTCTAATAAAGTATAATAATATTTACGAGAATGCTGTAAATTAATTCGATATTGAGAAAATGTTTTTTTAGGATTATTATTAGTGTAAGTTATATTTGATCTTATTGTTAATTGGTTGTTTCTAGGAAGATATCCAAAGTCATTATTATCAAAAGTATCATCTAAGAAATAAAAAGAAATGTTTCCTGTCCATTTTCCACTTATTTTTGATAATGAAGCATAATATTCATGACCAAATTGATTCTCTAAATTAGCATAATATTTTTGAGAAAGGGCTTTTTTAAAGTACATAGAATACGTCCTTTTTTTATTATACCATCTGTATAGTAACGCACTTAAATTTGAATCATAAGTATTTCCATTTCTAATTACTGAATTGTTTATAAAAGTTAAAAACGAATTGTTTTTTAAAGTTTTATCAATTACAATTGAATTATAGTTAGTTAACGGATTGGTTTCAATATTCATAGTTTTATTGGTTACTGTATTCTTAACAGTTGCCTCACTTTTACTTGTAATACCATTTAATATACCAATAGATAACCCTTTTTCAGTTTTCCCAGTAAATTTTAATAAGTTTATGATATTTGAAGATATAGGATTGTTTATTATTTCTTCATTTTTTTCAATATTAAAATTATTTTTATTGACTGGAGTTCCTCCAATTCTTCGTGTATATAAATAGCCTCCTTTATCAAAAATTTCAGCTCCTTCAACAAAAAACTGTCTGTTTTCATTAAATCTAATTTCGAAAGGTGAAAGGTTAAAAACCTGATTATCGGACAAGGCTTGACTAAAATCAGGAATTAAAGAAACATCAATAGTATATGCATTATTATGTACATATTTTAAATCAAGTCCTCCAGTAAAAGTGTAGGTATTTAGTTTGTTAGGGGTTTTCTCATTAATCATTGAAACAAAAGGGTTAAATGATAAATTTATAGGAGGACTTACGTTTTTTAAACCTTTAAGGTCACCAAACTGATTTAAAAGGCCATTAATGTTTGGATTAATGTAATTCCAAAAAGAATTTTCATTGTTAACTGCATCAAAACGTTCAAAATTAATTGTAATGTTTGAAAAGTCTTTTTTAGGGAAACGTAAACTATTAAAAGGAATTTTAAGTTCTATAGTCCATTTATCATCATATATTTTTACAGCACTTTCCCATACTGCATTCCATTCTCCGTAATTTCCATTAGGAGTTAGTTTAATATCTGTTTGTACATTTGCTGGAGTTACTAAAAATGCCCAAGCTTCTCTGTTGGCACCAAATAAATCTATCATAAACCCAAAGTAATCAGAGGTACCAACATCATCTCTAGAAGTTAATATATTGGTAATCGATGGAGATGATAATTCTGCAGCGATATAAAAAAAAGAATCATCATTTGTAATGGCAATTTTTGAAGCATTTGAATGTAAATTTCCGTTATTAGGACTTAGTTGTTTTAATTGAACTTTTTTTAGATGAGTTTTCCAAGTATCCTCGTTTAATAAGCCATCTATTTTTATATGTTGTGAAATGGTATTTGTAGTAATTGATTTTTGAGCATATATTCCTAAAGAGTATAATAGAAAAACAAACGTGAGCATTTTAAAATTCATAATTGTAGCTTTTAATTATGAAGCAAAGATGTGAAGGATCTATAAGTAAGCTGGTTAATACAGGGTTAAAGAGAAGGTTAATGTTTTATTGATATATAGAAGTTTTGTTAATATTTACTCTCTTTTTACATAAACCCTTATCTAGTAATAGTTTCAAGGTTAATGAACGGTTAATAAAGAAGTTTTATTTATACAGTTACTTGTTTATTGATATTTTTGATGTAGATTAAAAAGGGATACACATTGTAATCGAGTAAAAGATTAGTGAAAAATTCCAGATGTATAGAGTAATAAATGAAAAATAAAATAACCAGATTAATTATAGTTTCAATTATAAGTTTACTTGCTTTATCAGTAATTCAAGGTACACTTATAAAGAACACTTATGATTTAAAGAAAGAGAATTTTATAAATAAAGCTAAAGAAGCTATCTCTAAAATTGATGATTATACTCCAGGTTTAGATTCATTAAATATAAAATGGAAGACATTCTTGATGGATAAATTGGATGAATACAGCATAAATAACTTAACAAAAAAAGAAGTTGTTAATGAGTTAAGAAGAATAACAGATTCAATAAACCCTTTGTATATAGAAGCATATAATGAAGAACTAAAGAAAAAAAAATTAGGATATAATCTAAAGTTTCATAAAGTTTTAAAAAATATCACTTTAGTTACAGAAAGAAAAAAAGATACAATTTTTAAAGGAAAAAACAACCCAGATTTTAAGTTGTTAGGTTCAGAATTCGAAAACGTGAAAGAGTTACAAGTAAGTAATTCTTATTGGCACACTGAGCGTTCTTTTTCTAGAGAAATAAATAAAAAAGAGCTAAGTGTTAGTTATGAACTTCATTTTGAAAGTAGAGACTATATAAATATTGATAAGTGGGAAGTTATAGTTTTGGGTAAAATGAAATTAATATTGATTTTATCGTTGTTAATATTTTTAGTGGTTATAGCATTGTTATATTATTCAATTAAATCATTAATCACTCAGAAGAAAAATGCAGATATAAAAACAGATTTCATTAATAATATAACCCATGAATTAAAAACACCGCTAGCAACATTATCGTTAGCAACAAAAATGCTGAAAAAAGAAGAAGTGAAAAATAAGCCAGTAGTCATCGACTCAGTAATAAATACAATTGAGAGGCAAAATACTCGTTTACAGAAATTAATAGATCAAGTGTTAAATAATAGTTTAGGTTATCATGAAATAAGCTTAAATAAGCAAACAATAGTTATAGATCAGTATTTAAATACAGTGTTGAATGATTTTTTATTATCAGTTGAAAGTGAAAAAATTAGCTTTGAAAGAGATTGTAGTTTAAAAAACAAAATTGCTCTTGATAAGTTTTTTGTAACAACTGCCTTATTTAATATTTTAGAAAACGCTGTTAAATATGGGGGGACAAAAATTAATGTAAGTTGCAGGATAGAAAATAATAAGAATTTATGTATTTCAATAGTTGATAATGGAATTGGAATATCAAAGAAAAATCAAGAATTGTTGTTTGATAAATTTTATCGAGTTGATACTAATGAAATACATGATGTTAAAGGTTTAGGGTTAGGGCTTTATTATAGTAATCAAATTATTAAAGCTCATAAAGGAACTATTCTTGTTGAAAGTGAAAAGGGTAAAGGAACTACATTTACAATTAAAATTCCAGTTTAAAAATGAAAGAAGAGAATAAGCACCATGTATTATTGGTTGAAGATGATATCGATTTTGGAAATATTTTAAAACAGTATTTAGAAATTACTGGATATAATGTTACTTGGTTTAAAGATGGAGAAGAGGCATTAAACAATATCAAATCTAATATCTATAATATATGTGTATTAGATGTAATGATGCCTAAAATGGATGGCTTTACTTTAGCCGAAAATATTACCAAGTTGTTTCCAGAGTTACCTTTTGTTTTTTTAACAGCAAGAAAGTTGAAAGAAGATAAGCTAAAAGGATTAAAATTAGGGGCAGATGATTATATCGTAAAACCTTTTGAAGCAGATGAGTTAGTATTACGATTACATAATATCTTAAAAAGAACAAATACTAAAGTAGTAAAAAAAGATATCGAGTCTAAAATGCTTATAGGTTTTTATACTTTTGATACACAAAGATTAGAATTGACTTTTAATGATTCTATACAAAAATTAACAGAAAAAGAAACTGAATTAATATTGTTTTTATTTAAGCACAAAAATCAACTTTTAAAAAGAGAAGCAATTTTAAATGCTGTTTGGAAAAACGATGATTTTTTCTCTGGTAGAAGTATGGACGTTTTTATAAGTAGACTACGTAAATATTTTAAAAAGGATCCAAACATTACTATTGAAAGTTCAAGAGGAATTGGGTTAGAATTCAAGATAAGTTAATGCTTCTGTGTTTAAGGTTAATCATAGGTTAATGGTTACTATTTATTCTTTTTGATTAAAAACACTATCTACATTTGTAATCTAATTAATTATAAAATAACATATTATGAAGATTACACATTTAGTTTTTTTGTTCATGTTTACTAGCGTATTTACAACAATTGCACAAACACCTCCTACGCCACCTACACCATCAAATAGTAGTTATTCAGGAAATAGACATACAGATGTTACAACAACAATTAGTAACTCTACAAGTATTTCTAATTCTGATGATTCTTACGATTTCACAGCCAAATTTCAAAAATCTAAAAGAAATGAAATTCAAAATCTTTTAAAAGAAAAATTAAAAGGATATAAATTAAAAGTACAGGGAAGTAATTATGTTTGGTCAAAAAAAAGTAATGGTTCTTTAGTTTTTGAATGTACGCTTAGAAAAAAGACAATGAAAATATTTTTATACAAAAATGAGGTTTCTCAATATTCGTATAAGAAAATAAAAGCTTTAGGAAATGATTTACAAAAGTTAATAACTAAGCATTCAAGATCAAGAAATGGATTTAATGGTATGGAACACGCAAGAGAAAATGTAAGACGAGCTAAAAGAGAATTAGAAAGAGCAGAAGAGAGATTACGTATGATTCAACGTAATAATAATCAATAATAGCATAAAAAGTTGTTTTATCATAAACAGAATGAAGATGTTTTTTATGTTATTGTAAATAAAATTCGTCATAAATTAAACGAATAAAGGATTAAAACGATAGTTGTTTTTATTTTGAGAATATGGTAAAATTAGTAGTTTTTTTAAGTGTTTGAAGATAGAATGTGTTTGAATTTGTTTGTTTTGTTGGTAATAATGTAATATGAATTAATCCTTAAGAATTGTTTTTTAGCATTTTTTATGATGAAAAACCATCGATTTTTAGTACTTTCGCAATCCACAAAATAGACAAACAATGGCTAAATACGAATTGAAGTTGCCTAAAATGGGCGAAAGTGTTGCCGAAGCAACTATTACCTCTTGGGTAAAAGAAGTAGGAGAAACGATTGAAATAGATGATACCGTTGTTGAAGTAGCTACCGATAAAGTAGACAGTGAAGTACCAAGTGAAGTTGAAGGTAAATTAATTGAAATTTTATTTGACAAAGATACAGTTGTTCAAGTTGGAGAAACAATTGCAATTATAGAAACAGAAGGTGATGGTGGAGAATCTGATTCTGAAGTTAAAGAAGATGTAAAAGCAGCTGTTGTTGAAGTTGAAAAGAGTATAGAAGTAGCAAAAGAAGTTGTAACAACTTCTTTAGATACAACTTCAAGTGACCGTTTTTACTCACCTTTAGTTAAAAATATAGCACAAAAGGAAGGAATTCTTATCGATGAGCTTGATACTATTAACGGTTCTGGAAAAGATGGGAGAGTTACAAAGAATGATATACTGTCTTATTTAGAAAATAGAGGAAATCAGCCTAAAAAAGTTGAAAACAAAGAAGCTGCACCAGTAGCAGTTAAAGAAGTGAAAACTCCTTCTACTCCAGTAACAATGAGTGGAGAAGATCAAATTATTGAAATGAGTCGTATGGGTAAGCTAATTGCTAAACATATGGTTGATTCAGTTCAAACTTCTGCTCATGTCCAATCTTTTATTGAAATTGATGTTACTAATATTGTAAAATGGAGAAATAAGGTTAAAGATGCTTATTTAAAAAGAGAAGGTGAAAAGTTAACCTTTACTCCAATATTTATGCAAGCTGTAGCTCAAACTATAAAAAAACATCCTATGATTAATATCGCTGTTGATGGTGATAAAATTATAAAAAGAGGGAATGTTAATTTAGGAATGGCTGCTGCTTTACCTGATGGAAATTTAATTGTACCAGTAATTAAAAATGCAGATCAATTAAATTTAGTTGGAATGACTAAACAAGTTAATGATTTAGCAAATAGAGCAAGAGCGAATAAGTTAAAGCCAGATGAAATTCAAGGAGGAACTTATACTGTAACTAATGTTGGTGGTTTTGGTTCAATTATGGGAACACCAATTATTAATCAACCTCAAGTAGCTATTTTAGCACTTGGAGCAATTAGAAAAATGCCTTCAGTAGTTGAAACACCTGAAGGAGACTTCATTGGTATTCGTCAAAAAATGATTGTATCACATTCTTATGATCATAGAGTAGTTAACGGAGCTTTAGGTGGTATGTTTATAAAAACATTAAAAGAAATATTAGAGTCTTGGGATGTGAATCAAGATTTATAATACTTCATACAGGAATAATAAAAAAAGCTTAGTAATTATTACTAAGCTTTTTTTATTATTATTTTTTAAAAGAATTCTAATAAGCTAATAATTCTGAAAGCTCATTTTCAAATCGATGTTTTGGCAAGTATTCTTTTTCTAGGTTTCCAGCAAAAGGAATAGGAGTGTCTAAACTAGCAACACGTTTAACCGGAGCATCTAAATATTTGAAACAATTTTCTGTAATTAGAGAAGAAATTTCTCCAGATAAACTTCCAAATAAAGAATCTTCTTGAAGAATAATTACTTTACCAGTTTTCTTAACAGAAGTAAAAATTGTATCAGTATCTAATGGTTGTAAAGACCTTAAATCAATTAAATCTGCTGAAATATTTTGATCCTTTTTTAATGTTTCTAAAGCCCAATGTACTGCAAGTCCAAAAGCAATAATAGTAACATCTTTACCTTCTTTTAATAAAGAAGCTTTGCCAATAGGAAGTGTGTAATAATCAGTAGGAACGTCTTGGTAAATAGTTCTATATAAACCTTTGTGTTCAAAAAATAATACAGGATTTGGATCGTTAATAGCGGTTGTTAATAAACCTTTTGCATCATAAGGAAAAGCTGGGTAAACAACTTTTAAACCAGGTGTTTTTGTAAACCAAGCTTCATTTGATTGTGAATGAAAAGGACCTGCACCTACACCAGCTCCACAAGGCATTCGTATAACAACATCGGCTTTTTGATTCCAGCGATAGTGAGATTTAGCTAATAAGTTTACTATTGGATTAAATCCAGTAGAAACAAAATCTGCAAATTGCATTTCCATTACAGCTTTCATTCCATTAATAGCTAATCCATATGCAGCAGAGACTATAGCAGATTCACAAATAGGAGTATTTCGAACTCGTGCTTTACCAAAAAGCTCAATAAAACCTTCTGTAATTTTAAAAACACCACCATATTCAGCAACATCTTGCCCCATAACAACAATGGAATCGTTTTGTTCCATAGCCTGTTTTAACCCTTTTGAAATGGCATCTATTAAACGTATGTTTTCAGTTTCTGAGTTTTCAGAAACATGCTTGTATTCAGTTTTTTGGTAAACATCATTTAATTCTTTTTCTATTGTTGATGAAATAACATCTTCTTCAAAAGTAGCCTTAAGATTTTCATTGATGTTGTTTTTTATTTCATTTCTAAATTCTTCATCTATAGTATTAGTTAAAATACCATTAGTAATTAAATATTCTCTATAGTTATCTAAAGGGTCTTTAACAGCCCATGCGTCCATTAATTCTGTAGGAACATATTTGGTACCACTAGCTTCTTCATGACCTCGCATTCTAAAAGTTTTGAATTCTAATAAAATTGGTCTTGGGTTATTTCTAATACTTTCTGCTAATTCAGAAACTTTAATATAAACCTCTAAAATATTATTACCATCTATAATATGTGATTCCATACCATAACCAATACCTTTATCAGCTATATGTTCACAATTATACTGCTCTGAAGTAGGAGTAGAAAGCCCATAACCATTATTTTCAATACAAAATAAAACGGGTAAACTCCATACAGAAGCAACGTTTAAAGCTTCATGAAAATCACCTTCACTTGTACCTCCATCACCACAAAAAACGGCACAAGCATGATTGTTATTTTTCAGTTTATTGGCTAAAGCTATTCCATCAGCAACTCCTAATTGAGGCCCTAAATGAGAAATCATTCCAATAATATTATATTCTTGAGTACCAAAATGAAAACTTCGATCTCTTCCTTTTGTAAAACCATTTGCTTTACCTTGCCATTGAGAAAATAATCTATTTAAAGGTATATCCCGAGTGGTGAAAACGCCTAAATTTCTATGCATTGGTAAAATATATTCATCTTTATTTAAAGAATAAGTTACCCCAACAGAAATGGCTTCTTGCCCAATACCACTAAACCATTTTGATATTTTCCCTTGACGTAAAAGAATTAACATTTTCTCTTCTATCATTCTAGGTAATAACATTCTTTTGTAAAGGTCAATCAATGTTTCGTTTTGAAGTGCACCTTTATTATAAAGCATTGTGGTTTTAGTATTAGTATTCATTTTAAAAATTTAAAATAGATTAAGGAATAGTCAAAAGTGACTAAAAAAAAGATAGAATCAAAGGCTTATTTGAGAATTTTTTAAATTTAAATAGTTTTTTTTATGACACTGTTAAAAATAATGATTAAAAAATAGTGATTTACGATTTGATACTCGTTTGAAAAAAATATTATTTACGTATATTCGTACACCACAAAAAACTATTAAAATGACTAAAAAAATTATCGCTTTATTATTGTTTGTAAGCACAATAACATTAGCGCAAGAGAAAGTATTACTGCGTTTAAATTATGAAAAAGGAGATAGCTATGTTATGGACATGAAAATGTCTCAAAATATGGGAACAGTAATGTCAATGAACATGAATATTGAAATGAAGCAAGACATAAAAAGTGTTTCTAATTCTGAATATACTAGTGAAATGAAAATTACCAAAGTGGTAATGAATATGATACAGCAAGGTATGCCAATGTCTTATGATTCTTCAAAAAAAGCAGAAGACTTAGATGATACTGGTAAAATGATGAAGTCTCAAATGGATCCTATGTTGCAGGCAGTTATAACTATGAAAGGTAATAACTTAGGAAAAGTATTAGAATCAAAAGTAGAGCCTAATATTCCAGGAACAAGTGATTTAGCGAATCAATCAAGTAATGTTGTATATCCTGAAAATGCAGTTGCTGTTGGTGATACTTGGAATATGTCTAAAAATAGTAAGGGAATGGATTTTAACTTTGTTTATAAAGTGAAATCTATTACAAGTAAAACTGTATTATTAGATGTAACGGGTAAAGTTAAAGGAATGGCATTAGGAGATATTATAGGAACAATGACTGTTGATAAAAAATCTGGAGTACCTACAGAGTCTAAAATTGATATGACAATGAAAGTACAAGGGCAAGATCTTAAAACTACTATGGTTTTAACAATGACTAAGAACTAGTAGGGCAAATTATAAAATATTAAAAAAACTCAGGAGAATATCCTGAGTTTTTTATTTTAAAATATCGAGTATGTTTTCTTTATAATTATCACTAATAGGAATTTCAATAGCATTAATTTCAACATCGTTTTTTGTATAAGCAGTAATTTTATTACGGTTTACAATATAAGAACGATGAATACGAACAAATCTATTGTCTAGTTCTTTTTCAAAAGCTGAAATACTAAATTTTACAGTATGAAACTCATTTTCTAAATGAATTTTCACATAATCTTTTAAACTTTCTATGTATAATATATCAGTAAAAATAATTTTTATTTTTTTTCTGTTTTTAGTAACAAAAATATAGTCATTAGTTGTTGATGGTGAAATATTTATAGATGTTTGTTTACCAGTAGAATGTATTGATTTAAACTTTTCAATAGCTTTAAAAAAACGAGAAAAAGTAATAGGTTTTAATAAATAATCAACGGCGTTTAATTCAAAACCATCTAGAGCATAATCTCGATATGCAGTAGTGAAAATTACTTTAGGCTTTTGTATTAGGTTTTTAAAAAAATCAGTTCCTTTTAAAACTGGCATTTCTATATCTAAAAAAAGCAAATCGATAGTTTCTTGTTGTAAAATACTACTTGCTTCAATAGCACTTGCACAAGAAGTAACTAATTCAAAATCTGTTAACTGAGATATGTGAGTTTCTATTAATTCTCTAGCTAATTCTTCATCATCAATAATTAAACATTTATAAATCATTATTTAGCTAGTAGTTTTAATGTTACGGTATAAAATTTTGTAGTATTTTCTATATCTAAATCGAAATTATCAGGATAAATCAATTCTAATTGCTTTTTTATATTTTTTAATCCAATACAATGTTCAGTGTTTTTTTCTAAACTAACAGTTGGTTTAGAATTTTTAATGTTAAAAATAATTTGATTGTTTTTAAGACTGATATTAATTGTAATGAAAGCTTCATTTAGCTCTTGACTTACGCCATGTTTAAAGGAGTTTTCAATAAAAGTAAGTAATAACAATGGAGCAATTTTAACATCTTGCTGAATATTTCTTTCAAAAGAAATTTGTACTCGTTTTCCATACCTAACTTTTTCTAAAGACAGGTAATTTTCAATAAGTTCAATTTCTTTTTGAAGCGAGACAAAAGTATCATTACAACGATATAACATATAGTCTAAAATATCAGATAATCGTTCAATAACTTCAGGGGTTTGATCTGATTTTTTTAAAGCTAAAGTATATAGATTATTTAATGTGTTGAATAAAAAATGCGGGTTTAATTGATGTTTTAAGGCTGTTAATTCAGCAGTCTTTTTTTGTTCATTTAAAATTAATAGTTTTTGTTGATTCTTATAAAAACTAGCCATTAATAATAATGTAGCAGGAGTTAAGAATTTTATAGACTTACTTAAAAAAGCTGAAAAACTTAAAAGCCGTTCAAAGTATGTTTCTTCAGCATATTTTTTAGCAATTTCATTATAAAACTGTATGTATTTAGGTTCATACAAAAACATATGTAAAAACAGATAAAACCCATACATAAATATTAATAAAAGTACCACCCAAATTATAAAAAGTGTTGTTTTTTTTGTGTTCAAAAACCTAGGAACTAAAACAAACAAACAAGTATAAGCAGTAATTATTTGAGGAATTAAAATTTTTAATGTAGAATGAAATAATTGGATATATCCTCCGCCAAAGTTGGTAATGTTTGAGGAGAACATAAAATAAAAGAGCACACATAACCAAAACAATATATGTTTAAAAAATACGGTACTAGAAAAAAGATATTTGTTTTTAAAAATAATCATACAGTTAGCTAAAATACAATTATAGCTTCTATTTCACCATTAAAATTGCCGAAATAGGGTTTGAAGATGTTGTATAGGTAGTTTATGAGGATAAAATAAAATTTGAAACTAAAAGCACTTTCTAGTTGCGTTAAAGCTGAGTTTGTCTACTTATTTTATGAGATGTTAGTAACAATAATACTTTTGATGAAACTTAAAATATAAAAATGAAAAATTTTCTAACTTTATTACTATTAAGCTTCATAGTAAATAGTTTTTCTCAACAGCCAATTATTAAATTTATAGATACTAAAATTAAAATTGATGGTAAATTAAATGAGAAAACTTGGAATAAATTGACTGCATATACAGGATTTTATAATTATGCGCCTACTGATGTTGGTTTAGCAAAGAATCAAACATCAGTAAAAATGTTTCATAATGGAGAATATTTATTTGTGAGTTTAATTTATAATGATAGTACACCAAAAACACAAGTAAGTTCATTAAAACGCGATACTCCTATAGGTTTGAGTGATGGATTTGCTATGGTTTTAGATACACAAAATCAACAACAAAACGCATATTATTTTTCAGTAAATAGCTACAGTACACAAATTGATGGAATTGTTGAACGTGTAAATGAAGGGTATGATTTTAGTACAAGTTGGAGTACTGTATGGAAAGCAAAAGCTTTTATGAATGGAAAACAAAAGCAATATGAGATAGCAATCCCCTTGAAGTCTTTAAATTTTAATAAAAATAATACTGTTTTTGGAATTCAATTTTATGTGAGAGATATTAAAATTAATTCATGGACTATTTTAAAAAATGTGAAAAGGAATTATCGTTTATTTGATTTACGATTTACTGAAAAATTTACCATTGAACACTTGCCGAAAATATCTCCATCACGCTTTACTGTTACACCTTCTTTAACAATCAATAATCAAAATGATGTTAAAAATAATACTAGTAATACTACATATAAGCCAAGTTTAGATGTACAGTATAATATAACTTCATCACTAAAATTTGATGCTACTATAAATCCTGATTTTTCCCAAATCGATGTAGATCAGCAGGTAACAAATTTTACTCGTTTTGCAGTGAATTTCCCTGAAAGACGTAACTTTTTCCTTGAGAATGCTGATTTGTTTTCAAATTTGGGGGTAAGTGGGGTTAATCCTTTTTATTCAAGGCGTATAGGCTCAAAAAGTCCAATTCAATTTGGATTAAAATTATCTGGTAATGTTTCATCTAAAACAAGAATTGGAGTTTTAAATGTTCAAACTGAAAAAGAAAATAGTGTTCAATCTCAAAACTATGGGGCTATTGTAGCTGAACAACAATTGTCTAAAAATTTTACAGCTACAGGTTTTTTTATTAATAGACAAGAAACAGCAGGTTTTGAATTTATAGACGATTATAATCGAGTTGCAGGAGTTAATGTGAATTATAAATCAGATAATAATAAATGGACTGGAATAGCAAATTTTGGGAAGAGTTTTAATGATGATGTTTCTGGAGATAATAACTTTTATAATGCTGGGATATGGTTTAATAAAAGAGGTTTTAGTTGGAGTGCAGCAATGAAAAATGTAGGTAAAAATTATATTACTGATGTTGGATTTACTCCAAGGTTATATAATTTTGATGCGGTAAATAATATAGTAATTAGAGAAGGATATACCCAGACAACAGGAAGTGTTAGGTTTGAAAAATTTTATGAAAACTCTAAAGCGTTAAATTCCATTCGTTATTTAAATTATAATAACAATACTTATTTTAATGAAAGTGGAACTGTAAGTCAGTCATCACACTTTTTAAATGGGGCTCTATTTTTTAAAAACTTATCAGCTTTATATTATGTTTTTAAACATGATTATGTTGATTTAAAATACGGTTTTGATCCATTAGGTAATGGAAATGCATTAATACCAGGTACATATAATTACGGTATTCTAAAGATAGGGTATAATTCAGCAAATAATCAAAGATTTAGATATCGTTTTAATGTACAAAAAGGAAATTACTATACAGGAAGTAGAGTAGCTGCAGGTGCCTATTTAAACTATCAACTACTACCTTTTGCAAATTTACAATTCAACTACGATGTTAATAAAATAGATTTAGATTTATTAGGAAAAGAAACCTTTCATTTAACTCGATTTACAGGTGAAGTATTTTTTAATAATCGGTTAAATTGGACAACGTATGTTCAGTATAACACACAGCGAGATAATTTTAATGTGAGCAGCAGGTTACAATGGGAGTATAAACCATTATCGTATGTGTATTTGGTAGTAACCGATAATTTTAATAAAACTATTACTAGAACCAATTGGGGAGTAGCTTTTAAAATGAATTATAGATTTGATTTTTAATTAAAAATTTTAGGTTAATAAAACACTTGAGAGCATCAAGTGTTTTTGTTATTTTTGAAAGCATAATAAATAACATTAAATGACTTTTGATAATTCAATCTTGTTTTTTTTATGCTCACTAGGAGTTTTTAATGGATTTCTTGTAAGTGTATATTTTTTGTTTTTGGGGAAACCAAAGCGAACACAAAATACATTATTTGGATTTCTAGTTTTAATGTTATCTATTAGGATAGGAAAATCAGTATACTCTCTTTTTAGTGAAACCAAAGATTTATTAATAATGCAAATAGGTCTTTCAGCATGTTTTTTAATTGGAGTTTCGTTATTTTATTATTTAAAATCCTCTGTAGAAAACAAAAAGAAAATACCTACTGCATGGAAAGTACATGTTTTTAGTCTCTTTTTTATTGTCGTTATTATTGGGTTGCTTAAACCTTATAGGACAAACATAGAGTTTTGGAGAGATTTTGTAACAGTTATTTACACGATTTGGGGAATATATATATTGTTTTCTGGGTTTGTTTTAAAAAATATCTATAAAAAAATATTCAGTAAAAGTTTAAAATATTCCACTTCTGAATTATGGTTGGTTGCTGTTTTTCTAGGGAATGTATTAATTTATTTAGCTTATTTAATTGGTTATTTTTGGATGTATTTTTTGGGAACATTAGTTTTCTCGTTAGTTTTTTATGGACTGCTTTTCTTTTTTATGTCAAAAAAAAATAGAGAGACTATTTTCAAAGATATTCCTAAGAAATATGTATCAAAGAAAATTGATAATAATGAAGCTGAAAGCCTGATTATAGAGTTACATGAGGTAATAAAGAAAAAACAATTTTATAAGAATAGTAATATTAAATTAAAAGATATAGCAAAAGAATTGAATATTACTTCACATAAATTATCACAATTGTTGAATGATAATTTAGGAAAAAGCTTTGCATTATTCATAAATGAATACCGAATTAAGGAAGCCAAAAAGTTATTGAAAGAAGAAACTAAAATAACTTTAGAAGCCATAGGCTTTGAAGCTGGATTTAGTTCTAAATCTACTTTTTACGCAACGTTTAAAAGGGTTACCGGTAAAACACCATCAGAATATAAAAAGGAATTTTTGTGATTTTTTATTCCAAAATTATAATTCTGGACACTTGAATTATAACTTATAACCAATTTTTAGGGTTCTCTATTTAGGTTTGTTGAAAATCTAAAATTAGAGTCATGAAAAAATACACCTTGTTAGTAGTATTATTTTTAGTATTTCAAATACTACAAGCGCAAACAGAAACAGAAAATTTACTTGTAAAGAAAACATTACAAAACTATATTGAAGGAAGTTCTTATAATAAATTAAAGTTATTAGAAAGTGCTTTTGCTGAAAATGCAACTTTATACCTTACAGGAAGAGATGGTTTTAAGGTTTATACTCCAAAGGAGTATACTGGTTTTTTTAAAAACTCAATAAAAGGAAAATTTAATGGACGTGATGGTAAAATATTATCTGTAGAGGTAGTGAAAGATATAGCAACAGCTAAAGTTGAAATAGCTGGGCCAGGAAGGAAATGGGTTTATATTGATTTATTCTTGCTAAAGAAAACTAATGGTAATTGGAAAATTATTAGTAAAACAGCAACAAAGGTTGATGATCCAGAAGAAAAAGCCGTTTTATTTGTTGTTTCAAACGCTCATTTTTACGGAAATACAAAATTAAAAACGGGAAATAGTTTTTCAGAAATTGTAAATGCCTATGATGTTTTTAAAAAAGCTGGATACACTGTTGATTTTTTAAGTCCAAAAGGAGGAGCAGTCCCTTTAGCATATATTAATACTTCAGATAGTGAGAGTAAAAAATATTTATACGATTCTAATTTTATGAATGCTTTAAAAAACACAAAATCACCTTCAGAAATTAATGCTTCAAAATATAAAGCGGTTCAATACATCGGAGGAGGTGGTGCTATGTTTGGTGTTCCAGAAAATAAAGAGATACAAAGTATTGTAATGGAAATTTATGAAAAGCATAAAGGAATTGTTTCTTCAGTATGCCATGGTACAGCAGGTATTATTAATTTAAAAACTAAAGATGGGAAATATTTAGTAGATGGTAAAAATGTTAGCGGATATCCAGACGATTATGAAAATAAAACTAAAGATTATTTTAAAACCTTTCCTTTTTTAATTAAACAAACGATTGAGAAAAGAGGTGGGAAATTTCAATTTTCTAAACCAGGGAAAGCTCATGTTGAAGTAGACGGAAGGTTAATAACTGGGCAAAATTATTTATCGTCAAAGGGAGTTTCATTAAAAACAATTGAAATAATAAATGCAACTATGAAATAGTCTTGGTATTACTTTAATCAACGCTCTATTTTATTTATGTTATAGTTTAAATAAAATAGAGTGTATTAATATACTAGTTCAATTTTAATTGTAGGAATACTATGGTAAATACCAAACGTTTTTTACTTTAGCATTAATGGATTTTGAACGTCAATTATTATTCTTTTTTAGTGCTTTAGGAGCATTTAATGGATTTCTATTAAGTGTTTATTTTGCGTATTCAACAAAACACAAGAAGTTTTCAAATTACTTTTTATCATTATTATTATTTGTTTTAAGTATACGAATTATCAAATCGGTTTTTTTATATTTTAATCCAAATCTGTCAAGTGTTTTTATACAAATAGGGCTCTCAGCATGTGTTTTAATTGGTCCTGCTTTGTATTTGTATATAACTTCCTTAATAAAAGAAAGCAAAACTAAAAAATGGAGGTTGCATATTATTCCATTTACTATTGTTTTAATAGTTTTAGGAGTACTGTATCCTTATTTAGAGCATAGAAAATTATGGTCACGATTTATTGTTAAAATTATTTATATACAATGGTTAATTTATATTCTTTTAACAGGAATAGAATTAAAGTATATTATAAAAAATGTATTTAATAAGTCGATTAAACTTAAAGAAATTGAAATATGGTTATTAAGTATTTTTATAGGCGTATTAGTAATATGGTTATCCTATAATATAGGATCTTTTACATCATACATTGTAGGGGCATTGTCATTTTCATTTGTTTTTTATCTTTTACTATTATTATGGGTATTTAAAAGAAATAAAAGCACTTTGTTTTTTGAAGAAAAAATTAAATATGAAAATAAAAAGTTTGATGAAGAAGAAGTTAAACCAATAATTAAAAAATTAGCAGTTATTAAAGAAGAAAAATTGTTTAAAAATCCTGATTTAAAAATATCAGAGATTGCTAAAAAACTAAAAATCCCAACTCATCAATTGTCACAACTTCTAAATGATAATTTAGGAAAATCATTTTCTTTATTTATAAATGAACTTAGAATAGAAGAAGCAAAACAGTTATTAGTATCTGAGAAAATATATACAATTGAAACAATTGGATATGATTGCGGATTTAACTCTAAATCTACCTTTTTCACGACTTTTAAAAAGGTAACAGGAACTACACCAGCTAAATATAAAAAAGAAAATAGTAAAAATTAAAAGTTCTTGTTTGCATAGTGGTAGTTCGGATTTATAATTGAAAACCTTTTTTTATAGGAAAGAATGCATATTGCGATAAATTAAGGTAGTATGCAAAAAACAATCTTTTCGTTATTAATCATTCTGGTTTTACTAGGGTGTAAAACATCAACAAATGAAAAAGGGAAAATACTTTTTATAGTATCAAATCAACATACATATGGAAATACAAAATTAAATACTGCTAATCATTTCTCTGAAATTGTTTTGGCATATGATGTTTTTAAGAAGAAAGGTTATAAAGTAGATTTTGTAAGCCCTAAAGGAGGTGCGATTCCTATCGGTTATATAAAGACATCTGATTCTATTCAAAAAAAGTATTTATATGATTCAGATTTCATGAATTTACTTAAGAACACATTAGTTCCAGAAGGTGTTGTTGAAATCAACTATAAGGCTGTTTATTATAGTGGTGGTGGTTCAGCTATGTTTGGAGTACCCGAAAATAAAGGAATTCAAAACCTTTCAAGAACTATTTATGAAAAGAAAGGTATTGTATCTGCAATTTGTCATGGCACTGCCGGAATTGTAAATTTAAAATTATCTAATGGAACGTTTTTGTACGCAGGGAAAGAAGTAAACGGTTTTCCTGAAATTTTTGAAAATAAAACAGCTTTTTATTATAAAACATTTCCTTTTTCTATAGAAGAAAGTATAGTTGCAAATGGAGGGAGATTTACATATTCTAAAAAAGGATGGGATAATAATTATGTAGTTGATGGAAGATTAATTACAGGTCAAGATCCTTCGGCTACAGTATCGGTAGCTCAAAAAGTGATAGAATTATTAGAAAAATAATATACTTTAATAAAAATTAAAACAATTTAAATATGAAAAAAAGAATTATCATAATAGTACTTTGTACCATCTGTTCAATGAATAGCTTTGCACAAGAATCGGATTACAAGCTTGTAGAAAAGACAGTTTCTTATTATTTAGAAGGAGGAACAAATAACGATTTTGAAACTTTAAAAAAAGCATTTCATGAAGATGCAACTATGAAATTTGTTTCAAAGGGAATATATAAAGAAGTAAATGCACTAAGTTTTTTTAAAAGAGTAACAAAAAAAGGGCCTAAGCAAAATAGAAAAACACAAATTTCCTATATAAATGTTTCTGGAAATACAGCAAATGCAAAATTAGAAATTGAATATCCATCATTTACATTTATAGATTATATGAATTTATTAAAGATAGATGGGGAATGGAAAGTAGTAAATAAGATATTTAATAGAAAGCCAAAAACATCAAATAAATAAATACAATGCGACTATTAATATATATATTCTTACTTTTTCTTTCTATCAACGTAGCAAATAGCCAAACATATATTGGAAAAGAAAAACAGATTAAACAAATTTTAGAAAACACTAAAAACTTTTCTAAATATGTAAATACGTCTAATTACAAAATGATTGGAGAGTGCTATACTACAGATGCAAAAATATTTCCTCAAAGGGGTAACATATTAGAAGGGAAAAAAGCAATAGTAAAGTATTGGACACTTCCAGAAGGTATTAAAACAATACAACATAAGATAACGCAACATGAAATACGAATAGTTAAAAATACAGCATATGATTATGGTATATATGAAGGAACTACAGTTAAAAAAGATGGAAAGAAAACTAGCTGGAAAGGAAAATATGTAATCGTTTGGAAAAAAGTAGCGGGAAATTGGAAGATATATCTTGATATTTGGAATAGTTTATAACTTTATTTAATAGTTTGTCACTGATTCTTTTACTTTTGTAAAGTAAAAGAATCATATGAAAGACGGTAGAAATAGAAAAAATATTCAGATTGGTAGTATTGTTGAAGTAGTACAGAAAAATCATCAAAGAACTGGAGAGTTAACGGAAGGTATTGTAAGTAGATTATTAACAAAATCACCAAATCATCCACACGGAATAAAAGTACAGTTAGAATCTGGTATTGTTGGAAGAGTTAAAAATGTTATAGAAGAAGAGTAATAACTTTCTTCTTTATAATAAATCATCTAAAGCATTGTTCAATTTTTCAAATTTAAACGAATAAAATTGTGATGTTTTTTCGGTAGAAATTTTACTTCCTTTTAAAAGAATGACAGAAAGTTCGCCCAAAATAAGGTTCAAAATAAAAGAAGGAATACTAAAAGGTAATAATAGTTTACGAGTTACTTTTGCTAATGTTTTTGTAAAAGAAGTATTAGTATGATGCTCAGGAGCAGACGCATTAAATATACCAGTAAAGGTATTATTATTAACTGCTTTTACATATAGAGCACATAAATCTTCAATATGAATCCAAGGCATATATTGTTTTCCGTTACCTAATTCGGCTAAAAATAGTGGTGTGTTTATTTTATTTAAAGCGCCTCCAGTTTTTGTTAAGACAATACTGGTACGTAAAATAGTAACAGGTATTTCAAGAGTTTTAAATTGTAAGGCAGCTTTTTCCCATTGAATACAAATTTTTGAAATGAAATCGTTTTCAGGAGCATCAGTTTCTTTAAAAATAGATTGAGAAGTTATAGCTCCATAATAACCGATACCAGAAGCTGAAATAAATCCTTCTAATTGAATATTCAACTTTTTACTATATTCAAATAGTAAATTAGCAGATTGAATTCTACTATCAATTAATTCTTCTTTACGTTTTTTTGACCATCTTTTATCAGCAATTCCTGCGCCGGCTAAATGAATAATATGTGTAATATTTTCAAAAGCTTTTTCATCAATATACCCTTCTTTTATATTCCAACGAAATTCATTACTCTTTTTAGGAGTTCTAGTTAGTATTGAAACTTCATGATTATTCTTTTTTAAAACTTCTTGTAAATGTTTACCTACTAAACCAGTACCACCAGTTATCAATATTTTAGTCATTATCGTTGCTTTTTGTTAGCTTCACAAAATTGTATTATCTCCGTAATTCTTTTTTGACGTGTTATTTCTCTTTTAGCTTGATGTAACCAATATAAATAGTTTTTTTTATAAGAAGGAGCGAAGTTTAGATAATTATTAAAGGCTTTATTATTTTTATCAAACTCAATTTGTAAATCAGTAGGAATAATTAAATTATCAATATCATCTAGTGCTTCCCAGGATCCGTTACTTTTTGCAATTTTGATTTTTTGTAACCCAGATGAGTGCATTTGATTATTATTAACCAGTTCCTTTATGTAAGATTTATTTAGTTTACTCCAAACACTTTTGGGTTTCCTAGGGCAAAAGTATTGCTGTCTCTTACCATTGCCTAAACTTTTAACGGTAGAATCAATCCAACCAAAACATAGGGCAACTTTTACGGCTTCTTCCCAGCGCATACTTGGTATTTTAGTTTCTATTTTATATAAAATGAGATATATACCGGTACTTTTAGTATGGTTTTCAAATAACCAACTACGCCATTCGGAGTCAGTTTTAAAATATAATAATGGTTTTTCTACCATTTTCTAAAAATCTTTGAAGGAAATGAAACAATACTTTCATGTCCATTTTTACCAACTGCTACAATTCCAAATAAAAAATTATCAATAACAATCCCTTCTAATAAAAACCGATTAACATTACCTACATACCTACTATGATCCCAAGTAGGTGAAGTAGTGTCTCTCCAATAAATTTTATAACCTTTAGCTCCTTCTACTTTATCCCATTGTAATTTTACTGAGGCTTCTACAATACCACCAATTCCTACATTTTTTGGACTAGGAGGAGACAAGGCCAAACTAGCCATAGTAATTGCATTTACAGCTGTTAGTTTTTTAGCATACTCAAAATTAACATGTTCAAAAGTATCACCATATTTAATTCCGTTTTCAGTTCTTATATCTTGATGTTGTTGCGTATAGTTTTCATGAGCCTCCATAATTCTAATTCCAGCAAAGCCTAAATCGTTAAAAGGTCTGTGATGACCTCCTCTACCAAATCTATCTAGGCGATAAATCATCATAGGGTTCATTTCTGGCATATATGTTTTAGTAGTTTTATAAATATATCTTGCTAATTGTCTTGAAATCCCATCTACTTCGCCACCATAAAAACGTCTAGCTCTACGTTGTCTTTCTGTTTCATTTGCAGGTACTGGTTCTGAAAATATTCTAAAACTTCGATTATCAATAATACCATCAACACCTTTAATATTACCAATCATATCATTATTTAAAACACCTATAATATCCCATTGTTTCTCTTTAGCATATTTAGCTAATCCAGCACCTCCAAATAGCCCTTGTTCTTCACCTGATAAACCTACATAAACAATACTACTTTCAAATTGATAGTTAGATAATACCCTCGCGGCTTCAATAGTTCCAGCCATACCTGAAGCATTATCATTAGCACCTGGAGCATCAGTAGTGAAATCCATTGTGTTACTTGCACGTGAATCAATATCTCCACTCATAATAATATACCTATTAGGAAACTTTGTTCCTTTTTGTATAGCTACAACATTTACTACCCAAGCATCATGCGGTACACGTCTGTTTCCTTTTTTAGTAACGAAATCTTTTTGATAAAAAGTGGTTAAGCAATTATTACAGTTTTTTGAAATAGTTTCAAACTGTGCTTTTATCCAACGACGAGCAGCTCCTATACCACGAGTATTTGAAATAGTATCACTAAAAGTATTTCTAGTTCCAAATTCCGTAAGAGTTTTTATGTCTTTTTTTATTCTATTTGCAGAAACATTATTAATGATGTCGTAAATTTTAGAATCAGTTTGTGCGTTAATAGTTGTTGATAGAAATATTAATATGAGTACTATTTTTTTCATGATTTATTGTTTAAAATACCAAAAAGGTATAGTTAACTCTAAAATTTTTAAAGTATCTTGTTTTTTTATTAGCTTTCGTTTCAGTCTTAAAATATGTTTACCTTCATTAAGTTCTTTAGTAGGTAAGTAAGTTTCAAAACCAACTTGATTTTGCTTGTTACGGCTTATTAAAAAATCAGGTTTATATTCTGTAGTATCTATTTTAATGATATACATTTTATTAATTGTTTCTATATATTTAATAGCCAAACTATCTCTTTTTTTTCTTGAAATAGATTTGTTATTATAAATACGAATACCAGTTTTAAAACCTCTATTATCTTCTAAAGGTTTTAAAGTAGGGTTGAAAGCATAAATTCTATCTTCAACATTATCATTAAAAACTTTAAAAAACTTAATGAATGGATCTGTTATTACTTTCGATTGAACACTTGCAACTCTTACAAAATCATTTTCCTTAATTCTTAAATTTTCATATTCTCTATCGTCAATATATAAATTGGAGTTGTATTTAGTACTGTTTATATAATTTGATTTTTGATATTTTACTGAATTAAATATAGATATTACTATATATATTGGAATTAGAAAAATGCTAAGTCTTTTAGTGAATTTGTTATCTAAAAAATTATAAACTAAAGGCCTATATAGGAAAGAAAGAGTTAGAAAACTGAATACCCAATAAAATGGGAAATATATTTTAGATAACCATTTTTTCTTTTTTAAATATCCTTGGGTAATAAAATCAATAAACATTAAAATTGATCCAATACTTAGAATTATCATTAAGGTAGCCCCAATAAAAGTTCTAAGATCCTTAGGTAAACTATCGTTAGAAATTATATAGGTTGCAACAAGAATAAATGATACTACAATTATTGTAATTGAGATTACATAAAAAATCAATAAAAAAGAAGCAGCAAATAATACACTACAATAATTTTCTAATGAAGCGACATATTTATCAAAAGAAATGATTTTCTTTTTTAAATATTTAGTGAAACGATTATGGTAGTTTAATTCTTCAAAATCAATATCTCCAGAAATATACCGTAAGCCTAAAGCTCCAATCCATAAACCTCTTAATATTACATGAACAAGTAGGTTAAATATAAGAATATAGCAAGCTACTAAAGCAACAATTAGAATTATAAAAGAATAAATGTTCTTGTCGTTCTCTGCTATTTCTAAAGCAGTTTTTACATGAGGAAAAGCAGTAAACAAACCAAAAATAGCAAAACCAGAAATTAATAACTCTAATTGCCAGCTATCTTGTTGTAAACGATCTAGTAAATCTTTAAAAACAGAACTCTTATAGTCTCTACTCATAGCTTGTTATTTATGTTATAAATATACAGCCTTTTTTAAAAGAAAAAAACCACTTCAAAAGGAAGTGGTTGCGTTTTTACTACATGAAATTATTTTATTCGTTTTCTATTTTTTTAGTTAAGTTAAATCCAATAAATAATGCAGCTCCAGCACAAAGGAAAATTGAAGAAATAAAGAATACTTCTGAATCAATTGCATTACTTGGACGGTTTGCCCATGAACCACTATAACCAAAAGTAGAACTTAAAATGGCTCCTAATAGCACACCAACACCAATTCCCATAGCTAATAAGGCTAAATTTAAAATAATAACTCTACCAGTTAAGGTTGAACGTTTTCTTTCTCCTTGCATAAAAATTTTGGCATCTACACCTTTTTCTATTAATGCTAAACGTTCTTTATTTCTTGTTGAATAGAATAAATAAAAAATTCCAAAAATTACTGCGAATAAGAACATAAATACTATTGCTGCTTCCATACTATTATTATATTTAAATGATTATTTTTAATGTGTTTGAAAGGTATGACTGTGATGTTTTAAAAAAGGTTACAAAAAAATAAAAAAAATATTTTTTCAAAAAAACTGTAACCTTTTTTTGAAAGGTACAGTCAAAAGATATAATGACTATTAAAAACGACCAAATCTATATTAATCAAATTCTCAAAGGAGATGCAAATGCTTTTGCTTTTTTAGTAGAAAAGTATAAAATAATGGTATTTACTTTGGCATTAAAAATGCTGAAGAGTAGAGAAGAGGCAGAAGAAATTTCTCAAGATACTTTTATAAAGGCATATAAAAATATAGACAAGTTTAAAGGAGATGCTAAATTTTCAACATGGTTGTATAAGATAGCATATAGAACATGTTTGGATAGTATTAAAAAGAATAGTAAAAAGTATCAAACTGGAACGATTGATGAAATAACAATTAATAAAATAAAATCAACAGAAGGAGTTTTAGATTCAATTGAAAGAAAAGAACGTGCCGAAATTATTAATAAATGTTTGATTGAGCTACCTGAAGATGAACGTTCAGTTATTTGGTTGTTTTATTTTGAAGAATTAAGTTTGAAAGAGATTATAGATATTACTGACTTATCAGAAGCAAATGTGAAGGTTAAATTACATAGAGCAAGAAAAAGGTTATTAACTATAGTAGAAAAAAGAGTTGAACCAGAATTAATAAATCATTATGGGAGAAAATAAGCATATAGAAGAGTTAGATATATTTGCGAAAAAATATATTAAAGAAATAAAGGAAGAATCTCCTTCAACTGATTTTACGGCAAATATAATGAATGCTATTTTAGAAACTAAAAAGGCAGATATCTATAAAGCAACGCCTTTAATATCTAAAAAAGTGTGGTTTCTTTTAAGTGCTGTTTTGGTAACTTCTATACTGTATGTTTCAAGGGGAACATCATTAGGTTGGGTTAAAATGCCGAAAGTAAATTTGAATTTTACAGATGCAATTCAATTACCTAAATTATTTGAAGGAATTACAATTTCAAATACAATTTTGTATACATGTTTCTTATTTACATTAATGATTTTTGTTCAAATTTATTTTCTAAAAGGGTATTTTACCAGAAAAATAAATATGTAGTTATCTAATAAAGCGAACAATGCTAATCTTGCCATTTTTTATTTCATAAATTGCTAATGCTTTAAAAGTATTTCCATTAGCAGTAACTAGTTCTTCATCAATAACTACATTCCCTTTTACAATTCTACTTGTTATTTTACAATGTAAGTCTTTTGTTTTTTCAAACATTGGAGCATACCTTTTTCGCATTTCATCTATTCCTTCATAGCTTAGTTTATTAGGGTATGTGTATACCTTAACGTTTTTTGCATAGGGTTTTAAAAAAGCTTCAATATCTCTTTTGTTATACCCTTCTAGTTGTTCTTGTGCCAATGCTCTAGGTGATACTTCAGCAACAATAGCTAGTTTTGTACCATTTTTATTTACTGTAATTCTTGAAATGTTATTAATATTTTCATCTTTGAATTTATAAAACAAAGAACCTCTTTTATCTTTTTTAGGATTGAATTTATAAATAGCTTTTTGGTAAGGTATTAATAGTGTACCATCAGGTAACCAGCATACATCTTCAGTAGTTCCAGTATTTGTGATTTTTTTTGTTTCTTTTGTTTTTGGATCTAATGACCAAGCTTCCCATTTATCTTTGTTTTTTTTCATAAAACTAACCAAATTAGAGTTTGGTATTTTATGAAGTGAGCGTCCAACTTGTTTTGTGATAGAATGATTTGTTTTAGTTTTTAAATCACTTATAAAAAGTTCAAGGGTATCATTTACAATAACAGATGAAATCAACGTGTTTTTATCAAACCAAACTGGATAAGCGATTACTAAATCTTTGATTAATTCTGAGTTTTCTCCAGTATTAATATCATACTTATAAAAACGTTGCTTACCATTTTTGTCTAATCTAACAGCTGAAATGTTTTTTGAATAAGGAATTCGTTGAGGTGAATATTCACCTCCGTTTGGGGTATTGCTGATAAAAGTTTTACTACCAGAAATCACATCGTATTTAGCAATGTCAATTTCTCCATTTCTATTAGAAGAAAATAAAATAGTATTATTATTGTAAAAGTGAGGTTGACTATCATAACCATCATTATTTGAAATGTTTTTCGCATTTGTAGCAATCCAATTTCCATTTAATTCCTTTATATCAAATAAATGAATTTCTGTATTTGTTTGTGCAAATGAAATAGAGGATATAAATAAAAAAGCAAATAAATTTTTCATGATGTAGTTTATTAAACTACCAAAGTACTAAAAAATCCACTTTGAGTTAACAAAAGTGGATTTTTAAAATTTATGAATAAGAAAATTACTTTAAAGAAGTAATCCATTTATTTATTTTGTTTTCAAGTAAAGCTAGGGGAATACAACCAGTTTCTAGAATTTGATTGTGAAATTCACGAATATCAAATTTATCACCTAGTACTTTTTTGGCTTTAGCACGTAACTCTCTAATTTTTAATTGTCCAATTTTATAAGATAAAGCTTGCCCAGGATTTGCCATATAACGTTCAATTTCTGAAATAATACTAGCTTCAGATTCTGCTTCATTATTTAATGAATACTCAATCGCTTTTTCTCTACTCCATCCTTTAGCGTGCATCCCAGTATCAACAACTAAACGAATCGCACGATGCATTTCCATTCCTAACATTCCAAAATATTGGTAGGGGTCAGTGTATAAACCTAATTCTTTACCTAAGTTTTCAGTATATAGTGCCCAACCTTCACCATAAGCACTGTACCATAAAGTTTTTCTAAAATCAGGTAAGTTTTTATTTTCTTGTGTTAAAGATATTTGATAATGATGCCCTGGAATAGCTTCATGTAAAAATAGCGCTTCATCAGAAAATACATTATACTTTGTTGCATTCGGAATAGGAGTATAGAAAACACCAGGTCTAGTTCCATCTAAAGATCCAGGGTTATATTCTGCGCTTGCAGAAGCTTCTCTAAACTTTTCAGTTTGTTTAACTATGAATCCAGTTTTTGGTTTGTTTCCAAATAACTTTTCTAATTGCGGCTTCATTTTTTTATGAATTGCATTAAAATTGTCAATGATTTGTTTAGGAGTAGTATATGGCATTAACTCTTTGTTTTCACGCACATAGTTAAAAAAGTCTTTTAAACTCCCTTTAAAACCAACTTGCTCTTTAACTTTTTCCATTTCAGATAAAATACGACCGACTTCATTTAAGCCAAGGTTATGAATTTCATCAGCAGTCATAGTAGTTGTGGTGTACTTTTTAATAGCATGTTGATAATATTCCTTCCCTTGAGGAACTCCATCAATACCACTATCCTTTCTTCCTGCTTTTAAATAATCTGTTTTTAAGAAATTATATAAACTTTTAAAAGAAGGTATTAATTTTTCATTTAAGACGTTAGTATACTTTTTTGATAACTCTTCTTTCTCTTCATTTGAGAATTTAGAAGGAAAGTTTTTAATAGGAGTATAAAATAAATGATCTTTTAGGGTAGTATTTGCTAATACTTTAAATTGAGGAATTACTTTTTCTATTAAAGATTTTGGTAAAACATAACCTTCTTTAATTCCTTCTTGCATTCTATCTTTAGCAGATTTTAACCAATTATTATAGCTATCTAACCTAAGTAACCAATTTTTATAATCTACCACTGTTTTAAATGGCTGTGAACTACTTCCACTTGCAAATTGTCCGATGGTAAGATTAATAGTCCACATTTGATTAATAGGCATCAATAAATCGTTTTTAAAGCTATTTTGAGCAAGAGCAATATCACAATCCCATGCAAGTACAGCTTTACTCATTTGTTGACTTTCTGATAAATCACTATTTTTATAAGATTCAAGTTTACTTTTAAAATAGTCATAAAAAGATTCAGTTTTGTAAGTATATTCCGTTAATAAACTATTAGGGAACTTATCATTATATCTTGCATCTCCAGCTTGTGTAGCACTTATAGGAAACAAACGTAGTTTTCGTTCATTGTACTCCTTTAACAAGTTGTCAAAATCAGTATTTACTTTTTGAGTTTTAGTAACTAAATTTGTGGTTTCTTTTTTTTCTTGTTTACAAGAATAAAAAAGTAGCGTAGCAGTAATTACTGATACAAATATATTTTTCATGATAATGTTCTTTGATTGCCAACAAATATACCAAAAAAGAAATTTTATTTTAGCGAACTAGCTTCATTGTGTATGTCATGACTACGTCATTATCAATTTTTAAGTGAAGATCATAATTCCTTTTTTTATTGACTTTAATCTTAAAAGTAATAATGTTATCTACATTTCTAAGATTATAAATTTTATGATGTTTCTCATTTACTCCAATATATGATACTAATGTTATATTTTTTGTAGTAATTTTTTTTAATGTTTTAAATTTAAAAGTTACCTCTTCTCCTTTCTTTATTTCAATATTCATTTTTGAAGGAGTAATAGGAGTTATTTTATACTTAAAAGCGTCATCATAAATAAGAGGAGAAGTGATAAAGTCCTGTTTTGAAATATTGGAGTTCAAGAGCCATTTTTTATTTTGAGGATAATGATTTTTAGAAAATAAAGAAGGCTCAGTTAAAAAATACCCATCATTATAATCAAATATAAATGTATAAAATTCATTTGTATAACTACTAGATAAAGAAGGGTCACATAAATACCATTTGTTATTTAATTTTACTGCATTCCATGAATGATTTATAAGCTCAAAAGAATTAACATTAGATGTTGATGTTCTATTATAGCCATTAATAATTTTACATTCTATATTGGAAAGTGAAGCAAGTTCTTTAATTAAATAAGCATACCCAGTACATATTGTTTTTTGTTTTTCTCGTAGTGTTTTAAAAACTTTTGATGTTATGGATTTATTCCAATTGTAAAGAGCGATACTATCGTTTTTGAGTCGTTTTCTTTTCCTTATTATTTTACGAGAAAGGGTATAGTCACCTTTAATGTTTGATGTAACCCAAAGGTAAATAGCTCTAAACTTTTCTACATCACTATTTAATTTAGAAGTAAGTTTAAAAGATAGTTGAGGTAAATTATTTAATCTTTCGTATTTGTATGTTTTAACAATATTTTCAACCTTTTTAAAGTTGATGTTTTTAAAATCAGAAACTTGGGAGTTTGCAAAATAAGTTAAGTTTAGAAAAATAAAGAGCAAAATTTTCTTCATAGCAATTTAGTTTTATTTCCTTTTTGATGAATAAGTTTTCTTTATAGCAACTTCTCCCATTAATATACATGCTTCACTTTTAATAGTAACATCAATTTTTTTCTTTGAAGTAAAGTTTTTATCAGTAATAATAACTTCTTCTGTTTTCATTCCTACGAAACTAAAAATTAAAATATCTCCTTTTTTTAGTTGTTTAGGAAACTCAAAATTACCATCAAAATCTGTTTCTGTGCCTATTGTTGTACCTTTTAAAAGAACACTAACACCAGGTAATGGGCCTGACTCATCTTTAACAAACCCTTTTATAGTAACTTCCTTATTGTGTGATTTAAGTTTTAGTTTTTTGTTTTTTTGAATTACTATTTCTGTTGGCTGTTTACATTTTTGAGCGTTTGCCGTATTTGGAATAAATAATGATATAATTGTTAGAGCTAGCCCTCCAATTAAACTTTGTTTTTTATGTAAATATGTAGTTTCAGAATATGTTTTTAATTGATGTTTTTTAAATCTTCCACAAGTTTTTTTAGAATCATTATTTTTAAAGTAGCTAATGATTTCTTTGGAATTCATTTTAGTAAAATCGATAACGTTTTTTTCACAAGAACCACAAAACCCTCCAGAATTAGTAGGTGTAAATTGATTAAAGTCTTCAGAGCAAGGCTTGTTAATTCCTAATGTAAATTGATTTTTCATAATTTTTAATTTTAATTGATTTTTGATCAAACCTATATTTTATTCTAAATATTTAAAACCAATAATTAGGAAACGATACTTCTTAATGAGTGAAGTGTAAGTTTTGAAGAGTAAACTTTTTTAACCCAAAAAACCTCTTTGAAAATAAATCAAAGAGGCTTTTTAGTTTTATTTATAAAAATAATTTACGGTATGTTCAAGTACTTATGAGTTTGTAAAGAAATACGCCATTTAGGGTTATTCATTACATAATCGATAATTAAAGGAGTCATTTTTTCTTTTTTACTCCACTCTGGTTGTAAAAAAAGATTACATTTTTCTCCAACTTTTTTAGCTTGTTCTTCAGCAAATTGAAAATCATTTTTATTATGAATGATCATTTTTAATTCATTTGCTTCTTCATATGAACGTTTTAAAGGTAGTTTGTTTTTCTTTGGAGACAAGCAAAACCAATCCCAAGTTCCAGAAAAATCATAAGCACCAGAAGTTTCAATATGTGTTTTAATACCTTTTTCTTGAAGCTGATTAGTTATATAGTCTAAACTCCACATTAAAGGTTCACCACCTGTAATAACAACAGTTTTTGCATACTTACTAGTATTTTCAACTATTGTATCTGTATGAGTAGGAGGGTGTAAATTAGCATCCCAACTTTCTTTAACGTCACACCAATGACAACCAACATCACAACCTCCAATACGAATAAAATAAGCTGCAGTACCTGTATGTGCCCCCTCTCCTTGAATGGTGTAAAACTCTTCCATTAGTGGAAGCATTTCACCTTTATCTATCAACTCTTGAATCTCTTTTTTCAACATAAGTGTGCAAAGATAGGCAACATTAAAAATTAATGAATGTTTTTTGTTATTTTTACGTGTTTTTTACGAATGAACTTCAAAAAAATATGAGTAAAACAGAAGAATTTTATAAGTATATAAATGACGGTTATAAGAGCAAAGGAGATTTTATCACCTTGGGAGCTGGAATGTTAGGAGAAGAAACAGTAACGAATGCATTGGTTAACATTCCTTTGAAAATGTTAAATCGCCATGGATTAATTGCTGGTGCTACAGGTACAGGAAAAACCAAAACATTGCAAGTTTTGGCTGAAAATATGTCAGAAAAAGGAATTCCTGTATTATTGATGGATGTAAAAGGAGATTTAAGTGGATTGGCTCAAGCTAGTCCTGGACATACAAAAATAGATGAACGTCATGAAAAAATTGGTATTCCATTTGATGCACAAAAATTCCCAATTGAAATTTTAACAATTTCAGAGCAAAAAGGAGTTAAATTGCGTGCTACGATCTCTGAATTTGGCCCCGTTTTACTTTCTAGAATTTTAGACTTAACAGAAACTCAGTCTGGTATTGTTGCCATTATTTTTAAATATTGTGATGACAACCAGTTACCGTTATTAGATTTAAAAGACTTTAAAAAAATTCTTCAATATGTAACAAATGAAGGAAAAGAAGAAATTAAAGAAGAGTATGGTCGAATTTCAACAGCAAGTACTGGAGCAATTTTACGTAAAGTTATTGAAATAGAGCAGCAGGGTGGAGATTTGTTTTTCGGAGAAAAATCATTTGAAGTTGATGATTTAACTCGTATTGATGAAAATGGAAAAGGTGTAATTTCTGTATTGCGTTTAACAGATATTCAAGATAAGCCAAAACTATTTTCAACATTTATGTTACAGTTGTTGGCTGAGGTTTATGAAACATTTCCAGAGCAAGGAGATAGTGGTCAGCCTGAGTTAGTTATTTTTATAGATGAAGCTCATCTAGTATTTGATGAAGCTTCAAAGGCTTTATTAAGTCAAATTGAAAGTATTATAAAGTTAATTCGATCAAAAGGAATTGGATTATATTTTGTAACACAGAACCCAAAAGATGTTCCTGAAGATGTTTTAGCGCAGTTAGGTATGAAAATACAGCATGCTTTGCGTGCTTTTACAGCTAAAGATAGAAAAGCTATTAAATTAGCAGCAGAGAATTATCCAGATTCTGAATATTATGACACGAAAGAAGTGCTAACTCAATTAGGAATTGGTGAGGCCTTAGTATCTGTATTAAATGAAAAAGGAATTCCTACACCATTGGCTAGGACTATGTTACGAGCACCAATGAGCAGAATGGATATATTAACTGAAAAAGAAATTGATGAAGTTATAGATAACTCTAAATTAATTTCTAAATACAATAAAACTGTTGATAGAGAAAGTGCTTATGAGTTATTAAATGAAAAAATAAAAAGAATAAATAAAGAAAAAACAGAAGAAGACGATTATAAGGAAAGAGAAAAAACAAGAAGAAAATCATCTTCTAGAAGTAGAAGTACACGTATGAATCCTATTATTAAAGTACTAACAAGTGCAACGTTTATTAGGAGTGTTTTTGGAATATTAAAAAAAGTAATGTAGAAATATAATTTCTTAAAAGGAAAAAACGTTATAATTAAAATAAATTACATGATAAAACTATATAAACCATTAGCTATAGCATTAATTTCTATTGTTTTTATACAATGTAGCAACAATAAATATGATATTGCTAAAGGAAAAGTAGGAAAGCTTACAGTTAAAACTACGATACAAGAAGTTGATAATCTTTTTGCTAAAGACTCTGTAGTAAAGATATTGAGTGAAGGAGCTAAAGGGAATAATTTCTTTCAAGATGATGATAAATACTTAGTTTATGAAAAAGGAGGGAAGCATTTACTTACTATTATTCCTAAAGAACAACTAGATTCAACATCAACAATAAAAAGTATTGAAATTTTTGATGACAGGTTTAAAACAAAAACAGGTTTAAATATTAACTCAACTTTTCAAGAAATAAATGCTAATAATAAAATTAGTAAAGTTGAATCGTCTTTTTCATCAGCAACCTTATTTATAGATGAACTTAACGCTACTGTTGCAATAGATAAAGAAGATTTAGGATTGAAAGAATTTAGTACACAAAAAGTAAGTATTGAACAAATTCCTGATTTAGCTAAAATTAAATCATTAACCATTTGGTTTAACTAAAAATTTAAAAAAGTCGAAACTTAGTTTCGACTTTTGTTTTTTTTATGAGTAAAAAATATACAATTCAAACAAGTCCTTTTGTAGTGCCAACTACAGATGGTAAATTAATAGAAGAGCACTTTGGGAATGCTACTGATAAAAACTCTGAAGTAAGCATTGCACATATGGTGGCACCAGCTGGTTGGAGTGAACCTTTTCAAACCCCAAAATTTGAAGAGTATACCTATGTGATTAAAGGGAAAAAACAATTTAATATTGATGGAGATATAGTTGTTCTTAAAGCTGGTCAATCTATAAAGATTGAGAAAAATGTTCGTGTTCAATATTCAAATCCTTTTGATAGTGAATGTGAGTACTTAGCTATTTGTTTACCTGCATTTTCTATGAATTTGGTTAATAGAGAAAAAGAATAAACTAATAAAGTATTAGTTTATTCTTTGATTAATTTATAGAGTAAATTAATTTTATACCAAACCAGAAAGTAATGCTTGAGAGGTAATATTGACTAAAGATTCGATAATATTAGTTACTTTTTCAAGTGATTTAGCTACGCCAGCTAGTTTTTTGTTTGAAATTTGCATTTTTTCTATTAGACTTTTCATTTTATTAGTATCTCTATTTAAAATTTCTATTAATTTTTTTGTTTTTTCACGTATGATAGTAGTGACTAAGTTTCTTAGTTGTAGAGAAGCTTTTTCTAATCTTAATCTATCTTCTTGAGATAAATCGTTTATGGATCTTGCATTTTCAATAATTTCTATAGAGTCTAGAATTTGGTCAAGTGTTTTAATTTTTTCAGTGTTCATAATAGATTGTTTTTATTTTTTAATTTGGGAAATTGTATTTTTTATTTCTTTTAATTCTGTGTAAAGAGATTGAAATTCTTTAATAGCAAATTTTAAATTTTGCTTCTCTTTTATAATTTTGCATAGTTTTTTATGTGCTAATCTTAAGTTACAAGTTGATTTTGAAACTTGATCTCTTAATTTTTTTGTTATTTCAAGATTATTCTTTAATGTTAAATATTCCTCCAAATTATTTTTATCAACTTTAGAGTTTAAATTTAAATATGCTGAATAATCAATGTTTAGAAGACGTTCTTCTGTTTTTATGATGTCATGGATAGATTCAGAGTCTAAGAAGTCTATTAAATTGTCAGTCATAGTATCAATAATAATATCAGCCTTTTTAACAAATTTTTTAATTTCTTTGGCTTGTTTGTATTTTACATACTGTTTCCCAATTGTTGTTATAATTTTGCCTAAAGCCTCTCCAATGTTCGATGGTAGGTTTTTATTTTCAACTTTATTATATAAAGTAACTAAAGAATCTATTCCTATACCAAATTTACTAGCCTGTTCTTTTAAATTTGAAGTAATTTTATCTGAAGATAATAGGGCTAATGATTGTGCGTATTTATCTATAATTTTAAGTGATAAATCGACATTTTGAGTCAGAAGATTACCTGTTTTTAAACTACTATATATGCTATCAAGTTTTTTTTTGCGATCTATACGGTTTTTAATGGTTGTTACATAAGTTATTCCTCTTTTTAAACGTATGTTATTTAGTTCTTTCGTTATTTTGCTTGGGTAATTTGAATAACTAGAAGTTGTTGTAGCAAAATTATTAACTGCATTTATTTGTGTATCGGTTAGTGTGGCACAACTACAAATTATAATCGTTATGCTCAAAAAAAGTATTTTTTTCATTTAAATAGATGTTAAGTTTTTAATATTTAGTTATATAATCTTTTGGGTTAAAGCTATTTTTCTTTTTTAATGATTTTATAAGAACATCGGATTCTCTATGTTCATTCTGGTCAATTCTATTAGGTTTCATTATGGTTACTATCTTTAATAATTGTTTAGCTATTAGTGGGTAAAACAGGCCAGTTATAAAGAGTTTAGTGTTTTCTTCAATTTTTGGAATATTAATAAACTCGGATAAATAACTGGCTGTTAAACCAAAAAAGATAATTGATATGGTTGTGATAATCCAGTAGGATTTGGATGAAAATAATTTTACATTATTTCCTAATGACTTACTAAGGTTATACCAATGTAAAACCTCTTGTCCAACAGCTCCAAGAAAGCTAGGAAGTAATAATTTCAAGCTGATAAATAGCATAATAAATGAGTTTGATTAGATACTCAAAATTATGCTATAGTTAGATGTTGTAATATACCTATGAATAAGTAATTTAAAATTGATACTTTTTATCAATGGCGTATTTTATTAATTCATTTCCATTAGATAAATTTAGTTTACGGATCATATTTTTCCTATGTGTGTCTACAGTAGTTTTAGCAATAAATAGAACATCAGCTATTTCTTTTGAAGTTTTTCCGGTTGCAATTAGCTGTAAAATTTCTTTTTCTCTGTTAGAGAGTGTCACTTTTTCTGTTTTACCTATAATTACATTTTTATCGATGTAATTGTTCATAAAATTAAAAGCTACATTAGGATCAAAAAAAGTTTCACCATTTGCAACGGCTACAATTGCTTTTAAAAGCATTTTAATACCAGAATTTTTTAATAAGTAACCGGTAGCACCAGCATCTAACATTTGTTTTATAGCTTCTGGCTGATCAAACATAGTCATAGCTAAAACACGTATATGAGGAAATTGAGATTTTATAGTTTTTGTAGCTTCTATACCATCCATTATTGGCATTCTAATATCAGTAATAACAACTTTTGGTTGTTTTAAAGATACTAGTTTAATTAAATCTTTACCATTATTTACAGTACCTATAATAGTTATGTCTTCATTGTATTCAAAAAAAGATTTAACTCCATCAATTAGCATTTGATGGTCTTCTGCCATAGCTATAGTAATCATAAAACTAAGTTTTACTCAAAGATATTAAAATTAAGTTCTATTAGATGTACCTAGAATTAGGTAAAGTTTATAGGAATATCAATAATAATTGAAGTTCCTTTGTTTTTTGTAGAGTCAATTTCAAAGGTTCCGTTAAGGTGTTTAATACGAGTTTGAATAGATCCAATTCCCATGCCCTTATTTATAGCTATTTTCTTATAATCAAAACCTTTCCCATTATCTTCCACAATAATATTTAAAGTATTTTCAAATTGAGAAATATTAATACTTGTATGTGTAGCTTTTGAGTGTTTTATAATATTGGTAGTCAATTCTTGTATAATTCTAAAAACGGTTATTTCTAAGCTGTTTTCAAGGCGTTTGTTTAAACCATAATCAATAACATCAATACTTATCTTGTTTGCATCAGAAATTTTTTCAGCCATTATTTTAACAGCAACTAGTAATCCTTTATTGGCAATTACGCCAGAGTTTTTAGCATGAGCAATACTTCTTATTTTTAAATAGGCTTCATCAATTAGTTTTTCTGTTTTTTGGTATAATTCATCTTGATTAAAGTGTTTATTGTCTCTATTTAGCTGTAAGTTCTCAAAATGAAGTTTTAAAGTAGCGAGAACGCTACCTATATTATCATGTAAATCTTCAGCAATCCGTATTCGCTCTTTTTCTTGCCCATCAATCATAGCATTAATGGTATTTATTTCTTGTTCTTTTAGTAAAGTAAGGTTTTTTTGTTGCTCTAGTTGATTTTGTTGTTCTGCTAATAAGCGTTTTCTACGAGAGTTTTTTAAAGAAAGAAAACCAATTATTCCGCCAAGTATTAAAAAAACTAAAGCACCATAAAATAAATTTTCACCATGTTTTATTTGTTGTTCATTGATTAAGTTATCTTGCTTTAACTGTAAATTCTCCTTTTCTTTTTCTGCTACTTTGTACTTTTTATCTAGGTCAGCAATTGCTATATTTTGTTGGCTTGTATTTAAACTATCTTTATATAAAATATAATTTTGTTGATATTTATATGCTCTTTGATAATTGCCTATTTGTTGGTAACAGTCAGCTAATTTTTGATAAATTATTTTTTGATATTTTACTTCATATTGAGAAAGTTTTAAGTTTTTAGTTTTTTCAAGAATTTCTATAGCTTTACGGTAGTTTTTTTGTTTTTGATATAAATTGATTAGATTGATGTATATACTAATTAATTCATCAGGATTACTGGTGGAATTTATTTTTATAGCCTTATTTAAGAAATAACTTGCAGAATCTGGCTTTTTAATAGAGTATAACAAACCAAGATTAGTATAAGTATTCTGAGCATAATCTTTTCTATTAATCTTAAAACATAACTTTAAAGATTCTTTATAATATTTTGCTGAAGTTACAGGGGAGTTTTGATTAAAAAAATAGGAAGCGAATCTGTTTTTTAAAGCAATAACCCATACGGTATCTGTTATTTTATATTGCTGGTTTTCTTTTAAGTATTGTAATGGATCTTTATTTATTTTTTTCTGAGAACTAACAATATCGAATAATTTTATGTTACAAATAAAAACACTGTCAATTTTTTTGCTATTTAAGTATAGTTTTTTTGATTTTAAAATATACTTGTAAGCTAAATAAGCTTTATTTAGTTTAATAGATTTTATTCCTTTGGTAAAAAATATATATGAAGAATCTTTTTTAACTTCATTAATAGAAAATACTGTTATAATAAAAAAATATATAACAGTATTTATAAAATATTTTAATAGAGTTTTTAACATGAAGTTTATGGGCCAGAAACAATTACACCACCTCCAGCTTCTTTAGGTTCTTCAAAAAGGGAGTAAAGTCTTTTATTGTTTTTAAGTGAGTCAATAGTTCTGTTTTTTTCTTTCTCAAATGAAATAAATTTATATTTAGGTAAATGCTCCTTAACTTTCATAATAATATTATTATTATTAATAATGTCATTGTCATTAAAAACTAAAACATAAACCTCTTCTCCTTTTGTGATTTTAAAAGATGGTTCTGTAACATTTATGAGTTCATCAAAATTTATATCAATTTCTCCAATATATTCTTTATGGTCATTTCTTCTTGGTATGTTTTTAGTATCTGTTATATGTATTACAATCATAGCGTAAAATATATTAGAGATATTAAAAACATTCTTTAGAATAAACTTTTTATTAGGTAAAGGAGTTTCAATATGTATAGTTTTTTCATCAAAATCATAATAACTAACCATATTTTCTTTTTTAGTGATGTCAAAATTTTTAAAATCATCTGAATAATTACCTAAATGATGAGGTTTAATTTTTTCGAATTTGAGTTTCATAATAAATAAATTTGATTGTTAATTTACTCCAAAACTCGAAAAAAATATAGAGTATTATATACCTACAATTAAGTATTTTAAAATACTTAAATATAAACAAAATCTTATACAGTAATAATAGTAAGTATGATTCCTAGTAAAATAGCAGTGAATTTTTGAAAGTTAAATTTATGGTTTTCTGAACCCTCAAATAGGATAATAGTAGAAATGTGTAAAAATATACCAATGGTAAAAGCAGTAATTTCTGAGTGGTATTTTGTGAAAAAAGTAATTTTTTCTGAAATAAAAATACCTAACGGACTCATTAATGCAAACAAACCTAAAAAAAGAACCATTGTTTTTTTAGTGTATTTAGTTTTTATTAAAAAAGTAGTTAAAACAACTGCAATTGGTATTTTATGAATAAAAATAGCCCATAAAAGATTATGTTGATGACCTTCATGGTCATGAATAGGAAGTCCTTCTGAAAAAGCATGAATACATAAGCTAATAAACAATAACCAAGGAAACTTGTCTTTATCTGAACGAACATGAACATGTCCATGTTCGGCACCTTTTGAAAATGATTCTAATACAGATTGTATTAAGATACCTCCTAAGATAAGGATACCAATTAATTTAATGTTAGTATTTTGTGTATATACTTCTGGAAGTAAATGCAAAACTGTAACAGATAGTAAATAGGCACCACTAAAAGCAAGTAATAACCTAACAAAGGTGTTACTAGGTTTTATAAATAAAACAATTAAAGAACCTAATAAAACAGAAAGTATTAATAAAATATAACTCATTCAGCAATCAGTATTAATCTGTCAGAAGTCTCTTTGTTAAAATTTTGTAAAGCATAATTACCAAAAACATGTTGAACTTTTAATCCAGCACTCTCAAAATAATTATGCATTTTTTTTAAAGTTAAAAGTTTTACTTGTTCGGTATAGGTATGTTCCTTATTGTCTGCAAAAAATGAAATATGCTTTAAAATAAAACCATTTTTGATCTCTTTTTTTATATTAAATTTAATTCCGTCAATAGTTTTTGCTTCTTCAGGTATTAAATTAGCTTTTGCTTTTTCAACATTTAAAAAATCTACAACTAAAACACCATCTTTTTTTAGCCCGTTTTTGAAGTTCTGTAAAATTAAAATATCATCATTGTCATCTTCAAAATATCCAAAACTAGTAAATAAGTTAAAAATAGCGTCGTATTTATTCTCAATAGGTTTACGCATATCCCATACTTCAAACTCTAAAGAATCATTTTCAAATTCTTTAGCATGTTGAATACTATTAGCACTTAAATCACCACCGCTAACATTGTACCCTAAAGAATTTAGATAAACAGAATGCCTTCCCTTACCGCAAGGAACATCAGCAATTGAGCTGTTTTTCTTTAGTTTTAAGAAAGAAGTAATGTTACGCATAAAAAATTGCGCATCAGTATCATTTCTATGCTTATATAAAATATGATAGTAAGGTGTATCAAACCACGAAGTAAACCAATCTTTTTTTGTATCCATAATAATAAGAGTCAGCAAAAATAATGAAATCTTACGTTTTATAAGATGAAAGAATAAAAATTCATAAGTAGATAAATTAGCAGTACTTTTGTAACGAAATTTTACAGGTATACATGGAGAAAGATTTTAAAATGACAGCCATAACTATGGCAGGTTTAGAAGGTGTTTTAGCAGATGAACTTCGTAAACTAGGTGCTCAAGAAGTAAAAGAAGGAATAAGAAATGTTTCTTTTAGAGGAGATAAAGGGTTTATGTATAAAGCAAATATTGCTTTAAGAACAGCTATTAGGATTTTAAAACCTATAAAAAGGAGTAAAATTTTTGATGAAGAAGATTTATATGAAGCTATACAACGTATAAAATGGGAACGCTTTTTAGATGTAGAAGGAACCTTTGCTATTGGAGCTGTTGTGAATTCTAGAAATTTTACTACTAACTCACATTATATTAGCTTAAAATCGAAAGATGCTATTGCTGATTATTTCATGCATAAGTATAAAAAGCGCCCAAATGTAGACTTAAAATATCCAGATGTAAAAATTCATATCCATATTCATAAAGAATGGTTAACAATTTCATTAGATTCTTCTGGAGATTCTTTGCATAAAAGAGGGTATAGGAGTGCTACTAATATTGCCCCGATTAATGAAGTTTTAGCAGCTGGTTTAGTATTGTTATCTGGATATAAAGGTGAAGAGAATTTTATTGATCCTATGTGTGGTTCTGGAACTATTTTGATTGAAGCAGCAATGATTGCTAATCAAATACCTGCAAATATTAATCGTAAGCACTTTGCTTTTGAAAATTGGAAAGACTACGATGAAGATTTGTATTTTGTAATTCAAGATTCATTATTAAAGAAAATAAGAAGCTCACACTTTAAAATTATGGGCTTTGATAAGGCTCCGTCTGCTGTAAGAAAAGCTGAACAAAATATAATTAATGCTAATTTAGATGAATTTATAGGGGTACACCATGTAAATTTCTTTAACTCTAAAAAAGAAGTGTTTGGTAAAACTACCATTTTATTTAATCCACCTTATGGAGAGCGGTTAAATATTGATGTAGAAGAGTTTTATGGGAAGATAGGGGATACTTTAAAGCATAATTATGGTAATTCTACTGCTTGGTTAATAACCTCAGATATACAAGCATTAAAACATGTTGGTTTAAGAACGTCAAAACGAGTGCCTCTTAAAAATGCAGATTTAGATTGTCGTTTTGTAAAATACGAATTATACGAAGGAAGTAAAAAAGCAAAAAAGAATACCTCGTATGAAGAGGAATAATAACAAAAAAAAGCTGTTGTAAATTTACAACAGCTTTTTTTTGTTATTGTTACAGAATTTATTGTCTACTTTTCAATAAGTATTTACTGAAACTTTTTCCGTTTATATCGGTGTATTTAGAGTTTATATCATAGGAAACTTCCATATTTGTTATATCAAATTCTCCAGTAACTTTAGTGTATTTAAGGTTTAAATCTTCTTTAAATTTCACATTATTAAAAGAAACCCCATCATTAAATTCTGTATATTTAAAAGTTGCGGTTTCATTAAAAACAGAGTTTTCAAAACTTACAAATTCATTGAAATCAGAATATTTAAAGGTAGCTGGTTCATCAAAATAGGTGTTTTTGAATGAGATACCTCTGTCAAATTTAGCATACTTAAAAGTTGTATCACTATTAAATTTAGAGCCAGAGAAATCTGCATCTCTTTCAAAATCAGAGTATTTAAACATTGCCTTTTGCTCAAAATTACAATTCTTAAAAACAGTAATATTTTCAAAATTAGCGATGAATGTATAACCACTATCTTCATGAGGAATGTATGCTAGTACATCATCTTTGAAAGTACAGTTTTTAAAAACAATTTTATTACTAATTTGTTTTTCTATAGTATTTGAGCCTCCATTATTCCACCATTTACGTCTTTTAGGTAATTTAGGTAAAGCTTTATCCATAAAAGTAAAATCTAATTCACCTTTAATAATAGTGTTAGAGTATTCAATGGTCTTACCATTTTTTATATCTCTCATTATATCTGAAGCATTGACTGTTTTTTGACTAAAAATGAATGTAGTAGAAAATAAAACGGCTATGATTGTAAGTATATTTTTCATAAGTGTTGTTTTAATGTTTATATTTTAAAGACAGTGTCTTTTTTAAAACGTGACACATTATAAAAAAAAACAGCATTTAGTTGCCTAAATACTGTTATATAGATATGATTTTTTAAAAATCTTAGTTCACTGAGTCGCTTAAACCAGCACCTGCTTTAAACTTAACAACGTTTTTAGCAGCGATTTGAATTTCTTTACCAGTTTGAGGGTTTCTTCCTGTTCTAGCAGCTCTTTCAGATACAGACCAAGTTCCCCATCCAACTAAAGCAACTTTATTTCCTGATTTCAAAGATTTAGTTACGTTAGAAGTTAAAGAATCTAATGCAGCTTTAGCAGCAGCTTTTGAAATTCCTGCGTCAGCAGCCATAGCATCGATTAAATCTGATTTGTTCATAATTTAAATGGATTTTAAAAATTAATTAATGTTTTTTGCTTAATAAGCTCAACAAATATAGACGGAATGCGGTATTGTGCAACATTTGATGCAAAAAAAAAGGTGTTTTGTTAATAAAAAGGGTCTAATTGTTAATAACCCTACTTGTTTATTTGTTGAAAACTGTAATTACCTTATAAGTAAAGGGCTACAGGGCTATTGCTTCGTTAGAAAATTGATAACCATTTAGCAAACTTCTTGAGTCCATTAGTTTTTTTCCTGAAAGCTTAATTTCATTTATTATTAAAAAACCATCTTTAACTGCAATTTTTAATGTTGATTTTGTTGTGATTATTTTTCCATTATTATAATCATGCGACAAAAATTCTTTGGAAACGGAATAAATTTTAGCTGTAATTTCTTCTTCATTATTATTAATTGTTGTCCAGGCAGCAGGGTATGGGTTTAGTCCTCTTATGTGGTTATATATATCATTTAATGATTTAGACCAATCTATTTTACAGTTATGAGGGTATAGTTTGTATGCTGACTTTTCCTCTAATTCAGGTTGTTTAGTTGTTTTAACATCACCTTTTGCAATTAAGTCAACAGTTTCTTTAACTAAATTAGCACCTAAATGCATTAATTTATCATGCAATTCACCTACTGTTTCATCTTCTCTTATAGAAGTTTCATTTTGAAGTATAATTTCACCAGTATCAATTTTATCGTCAATAAAGAAAGTGGTAACTCCAGTTTTAGATTCACCATTCATTATAGCCCAATTAATTGGAGCAGCACCTCTATATTCTGGTAATAGTGATGCGTGTAAGTTAAATGTACCATACTTAGGCATTGCCCAAACAGATTTTGGTAACATTCTAAAAGCTACTACAATTTGTAAATTTGCATTTAAATCTTTTAGCTCAGCTTGAAATTCTTCACTTTTTAGGTTTTTAGGTTGTAGAACCGGTAAGTTTTGAGATAGCGCGTATTTTTTTACTGCAGATTGATTTAATTTTCTACCACGACCAGCTGGTTTGTCAACTGCAGTTATAACTCCTGCAATAGTATAATTGTTAGTAACTAAGTGTTCTAGTATAGTTACAGCAAAATCAGGAGTTCCCATAAAAACGATACGTAAATCTCTCATTATTTTATAAAATATTTATTGTAGTTTGTAATACCAATTATTTCATTGGCTAGTAATTTTCGCAAATGTATTAAAATGTCTCCTTCTTTTACTTTTACTAAGGTACAGATTTCTTTAGAGGATAATTCTTTGTGTTCTTTTATTATGTTAAGTATAAGAATTTCTATATTATTTTTAATTCCTTTTTTATCCCTTAAACAAACGTCACAAATACCACATTTTTTAGTAGTTTCTTCATCAAAGTAATTTAATAACTGAATGCTTCTGCAAACCGTGTTATTTTCAACAAAAAAAGTAATATCGTTAACCTTTTGTTTTTTTTGTTTGTAAAACGCTTTTATGTTTTTTGAAATACGATTAATAATATAATCATCTTCTCTTGGAAGTAAAAAAAATAATTCAGTGTTTTTAGTAGACTTTTTATATTCTAAATATCCCTTTTCTACTAAGTCATCTAAAAGCTGTACAACTTTTGTAGAGGTAATACTAGCTTTTTTTGCAATGTAAAACTCATTTATTTTAACAGGTTGTTCAAATACACCTCCATAAATTCTTAATAAAGCTTGAATAAACGTTTTAGTAGTTGAATTATGTTTTGAATAATTAATAATTTGTTTACTAGAAGCAATAAACTGAATGGTGGATTTTTGCTTAAAGCTTGAGTTGAGTGTTATAACTCCATTATTATTTAATAGTTGAAGAGCATTAGAAACTTTGTTGGGGATGAAGTTATATTTATTAGAAAAAGCTAAAAAATCAAAGTCAAATGAAGATTCGATATGCTCTCCTTTTGATATTTGAAAATGTTGATATAGTTTTTTATGAATAATTTTAATTTCGTTTATAGTTGGGTACTGCTTTTGTTGAAGTTCTTTTAACGAATTAACATCACTTTTATTAGTTAATATAACTGAAAAGGCTTTTTTACCATCTCGTCCACCTCTACCTGCTTCTTGAATATAGTTTTCTAATGATGAAGGTAGATTTAAATGAATAACTACACGTACATTAGATTTATCTATTCCCATGCCAAACGCATTTGTAGCTACCATTATGGGGGTTGATTCTGACATCCAATTATCAAAAGAGATTTGTTTTTCAAGAGTAGAAAGTCCTCCGTGATAAAAACTACTTTTAAACCCCTTAGCATTTAAATAAGCACTAATTTCTTTAGTTCTATTTCTAGAAGAAACATATACAATAGCCGGTGCTTTTATTTTAGTGAATATTTGAGTGATTTTATATAGCTTATCTTCTGTGTTAAAAATTTGATATGCTAAATTTTGTCTGTTAAAAGATTTTTTAAAAAGATTACAAGACTTTAATTCAAGGTAAGATTTAATATCATCTATTACTTTATTAGTAGCAGATGCTGTTAAAGCTATAATGTTAATATTAGGGTGTAGCTCTCTTAAAATAGAAATGTTAGTATATGAAGGACGGAAATCATGACCCCATTCAGAAATACAATGCGCCTCGTCAATAGCAATTAAATTAACTGTTAATTGTTTAATTTTTTCTTGAATAAACCTAGATTGTAAACGTTCGGGCGATAAATATAGAAACTTGTAATTTCCAAAACGAATATTATCAAACAATGTAATTATTTCATCTTGAGAACTACCAGAAGGGATTGTAGTAGCTTTAATACCTCTTTTTGTTAAGCTTTCAACTTGATCTTGTATAAGAGCAAGTAATGGAGAAATCACAATGCAAACACCTTCGTTTATTAGTGCCGGAATTTGAAAGCAAATAGATTTTCCTCCTCCTGTTGGTAATAAAGCAATTGTATCTTTATAATTTAAAACTGCGTTTATAATTTCTTCTTGTGGATGTCTAAAAGAAGTATACCCCCAATATTGATTAAGTATATGTAAAGCTTTGCTAGACATCGTTTTTCAACGAGTGTAAAATAAAATCACAACGTTCTTTTACTGAGCCAAAAGGAACATCAATTATAGTATATCCAACTTCTTCGTAAGTTTCTCTTAAGTAACGATCTATTTTTACAGCTTGTTCAAAAGTTTCATACCGTTCGTTGTCAGATTTGTAAATTTCTTCCCACGGAGCTAACATAAAAACTTTGTCGTAAGTGCACTGATTACTTTTTTTAATATAAGTATCAGGGTAATCAGTACCTAAATAATTCATATAAGCATGAACATCTGGAACTCCTCTATCAAAAAAAATAATTTCTTTTTCAGATTGAGTAGCATCTAAATATTGTTTCTCTCTTCCTTCAAGAAGCATCTGGCTAAAAAGTAAAGGTTGGTCAAGAAAAAGTTGGTCAATTCCTTCTTTTTGAGCGGTTAAGGTAACTTCTCTTGAAATTTCAGGCATACATTCGTAACCTCTTTTAATAAACTCTTTTAAGATAGATGACTTCCCTGTACCAGGTCCACCAATTAGAACTATTTTTTGTTGCATCGTGCAAAAATAAAAGTTTCAATTTATAAATTTAATAAATAGTGTAATTTTGTGCTTTATCAGTTTAAATATTTTTTCTGATAAAAAATATGATAAATGAAATAATTATGTCAGATAGAGAAGCGTTTTACAGTAAATTAAAATCACAATTAGAGGATACAAGTAGTTTTCCTACAAAATATTTATATAAATTTATCGTTCCTACAGACGGTAAACAAGTAGATGAAGTACAAAGTTTATTTAATAGTGGGGGAGCAGTAATAAGCACAAAAAATTCAAGAACAGGTAAATATGTTAGTGTTTCTATACATTTAACGGTTAAAAGTTCTGATGAAGTAATTTCGTATTATAAAAAAGCAGAATTAATAAAAGGTATTATTTCTTTATAAAAAGCAATTTATGAAAAAACAAGTTTTAAGTATAGCTATTTTATTTTGTTGTTTAACAATTGTTGCACAAAGTAAAAAAGAATTGTTTAGTGTTAATAAAAAACCTGTATCAGTTTCAGAGTTTAAAAGGGTTTATGAAAAAAACTTAGGACTTGTTGTTGATGAAGATTCTAAAAATATTGATAAATATCTTGATTTATATATAAATTATAAGTTAAAAGTAAATGAGGCGTATTCATTAGGTTTAGATACTGTAAGAGCTTATAAGAGAGAATTAGAAGGGTATAAAAAACAATTGATTGCTCCTTATTTACAAGATCAAGAGTCAATTAATAAAATGGTAAAAGAGGCTTACTCACGAATTAAAAATGAAGTAAAAGCAAGTCATATATTAGTTAGATTACCTAAAAAAGCAACAAGTGCAGATACATTAAAAGCGTATAATAAAATTATAGAAATTAGAAATAGAGTTGTGTCTGGAGAATCATTTGCTAAGGTAGCAAGAGAAATGTCAGAAGACCCTTCAGCGCAGTTTAATGGAGGTAATTTAGGGTACTTTTCAGCATTTAAAATGGTATATCCTTTTGAAGATAACGCTTATAAAACAGACTTGCAAGGAGTATCAAATCCGTTTAAAACAAGATTCGGTTATCATATTTTAAAAGTAACAGGAAAAAGAGAGTCAAAAGGTGAATTTGAAGTAGCTCATATTTTAGCTAGAGATAGATCTATAGTAGGAAAAGCAAAAATAGATTCATTGTATAAGAAGATTAAAAAAGGTGAATCTTTTGAAGAAATTGCTCAAAAATATTCAGAAGATGTTGGAACTGCACAATTAGGTGGTAAACTTCCAAAGTTTGGAACTGGTAAAATGGTTGAAGATTTTGAGGTAAATGTATTAGCTTTAAAAAAAATAAATGAAGTTAGTAAACCTTTTAAAACTAAGTTTGGGTGGCATATTGTAAAACTATTAAAAACTTACCCTATTAACTCTTTTGATAAGATGAAAGTAACTATTGAGAAAAAAGTTAAAAGTTCTGATAGGTTAAGAGTATCTCAGAAGGCAGTTCTAGACAAATTAAAAAAGGAATATGATATAAGTATTTATGATAAAAATTTTGAAATTTTTACAAATAAATCAATAAAAGAATTGTCTAAAATGCAATTAACACATGATAACTTACTTTCTATAAATAATAAAAAAATTAAACAAAAAGCTTTTTTTGATTATATTAGATATAGAAGAAAAGAGGATATTGGATTATTATTTGAGGGATTTAAAAATGAAGAGATTTTTAATTACTTTAAAGAAGATTTAGTAAACAAAGAACCAGAGTATAAATATACACTAACTGAATATAAAGAGGGGTTACTTTTATTTGAGTTAATGCAACAAAAAATATGGAAAAAATCAGCTAATGATTCTATTGGTTTGCAACGTTTTTTTAATAAAACAAAAGGAAACTATAAGCAAAAGAAACTAGAAGATATTAAAGGAGAGGTAATAAGTGATTATCAAAAAAAACTAGAAGATGATTGGATAAAAGCCCTAAGAAAGAATAATGTTATAAGAATTAGAAAAAGAGAACTTAAAAAATTAAAACAAATATATAATCAATAAAAAGTGAAAAATTATTTTCTACTACTATTACTAAGCACATTTTTTTTTATTTCTTGTGATTTGATCACTTTAAAAAAACAAAGAACAAAAGAAGGAAAATTAATAGCTTCAGTATATAACACCCATCTTTATAAAAAAGATATTAAAAATCTACTGCCAAAAAATTTATCAAAACAAGATAGTATTGTTGTTGTAAAGGGGTTAATAAACTCATGGGCTAAACAACAACTTTTTTTAAATAAGGCTGAAGAAAATATATCTGAAATAAGTAGTCTTGAAATTGAGAAATTAGTTAATGATTACAAAGCTGGTTTATACATAAATGGGTATAAAGAAAAACTAATAAAACAACAGTTAGATACAATAGTTTCTGAAAGTGAAGTGAGATCTTATTATGAAAAAAATAAAGATAATTTTAGATTGAATGATGAACTATTACAATTTGATTATTTGTTTTTTGGAAATGACCATTTAGATAAAGATAAAATTGTTAAAAATTTTAAATCTGAAAAAGAAGAAGATAAAGAAGATTTAGAAAAATATTTGTTAAGTTTTAAATCATATCGTTTGCAAGATACTTCTTGGGTAACTATTGATTATTTAAAACGAAAAATACCTCCATTTCGTAGTGAATTAAAAGAAAAACTGTTAAAAATATCAAAATTCATACAAAAAGAAGATAGTTTAGGAGTATATTTGGTCGCTGTAAAAAATATTTTGAAAAAAAATGAAACAGCTCCTTTGAGTCATGTAAATATTAGAATAAAACAAATTATTTTACATAAACGAAAATTAGAATTAATAAGAGAGATTGAAAAAACGCTGATAAATGATGCTATTCAAAACAAAAACTTTAAAGAATACTAGCCTTTTACTAACTTTATTTTTAACTGTACTAACCTTAAAAGCACAACAAAACAAGATTGATGGAGTAGCTGTTGTTGTTGGTAAAAATATTGTTTTAGATTCTGATATTGATAAATTTAAACAAGAAATAGAACTTAGAAGTGAAGGTAAAATTACTATTACTGATTGTGAAATGTTAGAAGAATTAATGCAACAAAAACTTTTGGCACATCATGCTGTTGTTGATAGTATAACAGTTTCTCAAAGTGAAATTGATAGTAAAGTTAAAAGAAGTATTGATTATTTTTTGAATCAATATGGTAGTAAAGAAAAGATGCTTAAAGTTTATAATTTTAATAGTGTCGATGAAATGAGAAGGGAATTAGTTAAAGTTCAGAGAGAAAATACACTCATAGAAAAAGAACAGCAAAAAATAACAGAAAAAATTGATGTAACTCCTGAAGAAGTACGTGTGTATTTTAATGGTTTGAAAGAAAAAAATGAATTACCTGAAATTCCTGCAGAAGTAGGTTTAGCTCAACTGGTTTTATATGCTGAAGCAACAAAAGAGGAAAGCGATAGAGTTGTTGAGAAATTAAACAAAATAAAAAAAGAAGTTGAAGAAGGTTCTAGTTTTAAATTAAAAGCTATTATTAATTCTGATGATCCTAGTGTAACTCGTAATCAGGGGAACATGGGAGTAATAACTAAAGAAACTCAATTTATTAAAGAGTTTAAGGAAGTAGCTTTTTCTTTAGATGAAGGTCAAATTTCTGAGCCTTTTAAAACTATTTTTGGATATCATATTATTCAGTTACATAAAATAAAAGGTAAAGGTAGAGAAGTATCTCATATTTTAATGCAACCAGAAATTTCTGATGAAAAATTAAAGGAAACAAAAGATGAGATTGAAAGAATTGTAGCTGAAGTAAAAGAAGGTAAAATTACTTTTGATGAGGCTGTAAAAAAATATTCTGAAGATGATGATACGAAAAATAGCGGAGGTTTATTAGTTAATCCATATACACAAGAGCCAACATTTGAATTAACAAGAATGCCACCAGATTTATTTGCTAGAATTAGTGAGTTAAAGCAAGGTCAATTATCTGATGTTTTTTACGATGAAACTAGAGGTGGAGAGAAAATGTATAAGGTTATTTTCGTAAAAAATAGAACTGATACTCATAAAGCTGATATTGTAGAAGATTATGTTAGAATGCAACAATTTGCTTTAGCTAAGAAAAAAGAAGAAACTGTTACCAAATGGTCAAAAGAAAAAATACAAGAAACCTATATTAAATTAGGGAACGAGTATAAAAAATGTACATTTAAAAAAGATTGGAAGAAAGAAAATAAATAATAAAATAACTCATAGATATCCGCTCAATAGTTTAAAGATGAAACCTTACTTTTGAGCGGATACTTATATAAAAATAATAGTAAAATGTCTGACGTAACTGCTGTAAATAATTTAGTTAAAAAATACACACAATTACAACAAGAAATTGGAAAGGTAATTATAGGACAGCAAGAGGCTGTTAACTTTACACTTTTATCTGTTTTTTGTGGAGGACATTCACTATTAATTGGTGTTCCTGGATTAGCTAAAACTTTATTAGTAAATACAATTTCAGATGTTTTAGGGCTTAACTTTAAAAGAATTCAGTTTACTCCAGATTTAATGCCTTCTGATATTTTAGGAAGCGAAATTTTAGATGAGAATCGTCAATTTAAGTTTATAAAAGGGCCAATTTTCTCAAATATAATCTTAGCAGATGAGATTAATAGAACACCTCCTAAAACTCAAGCAGCTTTATTAGAAGCAATGCAAGAACGTTCAGTAACAGTTGCTGGACAGCATTATAAATTAGATTTACCTTTTTTTGTGTTAGCAACTCAAAATCCAATAGAGCAAGAAGGTACATATCCATTACCTGAAGCACAGTTAGACAGGTTTATGTTTTCTATTAACTTAGAATACCCAACTTTTGAAGAAGAGGTAGAAGTTGTAAAAAGCACTACATCTATAATTAATCAAACTGTAAATTCTATTTTTTCTGCGAATGAAATAATTGAAGTTCAAAAGTTAATTCGTAAAATCCCTGTAGCAGATAATGTTATTGAGTATGCTGTTGGATTAGTAGGTAAAACAAGACCTAAATCTGAAAAAGCAACTGATTTTGTAAGAAAATATATTGATTGGGGAGCAGGGCCACGTGCATCACAAAATTTAATTTTAGCAGCTAAAGCTTACGCAGCTGTTTCTGGAAAATATTCACCAGATATTGAAGATGTACAGGCTGTTGCTGTTCCAATACTTTCTCATAGAATGGTAAAAAACTATAAAGCAGAGGCAGAAAGTATTACCATTAAAGATATTATTACTTCATTGTTTTAGGTATTTTAAAACTACTTACCGGTTTTATAGATTTAGTGTTAGTGGTGTTTCATTATTATGAATTACTTGTTATAAAAAAGTATTAATTTTTTAAATTAATACTATCTTGTAAACTCATTTGAAATTAATATCATAACGTTTAATCAGTTTGTACTATGTCAATTAATTATCCTTTTGGATTGCCACTTAAACATAATTTTGCAGAATTTGTTTATTACCAAGGTCTATTTTTACCTCATGAAATTGAAAAGATAATTAGTTTTTGGAGTGATGAATCAACTATCAAAGCTACTATAAGTGGAGATGAAAAATATAACGATGACTTGCGAAAAAGTTCGGTTATGTTTATTGATAATATTCCTGAAAATGATTGGATATATAGCAAATTAGCTTCTTTAGCTATCAATACTAATAATGAAAGATATTGGTTTGATTTATTAGGGTTTCATCAAGAGTTACAACTTACTAGGTATTCTGAAGGAGATTTTTTTGATTGGCATTTAGATTTTGGAGCTGGTGAAATTTCTGCAAGAAAGTTAAGTATGACCATTCAATTATCTGATCCGAATGATTATGAAGGAGGTGATTTAGAATTTATGGTTAATAAAGAAATAGTTACTGCTCCAAGAGAAAAAGGAACTATTGTAATATTTCCATCATTTATTATGCATAGAGTTACACCAATAACAAAAGGAACACGACAATCTATTGTTGGCTGGGTATCTGGACCACCATTTAGATAACACAAAAGAAAAAAAATAAGTAAACACTATGGCTACAGAAGTTAGACAAATAAATTCCTCTGATGTTTTACCTATTCGGCATAAAGTTATGTGGCCTAATATGCCAATATCCTATGTTAAATTAGAAGGAGATATGAATGCAAGGCATTTTGGTTTATTTGTAAATGGTAAAATAACCTCAATAATATCACTGTTTACTAAGAATAATGAAGTTCAATTTAGAAAATTTGCAACATTAATTGAATATCAAGGGTTAGGACATGGTACAGTTTTATTAAAAAACATTATAAATGTTATTAAAAAAGAAGGAGCTAAAAGAATATGGTGTAATGCTCGAGTTGAAAAAGAAAAATTTTATAAAAAATTTGATTTAAAAGCTACAACGAATAAATTTAACAAAGGAGGAATAGAGTATGTGATTATGGAAAATATTATAGATTAAGAGCTATGTACTAATTAAAGAAAACATACTATTTAAATGAATTATAAAGGAATTCTATTTTTTAAAAATTTGCATCTTGTTATTTCTTTATTGATTGTAGTACCAACTGCGATTATTTATGGAACACCGTCAATATTATCTACCAATTTAAACATAGAAGTAAGTACGATAGATCTTTCTAATTTACTTAAAGCAATTATGTGTTTATATATCGGGATTTCTTGTATTTGGTTAGTAGGTATTATTAAAGAAAATTACTGGAAAAGTGCTACAGAACTAAATATTTTATTTATGTTGACTTTAGCTACTGGGCGAATATTAAGTATTATTATAGATGGCACTCCAACTAGTGGATATGTTTTTGGAGTTATAGCTGAGCTTGTTATTGGGTTGTTTTCAGTTTACCAATTAAGAAAATATAGTTAACTAAATATTGGAGGATTTTCATTAGTTTATTTTAAATTATAGGAAACTCATCAATAAAATTTGAAATAAAATCTTGAATATATTTTTTTGAAGTATCCGCCTTTCTAATTACTAAATAATGATTCCTTTTTAATCCTTTTTTTTCTATTTTTTTAAAAACAATATCATTGGAGATGTTAAACGATTTTAAAGTCCATTTAGGAAGGCACATTATTCCAAAATTTGCTTCAACCATTTTTAAAGCGACTTCTGTAAGTGGTATGGCAGAAATTTTAGCAGGAATAATTTTGTTTGGCTTTAATAATTTCTCATAAATTGAAACAGTTTCTAAAGGATAAGAATGTATTATTAAATGTACATTTGAAAAATCACTTACAGTAAGATAGTCTAACTTACTTAGTTCATTTTCTTTGTGCATTATAGCAAAAATTTTATCTTCATAAATATCAATGCTAGTTAGTAAATTATTTTTAGGTTTAGAAGTAACTATGGCTATGTCAATTTCATTGGATAGTAATTTTGTAATTGGTTGATGTGTAGCCTCAAGAATTAAATCTAGATTAATATCAGGGTATAAGATTCCCATTTTTTGAATAAAACGAGGTAAAGTCTGATAAAATGAATAACACTCAGTACTTACTTTAATTGTACCTGTAGAACCAGCTCTTATGTTTTCAATATTTTTGAAACTAGAATCGATACTTTTTAAAATTGAATTCCCTAAGTTGTAAAGTTCAATACCTTCCTCAGTTAACGACCATTTGTTTCTAGTACGATGAAATACCTTAAACCCTAGTTGTTCTTCTAAATCTTTTAGTTGATGACTTAAGGCAGATTGCGTTAAAAATAACTTTTCACTTGAATTAGCAATACTTCCTTCTTCAGCTATAGTTTTAATCAACCTAAAATACTTTATTTCCATAAAATCAAAGTTACAATAATATGAATATACTTTAGTTGAAAAAAAATCAATCATAGATGCATAATGCTCATTTTAATTTTTTAATAGACAACAAATGTGATTATATATTTGTCCATATAAATCAAGAAAATGATAACCTGTTACTTAAAATATACAATTGATCCATTTAAAGTAAAAGAGTTTGAAAAGTATGCAAAAATGTGGATTCCTTTAGTAGAAAAGTTTGAAGGGATACACCACGGATATTTTTTACCTCATGAAAGTGCAAATAATATTGCAGTAGCTTTATTTAGTTTTAAATCACTTTCAATGTATGAAAAATATAGAATAGATAGTGAAACAGATACAGCTTGTAAAAAGGCATATGAATTTGCATATAAAACTAAATGTATTATTAGTTATGAACGAAATTTTTTAAAACCAATATTAGATGAAACAAGCACAAAAACAAATTGAATTTTACGAAAACAAATTAAATTATGAAATGGATCCTTCAGATTTATATGAAGCTTTTGAAAAAGGTACTGATTATATTGCTTTAGATGCAAGGAGAAAGTTTGGGTTTGATAAAGAACATATTCCAACAGCTATAAACATTCCATATATAGAAATTACAGAAGAAAGCACTAAAAGCTTAGATAAAACTAAAACTTATGTTTGTTATTGTGATGGTATTGGCTGTAATGCATCAACAAAAGGGGCATTAAAAATGACTAAATTAGGTTTTAAAGTGAAGGAACTCATAGGAGGAATTGAATGGTGGAAATTTGATGGATATGCAACAAATGGCACTAAACCTACAAAGGGCTCGGAATTTGAATGTGCTTGTTAAAAATCTGAAAAATGAATATACGGTTTATTCAAAAAAAAGATGTAAAAGAGTTATTAGAACTATGTAAGTTGCATGCTATTTATGAAAAATCAGATTTTAATAGTAAAGGTAAAGAAAAGTTGTTCTTAGAATGTTTTTTTAAAAAACCTTTAACTGTTAACTGTCTGGTGGTAGAAGATAAAGATGAAATAGTTGGATACTCTACATTTATGAAACAATTCTCTACTTGGGATGCAGAATTTTATATGTATTTAGATTGTTTGTTTTTAATGGAAAAAATAAGAGGGAAAGGCGTAGGAGTTAAAATGATGAACAAGATAAAGATGCATGCAAAATCTGAAAATTGTACAAGTATACAATGGCAAACTCCTAGTTTTAATAAAGAAGCAATTCAGTTTTACCAAAAAGTAGGTGCTAAATATAAAACTAAAGAAAGGTTTTTATGGAGTGGCATTTAATGAATATAACTTTATGTTAGTAGAATAAAAAAAGTGACTGTTTTACAAGACAGTCACTTCTTATTATTAGTTTATACTTACTAATTATTTTACTTCAAAATTATTAGAAGTACTTACTTTAGCACTTCTTGAATTTATAGCAGCCTTAGTGTCTCCATTAGAAACGATAGCAACAAAACTCATTTTACTAGAATCTTTGATTGTACTTGGTACACTTCCTTTAAATTCTTTCGTGTAAACATTATCTTTTACTGTTTCTTTAGAGTCAATTTCATCTCCTAGAACGCTTGTAAAAGAATGTCTTAAAATATAGTTGTGTTTAAAGTCAGCAATATCTGAAGCTCCACCATAATAACTTGTATAGTTTTTCTGACTTAATACAATACCGTCTTCAAGAGCAAAAACAGTTAGTTTTAGTTTTCCTGCATAAGTGTTTCCAAACTTAACACTAACTTTAAGGTTCATGTCTGTACCATTTAAAGTAGATTCCATTTTAATACCTAAAACAGCATTGTCTTTTATTAAATTTAAAATTTCTGCAGTGTTTTGTGGTTCAGGACTTGACCATAATTTAGCTCTATCAACATAAGCAGTAGGGTATCCTTTAACATCAAAAGCTTTAGCTAATTCTTTTGAATATTTATTCTCCATGTTATCACCAATATGTGCGGCAATAGGAATCATGTTGCTTGTTTTATCGCTTACTAGTTTCAATGCATGTGAAACTCTTGGACACCAACCACACCAAGCACCTGTATAGTCTTCAACTACAACATTCTTTTGAAAAGTAGCTCCTTTAGCCTCACAAGTTAAGTTAAGTTTGTTTTTACTTGTTACATTTTTGTAAATAGCTTTTACTTCATATGCTTTAGCAGTTGTTGGTTTAAATGAGTCACCACTAATTTTATCACCATTTACATAAATAGTAGCACTTGTTGTAACATTTATACCTCCGTTAGCAATAACAGTAAATTTTACAACCTCACCAGTAAAAATAATATCACCGTCTTTGTCTTTTTTTATTTCAACACTTTTTACAGTTTCTTCATTACCAGGATCGGCATCAGAAGAAGCAGAACATGCCATAAAAAGAGTAAAAGTTAAAGCGCAAACAATAGAGCTTAAAAATAATTTTGTTGTTTTCATAATTTATATAGTTCTTAATTTGTTGACTATAAAACAACAAAAAACTAATTTACCCTACATTTTTTTTACGTTTTTTTTGATAACTCTATTTTTTTTTAGTTAAAAATTTAAACTTAACCGAAATAATTAACATACTTTCACACTTTTTTAGCCTAAATATTAAAATATTTGTAGGGAAAACATCTTTCTTTTTGTTACATAATAGATGTAAACATAATGTTAAATGAAAAACTTAAAAATGAAAAAAATTATTTTATTCTGCTTGTTATTAACTACTATAATGAGCTATTCACAAAAAACTGTACCAAACAAGAGACTTCATAATTTAAAAGGGATTTCTGTTAATATTTCTGATGAAATTTCGAAAGACAAAATAACCATTCTTAGTTTTTGGGCTACCTGGTGTGTACCTTGTTTAAATGAGTTAGATGCAATTAATGATGTATATGACGAATGGCAAGAGGAAACAAATGTAGAATTAATAGCTATTTCAACCGATGATTCTAGATCTCAAAAAAGAGTAAAAGCTCTAGCGAATGGAAAAGCTTGGGATTATAAAATTCTTTTAGATAAAAATCAAGAATTACAAAGAGCTTTAAATATCAATACTGTGCCTGAGTTGTTAGTTGTAAAGAATAATAAAATTATATACAGGCATTCGGGGTATTCACCTGGGTTTGAAGATGAACTTTATGAAATAATTAAAAAGAATGTAGATTAAGATCATGAAAAACAACCTACTAACACTTTGCTTTGTTTTTTTAAGCTTTTTATTAAATGCTCAAGAAAACGATTACTTATCAATAGGGTTTGAATCTAACTCACAATATTATATGGATGATTCAAAAACTGGGGATTTTGTTGCTCCAAATAGATTTAGATCTAATAATTATTTAACTGTTGAATATGGATATAAAAATTTTTATGCAGGATTACAGGTAGAAAGTTATTCACCAATGGCTTTGTTAAATTATTATCCAGGTTTTGAAAAAACTAATTTAGGTCTTTATTATGCTGGTTACAAATCAGAAAAAATAAATCTTACAGTTGGTCATTTTTATGAACAATTTGGAAGTGGATTGATTTTTAGAACATGGGAGAATAGACAATTAGGGATTAACAATGCTTTAAGGGGAGCTCGTGTAAAATATTTCCCAACAGATTATATCGATGTAACAGCTGTTTTTGGACAACAGAGAGCCGGTTTTAAATATTCAGATGGAACAATTTTTGGTTTTGACTCTAATATAGATTTATCACAATTATTGAGTTTTGAAAATTCTAATTTGGTTTTCGGAGTTAGTTATCTTGGAAGAAACCAAAAGAATGAAATCTTGACACCTAAATTTAATTCATTAACAAATAGCTTTTCTGGGAGAGTAGATTTTTCTTCAGGTAATTTCTATTCTAACGCTGAATATGTAACGAAAGGAGAAGATGCTATTTATGTTTTTGGAAATGTAAGAAATGCTAAAAAAGGAAACTCTTTTTTATTAAACTTAGGATATGCTAAAAAAGGTTTAGGTATCGATGTTACTTTAAGAAGAATGGAAAATGCTAATTTCTATTCAGAAAGAGATGCAGTAAAGGAAAATTTTAATCAAAATATTATAAATTACATTCCTGGGCTTACTAAACAACATGATTATCTGTTAACGAATATATATGTATATCAAGCGCAACCTCAAATTTCCTTTATAGATCCTACTTTAGTTAAGTTAGGAGAAATAGGAGGTCAAATGGATTTGTATTATAAAATAAAGAAGAAAACTCTTTTAGGAGGTAAGTACGGAACCAAAATTGCTGTAAATGCTTCTTATTGGGCAGGATTAAAAGGAGATGTAGATTTTAATAATTTTGATTATGATACTTCTCTTTTGGGTTTTGGTGAAAAATATTTTTCTGAGGTTAGTTTAGAAGTTCGTAAAAAGTGGTCAAAAAAATGGAGTAGTATTTTTTATTATGTAAATCAATATTATAATAAGCGTTTTATAGAAGAGCAGGCTGGTGAAGTGAGAGCTGATATTTTAGTTGGTGAATCAACATTTAAAATAGGAAATGGAAAGTCTATTCGTTTTGAAGCTCAACATTTATGGACTAAAGATGATAGAAAGAATTGGACTGGAGGTACTGTAGAGTTTAATACTTCATCAAATTTAGCTTTTTATGTTAGTGATATATATAATTATGGAAGTACAGATGTGTCTAAAAAAATCCATTATTACAATTTAGGAGGAAGTTATACATACAAATCACATAGGTTTGCTTTGAATTATGGAAGACAGCGTGGAGGTTTAGTTTGCGTAGGAGGTGTTTGTAGAAATGTTCCTGAAAGTACGGGAGTTACTGTAAACATAAGTATGAGTTTCTAATCATATAAATGTGATTTAAATTAAAAAGGCTACCCATAGAGGGTAGCCTTTTTTATATAAGTGTTATTACTCTCCAAACGGATTATCTATAGAAAGCATTGGTTTTGTAAACCATTTAGGACCACTTTCTGTCATGTAAATATGATCTTCATGTCGAATTCCAAACTCTCTAGGAACACAAATCATAGGTTCATTACTAAAGCACATTCCTGGTTCTAAAATAGTTGAATCGTTACTAACAATATATGGCCATTCATGAATATCTAGACCAATTCCATGTCCCGTTCTATGTGGAAGTCCAGGTAACTTGTAATTTGGACCTAATTTATTATTTTCTAACACAGCTCTGGAAGCTTTGTCAATAGAAGCGCAAGAATTACCAATTTGAGCGGCATTAAAAGCTGCTAGTTGAGTTTCTTTTTCAATATTCCATATTTCACGTTGTTTGTTAGTAGGAGTTCCAAAAACATATGTTCTAGTAATGTCTGAAATGTAATCATGTAATTGGCATCCAGTATCCACTAAAACAATTTCATTTTCTTCTAAATCTTTCGGGGCTTTTACACCATGAGGAAAAGAAGAATCTACTCCAAAAAGAACTATACAAAAATAAGAACCAGAAGGTATGCCGTAGCGCTTATGTGCCTCGTGGATAAACTCTGTAACTTCTTTTGTACTGATTCCTATATGTAAAATTCGTGCAGTTGCTTTTTGAACTTCTAAAGTTATATCCATTGCACGTTGAATAATAGCTATTTCGGCTTTAGATTTTACCATTCTACAAGAAGCAGTAATAGTTTTAGCATCTTCAAAATTGTAACTTGTTGTAAGTTTAGAAATACCATTAGAAACAAAAAAAGGAGTAGCTTCGTCTATAAAAACTGTTCCACCGTTAATATTTCTTTTTTCCAATAAAGCTATAAATAGCTCATATGGGCTTTCATGTTCCTCCCAGCATTGTACTTTTCCTTGAATAAGCATAAAGTCTAGAATAGTACCCTCTTCAAATTTAGGAGCTATATATTCTATATCTCCATTTGAAAATAAAATAGCACCTACCATACGTTCACTAGAGTTCCATTTAGTACCAGTGAAATAAAATAAGTTAGTACCAGCATGTAAATACATGGCTTGGGCATTCATCTTCTTTAATAAGCTTGAAGCTTTTTGTATACGTTGTTGAAATTCTTCCTTTTGTATTGGTTGAATATCATTAATATTGGGTTTTATTTTTGCTAATTCTTCAGCTATTGTTGAACCTCCAATTCCAATCATTTGGTTTGTTGTTTAATTATTGTATAATTTATAAATCTGTGTTTTTTCACCTAACCAACTTTGAAGTTTAGCATATATTTTATCTTGATCTTTTTTAGAAAAATGTTTAATTCTAGTGCTATGATCTGAGTTAGCTAAAACCATTTTAAGGGCATCAACTTCTGGCTTTGGAGTTGGTGCACATGCACCCCAAGGGTCGTATGCTCCATAAATATATAAAATATTATTACCTTTATTTTCAGCATAGTTTCTAACATCCTTAATATATTTTGAATTGTAAGTTAGATCTACATCTTTAGGAGCAAATCTTTTGTTAGAGGTACTTGTAACTACTTTTAGTAAATCTTTTACAGGGGCAAAATCAAACCCATAATATCCTAATTCTCTCATGTGCTGATAAAATGAAGGAAGATATTTCTTATAACCTTTATCTGAATAAAATCCAATACCCACAGCTTTATGTATGTAGTTTACTAAATCTTTAATAGGCGCATCAATTGAAGGAATTTCTTCACAGTTACCGCCTCTCCATTGCCAGAATGAAAAAGGAAACTCTAAAACAGCATATTCTAAAGCTTCTTCATGTGGAACCTCGTTAAATTGTAAATTATTCTTAGCTGCAATTTCCTTAAAAGCATCAAGTGCTTTTGTTCTATTTTTTAAAACTTTTCTTTGTAGGTTTTTAATCTTGTCTCTACATTCAGAGCTTCCAACAGAGTTAATTAAATTAGTAGTACGTTGGTCTTCTAATCCATTAATCATAGGAGCAACATAAGGAACAGCAACATCAATATCGTTTGGATATTTTGATTTGTAAATTAACGTAGTTTCTCCTCCTTTACTAATTCCTGAAGAAATCCATTTGCCTTTGTACAAAGTTTTAAGTTTGGTAACAAGATTATGGTAATCTTCAATAGCATTATCGTTTGTTAAGTGTTTCCAAGGAAGTGGTTCTGGTCTTGATTTACCATACATACGATACTCTACAATAATTTGATTTCCTTTAAATACTTTACTTATTTCACTAGTTCTATTATATGAAGCATAACCATCAGTGATTAAAACAGTAGGATTAGCATAAGCACTATGTGAAACATATATATAATGCTTAAAAGTCCCTTCTGAAGGATTTTTAGGATTGAGGTTTTGATCTAAAATAACTCTATATGATTCACTAAAATGATCTTTACTTGCTATAGAATCAATTTCAGCTTTTGGAAATAAAGTTTGTAATTGAGTTTTAAAATTTTGAACTTTAATATCTTCTTTTGAAGATTTACATGCTAAACCAATAAAGGCTAAAAAAACGAATACAATTGTATTTCTAAGATGTTTCATAAAAAATAATTTATAACATAAAGATACTAGCTCTCAGAAATAGCTAGTGATACTATTTTAGCTATAGTTTGTATAATATTATTCTTTATTATGGTAATATTGAATGTAGTTTTTAAGAATTTAATACTTTTAGTATCATGAATGAAATTCTACAAATATCAGACACGTTTATTGAGCAAAATACAGTGTTTTTAGAGTTAGTAAACGAGTTAAAAAAAATGTTTTCTTGTAATGAGATAATAGTGCCTATGAGGCACCATCATGATTTTCCAAATCCTGAATTGAAATCTGACTCAACATTATTATTAATGCCTGCTTGGAACCCCAGTAAGAATGCAGGAGTTAAAATAGTAACAGTAAGTCCAGAAAATGGACAGTTTAATATGCCATCAATACAAGGAACTTATATTTATTTAGATGCCATAAAAGGAAGCATAAAAGCTATTTTAGAAGCCAAGAGTTTAACGGTTAAAAGAACAGCAGCAGCTTCAGCTTTAGCGTCATCATTTCTGTCAAGAAAAGATTCTAAAAGTTTATTGATGATAGGTACTGGTGCATTATCTGTGAATTTGATTAAAGCGCACGCATCGGTACGTGCTATTGAAAAAGTTTATGTTTGGGGGCGTAATTATGAAAAAGCAATAAGAATTTGTGACCAATTAAAAGGAGAGGATTACATAAGTGTTCCTGTTAAAAATATAGAAGATAAAATTTCAGAAGTTGATATCATATCTAGTGCAACATTATCTCCTAAGCCTTTGGTTTTAGGAAAATACTTAAAAGAAGGTCAGCATGTAGATTTGGTAGGTGCTTATAAAAAGGATACAAGAGAAGCTGATGATGAGGCGGTTAAAAAGTCATTAATTTATGTAGATACTTATCAAGGAGGGTTAAAAGAAAGTGGAGATATATTAATTCCATTACAGAGAGGTATTCTAAAAGAAGAAGAGGTGAAGGCTGATTTATTTGAATTATGTACAGATAAAAAAGAAGGTAGAGTATCTTCAAGTGAAATTACTTTTTTCAAATCTGTAGGTCATGCGTTAGAAGATTTAACAGCTGCTAATTATTATTATAAAAAATATACCAATGAGTAAAACATATCAAAATATTTTAAAAAATACTGAATTTAGTGTACCAGAAAATTGGATGCAAATTAAAACTATTGATATGCATACTGGAGGTGAACCTTTACGGGTAATTGTAGATGGTTTTCCTGAATTGAAAGGGGACAATGTATTAGAATATAGACGTTATTGTAAAGATAATTATGATTATTTGCGTACAGCATTGATGTTTGAACCTAGAGGACATGCCGATATGTATGGTTGTATTTTGTTACCACCAAATGATGATGATGGCGATTTTGGTGTGATTTTTTTACATAATGAAGGATATTCTACTATGTGTGGACATGCAATTATTGCAATTTCAACATTAGCAATAGAAATGAATTGGATACCCATAAAGGAGGGAGATAACATTTTAAAAATAGATGCTCCTTGTGGAAGAATAACATCTTATGCAAATGTTAAAAACGGAAAAGTAACTGGAGTACGCTTCCATTGTGTTCCAAGCTTTGTAGTTGGTTTGGATAGAGAGGTGATTTTAGACGGAATAGGACAAGTGACTTATGATTTAGCTTACGGTGGTGCATTTTATGCTTATGTTGATATGGCTAAAAATAATTTTGACTTTGATTTAACTCCAAAATCATATCGACAATTAATAGCAAAAGGAATGGATATAAAGCATGCTGTAATGGAAGTTGATAAAGAAATTTTACATCCGTTTGAAAGTGATTTAAGTTTTTTATACGGAACCATTTTTATAGATAATACGAAACAATCTTCAGGAGTTGATAGTAAAAACGTTTGCATTTTTGCAGAAGGTGAAGTAGATCGTTGCCCTACAGGTTCAGGAGTGTCAGGGAGGATGGCTATACATAAAAAAAGAAAAGAAATAGGTTTTGGTGATACTATGAGTATTGAAAGTATAACTGGTTCAGTATTTAAAGGATCGGTAGTTTCAGAAGAAGATTATGGAACTTTTAAAGCTGTAATACCTCAAGTAGAAGGAACTGCACATATAACTGGAAAACAAAATTTTATTATTGACCCTCAAGACCCTATGAAAAAAGGATTTGTATTTAGGTAACATATTGTTGAGTGTATTTTTTTTATAAAACACCAACTAGTACCTACCAGTTGGTGTTTTATTTAATATATTCGTAGAGTGAAGATTAGTATAAAAGATAAAGTAGGATTACCAAAGTATAAACAAATTATAAAGTCTATTGAAGAGGCTATACTTAATGGTACTTATAAAAAAGGAGATAAACTTCCTTCTATAGGAGAAACTAAAAAAGAGCTTTCAGTTTCAAGAGATACAGTATTGTTGGCTTACGGTGATTTAAAAGCAAGAGGGATAGTACAATCAATACCAGGTAAGGGGTATTATATAAATAGTGAGAGTATTAATATTCGTCAAAAAATATTTTTACTTTTCGATGAGTTAAATGCTTTTAAAGAAGATTTATATAATTCCTTTTTAAACAAATTAGGAAATAACATTGAGGTAGATATTTTCTTTCATCATTTTAATTATGATGTTTTTCAAAAGCTAATTTTTGATAATCTAGGAAAGTATAATTATTATGTTGTGATGCCTGCTAAGTTAAATAATCTTAATAGTGTTTTGGAAAGGTTACCAAAAGATAAAGTATATATTTTAGATCAAACAAAAGAAGAGATTTCGGAATATCCTTCAATATTTCAAGATTTTGAAAAGGATATTTATAAAGGATTGGTAGGATGTAAACATTTACTTAAAAAGTATAAGCAATTAATTTTTCTTTTTGACAAAGAAAAACAACCAGATGGGTTGCTACTTGGTTTTCAAAAATTCTGTAATGATTATAATGTTACTGGTAAGTGTATTAAAACTTTAAATGATTACAAAATTTGCAATGGAGATGTATATATAATTCCTGATGATAGAAATTTAATTAGAATAATAAAAGAGTGCAAAGAAAGTCAATTTGAAATATCTAAAGATATTGGGGTTATTTCATATAATGATACATTATTAAAAGAGATTGTAGAAGGTGGTATTACAACTATATCTACAGATTTTGAAGGTATGGGAGAAAGATTAGCATCAATGATAATTAATAATGAAAAAGTAAAAATAGCAAACCCTTATAATTTAATACTTAGAAAATCTTTATAAATATTGGAGTTAAAAAATAACAATACAAATTTAATTCACTTAGAACTTGGTAATTCTAAAGCAGATATTTCACTGTGTAATGGAGGTGCTTTAACGAAGTTATTACTTAATGGAAAAGAAATAATTAATGATTTTTCAAAGGAAGAACCCTATCTTAAGTCTTATGCTTCAGCTGTTTTATTTCCTTTTGTGAATAGAATTTTTAAAGGTGAATATATTTATAAAAAAGAAAAGTATACGTTTGATAATAGTCATGGTTCAGAAGCCATACATGGATTGTTATATAATAAAAAATTTACTGAAATCAAGAGGAGAACAACGGCTGATAATGTAAGTGTAAAACTCCTGTACATCAGTAAAGAAAAAGTAATAGGGTTTCCTTATGATTATTCAGTTGAACTTATATATACACTTTATAAAGATAAAATAACATTAGATGTTTATGTAAAAAATGAGGACGATAAATCTTTTCCTTTTACAATTGGATGGCATCCTTATTTTTATACAGAAAACAGAAAAGATAGTTTATTGAAGTTTGATAGTAAAAGCATAATAGTACACAATGAAAAAATGATACCAATTGCTATGAAAGATTTAGATGGTAAACAAAATTTTTTGATAGGTAATCAAAATAGGGATAATTGCTATGAACTTAAAAATGGAAAGGCATCCTTGATAACATCCAACTATAGTATAGATGTTAAATCGTCCAATACCAATAATTTTTTACAAGTGTATACTTCTGAAATAGAAAATTATATTGCTATTGAACCTGTAACAGGAATTGCAAATAGTTTTAATAACAAAATAGGTTTAAAAGAACTCAGTTCACAAGAAACATTTAATATTAAATGGACAATTCAATTACAGAATGGTTAAAAAAATAAATATAATATTAGTTTTATCTATTGTGTTGTTTAGCTGTAAACAAAACAGTAATAATGGAAAGGGAATAAAGTTAAAAGAGTATTCAAATATTCTTGATTATACTTTTTCACCTCAAGAAAAATTTGATAAAAAAGGATTAGTTTTTTCTGATCAAGGGGCATGGTTTGGATATAGTTTTCATGAAAGCGTAGGTGAGTCAATAGGTTTTTCAGGCCCTTTTTTAATGACACAACAAAATGGTGTTTGGTTAACTACTTCGTTTGTAGATTTAAGTATTATTGAAAAAAATGATTTTCCTATTGCTCTACAAAAAATAAACTCAAAAAGCTATGCTAGTCATTTAGAACAAGATTTTAAAAATAAGAGTCTTGAAATTTCTCAAAAACTGGTGTATAAAAATGGTCATACGGCACTTATTAAAACTTCTATAAAAAACATCTCGAATAAAAATATTAAACTAGAACTTATTTGGGGGCATTCTCCAGTTTTTGCAAATGGATTGTCTTTTGAATTAGAAGATGAAATTTTAAAAATTAATTCAGTAAAATCTAAAGCAAAAGGTTATTTGAAATTTCCTGATAAGGTTATTGTAAAATTAGTTGATAGTTTACACTATCAGGCAAAAAATGTGGTGAGTATTAAGCCAAAAGAGGTGAAAGAATATAGCATTTCTCAAACATTTATTTTTCCTGAATATAATTGGAATAATGAACTAAAGTCAATTAAAAAAATAGACTTCGATACTATATTAAAAGAAAGGAAAAGTGAGAAGTTAAAGGAGTTAAAAAGCTTAATAGCTAACAAGAAAACAACTTTTAAAGAAGGTAAATATACCCAAGTTTTAGCAAAAGCGCAGTTAACATTACAAAATAATTGGCGTATACCTGCTGGCGAAATAAAACATGAAGGATTGTTTCCTAGTTATCACTATAAATGGTTTAATGGATTTTGGTCTTGGGATTCATGGAAACATGCAGTAGGACTTTCATATTACAATACTGAATTAGCTAAAAAACAAATAAAATTAATGTTTGATTTTCAAAATGATGATGGATTTGTAGCTGACTGCGTATATAGAGATACACTTATAGAAAAACATAATTATAGAGATACAAAACCACCATTAGCTGCTTGGGCTGTTGTAAAAATATACGAAAAAGAAAAGGATATAGCGTTTGTAAAAGAAATGTATCCAAAGCTTAAAAAATACCATGAATGGTGGTACAACAAAAGAGATCATGATAAAGATAGACTTTGCGAGTATGGTTCAACTGATGGTTCATTAGTAGCAGCGAAATGGGAAAGTGGAATGGATAATGCAATTCGGTTTGATAACTCAAAAATTCTTAAAAATTCTGAAGGAGCTTATTCTTTAAATCAAGAAAGTGTTGATTTAAATGCTTACTTATATGCAGAAAAAAAATATTTAGCATTACTAGCAAAAATTAGTGAAAAAGAAGATGATAGAGCGATTTTTTTAAAAGAAGCAGAAAAGTTAAAAGCGATGATACAGCAACAATTTTTTGATGAAAAAGAAGGATGGTTTTATGATACTAGTATTGATGGTGAAAAATTTATAAAAGGTGAAGGAAGTGAAGGGTGGACTCCGCTTTGGGCTAAAGTAGCATCCCAAAAACAAGCAGAAAAGGTAAAGGATAAAATGATGAATCCTGCAAAATTTTATACAAAAGTACCATTTCAAACTATGAGTGCAGACCATGAAAAATTTAATCCTTTAAAAGGGTATTGGAGAGGGCCTAATTGGTTAGATCAAGCTTATTTTGGAGTAAAAGGGCTTCATAATTATGGGTTTATAAATGAAGCTAATAAGGCAACAAAGCAAATTTTAGAAGGAGCAAATGGTGTTTTAGTAAAAGGTAAATCCATAAGAGAAAACTATCATCCAATTACTGGAAAAGGATTGAATGCTCAAAATTTTAGTTGGAGTGCAGCACATATTATAATGTTATTACAAAAAGATTAAAATGAATTACACAGAAATAAAAATTAATAAAAAAGAAGCTGAAGAAATTTTATTTGACCTCTTTAATATAAAAGGGGAAGTTTCAGAGTTACCAGGGGAAGTTGATTTTAATTTTAGGATAAAAATTAAAAATGAAGAAGGGTATATTTTAAAGATCTCTCGTTTAAATGAAGACGCTGGTTATTTAGATTTTCAGCAATCATTATTACGCTTTATAGAAAAAAAAGGAAGTGATTTTGAAGCGCCTAAAGTTATAACTGATAAAAAAGGAAGAGTTGTTTCTGAAATTATTGATGAAAATGGAAACATAAGAAAAGTACGCTTGTTAACATGGATTTCAGGTAGAGTATGGAGTAGTGTAAATCCTCAGTTAAATGATTTACGCTTTAGTTTAGGAAAACAGTGTGGTATATTAACTAAAGCTTTACAAGGGTTTGATCATACGGAAGCCCATCGTTATTTTGAATGGGACGTTGCTCAGTCTTTATGGACAAAAGAGTATCTCAATTTATTTTCTTCTGAAGAAAAGAAAATTTTATCTTTTTTTCAAGAACGATTTGAATTCAGTAAAGAGTCGTATGATATGCTTAGAAAAGCTGTAGTTCATAATGATGCAAATGATAATAATGTAATTGTTTCGGAAAGTTTGATTGCTCCAAAAGTAAAGGCTGCAATTGACTATGGTGATGCTATTTATACTCAGATTATAAATGATTTAGCTATTACCTGTGCATATGCTATTATGCATCATAATAATCCTTTAGATGCTTCTTTACCAATAATAAAAGGATATCATTTTGAATTTCCTTTAGAAGAAATAGAATTAAAACACTTATACAACGCTATTGCTATGCGATTAGTAATTTCAGTTACTAAATCGGCTATTAATAAGGAAAAGGAACCTGACAACACGTACTTGCTAATCTCAGAAAAACCAGCTTGGGAGGTTTTAAAAAAATGGAGAAACATTTCAGCAGAGTTTTCAGAATATTCATTTAGAGAAGCTTGTGGATATAAAGCACACCCTAATCAAGAAGTATTTGAAAAGTGGGTAGAAGAAGAAGAAATAACATTCACCGATGTATTTCCTACAATAAAAAAGGAAATCATTTATCCATTAGATTTAAGTGTTGAAAGTTTATGGTTAGGTCATAGTTCAGAATTTAATGATTTAGAACTGTTTCAATTTAAAATTAATCAATTACAAAAAAGCCAACAAGAAAAGTTAATAGCAGGAGGATATTTAGAAGCTAGGTCATTATATACTTCAGAAGATTTTAGTGTTATTGGAAATAGCGGAAGAGAAGAGAGAACAATTCATTTAGGAATTGATTTTTGGTTGCCTTCAAAAACACCAGTACATGTTCCTGTTAACGGTGTAATTGTTACTGTAACAAACAATAATAAGTTTAAAGAATATGGAGGTTTAATTATTGTAAAACATAAAGAAAATAATATTGAATTCTATACCCTGTATGGTCATTTATCAATGGATAGTTTAGAAGGTGCTAAAGTTGGTAATCCAGTTAAAAAAGGAGACTGTATAGGGTTTTTAGGAAATTCAGAGGAAAACGGAAGTTGGGCTTCACATTTACATTTTCAAGTATTATTATCAATGCTACACTTTGAAAATGATTTTCCGGGAGTAGCTTTACATTCAGAAGTTGAAGTATGGAAAAGTATTTGCCCTGATCCAAATTTATTATTTAAGTCTGAAGTTTTAAATAATCTAGAAACGAAGAGCAACCAAGAAATAATTAAGTATAGAAAACAACACTTAGGTAAGAGTCTTAGTTTACAATATAAAGTGCCTGTTAAAATGGTACGTGGTCAAGGAATATATTTAATTGATCAGTTTGGAAATAAATACATAGATACAGTAAATAACGTAGCACATGTAGGTCATGAACATAAGCAGGTTGTAAAAGCTGGACAACAACAAATGGCATTGCTAAATACGAACTCTAGGTATTTACATGAAAATATAAATCAACTAGCAAAAGAATTAATAGAAACATTACCAGAAGAATTAAATGTTTTGCATTTTGTTAATTCAGGTTCTGAAGCCAATGAGTTGGCAATTAGAATGGTAAAAGCAAATACAGGGCAACGTGATATAATTGCTTCTGAAGTTGGGTATCATGGAAATGCAAATATATGCATAGATATTTCTTCGTATAAATTTGATGGTAAAGGAGGATCAGGTGCACCTGAACATACACATATTATACCATTACCAGATACTTTTAGAGGGAAATATACAGATAAGGATGCTACTAATAAATATGCAAAAGAAGTATTAAAACAGATAGTCAAAATAAAAGAGAAAGGTAGAAACGTAGGGGCTTTTATAATTGAACCTATTATTTCTTGTGGTGGACAAGTAGAATTACCAGAAGGTTTTCTAACTAAGGTATATGAATATGTACGTAATGAAGGAGGCTTATGTATATCTGATGAAGTACAAACTGGTTGTGGACGAATGGGAAAAACATTTTGGGGATTTCAATTACATAATGTAGTTCCAGATATTGTAACAATAGGTAAACCTTTAGGAAATGGACATCCATTAGCTGCTGTTGCTTGTACTCAAAAAGTAGCTGATAGATTTGCAAACGGAATGGAGTATTTTAATACGTTTGGGGGTAATCCTGTTTCATGTGCAGTTGGTAAAGCAGTTTTGGAAACTGTAAAAAATGAAGGACTACAGAAAAATGCGCTAGAAGTAGGTAATTATTTAAAGGACGAGTTAAAGAAGCTTGCAAGAGATTACCCTATTATAGGTGATATTCGTGGCCAAGGCTTATTTCTAGGAATAGAATTAGTTACTAAGAATATGAATCCCTTAGCAGAAGAAGCTTCGTATTTAGCAAACAGAATGAAGGATCATAAAATTTTAATGAGTACTGATGGTGTAGACAATAATGTTTTAAAAATAAAGCCTCCTATGGTGTTTTCTAAAGATAATGCGAATGAGCTATTATTCTATTTAAAGAAAATATTTAAAGAAGATTTTATGCAAAAAAGTAATATAGAATGAAAAGGAAACTGAACATAGTTACTTTTAGTATTAGTGTATTATTATTAATTAATAGTTGTAAAACCAAATCATTAATTGAAGTTTCTAAACAAGTAAATCATTATAACCATAAAGTTTTTGAAGAAAATAAGCTAGCACCAAGAGCTTCTTTTTTTGGTTATGAAACTTCTAACCTTCAAAAAAAAGAAGAATCTAAAAGATTTATAAACCTGAACGGGAAATGGAAGTTTCATTGGACTAAAGATCCTAAAAAAAGACCAAAAACATTTCAAAACATCAATTTTGATGATACTGATTGGAAAACAATTCCTGTTCCAGCAAATTGGGAAGTGGAAGGCTATGGGTATCCAATATATTTAGATGAACGTTTTCCTTTTACTACTAAGTGGCCGAATGCTCCAGAAGATTATAATCCAGTAGGAACCTATAGAAAAAAAATAGACCTAAGAAGTGATTTTTTATTAGAGGATGTTATTTTACACTTCTCTGGAGCTAAATCTGCAATGTACGTATATGTGAATGGAAACTATGTTGGATATTCACAAGGAAGTAAGACACCTGCTGAGTTCAATATTTCTTCTTATCTAACTAAAGGTTCCAATATAATAGCTCTTCAAATGTTTCGTTGGTCAGACGCAAGTTATTTAGAAAGTCAAGATATGCTTAGAATGAGCGGAATTGAAAGAGATGTTTATTTGTATACTAGGCCCAAGGTTTTTATAGAAGATTTTAATATTAAAACTAATTTGGATGACTCTTATAAAAATGGAGTATTTGAAGGAACAATTTTAATAACTAATTCAACAAATAGTTTAAAAAGCAAAAAAATAACTACACAAGTAATTGATAATGATTCTGTAGTTATTTTAGAAAAAAAAGAAATAAGTATCCCTGCAAATACAACAATTAAAGTTGTTGCCCATAATAATTTGAAAGCTGTAAAATCATGGTCTGCTGAAGAACCAAATCTTTATACTTTAAAAATTTTATTAGAAGATGAAAATAGGAAAGAAGAAAATCAATACGTAACTAAAAAGATAGGATTTAAAAGAGTTGAAATTAAAAATGCACAGGTATTAATTAATGGCAAAGCAATTTATTTTAAAGGGGTAGATAGACACGAAACCGACCCATATACAGGTCACGTAATTTCTAAGGAATCAATGTTAAAAGATATTACTTTGATGAAACAAAATAATATTAATGCAGTACGTAGCTCTCATTACCCTAATTCTCCATATTGGTTAGATTTGTGTGATACTTATGGATTATATGTAATTGATGAAGCAAATATTGAAAGTCATCCGTTGGCAATAAGTGAAAAAACACAAATAGGTAATGAAATGAGTTGGTTACCTGCACATTTAATGCGTACAAAACGAATGTATTATAGAGATAGAAATCATGTGTCTATTTATTCATGGTCATTAGGAAATGAAGCAGGAGAAGGAAAGATTTTCAAAGCCACTTATAAATGGTTAAAAGACCATGATAAAAATAGAATAGTACAGTATGAGCCAGCAGGGAAAGAAGATTATACAGATGTGTATTGTCCAATGTACCCTAAGCCTGAATACTTAATTAAGCACGGGGAATCTAAATCTAAGAAACCATCTGTAATGATTGAATATGCACATGCAATGGGGAATTCAGTAGGGAATTTACAAGACTATTGGAATATTATAGAAAAGTATCCTAATTTGCAAGGAGGTTATATATGGGATTGGGTAGATCAAAGCCTAGAATATAAAGATGAAAAAGGAAAACCTTATTTGGCTTATGGACACGATTATCATCCTGATTTACCAACAGATGGTAATTTTTTAAATAATGGATTAGTAGACCCCTATAGAAATCCTCATCCACATCTTTCAGAAGTTAAAAAAGTATACGAGCCAGTACATTTTGAGTATATAGGAAATGGTAAAATAAAGGTAACAAACAAGAATTCTTTTACTGATTTATCTGATAAAATTATATCATGGAAATTATTAGAAAATGGAAAAGAAATTTTAAAAATGAAGGAAGAAAATATTGATATAAAACCTCAAGAGAGTGTAGTTTTAAATATTGGAAGTTTACCTAAGTTTCATTCATTAAAAGAGTATATTTTCCAAGTTAGTTTGTGTCAAAAAAATAAAATGAATTTAATTCCAGCTAATCATGAAGTGGCTTGGGATGAATTTGTGCTTCAAAAAAGAAATCTCTTAGACGAAAATGAAAATAAAGGAAATAGGCTAACGATTAATTCAGGAGAAAATACTTTAGAAGTTAAAAATGATAAAGTAATTTTAAAAATTAATGCTATTTCTGGAGAAATAAATTCGTGGGTTTTTGAAGGAGAAGAAATAACAAAAGAAGCGATTCGTCCTAACTTTTGGAGACCACCCACCGATAATGACCTTGGGAATGGAATGGATAAATGGGCTAAGATTTGGCAAAATGCTACTTATGATTATACTTCTAAATTAGTAAAAAAACCAATAGTAACTGATGAAGGAGTCTTTTATGAAGTAGAATATTATTTACCCGATAACATAGCAATAGTAAAAGTATTTTATAGTTTAAATAACAACGGTAGTTTAAGTATTCAATATAGATTTAATCCATTAAAAAAAGAATTACCAAATATCCCAAAAATAGGGATGTATGTTACATTACCTAATGATTTCGAAGTAATTTCATGGTATGGTAAAGGACCAGAAGAAACTTATTGGGATAGAAAAACTGGTCAAAAAACTGGTGTATATTCAAGTGAAATTTTAAAACAATTTCATAGATATTCAAGACCTCAAGAAACAGGAAATAAAACAGATGTTCGTTGGGTAAAAGTAGTATCAAAAAAGTTGTCTTTGAAAGTTACTGGGTTAAATCAGAACCTATTAAATACAAGTATATGGCCCTTTCGTATGAAAGAAATAGATTTTTCTAGCGAAGAAGCTAGTGTTTCAGCCTCTGGATTGGTGCCAGTAACTAAAAAACATGGAGCCGATATTCAAATAGGAAATACAATTCAATGGAATATTGATTTTTTACAAATGGGAGTAGGAGGAGACACTTCTTGGGGAAGATTAGTGCATCCAGAATATACCATACCAGCAAAATTACCTTATAAATATTCATTTATAATACAACCTAAAAAATTATAGTTATGCAATTTGTTACGTTTCTAACTTTCACAGCGATAGTTGCTGTAATATCTTATTATAAAAGTAAACAAACAAAAAAAATAACATCTGATGGGTATTTTTTAGGAGGAAGAAGTTTAACAGGTTGGGTAATTGCTGGATCACTTTTATTAACCAATTTATCGACAGAGCAAATTGTTGGACTAAATGGAGCTGCTTTTAAAGAGGGGATATTAGTAATGGCTTGGGAAACACTAGCAGCAATAGCCATGGTAGTTACAGCAATTGTATTATTACCTAAATATTTAAAAGAAGGTATAACAACCGTGCCTCAATTTTTAGAAACACGATATGATAAAATGACAAAAACAATAGCATCTGGGCTGTTTTTATCAGGTTATGTTATTGTATTATTACCTATTGTTTTATATACAGGAGCTCTTGCCTTGAACAGTATGTTTGATATACCTCAATTATTAGGAGTAAATAAAACAGTTGCTTTATGGATAACAATTTGGGGTATAGGATTAATAGGTGCTATGTATGCAGTTTTAGGTGGTTTGAAAGCAGTAGCAATATCTGATACAATTAATGCAGTTGGATTATTAATAGGAGGGTTGTTAATTCCTTATTTTGGATTACTTTTAATAGGAAATGATAGTATTATTGATGGAGTTATTATTTTAACTGAAAAGGCACCTGAAAAATTCAAAGTTATTGGAAATGAAAGATCTTCGATTCCTTTTGGAACTATTTTCACAGGAATGATGTTAGTGCAGCTATTTTACTGGGGAACAAATCAAGCCATAATTCAAAGAGCACTAGGAGCAAAAAATTTAAAAGAAGGCCAAAAAGGATTAATATATGCTGCTTTTATAAAAATTTTAGGACCTTTAATTGTTGTATTACCTGGAATTATTGCCTTTTACATTTTTGGAAATACTCTTGAGAGTCCAGATGAGGCTTATCCAGAGTTGGTAAAAAAAGTATTGCCAAATGAATTAGTGGGTTTTTTTGCTGCCGTATTATTCGGAGCTATTTTATCATCGTTTAATTCGACGTTGAATTCTTCAATAACTTTATATAGTGTTGATATTTATAAATCGCACATTAAAACTAATGCTTCTGAGATAGATCTTATAAAAGCTGGGAAAAGTTTTGGGATTATATTAACTATTATAGCAATGTGTGTAGCCCCTTTACTTCTGTATGCAGGTGGTATATTTAGTTATTTACAAGAAGCTAATGGAATTTATTCAATTCCTATTTTAACAATTGTTGTTGTTGGATATTTTACAAAGTATGTACCAGCTAAAGCTGCAAAAGTTGGAATTATTTCTGGTTCATTATTATACATTATTAGTCAATTTGTACTTAAACCATATGTTTTTGGGAAAGAGAATTATCCGCATTTTTTACATGTAATGGCCATTTTATTTGTACTTAATATAATAATCATGTTGGTTATAGGAAAGCTACAGCCAAGGAAAAACTCTTTTAATTTAGTGTACACAAAACATGTTAATATAACTCCATGGAAATATGTAACTATAGCTGGTGTAGTTATTAGTGTACTAGTTGTTTATTCATATATCTACTTTTCTTAAAATGAATTTGGAATTGATTAAGAAAATAAAAGAAAAATTTATAGAGGCGTTTAAAAAAGAACCATTACTCGTTTTTTCACCGGGAAGAATTAATCTAATAGGTGAACATACTGATTATAACGAGGGATTTGTTTTTCCAGCAGCTATAAACAAAGGAATTTACATTGCTATTCAAGAGTCTTCGTTAGCTAAAAGTAGTATTACAGCTATAGATAGAGAAGAAACTTATGAGTTTAGTATTGAAAATATAAAACCACTTAAAGAAAGTAAATGGGAGAATTATGTATTAGGGGTAATAGCAGAGTTAAAAAAAAGAAACATAATAATTCCTGAGTTTAATTTAATTTTTTCTGGAGATATCCCAATTGGAGCTGGATTATCATCATCTGCAGCATTAGAAAATGGGGTTGCTTTTGGATTAAATGAAATTTTTAATTTAAAATTTACAAAAGAGGAATTAATATTAATTTCTCAACAAGCAGAACATAATTATGTAGGAGTGAAATGTGGTATTATGGACCAATATGCTTCTATGTTTGGAAAGCTAGGAATGGCTTTTCACCTTGATTGTAAAAGTATGGAGTCAGTTTTTTATACTATTAATTTAAAAGAATTTCAGTTATTATTAATCAATAGTAATGTTAAACATTCATTGGTAAATAGCGCTTATAATGAAAGACGTTCTGTATGCGAGAAAATAGCAAAACTATTAAATACTAAATCGCTAAGAGATGTTTGTAAAAAAGATTTAGATGTTTTAAAAAGTAAAATTACTGAAGAAGAGTATCAAAAAGGATTATATGTTTTAGAAGAAAATGAAAGAACTGTTCAGTTTACTAAAGCGCTTTTAGATGAGGATGTAGAAAGTATAGGTGCTTTATTGTATGAATCCCATAAAGGGTTGTCTGAACAATACAAGGTTAGTTGTGATGAGTTAGATTTTTTAGTAAAGGAAGCGAAAAAATCTAAGGCAATAATAGGTGCTAGAATGATGGGAGGAGGATTTGGAGGTTGTACAATTAATATAATTGAAAAAAATAAAAAAGAACAATGTGTAGAAGAAATTACAAGAGCATATCAAGAGCAATTTAACCATAATTGTAGTGTTTATGAAGTAACTTTAGAAAATGGAACAAGATTAATATAAAGACATAAAAATGAGAAAAATATTTTATTTGATTTTAGTTATTACTATAGTAGCTTGTAATGTACCTCAAGCAGAAAATCTATCTGAAGAAACAGATAGAAATGAAATTTTAGCTATAATTAAAGAACAAGAAAAATCATGGTCTAAACATGATTTAGAAGGTTTTATGAATGGGTATTGGAAAAATGATTCTTTAAAATTTTATGGAAGTAATGGACTGACATATGGGTGGAAAAAAACATTAGAAAATTATAAGAAAGGATATCCAACAAAAGATCATTCTGGAACATTAAAATTCAAAATAAATGATATTTCAAAAATAAAAGAGGAAGCATATTTTGTAATGGGTGAGTATTATTTAACTAGAAAAGTAGGTAATGCTAATGGAGTTTTTATGATCATCTTTAAAAAGATAGATGGTGAATGGAAAATAATAGCTGATACATCTTGTTAAAAGATAAAAATGGAGTCAGATTTAGAAAAGTATTCACATAAACGTTATAATATTCTAACTGGTGAATGGGTGTTGGTTTCACCTCACCGAGCAAAACGTCCATGGCAAGGAAAGGAAGAGACTATTGTTGAGAAAGAAAAGATAATACATGATTCTAATTGTTATTTATGCACTGGAAATACGAGGATTAATGGTGAAAAAAATCCAGACTACAAGGATGTATTTGTGTTTACTAATGATTTTGGAGCTTTACAAAGTTCAACACCTAAAAAACTAATATCTAAAGGACTTTTAAAAGCTGAGTTAGAACAAGGAATTTGTAAAGTAGTTTGTTTTAGTCCTGATCATTCCAAGACCTTGGCTAATATGGAGATTGAAGAAATTGTTAGGGTTATAAGATTGTGGCAAGAAGAATTTGTCAATTTAAGTAAAAAGAAAGGAATAAATTATATTCAAATATTTGAAAACAAAGGTGAAGTAATGGGCTGTAGTAATTCTCATCCTCATGGTCAAATATGGGGTCAAGCTACAATACCTAACGAAGTAGTTAAAAAAAATAGAGAACAGTTTAAGTATTTCAAAGAAAACAACAGGATATTATTGGTAGATTATTTAAGCCAAGAGTTAAAAGAAAACAAACGTATTTTATATGAAAATCAAAGTTTTGTGTTACTCGTACCTTTTTGGGCAGTATGGCCATTTGAAACTATGATTATACCTAAAAAGCATCAATCTACCATAGCTGATTTAACAAATATAGAGCAAACAGATTTAGCAGAGGTGTTATTAAAAATAACAAAAGGATATGATAAACTATTTCAATGTTCGTTCCCTTATTCTAGTGGTATACATCAAGCTCCAATTAGTGCCGATACTAATGAATATTGGCAATGGCACATGAGTTTTTATCCTCCTTTATTAAGAAGTGCTTCAATTAAAAAATTTATGGTGGGGTATGAAATGTTTGGAATGCCTCAACGTGATATTACTGCTGAAGAGGCTTTTGAGAGATTAAAAAATGTATTATACTAATAGTAGCTTTCATTTTTTATGTTTAAACACAAATCTTTTTCTTATTTTTAGCAACCTTATTATACGAATAAGAAACACATGTTCTGTTGTGGATTTTTATAAGCATATTAAGTTTATAAATGAGAATTAACAGAACAATTAAACTAACTATGAAATTATATTTCTTTTTCTTTTTTAGTGTTTTTTTGATTTTAAAAGTAAGATCTCAAGATGAAGAAAAAAAAGATGCTACTATATTAATAGGTTTAAATTATGGGAAATCTTTTCAAGACATATTTCCTTTTAATGATCCTGATTATCTATATAAAAATCAATTTTTAAAAATTCAAATCAATTATCTCTTAAAGCAAAATAGAAATTTTAGTTATGAATTACTTGTTGAACCTAGTTTGTATTTTTCTGAACATCAACTATTAAATAAATACTTCGTAACTCCTGGGCCGAATTATATTGAAAAAAGAGAACGGTTTACAAAAAGAAAGTTATTTAAAGAATATGCAATTAATGTGGGGATTGTTGTAAGATATAGACTTTTAAATAATTTTAGCACTTATTTTTTAGGAAGTATTGGTCCAATGATTTCAGCAGTAGATACAGAAAGGTTAAAAAAAGGTTTTGCTTTTTCTGATGTTTTAGGGGTTGGATTTTCATATAAACAAAAAGAACTATTATTTGATTTTCGTTTAACGCTTAGACACAATTCTAATGCAAATTTATATTTCCCTAATAAAGGACACAATAGTATTGGTTTTGAATCGGGGGTTTCATTTGAAATAAAATAAAAACTGTATCTAAAGAATAAGTTGACATAAGAAAGGAAGCAAAATTCTTAATATATTCATCCTTTATTTGAACTGAAAATTTAATGATTTTAATCACAAAACCATAGTTTTATTGGTTAGGATATTAAATAATATCAAACTTTACTCAAAACAAATTACATTTTTTATCAGATAAAGCTTTAATAAACGATAGCGTTTATTAAAAAACATTCCTATATTTGTTTAATTAAACGTAAACGTCTAAATAAATACCTAAAATAAATGCCTAAAATAATAGCAAAAAAACAAGATTGGATATTTTTAGGGTACAAATTGTTTTCAGAACAGGGAGTATCGGGTATTGTCGTTGAAAAAATGGCTTTAAAATTAAAAGTAAACAAATCAAGTTTTTACTGGCATTTCAAAACGAAAAAAGATTTTATAAATGAAATAATTTCATTTTGGATTACTACAGATACTAATAAAATTATATCATCTATAGAAAGCGAAGAGTCAGGTAAAGAGAAATTTGAAAAATTAATAGAGATAGTATTTAAGAAAGAACCATATTTAGATTTTATTTTCTTTCTAAAAAGATATGGACTTAAAGACAAGAAAATTCAATTACTAGTTGATGAAATAGATAACCAAAGGATTGATTATGTCAAAAACATACTTATTGAAATAGGATTTTCTATAAATGATGCCTCTGTAAAAGCTATATTATTCTATAAATATCTAATAGGGTATCACGAAATGATTCGCTACAAAAAACAGTGTAATGATTATGTATATAAAGTAAAAATAGAACTGAATCAATTTATAAAGTTTTAAAAAAATGAAAACAAAAAATACATATTGGATTATTGCAGGAATATTAAACCTGTTTACCACATTTTTACATTTAATTGGTGGTCAAGTTGATCTCATAAACCCATTACTAAAAAGTGATATAGAAACTCAAGTGCAGACTGAGATGTTAGGTGTTTGGCATATGGTTACAATTATTTTATTTGCTTCTTCTATTATTTTTTTAAAAAGAGGTTTCAATAAAAAAGAAGTATACAATGTTGAGTTGATTCGTTTTATTAGCTTTTTATATATATCCTTTTCATTTGCATTTATTTTTTCGAGTATAATACTATCAACGCTTGCACCACAATGGATCTTACTTTTCCCAATAGGAGTATTAGGAATTATTGGACTTAAAAAACTAAAAAAAAATGCTTAAAATTGGAGGATACATAAATATAGTAATTGCTTTTGGGCATTTGATAGGGCTATTTTGGGCAGAGCAAATGTTTGAGAGAACAGGCGTAACTAAAGAAATGGCTAAGCTTACTCAAATTCATTTTTCTTACCCATATTTACTGACATTCTTTGTAGCTATCATCTTTTTTATTTTTGGAACTTATGGACTTTCTGCAAGTGGTAAAATTAGAAAGCTGCCATATTTAAAATTAGGTGTGTTTACTATTGCATTGATATATCTATTTCGAGGAATTGGAGAACAATCATATAACATTATTAAAGGAACTACAACACAGCTTGAAACCATTCAATCTATTATAGCATTAATTATAGGGCTTCTATTCTTGTTTGGAGGACTCCAAAAATGGAAACTAAAAAAAGAAAATTAGACATAACAAAAATGTATAGGAATAACACTAAATTCGTTCTTGATATATAGGCTGTGTAGTTTTTTTGAAAAATATTCGCGTACAAAACTGTAGTATTTATATGTGGCACTGTTGCAATAAATTTAAATAAGCTTTATGAAGTATGAAAGAAATAGACAAAATAGCTTTTATTGAAATTCAAGAAGGAAAAATCTTAAGCACAAAATCAAAAGGAAAAACTAAGTATTACATTCCTGGAGGAAAAAGAGAAATTGGTGAAAGTGATCTAGAAACTTTAAGCAGGGAGGTGTTTGAAGAATTAAGTGTCATTGTATTACCTGATACAGCAGAATATATAGGTGCTTTTTCAGCTCAATCTGATGGAGCAAAAAAAGGTGTAAATGTCGTAATGAGATGTTATAAAGCTAAATATTCAGGTACATTAAAAGCAAGTAACGAAATTGAAGAAATTAGATGGCTAAGTTATAATGATTTTGAAATTATTTCTGAAGTTGATAAAAAAATATTTTCTTTTCTTAAAAAAAATGGAGAATTGAAATAAAAATTTCATTGATATATAAAATGGAAAACTTATTAGAATTTTTACAATCAAAAACAACTTTGACTAAAAAAGATATTGATTTAGTTAAAAAGTATTTCATTTATGAAGAAGTTTCTGGAGAAACCATTCTTTTAAAAGAAGGTAAAGTAGAGAATTATATTTATTTTTTAAGTGAAGGAGTTGTAAAAGGATATCAAAATATTGATGGAAAAGTAGTTGTACAACATTTGGTTTCTGAGTTTGACTTTTTTACATCTTTAGATAGTTTTATAACCCAAACACCTTCTAATGATTATTATGAAACTATAACAAGTTGTAAATTAGTTAAAATATCTAAAGTGCATTATGACGTTTTAGAAAAAGAAGCTAGTTTTTGGATTCCTTTAGTGAAAGATATTACTAATGAACATTTAAAATGCAAGCTTGAACGAGTTAAAGATTTTCAAATGTTAACAGCTAAAGAACGCTACATAAAATTTGTTAAGAACTATCCAAGATTAGCATTGCAAGTGTCTGTTGATAATATTGCATCTTTTCTCGGAGTACAACCACAATCTTTAAGCCGTATTCGAAAACAAATCACTTTCTAACAAATGTTATTTTTTCTTATTCAAAAGCTTGGGAAATTTACCTAAATATAAAAGTATAGAAAATGAGTAATGAAATTTCATTAGTAACAGGTGGAAACGGACATTTAGGAAATAACTTAATAAGGCTGTTACTTTCAGAAAATAAAAAAGTAAGAACGACAGTTAGAGATATTCATAAAAAGGAACCGTTTAAAGGTTTAGATTGTGAAATTGTAGGAGCTGATATTACAGATAAAAGTTCATTAAAAAAAGCGTTTGTAGGAGTTACAAATGTATATGCTGTAGCTGCAAATTTTAATATGTGGGCTATAAACCCGAAAGTTGAAATTTATGACACTAACCTAGAAGGAACTCAAAATGTATTTGATATAGCAAAAGAAAGCGGAGTTCAAAACATTGTTTATGTTAGTTCGGTAGCTTCTTTAGACTTTACTAATTTACCCGCGAATGTAAATAATGGGTATAATAAAGATCGTAGAAATTGGTATTATAATTCTAAAAATGACTCAGACAAACTAGCATTAGAATTAGGGAAAAAATATGGTATAAGAACAGTTTTAGTTTTACCATCTGCAATGATTGGGTCAGAGGCATTTAAATTAAGTTATTCCAATAATCTTGTATTACAAGTTTTAAAAGGAAAGGTACTGGTTGATACTGGTATAACTTTAAATTGGGTAGATGTAAAAGATGTTGCACAAGGACTTTATAATGCAATGATAAAAGGTAGAAATGGTGAACGATATATACTGTCAAATGAAAAACATACTACTTTGCAAGAAAGTGTAAAAATAGCATCTAATTTATATCCAGAATTAAACTTAAAAGTTCCTCATAAACTTCCAAAATGGTTATTATACATCATAGCAAGCCTAATGGAGTTTAGTAGTAAAATTACTAAGAAAGAACCTCTACTACAGAGACATTATTTAGATATGTTTTATGGGTTAAAGCAAGACTATGATATTAGTAAGTCAAGGAAAGAGTTAGATTTTAACCCTAAGCCACCAAAAATAGTATTTGAAAATGCGTTAGAGTATTTAAAAAATGATTGGGAGAAGTAAGCATAGAATAACAAGAAAAACAAACGGTTGTAATATATACAAAATAGTTACTATTTTTATTGATGATGTTTAGTGAAAACAACGTTAGATTTTAATAAATAAATAGTGAATGATAGGGAAAAGTAAATTAGTTATAAGAGAAATAAAACCTGAGGAAATAGCAATTCTTGAAAACATGCTATATGAGTCTATTTATCAGCCTGATGAACTTAATCTTATACCAAGAGAGGTAATTAAGCTTCCTGAAGTTAGTGTTTACATTGATAATTTTAAAGAAAAAGAAGATGACTTTTGTTTAGTAGCTATTATTGATAGTAAAATTATAGGAGCAGTTTGGGTTAGAATATTGGCTGATAAAATTAAAGGGTTTGGCAATATTAATGATAAGACCCCTGAATTTGCTATTTCCTTGTTCAAGGAATATAGAAAGAAAGGAATAGGAACATTATTAATGAAGGAAATGATTTCTTGTTTGGTAAATAAAGGGTATAAGCAAGCATCTTTGAGTGTTCAAAAGAAAAATTATGCATTTAAAATGTATGCTAAATTAGGATTTGAAATACTTAAAGAGAGTTCAGAAGATTATTTAATGGTACTTAATCTTTTGAAATAGTTGTGGTAAGTAAATTTTAGTGCTATATTATAATGATTAAAGAGAAAATAATAAAGAACATTTGTTATACTGAACTTGTTTATAATAGAATAAATAAAAAGTTAAACAGTAAGTTGTCAAAAAAAGAAATTGAATCTTATATTCTTAAAACTTTAAAAAAGACAGACTTAATGTTTTTTGAAAAAAAAGGGAAAAATTATTACGTAACAAATAGTGAAGGAAATATTAGAATAACAGTGAATTCAAATACATTTAGTGTAATTACAGTTAATAGCATAGTAAAATAAGAAATGTCAGGAGAGAAAAATTTATCTAAATTAATACAAGGAATGACTCCAGAATTAAATAAAGGAGATTATGTTTTTTCAACAATAAAAGATGAAAGTTTTATTAAAAGAAAGGATACTATTTGTGAATTTAAAGAAAAAGAAGGAACAACTATTGTTATAGAAAAGAAAAAAGCTGATGAGTTAAAATTGAAGTATGATTATATAGCTTCATGGATAACTCTTACAATTCACTCATCGCTTGATGCAGTTGGTTTAACAGCAATCTTCTCAACAGAATTAGCAAAAAATAACATTAGTTGTAATGTAATAGCTGGGTATTATCACGATCATATTTTTGTAGATAAAAATGATGCAGATAAAGCAATTGATGTTTTAAAGAAAATATCGAAAAAGTAAAAATGATTCCAAACCTTTATATAAACTAGAATGAATACAATCATTTTACCTGATGAGCTAAATTTGAATTCTTCTATGTCTGTCAGTATTTATGACTATAATAGTAACAAGGAGATATCTAAACAACAAATAGTATTGAATAAAAATACTTTTAGCTTTCTTCAAGAGGGAACAAAGGAAGTTTTCTTTGATGATTCTTCTTGTACTATAAATAATTCGCAATTTCTATTAATGAAATCAGGAAACTGTTTGATGACAGAAAAACTTTCTAATGTTTCTGAATCTTATAGAAGTATATTGTTGTTTTTTTCTAATGAAGATGTATTAAAATTTATTAGAAAATTTGAGTTTAATTTAACAAAGAAAACTACTAGGTACTCTACAAATTCATTTGATTATGATTCTTTTTTAAATAGGTTTGTTGATAGTCTAGTAGATATATCAAAACTATCAATATCTCTGCAAAAAAAGATGTTAGAGGTGAAGTTTGAAGAAGTACTTCTTTACCTTGTAGAAATCAAGGGAGTGAGTTTTTTACATTCATTAGTAAATGAAGTTGATAGTCAATATGAAAAATTCATTCAAACAGTTGAAATGAATAAGTTAAATAAACTAACTATTAAAGAGCTTTCTTTTTTAACAAATATGAGTGTTTCAACTTTTAAAAGAGAATTTGAAAAATACTTTCATACTTCACCAAGTAAATGGTTTCAAGATAAAAGGCTTGAACATGCCGCCTTTTTATTAAAAAATGAATCTAAAAGACCAACAGAGATTTTTGAAGAGGTTGGATATGAAAGTTTATCGAGTTTCATTCAGGCTTTTAAAGGAAAGTTTGGAGTGACCCCAAAACAATATTAATTAAGTTGAACTTTTAACAACACTTTTTGAACTATACTAAATATACTATTTAGTCAATTTGCTCATAATTTTGTAGATATAATTAAAAACAAATATTATGAAGAAACTAAATTTTATTTTATTAGTACTACTTGGATTATCCACAACTACTTTTTCTCAAAATACATTTACCTTAACAAGTAAAGATTTAGGAGGAGAAGCAACAAAAAAAGAAGAGTTTAATGGTTTTGGTTGTACAGGTAAAAATCAATCACCTCAGTTAGCATGGACAAATGCACCTGAAGGAACGAAAAGTTTTGCGGTAACTATGTATGATCCTGATGCACCAACAGGCAGTGGTTGGTGGCATTGGCTTGTATTTGATATTCCTAACACTACTAGTGAATTAGTTTCTGGAGCTGGTAATTTAAAATTAAAACTCACACCAAAGAAAGCCGTACAAAGTGTTACTGATTATGGAGTTACTGGATATGGTGGACCCTGTCCTCCTAAAGGCCATGGAACACATCAATATATAATTACAGTATATGCTTTAAAAACTGAATCATTAGGGTTAAATAAAAATACAAATCCTGCAGTAGTTGGTTATTATTTATGGAATAATTCATTAGCCAAAGCTAGTATAATAGCATATTATAAAAGAGACAAAAAATAGAGGGGCCATAATTTATTTAAGTATATTTTTAAAATAAATATCTAGACACTAATAGTTATATTTGATTATATATAATTATTAAAATAAGTAATGCCAAAAATAACTTTGATTTTAGATTTAGATGGAGTTTTAATAACTACTCCAATGTGGAAAGCTGATGAGATAGATACTGATGGTTATTCTAAATTTAATAAAGATTGTATTAATAATTTAAATATTCTTTTATCAATGGCTGAATTTGAGATTTGGCTAAGTTCAACAAGAAGAACGGTGAAAAAATTAGAGGAATTTAATTTAATTTTTAAAAATAGAAATATTAAAAGTTCGATAAAAGGTTTTTTGCCTACTTATGATAATTGTAAGAATAGAAAGGATGAAGTTTTAAAATTTATTAAAGAAACTAAAGTTTCTGATTTTTTGATAATTGATGATGATAAATCATTAAATGGACTAGAGTTAATGTATAAACAAAAATTAATATTAACTAGCTATTTAAAAGGTTTTGATAAAAGTAAATTAGAAGAAGCATTTAGTAAATTTAGATAAAAAAACAGCCTTTAATAGGCTGTTTTTTTGATTATAACGCTTTACATTTCTGTTGTAACCATTGTTTTTCTTTCTCATTTAAAAGAGGAGATAGTTTATCAGAAACTAATTGATGATAGTTATTTAACCAATTAATTTCAGAAGTACTTAATTGTTCTAAGTTTAATAAGTTAGTATCTATATAGCATAAGGTTAACGCTTCGAAACCTAAAAATTTTCCAAATGCTGTTTCCTTTACAACTTTTGAAACAACAATGTTTTCGGTCCTAATACCAAATTGATTAGTTACATAACATCCAGGTTCAATAGTGGTTAGTTGGTGAGATAAATGAGATGTTGTACCTCTTGCTGTAGTTGCTCCAGTTGCAAAACCTTGTGCGGGTTCATGTACCATACCATAGCTTCCAATACCATGACCTGTACCATGTGGATAATCTAATCCGTTTTTCCATAAATGCATACGAGCAAAAGCATCTATTTGAGCACCAGTAGTTCCTATAGGGAACTGTAATTGTTCTAATTCAATATATCCTTTTAAAACACTAGTATACGCTGTTTTGAGTTCTGTTGAAGGAGTGTCTCCTAACCAAACAGTACGAGTGATATCTGTAGTTCCATCTTTATATTGTGCTCCACTATCAACTAGTAATATCCCTTCATTTTTAACCATTGCAGAATTTTCTTCTGGTGCTGTGTAATGAATAATAGCTCCATTTCCTTTGTAACCAACAATTGCAGCAAATGATTCACCAGTATAGTATTCTTGTTGTTGTCTAAAGTTATCTAGTTTTCTACCAATTTCATACTCGGAAATTTCTCTATTTTCTAACTCCTGTTCTAACCAAATAAAAAACTTGGTAAGTGCCACACCGTCTTTTAACATACAGTTTTTAGCACCTTCAATTTCTATTTCATTTTTAATAGCTTTTAATTCTTTAACAATAGAGTTCTGATAAATAAAACGACCACTAACAGCATTAAAACATGAATAGTTTAAGGTAGAAGGATCAGTAATAATAGTTTTTTCTTTAGGTACTTCATTAAGTAAAGAAACTACAGTATCATATTCTTGAACAGAAATATTTAATTCGTCAAAAGTGGCGATAGCACTTTGCGAAAAACGAGATTTATTACAGAATAAAATAGAAGTATTTGCACCTACCAAAGCATAAGCTGTTACTAATGGTGTAAAACCTACATCGCTTGAGCGAATATTAAATAGCCAAGCTATTTCATCTAAAGAAGAAAATAGATAGTATTGCGCATCTTGATTTTTTATTTCAGTTTGAACTTTATCAATTTTCGAAGCAGTAGTTTCTCCTGAAAACTCTAAAGGATGGACATCTACAGGGAAATTAGGTAAAGCCAGCCTGTCTGTCCAAATACCATCAGTGAATTTTGGTTCGTTTTGTAGCTGAATATTTTTAGTAGAGGTAAAGCTTAGTATGTAATCTATTTGAGACTTTGAAAATTGACGATAGTCAACACCAATTATGGTGTTTTCATTAAGTAGGTTACAAAGCCATTCAACATGTTCTGGAGCATGAGGAATAGACTGTTTACAAAGTATTACTTCACTATTATTACATTCATCTTCAAATTGTAAAAAATAACGAGAATCCGTCCATAAACCAGCAATATCTTTAGTTACCACTAGTGTACCTGCTGATCCTGTAAAACCTGAAAAATATTCACGTAACTTCCAGTGGTTAGCCACATATTCAGATTGATGAGGATCTGTTGATGGAATTATAAAAGCGTCTAATTTCTTAGACGCCATATAGTTTCTTAAAGCTTTTAATCTTTGAGATATCATAAAAATAAGTTATGAATTATGAAAATTGCTTTGCTACTTTTTCAGCTTTTCTACTTTCACTATAGTCATAGAAACCTTCTCCAGATTTAATACCTAGTTTTCCAGCCATAACCATATTTACCAATAGTGGGCAAGGGGCATATTTAGGATTCTTAAACCCATCGTACATTACATTTAAAATAGATAAACATACATCTAAACCAATAAAATCAGCCAATTGTAAAGGTCCCATAGGATGAGCCATTCCAAGTTTCATTACAGTATCAATTTCAGAAACACCAGCAACTCCATTATAAAGAGTTTCAATTGATTCATTAATCATTGGCATTAATATACGATTAGCTACAAAACCAGGATAATCATTAACTTCAACAGGAACTTTTTTGATTTTTTTAGTTAAATCAACAATAATCTCCATAACCTCATTAGTTGTATTATATCCTCTTATAATTTCAACTAACTTCATAATTGGTACAGGATTCATAAAGTGCATACCAATAACTTTTTCTGGCCTGCTAGTTACAGCTGCTATTTGTGTAATAGAAATAGAAGAAGTATTTGTAGCTAAAATAGTGTTAGAACCACAAGCTACGTCAATGTCTTTGAAAATTTTTAATTTTAAATCAACGTTTTCAGTGGCAGCTTCAACTACTAAATCTACATTTTTAACACCATCTTGTATACTTGTAAAAGTAGTGATGTTGTTTAATGTATTATTTTTATCATCTTCTGAAATTCTTTCTTTAGCTACCATTCTATCTAAATTCTTAGTAATAGTTGCTAAACCTTTATCTAAAGCAGTTTGTGAAATATCAATTAATTGTACATTATATCCAAATTGCGCAAAAGTATGTGCAATTCCATTTCCCATTGTTCCAGCTCCAATTACGGCTATGTTTTTCATGTGTTGTAGTTTGTTTTTATTCAGTTGAATAATTTATTTTAATTTCGTTTGTTTGTCTTGAATGTTTTTACTTAGTATGAGGGATTAAAAGCAGTCAATAATCATTTGTGCTACACGTAAAGCTTCAGTACCTTGACGTAAAGAAACAATAGGGGTAGTGTTATTGTTAATAGCATCAGCAAAAGACTCTAACTCATCTAAAATCGCGTTATTTTCTGTTACTTCAGGGTTATCAAAATAAATTTGCTTTTTAACACCTTCTGCGTTTTGTAAAATCATAGCAAACTCATCTGGTTTTTCTGGTACATCTTTCATTCTAACTACTTCAGACTTTTTCTCTAAAAAATTAACAGAAATATAAGCGTCTTTTTGAAAAAAGCGAGATTTACGCATGTTTTTCATAGATATTCTACTAGCAGTTAAATTAGCAACACATCCACTCTCAAATTCAATTCGAGCATTTGCTATATCTGGAGTGTCTGAAATTACAGAAACACCACTTGCATGCACATTTTTTACAGTTGATTTTACAACAGATAAAATAACATCAATATCATGAATCATTAAATCTAAAACAACAGGAACATCAGTACCTCTTGGGTTAAATTCAGCTAATCTATGAGTTTCAATAAACATTGGAGTATCAATCATGTCTTTTACAGCAGTAAATGCAGGATTGAAACGTTCAACATGACCCACTTGTCCTTTTACATGAAATTGACTAGCTAAAGTTCTTATAGATTCAGCTTCCAATACTGTATTGGTTATAGGTTTTTCAATAAAAATATGTTTTCCTTTTTCAATGGCTTGTCGTGCGCAGTCAAAATGTGAAAGAGTAGGTGTTACAATATCTACAACATCTACAGCATCTATAAGTTCAGCTATAGAGTTGAATAGGGTATATCCAAATTCTTTAGCAACTTTTTGTGCATTTTCAGTAAAAGGATCATAAAATCCTATTAATTCATATTTCTCTGATTGTTGTAATAAACGCAAGTGTATTTTACCTAAATGACCTGCTCCTAAAACTCCAGCTTTTAACATATTTTATATTTATTTTTATTACTTAGAAGATAAAAACAATCTTTTTAATAATTATTTTTATGGGTTGTATCCTCGTAATGAAAGTGTTATTTTTAGTTAGTGATTTTTGGAAAAAAATCAACGCTAACAAAGATACACTTTTAAAGATATTTATTACTATTTTTAGCCCACTGAAATTAGGATATTAGTGAGAGATACTACCAAACACCAAGGACTTAGAAACCAATTAGCAAACGTTTTAGAAGCAAAAGGAATTACAGACGAAAAAGTTTTAAAGGCTGTTCGTAAAATTCCTAGGCACTTATTTATAGATAGTAGCTTTGAAGCGCATGCGTATCAAGATAAAGCATTTCCAATAGCAGCTGAACAAACTATTTCTCATCCATATACAGTTGCTTTTCAATCACAAACGTTAGCAATTAAAGAAGGTGACAAAGTATTAGAGATTGGTACAGGGTCAGGTTATCAAACTGCTGTTTTATTAGAGTTAAAAGCTGAGGTGTATTCTATAGAACGTCAACACGAATTGTTTAAAAAAACATCATTATTTTTACCTAAATTAGGGTATAGACCTAAACGATTTATTTTTGGAGATGGTTATAAGGGATTACCAGAACAAGCTCCTTTTGATAAAATTATTGTTACAGCAGGGGCTCCTTTTGTACCTAAAGCTTTATTAGGACAAATTAAAGTAGGAGGAATGCTGCTAATTCCTGTTGGTGATACTGAACAAGTAATGACATTGTTTATACGTAAATCACCTAAAGAGTTTGAAAAACATGAATTAGGAGATTTTAAGTTCGTTCCAATGTTAAAGAAGAAGAATTAAAATTCTCGAAAATCTTTATGTATTTTCTTTTCGTGTATTGTTAGATTCTCAATAATGTCTAAATAAGAGATTCGCACTGAATTTGATTTGACATAAAAAAGTTCTTTATGATCGAAACTAAATAATGGGATATACAAAGAGACTTCTGTTGAATCTGTTGGTTTTAAATCATTTCTTTTAAAAGTTTTGAACTTTTTCTTACGATCGGTTAATAATAAAGGTTTATTATAAATTAGATCTTTGACGGTATCATGATTTGAATTATATTGGTGTACGCCACTCCAATAAATTGAATTTACGAACTCTTTGTATGATTTTTTTATTTTAAAGGATTCTAAAGGGTTGATAGAAAATTCTCCTGCTCCACATTCAAGACCGTATTCATAGTCATTATTGTATTGTGGAAAATTAAATTTATTTCTTAAATGAAAAAAAAAATTGAATCATTAACTTCATAAAATAGTTTGTCGTATCTATAAGTCCAAACTAAATAAGGATTTATACTTCTATTTTCAAAATTTATGAGAAAGGAGTTGTCTTTTTTTTCAATAGACAGAGAGCAGTTTTTATTTTTAACTTCTTTTCCAATCTCTGCATTTTCTTTATAAAATGAATATATAATTGCTGGTGTAAAATACCCTCGCAGTAAATACAGGTCTGTTAAATAAAAAGTAAAAAATAGTATTAGAGTAGTAAATACAATTTTTTTTAATGTCTTTTTCATAGCGTGAATATAAGACTAAAAATAAAAAATCCGCTTTTTAAGCGGATTTATTGAATTTGAATAAAGAAATCAACTATTCGGCAGTTGCTTCAGCAACTACAACCTCTTGTTGATGAGAGTTTTGTTTTGTTTGATCAGTTTTAGCTAAACCACAAGGGCTTGTGCTACCACAAGAAGAAAAACCTAATAAACTAACTATACAAATTGCAATAAATACTACTTTTTTCATTTTTAATATTTTAAAAATCAAATATACATATTTTTGATTAATTTACCAGAATCTTCTTTCGTTTCAATAACGTTAAAGGCTACCATTTTATTTTGTATACGTGTAATTAAGTTTTTTGAAGCAGGTTTTCCATCATTCCATTCAGTTATAGAAAGCCACTCTTTTATGTCTTTTTCTTGTTGTTCGTATCTGATAGCTAGTGTTTTGTCAATATTCTGGATGCTTTTGAAGTCTTCAGTACAAGAGTTTATAATATTTAAAACTTTTTTTACTTCTTCAAAATTGTTTTCTAAAATTTCATCACGAACAGCAATAACAAAACAAGGCCAAGGTGTTGGACAATCTCCTAAGCGCCTAAAAATATTACTGTCAACCAAAGGTTTTGTAGTAAAATGTTCCCACATAAAATAATCAGCCTCTTTATTGGTTAAAGCATCAATACCTCCTTGTAAGTTTCCAACTACTTTAAATTTTAATTTATCAATATCCCACCCATTGTTATGTGCATTCACAATTGCCATTAAGTGAGAGCCAGATCCGAATCGACTTATAGCAACGGTAGCGTGTTCTAAATCTCGAATTTCTTTAAAATTAGATTTTGCGCCAACATGAATTCCCCAAATCAAAGGGCTTTTTACATAAGTTTGGGTAATTTTAGAAGGATTACCATTTATAATATCTTTAATGATTCCTTCAGTAAGTACAATTGCAATATCAACTTCTCCAGAACGTAAAGCTTTACACATTTCTCCAGTACCACCTGGATAGTCTTTCCAACGCAAATTTATATTATGCTTTGTGTATTCTTTATTTTTTAATGTAATGTACCATGGGTAATTAAAATGTTCCGGTACACCACCAACTTTTAAATTAAGCATTTACTCTACTAATTTGTTTAACGTATAGATAATTAAATCTTCAATTATTTGGCTAGGGTTTTTACTAAAAGTACCGGTAGCTCTATTTGCTATAATTGCATTCATAGAAATAGCGTTATGACCTAACAACTTCGATAATCCGTAAATTGCTGAGGTTTCCATTTCTAGGTTTGTAATTCTATTATTGTTATAGTTAAAGCTATCAATTTTAGTATTTAAATTAGCGTCTTGTAAACCTAACCTAAGGACTCTTCCTTGAGGTCCATAAAATCCACCTGCAGTTGCAGTGATTCCTTTATAAATAGAATTAGAATATAGTTTTTGTTCTAATAACTTCCCATTTTCAATAATAATAGGTGTTGCTTTTTTATCAGACCAATTGGTATGGTTAATAAAAGCTTTCTCTATTTCTGGTGTTGTAATTTTATCAATTTGATAAGAATGTAACATACCATTTAAATCCAAAGCATGAGAACTTAATAAAATACTATCAACAGGTATGTCTTTTTGTAAAGACCCAGAGGTTCCTATTCGAGTTATATTTAAAGAAGTATGTTCTTTTTTTATTTGACGTGTTTCTAAATCTATATTAACGATAGCGTCTAACTCATTTAAAACAATATCAATATTATCAGGACCAATACCTGTTGAAATAACTGTTAAACGTTTATTTTTATAGGTTCCAGTAGTTGTTTTGAATTCACGTTTTTGAGTAGTGAATTCAATACTGTCAAAATGTTTTGTTACTTTATCTACTCTATATTGATCACCAACAAAAATAATGTCAGTAGCAATATGTTCGGGTCTTAAATTTAAGTGATAAATACTTCCGTCTGAATTTAATATTAGTTCAGAATGTTGTATGCTCATTTATGATGTTATTTTTAATAGCTTGTTGGTATTGTTTATATACAAGTAGCTATATTTTTTAGAACCGCCAAGATACGAAAAATCAGAACGTATTTGACCATAGTAATTTACTTGGTCGTTTAATACTTTTTTTCCCATTTTACTTAGTTTAACGGGGTCAAAGGAAGTGAACAGTTTTTTTAAGTGTTGCAGTTTGTTAAAGTATTGAGTATCACCAAATCCATATACTTCTTGTGAAGCCAAAATTGAGCCAACTAATTCATTTTTATTTTTAAAATGTTGCTGATTGGCAATTTCTAAAATAGAGTTTTCAATTTTATTTAATCCATTTTTAATTGAAGGAAACCTTTGAATATGTGCTTTAATAGCAGCTTCAAGATATACAAAAGGTGACATAGGGTTGTATTGATGAACTGTTTCTAAACGTAGGGGACTATCTGAACAATATAATTGCCAAATATAATCAGCATACTCAATATCATCTTGAGTTAATACTACTCTTTTATTATAATGTTCTTTTAATTCAGTATTTGTTAATTGACCTAAACCAAATAATCCTTTTTTACCTTCTATTTCACCACTACAAACTAATGATATTTTTCTTCCTTTTCTGTAACGTTTTAACCAACTTATAACAGCAAGCATATTTACTTGGCAGAATAAATCATATTCAAACCATAATACAATTTCATCTTGTTGTTTTTGATTACAAAGATTTCTGTATTCTTTTAAGGTGTAATCAATAAAAGTTTTTTTTGAAACTTTATAAGAAGATTTTAAAAAATCAAAGCGAGTTTTCCAAAAGTTCTCACTACCAACGTCAATAGATGTTTTTCCTTCACATAACATCTCACGCCATGTAATTATTGATCCATTAAAATTTAGTTTATTTAATACTTGGGTAGTACTGTCTCCGTTTGTAATGTGTAATATAGAAGATGCCATAATTATTGGGGATAATTGATAATATTTCTTAATAATATATAATAAACGTTTATTTTTTGCCGTTATTATTAATTAAATGAGTTTTAACACTTTGTAATGATATAACAAAAAATGTAAAAACAAAAATGCTGAGAAACTTTTTTTCTCAGCATTTTTGTTTAACCTCCAACTCTTTTTACTTTAAAGCCTTTGGCTTTTAAAATTTCCATTATTTCATTCCTGTAATCTCCTTGGATTATTATTTTATCATCCTTATAACTACCACCAACACTTAGTTTAGTTTTAATTTCTTTAGCTAGTTTTTTAAAGTCGCTTGTAGCTCCATTATAACCATCTAAAATAGTAATAGGTTTACCTTTACGTTTTTCATATTTACAAAGTATGGGTTCTTCTTGTAGCCAAACATCAGGTTTTTCTTCAACAGGTTTTTCCTCAAATTTATGATCAGGAAACAGGTTTTTAAGTTGATCTTGTATATCCATTATTACTTTATTAATCCTAACTCACGCAAACGTTCGTTTAAAAAATCACCAGCAGTAATATCTTCAAATTGTTTTGGATTGTTATCATCAATACAGTTATCTAATACATCTAGTTTCATCTCTGAAATAGGATGCATAAAAAATGGTATCGAATAACGAGAAGTACCCCACATTTCTTTTGGCGGATTTACAACACGGTGAATGGTTGATTTTAATTTATTATTACTATGTCGAGATAACATGTCACCAACATTAATCATTAATTCATTTGGTTCTGCAATAGCGTCAATCCATTCTCCTTTGTGATTTTGTACTTGTAAGCCTTTACCATGAGATCCCATTAATAATGTAATTAAATTAATGTCACCATGAGCAGCAGCTCTAACAGCTCCTTTTGGCTCTTCTTGGATAGGAGGGTAGTGTATTGGACGTAAAATACTGTTCCCGTTTTTGATATATTGATCAAAATACGTTTCTTCAAGTCCTAAATGTAAAGCTAATGAACGAAGTACATATTTAGCTGTTTTTTCAAGCATTTGATATGTTTTTTTTCCTACTTCATTAAAGTTAGGAAGCTCTTCTACATTAACATTTTCAGGATATTCTTTTTCTAATTTTGGATTGTCTTCAACATATTGACCAAAATGCCAAAACTCTTTTAAATCACCTTCTTTTTTTCCTTTAGCAGATTCTTTTCCAAAAGAAACATAGCCTCTTTGACCTCCAATTCCAGGTACTTCGTATTTTTGTTTTGTTGCTACTGGTAGTTCAAAGAAGTTTTTAATTTCTGTATATAAATCTTCTACTAGTTTGTCATTTAAAAAGTGTCCTTTTAAGGCTACAAAACCAATATTTTCATAAGCGTGTCCTATTTCATCAATAAACTTTTGTTTACGAGTTTCATCGTTAGATAAAAAGTCTTCTAAATTTACGCTAGGGATTTTATTCATTGTTAATAAGTTTAACTTTTTTACTTTGTAAAGGTAGTAAAATCAAGCGTATGCTAATAAATTACTTATTAACAAAAGGTATTAAGTAAGAAATTGTATAGTTAAAACCAAAACCTGTATTATTTTCAAAAACTCTATTGAAACCAGGAGCATATAATGTTTTGAAATTCTTTTGATCATCAATGCTAAGTAAAATTTTATAAGAAAAACCTGCACTAAAAAATAAATTTTTAAAAGTTTCTACTTTTATTCCTAACTGAATTTCTGTCCAATGCGCTGTTAAACCAGTATCAGTTACTGGAGTGTTTATTGTATTTGCAGGAAAATATGGAGTAGTTGAACCATTAGTAACATTTGGGGTGTAACTATTTAAAGTTTGATCAAATAAAGCAAATCCGTATCTAGCTCCAATATAAATTTCATTATTCATATCCAGCCAATTTTGATAAGCATTATAATTTGCGCCAATTTTTATATAGCTTCCTTTAGAGGTAGAGTTTGTAAAATCTTCAAAACTAATTTCTTTTTCATACCCTAATTCTGTAGCAACATACCATTTTTTTGTAATTCTATAATCACCAACAAGTTCTAATCCGCTATAGCTTTTATCAACGAAAGAGAGTGTTGGTTTGCTTAAATCTACACCAATACGTAATCCATACCCAGTTTTGTACGTTATAGTATCTTTTTTTACTGTTTTTTTTTGTTTTTTTTGAGAGTAGGTATTCGTAAAAACAAAAACTAAACAAAAACTAATGAAATACTTGTACATGTGCTTTAATTTGATTGTTTATAATAGAAACATCTTTAGTAGATAAACTATTTATCCAAGAAGGTGTTGAGCTCGTTAAAGTAATATCTTTAAAAATAAATCGATAACCACATGAACGAGAAATGTATTCTTCTTCTGTAGTATAATTAATAGTTAAAGTAGCTATTTTATTGTTTGTTTTTATATTATCTACATCATTCATTTTTAAAGTATATACCGTTTTGGTATCTAGTCCATTTAAAGGAATAGCAATAGAATCAGTATTTCTGTCTACAAAAAGACTATCGGTTTTTCCAACAGCAATTATAGAAAAACGTTCTACACTTTTTTTCTTTGTAACATCATCTTTATCATGAAAACGTAATATTAAACTAGGCGTTACAGGATTTTGAGTACAGAAATCATCTTTTTCACAAGAAGAAAGTCCCATAAAACTTATAATTATAATGTAGATGTATTTTTTCATTTAAATTTATTTTTCAAATAAAACAACAGTTTCTATATGTGCTGTGTGTGGAAACTGATCTACCAAACTAATTTTTTTAAGCTGGTATCCAGCTTTCATTAGTTCTTCAGTATCACGAGCTTGTGTTGCTGGGTTACAAGATACATAAACCATTCTTTCTGCATTTAAATTTATGATTTTTTTAAGTGTTTTTGGTGCAATTCCAGCACGTGCAGGATCTAAAATAATGGTTCTTATTTTATTTTTATATTGAGGATGTTCGTATAAGAATTTACCAACATCAGCAGCATAAAACTGTAAGCCTTCTATGTTATTTCTTTTAGCATTCTTTTTAGCATCTTCAATTGCAGAAGCTACAATATCAACTCCTACAATTTTTGCATTTTTAGAATTTGAAGCTATAATTTGTCCTATGGTACCTGTACCACAAAATAAATCCATAACCACAGTATTGTCAATAGCTTCTTTGTTTTCTAAAGCATAATCAACTACTTTAGTATATAATTTTTCAGCAGATTTTGGATTTGTTTGAAAAAAGCTTTTCATGCTAATTTCAAAATTTAATCCAAGCAACTCTTCTACTATTTTCTCTTTTCCATATACCAAGTCAATACTTCCAGAAGTGGCAATTGTTCTATCTCCAACTTCATCATTTATTGTATGTAATAATCCAGCTAAACGTTCTCCGAAAATATCTTTTAAAAATTGAGCGAATTTTTGCAAATCAAATTTGGGTAAATCGTAAGATGTAGTAACTAAGTTAAATAGCAATTCATCAGTTTTGTATGATTTTCGAACTACAAAGTATCTGAAAAAACCTTCTTTTTTTGGGCCATGCCAAGGAGCTAAATTAGTTTCTTGGCAATATTCTCTAATACTTTTTAGATTGTCTTCAACCAGTTTATCGAATAAGCCAGAATCTTTGTCTAAATTATCACCCATCCACCAAGTACCACGACGTTTAAAACCTAATGTAAATTCATCTATATCAGTTTTGTTTTTTCGATCATAACCAATAGCAGAAAAACCATATTCCATTTTGTTACGGTAATGAAATACATTTGGAGAAGCTATAAATTCATCAAATAAATCTTCTATGTTAGAAACTTTACCAATACGTTTAAAAAGAGATAGTGTACTTTCTTTTTTGTACTGGTGTTGTAAATTTATAGGTAATTGAATGTAAGGAGCCCCAGGAATATCTTGATATGGAACTTCTATTTCATTATCTGAAGGTTTTAAAACTTCAATTAACTTACATTCCGCATAGTTTTTTTTAGATTTCACAACACGTGCTTTTACCAATTGACCAGGCAAGGTATTAGGAATAAAGACTACAAAAACTCCTTCATCAGAACGAATTCGACCAATTCCTTTTCCTCCAAAAGCATAATCTTCAATTAATATTTCTAAATCCTGATTTTTTTTAACAAATTTATTTCGTTCTCTACGTGGCATTGTAAATATTTTATGGTTTGCAAAATTAGGAAAAGATATTGTTTGAAGTACTTTAAACATAAACATTAATTATTATTTTTAAAATTAAATTGAACCTTTTAACTTTTTGGGCGTCTATGTATTGTAATCGATTATGAAAAATAATAATAATTCATCAGATAAAGAGTTAGTGTTGGCCTATAAATCAGGAAAGAAAGAAGCATTTTCTTTTTTGGTCAAAAAATGGCATTTACAATTTTGTAAACTAGCTTTTTGGTATGTTAAAGATGCTGATGTAGCAAAAGATATAGCTCAAGAAAGTTGGAAGGTGATTTTAAAGAAAATAGAAAATTTAGAGGAACCAGATAAGTTTAAAAGCTGGGCTATTAGTATTGTAAAAAGAAAAGCTATAGATTATTTACGTTTAAATAAAAAAAGAAAGTTAAAATTAGAGAAATATTATAAAGATAATACGGTAAATATTTGTACTGAGGGAGCTGAAAACAAAGAATCTATTTATAAGAAAAGATTAAGAGAAGGGATTCAAAAGTTACCCGAAAATCAAAAAATAGTGATACAACTTTTTTACACACAAAATTATTCTTTAAATGAAATTAGCGAATTAATAAATATCTCTGTAGGAACTGCTAAATCTAGATTGTTTCATGCAAGAGAGAAATTAAAAACAATTTTAAAACATATAAATTATGAATAATATAGAAGATATAGATAAATTAATAAAGGAAACATTATCAGAAGAAGAAGCTAAATTTTATGAAGAGTTAGAGGAACAAAATATGTTTCAAATGGTGGGAGGGCTTTTTCAAGGAAAAAATAAATGGATTATGTATTTGATGAACATTATGACTCTTGTGTTTTTTGGGTTGTTTGTGTATTGTACTATTCATTTTTTTGAATCAGAAGTAACAAAAGAGTTAATAAAATGGGCGTTAGGTTCAGTTGTGTTCTTATTAGGAGTTAGCATGTTGAAAATTTTTGCATGGTTACAAATGGATAAAAATGCGGTATTAAGAGAAATAAAAAGATTGGAATTACAGGTGTCATCATTATCAGGAAAACTAGATCAATGAAATATTTTTTATATGAATAATTAAAATCGATTTTATAAAGTTATGTAATACTAAGAGAGTTGCTTATGATACTATGTAAGCAACTTTTTTACTTTCAAAAGGTGACTATTTATACACTTGATATTAAAATAACTCTTTTTATAACTGTAATTTAGGGTTTCATGACATTTTTTTAATAAATGATTGTTAAAATTTAGAACTTTGTTTAACAATCAAAAACTAATCAATCATGAAATTATCATTTAAACTAGCTTTAGGAACTATGCTCATTTTGAGCTTGGTGTTTTTAAACTCTTGTAAAAAGAAAGAAAAAGAACAAATAAAAGCAAAAACTGAAGTAGCTTATAATAAGTTAGAAATAGAAAGCTTGTGTGAAAGCAATTGGTTTCCACATTCTCAAACACCTGCTCCAGAAGAGGGAATAGGCAGTCCGTTTGATACAATAAGTACTACAAATGCTATTTTTCATCAATGGTCATGGCAAAAGTTTTTATGGGTAACAAAACCTGAATATCAAATAGAGAAATTGCTAGTAAAATTAGATGGAAAGGAAGTTCCATTGTATGTTGGAGATACTTTACCATTATTTTTAAACCCAAAAAAAATGTATCAAGTAGATTCTCACTTGGGAAGTGTAACACCAGTGCCTGGAGCATCTGTGGTTTTAGAAGATACTGCACAAGCTGGTTCATCAGGAATTTTAAGAACAAATCCAGCATATAATAATGCACATAACAAAGAAGAGACAGTATTTTATTCAATTCATGTTTCACCAACATTAAAAAACGCAGCTGAAAAATTTAAAGACTCTATTTTAAATGGAACATTAGTTAAAGATAATTTATCTTCTTTTCCAGTTGGATCATTAGAGTTAAAAGTTTCTTGGACTTCGATTGATGCAATTCCTGTAAATAAACGTGCTAATTATTTTACAACGGTTGGAGCTGTAGATGATGGAAAAGGGAATTTTACCAATAAAGAAGTGGCTTTATTAGGAATGCATGTTGTTGGAGTAGTAGAAAACCATCCTGAATTTATTTGGGCAACTTTTGAGAATTATGATTTAGCACCAAATTATAATTGGAAAGAAGATAAAGCAAGTTCATCTTCAGATAAGTTATTATTTGCTAAAGGTAGTACCACAGGAATTAATGGTATTTATTGGGATACGATTAAAAAACAAGCATCAACATTATATAAAGTATACGATATTTTTAAGTTTGGTGTACCTAGAGATTCTACAGGAGGATTTATGAAAACAAGTCAAGAAGAGCCTGTAAATTTCGAAAACATAGTAAATATTAACAATTGTGTAAAAAAGAATTTAAAAGATGTATGGGCAAATTATTTTTATAACGGTTCTATTTGGGTTGATACTGATGGATTATCATCAAAACAACAAGCTGAATTATTAGTGAAGTTAAAATATAGTGTAGGAAGCGGGACACCTGGATCAGTAGCGAGAGGTTCTTTAAATTGTGCAAATGTTACAATGGAAACTTACACACAAACTTTTAAAAGTAGTTTAAAAGATGTTAATGTAAATACATTAGCTAATTGCTTTAGCTGTCATAATGCTGTAAGTTATACTAGTGATACTTCACCAATTTATATGAGTCACCTGTTCGATTCATTTATAAAAAGAGCAGAAGGAAAAACATCTGATGAAGTTGAAATGCTAAAAGCGAAACAGGAAGTAAAAGAGTTTATAGAGAATAGATTGAAGTAAAGTTTTTAAGATTGACTTTACAAAACCTCCCCAACTAAATACATGGTTGAGGAGGTTTGTTTTTTGTTATAATGTTTAAAGTTACTGGCTTTTGAAATATCGCTAGTACTAAGTATTTAAAAGTAAATAATAATAAATAAATTGCATTGTAAATTTTTATAATAGAGTAAACAAATGAAGGTAAATTTTTATTTATTGGTATTTATAGTGTTTTGTATAAATACAAGTTTAACAGCTCAAAATTGTATTTGTACTGGTGAAGAGGAGTGGAAAGGAAATAGAGTGATATTGGATAGTAATGTAAAAAAAACAGATCCTTATAACTCAATTATAAAGTTTACTGTTAAGAGATGGTATCATTTTTTTCATGACGGATTTAGTGGAACAGGTTCTTTTATTAAAGAAAATATCATTGTAACAGCTAAACATAATATCATTAATAAAGGTATTACTAAAATATCTTATAGTATAGGAGGAGAAAATATTGTTTTAAAGAAAAAAGATTTTAAGTTTTTTTTATATAAAGAAAAAAATAAGGGAGTTGAAAATGATATTGCAATTATTAAAATTACAAACCCTAATAAATATGTTAGGAATGTAACTTTTTTTAAGTATTTAAATAATTACGAATTAAATAATAAAAGGTTACACTTAACAGGATTCCCATGTGATTCTAAAGGAGAATTAATAGAGAAAAATGCATTGTATTCTACTATAAAAATTAATGATAGAAATACAATTATTGGGTATCCAATGTATACTTGTCAAGGAGATAGCGGAGCTCCTTTATGGTATAAAGATGAAGATGGATATTTTGTTATTGGAGTTCATCATGGAGGAAATGAAAACATTATTGGTTTTGTTGAACAAAAGTTAAATGTCGCAGCTTTTTTTAATAAAAATGTAATCTCATGGCTAAATAAACATTCTAATTAAACTTTCTTTTTTTAAAGGCCTAGTTTTAATTTAATAAAAGGTTAGGAGTTTCTCCTTTTCCAAAAAATACTTTCTTTCCATCTTGCTTCTGCTTTATAAAATAAATTTTTATGCTTTAAATAGTGACTCCACACATGTTCTATTTGATTTGAATAAGTATTGTTGAAGTTTTCCATTTTAGCTAAGCTAAAATCATTAATAATATTAAAATTTGTTAGTAGTTCCTTAACTTGCATAGCATTAGCCATTGCATTAAACATACCTTGAGAAGATAAAGGGTCAAAGCTAATAGCTGCATCTCCTAAAGCAATCCATTGTTTACCAGCAACCTGTTCTAAACGTGTTGAATTAGCACTAACAGTTCCATGAAAAGTAATATCTTTTTTATTTTTAGGTATTAACGAATGTATTACTTGATTCGTTTTAAGAAGTGCTAAAAAAGATTCAGAATTTTTAAGTATCGCTTTATCTATGATATCTGAATCAGTTTGAAAAGAAATAATTCTGGTGTTATTAGGTAACACTGCACTATACAACCAACCTTGTTGCTCAGCAACAATAGTACTCATAGTATTTATATTTGTATTTGGCATACTTATCCAACATGAAATTAATTTATCACATTGAATTCGTTTAATTCCTATACTTTTTGCAAAGTGAGATTGTCTTCCTGTAGCATCTATAACAAAACTTGCTTCAATAGCATGAGTAGTTCTGTTTTTTAAATTATCAGATTTACCGGTTACTCTCCATATATTTTCTTCGTAAACGCTATTAAAAAGACGTATTCCCCATAAACAAAGAACACCTCTGTCTGATGCTTTTTTTCTGAGGTATGTTTCAAATTTTGCCCTATCTAAGCTTTTAGAAAACCCATCAGGATTTTTAAGATGATCTACAATATGAAGTTGATTGCTTCCCCAGTATGATTGCATACCAAGGTTATTACTAAATAATGTTTGTTTAAATTCATCTGATTCATTTTCTAAAAGATCTAGTTTCTTTAAAATTCTTTGGGCAGCAGGAGCTAATGATTCACCAATTCGATCAGAAGGAGTTATTTGTTTGTCTATTAAAGTAACATTATAATCCTTAGCTAAGGAGATAGCAGCAATGCAACCCGCAATACCTCCGCCAATAATAAGTATATCTGTTTTTCTCACAAAGTGAGTGTTAAAAGAGTTAATATTTAATTTACTTTTAAACACAACCTTGTAATACTTTTACAAGATTGTGTTTATTGAATACTTATAAAAGTAATTTATTTAGGAGTATATCTTGAAAAACGTGTCATTTTTTCAGGAATACCTACTTCTACTTTTTTAGAAACTTCTTGCTGATGTGAGTCTGATTGTTTCATTGTATGTAATTTAGAAGCAATAAGATGAATGGTGTTAGTAACGTTTGAAGATGGAGTAAAATCTTTTGTTAATTCATCTTCTACTAACGTTAGTAATTCACCTTTAGCTCCTTCTAATAAGAATTGTTCGTTTAAAAGGTTGTCATGAGAAAGTTTATCTACTGCTGCGTTTAGTATATTTTTAGTAGCATCATTTAAAGTATGACTACTATTTAAAATAGTATCTAAATCTGCTAAAGTAGCTTTTAATAATGTAGCTTCTTGCTCAGTAGTAGGTGTAATTCCAACTTGCATTTCTTTAGGGAAATTAGGATCATGAGTTACTCCAGGACGTTTTTGAACAACTGCTAGTTTATCAAAATATTTAACCATACTGTTAATTTGATTCGTATAGGTTGGAGCTGCACCATCTAAAGGAAGATTATCTAGCCATTCAGTACGGTAATTAAAAGCTTGGATACGAGTTTCTTCAGATAGATTAGTGTCAACAGCTTCTTCATAACGTTCTTCATTTAAAATATTATTAGGTACTCTGGCAGGCCAAAATGTTGGTAAATATGGGTCATATTCACTGGTATAACCATCTCTACAACTTGCAGTATCAGTTTGCCAAGGAATAGCCATCCAACGAGTAATACTACCAGCTACTTGTCCCCCTAAAATAGGTCCTTTTGCTAACGGGAGTACTTCATTATTCATGATAGGTCCATAATACATAGTATTAACTGGAGGTGTTTTTGGAGCATGTTTTATTCTAAAAGGAGCCATGTACATTCCTGAAGAACGCATAGGCCAGGTCATTTCACATCCAGGATGAAAAGCATCAGCTAAACAAAACTCCATTGCAGCTTTGGTAAGCATATCTGGTTGTTCAGTTATAGGTAAGTCATCTATTGATTGAGCTTTTGGTGTGTGTGGGCATCCAGTCATATCTATATAATCGGCATCAAAATCTCCTTTAACCCATTGGTCTAAAAACTCTAACTGTAAATTTGATAATGTGGCATGTTGACGAACAGAACCTGTTGACGGAATACTAATAGCATCACCATATAACCAAGGCCATAATTGAGGTGCTTCAGCACCTGTAACATCAAATCGACGGAAATTATTTGAAATTGTTCTACGCATTTCCATATATGCAGAAGATGGGTTTCCTAATCGTTTAATCCATTCGTTAGTGGTGTAGTTAAATTGTCCTCCAAATCCAAAAGCACCGGCAAAACCTGCATTTACCCATTGTAAATCAGTCATACGTTGAAAAATAGGTAAAATATCTTTAGTGAAAGACGGTCTTGTAGGACGAACTAACATTTTAGATTTTACAGCTACATCACGCATTAAATCCCACATAGTACGTACTGACTTTTGCATCGGTGCATAATCAGGTGGTGCACAAATAACCCAAGCAGGATCTACTATAAGCTTGTTTCCATTATATTCAACTTCGGCAGTAACAGGTCCGTCAGAAATGTCATCATACCAACCTTCATTGTTAGCAAAAGTAATAGCAATATCTCCATTTATATTTTCTGATTTCCCATGTCCACCTAGCATAATTAAACGACCTTTTTCATCGGTATGCATTTCCCCTAAATACACTTTTTTAGATAAAAATTCTCCTTCAAAAAAAGGACCATCCTTAATGTTTGTTCCAGAAATAGATTTAGCACCACCATCTATTAATAAAGAGTTTCTGTCTTTTACATCTATGTTACGTAATAAAGAAGGAGGACTATCTGCAGCTTCTGGAATATCTAAAGCAATGTTGAATTGATACCATGAAGATTTTTGATTTGATAAATGACTATGCCATGTAATGTTAGAGTTTTCTGCAGTTAATTCTTTTACAGCTTTACCAGCTGCATTGAATCCATAAATTCTAAATTGAGCAGCTTGTCTTTTTAAAGCACCAGTTTTATCTCTATACGCATACGAATCGGTTTGTGGCTCAGGATTGTCAACTAAAGGCCCAAGAAAGTATTCATCTTTGCTATTTCCAACTCTCATAACTCCAATAGGAGGATAGATACCTGCTTTTACAATGCAGTCACTGTTTTCATCAGTATTTCCTTCAAAATTTGGATTGATGCTTTTTGGTTCGTGTAATTGCTGTCCGTTCGCTTGGTGTCTTGCTTCAGCACTTGCAGCATATACTACTTTTCTTGCTTGTGCAATAGAACCTAATGGTTCATGTTGTGGTAACGTTCTCCAAATATTAAACGCTAAATTACTTCCAAATTCAGCTTGACCAATACTTGAAACATCTTGCTGAGGTAAATGTAGTTTAGCAATACATATATATGGACTCTCTTCTGTACTCCAAACTACTTGCGCATCATCCAATGGCATAGTAGCGTCATTGGTTCTTAGTTGTATTTCAAAACGAAAAGTAGCTTCTTTTTTTACTAAACGTTGTTGCAGGTCTAAGCCTAAATAATTTGTATCATTAAAAGGGGTTCCTTTATAAGTATCATCAGGAACCAAACGATATTTTACAATTTGAGAGTCACCTAATTTAAAAGGGAGAATTGCCCAATAACTTGCGCTTAATACACTAGCTTCTTCTTTAGTCATGGCTTGTAAAATGCTAGCAAGTTCAGGGTGTTTTCCAATATAAGAGCTATAGTCACGATCAATAACACCAGCAGTAGTAAAACTGCACATTTGACTAGCATCACGAGCAAAAAATCGATCAATATTTTGAAAAATGAAATCAGCATTAGTTCCATCACCTAGTAATTTTGGTCCGTCAACACCAAATAATTTTAAACCTACCCCTAAGGTAGAATGTAAATCTGGAGATGTTGGTCCTGTGTCACTTGAAAAGCGAACGGCACATTCATAAGTATCTCCTGCAAATATTCCAACTTTAAATTTCTCGTCTATATTTTTATTTATTTCAAAACGACCATAGGCTATACCATGTTGCTTTCTGAAAACAGCTCTTTCAGCAGGTTTTTGACCGTTTTCAATTCTAGTTTTTTGTCCCATTTCTACAAACATCTCTTTAAGACGTTGTGTAACTAAGGTAATATCTCCATCGCAGTTCCAGCAAGAAGATGACTTTTCATTTAGAGGTTTTGTCATTGTTAGTTAGTTTATTACTTAGTGAAATTGTTAAATACCTTTAAAAATAGGGAATAAATGGCGTAGTTAATTTAAAAAAATCATGAACGTTTTAATTTTGGGTATAGAAGAAAATGTAGTAAAACTATGTCTATTAAGAAATTTGTCAGAGTTGCGAAATAAGAAAAGACTAAGTAAAAAATACACATGATTTTTATAAATGAAAAACTCCACAACATTTTGTTGTGGAGTTTTTAGATAAAGCATAATTTAATATTCTGTTTTATCTTGCTTTTCAGTCCATTTTTCAAAAGGCTCTAGCGCTATTTCACGGCCTACTTGTTCAAACGGAATACTACGTTTTTCATAAGGTAAAGGAATTTCTTTGTAAATAAACTCATCATCAAAACCAATGTTTGCAGCATCTACTTGATTACTTCCATAAAAAACTTTTTCAGGCCTAGCCCAATAAATAGCACCTAAACACATAGGGCATGGTTCACAAGATGTATAAATAATACAGCCTTCTAGTTGAAAAGAGCTTAAATTTTTACATGCATTTCTAATAGCAGTAACTTCTGCATGAGCAGTAGGGTCATTTGTTGAGGTAACTTTATTATTACCACGACCTATAATTTCTCCGTCTTTTACAATAATACACCCAAATGGTCCTCCTTCGTTGTTTTGCATTCCTCTTAAAGCTGCTTTTACAGCTTCACTCATAAATTCTTCGTGTTTATTCATTTTTTGAAATTATTTAAATAGTAGAGATGAAAAAAGGTTGTAATTTATTTACAACCTTTTTAAACTTATATGTTTATTAAAAAGTTTATTTTAAACTTCCAGTCATGTCTTCAGGTTTTACCCATTCGTCATATTGTTCAGGGGTTACATATCCTAAACGAACAGCTTCTTCTTTTAAAGTAGTACCATTTTGATGTGCTGTATTAGCGATTTCAGCAGCTTTATAATACCCGATTTTTGTATTTAAAGCAGTAACTAACATTAATGAATTATTCACTAATTCAGTAATTCTAGAATGATTTGGTTCAATACCAGCAGCACAATTAACATCAAAAGAGACACAAGCATCTCCAATTAATTGAGCAGATTGTAATACGTTAGCAGCCATCATTGGTTTAAAAACATTTAATTCGTAATGACCTTGAGTTCCACCAACTGTAACAGCAACATCATTCCCCATAACTTGCGCACAAACCATTGTTATAGCTTCAGCTTGGGTTGGATTTACTTTTCCAGGCATAATAGAAGAACCAGGTTCATTAGCAGGAATAATTAATTCTCCAATACCTGAACGAGGTCCAGATGCCATTAAGCGAATATCATTTGCTATTTTGTTTAAAGAAACAGCTAATTGTTTTAAAGATCCGTGAGTTTCAACTAAAGCATCATGTGCAGCCAAAGCCTCAAACTTATTTTCAGCAGTAATAAAAGGAAGTTTGGTAAACTCGGCAATATATTTAGCTACTAATACATCGTATCCAGCAGGAGTATTTAAACCTGTACCTACAGCAGTTCCACCTAAAGCTAACTGAGCTAAATGTGCTAATGAGTTTTTTAATGCTTTTAAACCAAAGTTTAATTGAGCAACATACCCTGAAAACTCTTGTCCTAAAGTTAGGGGAGTAGCATCCATTAAGTGAGTACGGCCAATTTTTACAACATCTTTAAAAGCCTCTGATTTTGCTTGTAAAGTATCACGTAATTGCTCTACTCCAGGAATGGTAACTTCTACAATCTTTTTGTAAGCTGCGATATGCATTCCTGTAGGGAAAGTATCGTTAGATGATTGTGATTTATTTACATCATCATTAGGTTGAATTGTTTTTTCTCCTTCACCAATTACTTTTCCTGCAATTTCATGCGCTCTATTAGCAACAACTTCATTCACATTCATGTTAGATTGTGTACCTGAACCTGTTTGCCAAATTACTAAAGGAAATTGATCGTCGTGCTTACCTTCTAAAATTTCATCACATACTTGTGCTATTAAATCTCTTTTTTCTTGAGCCAATACACCTAATTCACAGTTTGTAAAAGCTGCGGCTTTTTTTAAGTAAGCAAATCCGTATACCACTTCTAAAGGCATAGATGCAGCAGGACCGATTTTAAAATTATTACGAGAACGCTCGGTTTGAGCTCCCCAATATTTATCAGCAGGCACTTCTACCTGTCCCATAGTATCTTTTTCGATTCTGTATTTCATTTGTAAATGATTTTTAAAATGCTAAAAATTAATGATGACCAAAATTACAAATTCTAATAGATTTAGTAGTTGATTTTTATCAGATTTTATTGCTAGTAACGAAAAATAGTTATAATTTTGTAGCTCGTAACAATTTTAATAAAAAACAAATGTTAGATTTTTCAGAATTCTCAGGTTTAGTTTTATTTATGTTTATTTTTACAGCTGGATTTTGGTTGTTAATTTTCTTATTAACATTTGTAGTTCCTTATTGGATTGGTGGAACTATCTGGGAAAACATAAAATTAAAAAGAGAAGCTAAAAAAGCTGCTGAAGGTAAGTAGGTAGTTTTTATAAAATATAAAAAAAGCTCGTTCATCATGAACGAGCTTTTTTAATTGGTATAGATAGAATTTTAGTATACAATTGAATTAAGCTTTTATTGGTTCTTATTAAACTTTTTACTAATTATTTTCTTTTTCCATTCTTCTCCAAAAAAATCAAAAGAATTAAGTGAGTATATTCCTAAAACAATTAACCAAGAAGCGAGTATCCATAAAAATAGAGGCCAATTGCTTGAATCATTAATTGCAATTATAAAAGGCACAACTAAACTTAAAAGTGAAATAAAAAAAAGCTTATAAAAACCTTTTACTTTTTGAATGTATTCTTCTTCTAGTTTAATTTGTTCAATTTTTTTATTAGAATTAGTAATGTTAATTTCAAAAACAGCAGCTAATGACTTTATTGATTCTAACCCTGCATTTTCTCCGCTTTCAATTCGTTGAATTGTTCGTTTGCTTAAGCCACTCATTTCTGCTAGTTGATCTTGTGACCAATGGCGTTTTAACCGCATTTTTTTGATGTCTTTTAAATTGATAGCTTCGTACTCCATTGTTGTTTTGATTCTAAGATTAATTGTACTGCAAAGATAACGAATGAGTATTTTTTTAAATGAAATACAGTAGACATGAGGGTGACAGTTTAGTGTCAGATGTAAGACACCTATTTTTTTAGTGGTTAAATGTTTTCAACTATTAAAAAAAAACACGGAAAAAAATAATTTCCCCGTGTTTCTTTTTAGTGCTAGATTTTAAAAAAAATTATCCTCCAAATTCACCACTACCGCCATTATCGTTACCTCTTTGTGAACGTTCTCGTTTTTTCTTTTGATTAAAACGATATGTAAAACTTAAAGATATTTGACGTTCTCTCCATTGAAAGCTACCATCAATTATATTACTAGGATTGGCTCTGTCTCCATTATAGGTAGTTGTTTCTCTCTTACGAGTATTAAATAAATCACTTGCATTTAAAACTAAAGAAGCTTTTTCTTTAAAAATATCTTTACTAAATGATAGGTTGGCTACAAACATACCTTTTCTTTCACTTTGAGCAGTTTCTTGTGGACCACGGAACATGATACGTGTTTGCCATTGAATTTTTGCAGGTAATGTAATTCGAGCATTAAAACGTGTAAACCAACTGCTGTTATTAACTTCTTCTAAATTGGTTGTAATTTTACTTCCGTTTGGAGCTGTATATACATAAGAAAAGGCATCAGTTTTAAATTTGAAATAGTTAAAAGTAGCTGATAATTTTGCCCATTTAGCAGGAGAATAGTTGGTTGTTAGTTCAAAACCGTAGCGACTTTGGTCACTAAGATTTACAGGTTGTCGAACAAAAACATTTGTAGGTGTACCATTAATAATTCGTTCCTCAATAATTGATACACCTTGCATTATATCTGTTGAGTATTGGTAATAAATAGAAGAGTTTAAAGTTAACTTTCTAATTTTTGTTGTGTATCCTAAATCGAAAGAGCTAGTAAAAGTAGGATTGATATCAGGGTTACCTCTAAATACATTTGTAGCAGAACTACGAGATTCAAAAGGATTTAAAAACCAATGACGAGGTCTTCTTAACCTTCTACTATATCCTAAGGTAAGATTGTCAGAGTCATTTAATTCATAACCAAGGTTAACAGTAGGAAACCATTCTGTATAGTTTTTATCAGAAAACTGATTTGTCGTTAATACTCTTAAATCAATGTCTGTAATTTCTGAACGCAAACCTAATAAATAAGAGAATTTGTTAATTTTATTTCCGTACTGTGCGTAAAAGGCATATATATTTTGTTTAAAATCTATTGCATTTGAAGAGCTACTCTCAGCAAAAGAACCATCTGGTTGTCTTAGTCTAACTTTAAAGTCAGAATATAAATCTTGTAAAGTGGTTTTATGTCCAAGTTCAACTTGGCTGTTTTCACCGATAGGTAATATATAGTCTATTTGAAAAAGTTTGTCTTTTGATTCTGTAATTTGTGAATTTTGTTCAGATAAAACATCGTTGATTGTCACAGGAGAATCCTCTATTTCTTTGCTATCTCCATACTGAAAATCCATAATTAGTTTTTTACCATTACCATCAAAGTTATTCGTGTAATTTATAGAAAATTGATTGTCTTTACCATCCTCATTTTCATTTTCAATTCTATTTTCTGTAGAAATCAAATTTCTATTAACATCAAAGTTTTTTGTGATATTAGTAGCTATATCTTCTCCTTTTGATTTTCTATAGAAATAAGTACCGGTTATGGAGCTATTTTGAGATATGTAGTATTCAAGACCTAATGAACCATTGTAGTTGTTATTTTTTCGGTCAAAAACCCTGTCTTCATTCCTGTAATCTTTAACAGTTCCGTCACTTTCAAAATTTGTGAAAAAACTTTGAGAATTTCCAGGACCTTTTCTATAAGAGTATCCTAAGTTTGAAAAGATGTTTAATTTTTTTGTTCTGAAATTTAAATTAGGAGATATTCTAAGCATGTCAGGATTTCCTACTGTTAAGTTCACAGAACCATTAAAACCGGTTATTTTTCCTTTGCGTAAAATAATATTTAAAATACCCGCGGTTCCTTCAGCATCATATCTAGCGGAAGGAGATGTAATAACTTCTACTTTTTCAATAGCATCTGCAGGAAGATTACGTAAAGCATCTGTTCCATTTAAGCCTACTAAAGCAGAAGGTTTACCATCTATTAAAATACGGACATTTTCATTTCCACGAAGGCTAACAGCTCCAGCTACATCAACATTTACTGATGGTACATTATCTAAAACATCACTAGCGTTACCACCTTTCACAGTCATGTCTTTTCCAACATTGTATATTTTTTTGTCTAAGCGTATTTCTACAGTAGATTTCTCAGCGATAATTTCAACTTCTTCTAAAGTTTCAGCATCTTCATTAAGTGTAATAGTACCTAAATTTACATTTTGAGTTAATTCTTTATTAGGAAGAGATTTAGTTTTAAAGCCTATAAATTCAATTTTTATAGCATACATTCCTTTAGGTATTTGAATATCAAAATTACCTTTAACATCAGTTACACCACCGGTAACTCTTTTGTTTTTTAAGTGTGTTAAAACAACTGTGGCATATTCTAATGGTTGCTTAGATTTTGTTTCTATAATTTTTCCTGTTAATCTTACTTTAGGAATATTTCGTTTTGTTTTAGGTTTTTGAGCATAAAGGGAGATGCTTAAAAAAACTAAGAGTAATGTAATTTTCTTCATTGAATTAGTTATATGAAAACTTTAGACTGCGAAGTTCTATAATGGTTTAATAGGGGTTAGTTAAAGCTTTGTTAAATAAGAAAAGATGTAAAACTATTTAATGAAGAGGTTTTTAAAGTTAGCGTGTTGTTTTAATGTAAAGAGATATTATTAAAAAACCATAGATTCTGTTATTTTTTATAATTAGTGGAATTTATGAGTAAGGTTTTAGCGATAAAACAATAATATTTAAGCTATTTTATATTAATTTGTAGAGTGTTTTTTTAATAAAATACTCATTTTTTGTAATCGATAGTAAATATAGGGTGGAGTAGAGGTGAAAGAATCATGAAAATAGCAATTTTTATTGAAGTTTTAATTATATATGTTAAAGGAAAATTTATAAAGTTTTGAATTTAGTTGGTTTTTTAAAAGAATATAATAACATCAGGCAGGGAATTTCCCTGAAGGATTGAATTAGAGAAAGTTTTGTTGATCCTCAAATTAATGAAATTATAAATTTTCTTGAAGCAGGAACATTTGTTCTTGGTTGGATGGGGTATTTTATCAATTTTGAAAATGATGAATTGATCTTTCCTGATTCGTATTATACTGATGGTGTTTTTATTTGCCCATCCTATTTACCATATTATCTCAAGAAATATCCAAATTTCAAACTTGAAGAAGGTTTCATAAGTCATCTTATAAGCGTAAACTACCAAAATAAAAAAGTAATTGGTAAAAGAGATGTTCTAATAATTGAAAATAAATTGTCAAAACTTTTAGAAGAATTGGACAACTCTAATTATTGTGATAAAGATGTTTGAAAACCGTTTATAGATAGTCTATTAAATAATAATTAGAAAAATAGTAGTTAAATGAATAGAGATCAAATAGCAACCTTAGTAGCTTTTTTATTTTTCATATTTACAGTATTGTATTTAACATATCGAGATAAAGAACTTGTAAATAATAAAGTAGAAGCTAAAGCAAAAATTATAGATTATTATAAAGCTGGTGGTAAATATTATTTAAAGTATTCTTTTAGGGTGAAAAATAAAAAATATGTAAGCGAATGCAACGTCTATTCTTTTAAGTGTGAAAATGGTGTTGATGGTTGTATAGGGGAAGAATTTAAAATTATATATTCAAGATTAGATCCTTCAAATAATGATATTAATTTGGGCAGGTATAATACTTATAAAAGAGGAAAAAGAATTTATGAATTAATTAATTAATTAATTAAAATAAAAATTAATTGAATTATATTCAATCCCTAGCTATCTCTTGTTTTCAAAATTAGTGGCGGTACTAATTAAGGGATAACAAATAGAAATTAAAAATAATATAAGCTACCTTAATTTAAGAATTAGGGTAGTTTTTTGTTTAAGAAGGAGTTTACTTTTTTAGAATGAGACAGTCTTAATTTCTACTAATAAATACTAGCGGTAGGTGAGAGTATTGTAATTTTTTTCATTGAATTAGTTTATAAAAACTTTAGACAACGAAGGTCTATAATGGTTTAATACACTTTAGTTAAAGCTTTGTTAAATAAGAAAAGATGTAAAACTATTTAATGAAGAGGTTTTTAAAGTTAGCGTGTTGTTTTAATAGAAAGAGATATTATTAAAAACCCACCTTTGCTCTTCTTCAAAGGTGGGATTTAATTCAAAATAAACTTAGTAACAAATTACCTTACTGCAATAGGATAGTTTTCACCTCTATGTCTTACAGAACCTGAAAATCTTGGTCCTCTTCCTCTAGCATGCATAATACCAGCAACATGAGGAGAAGCCATTGAAGTACCACTTAAGGTAGCGTAACCACCATTTAAATAAGTGCTTCGTACACTACTTCCAGTTGCAATAGCGTCAATAGGATTCATGTTGTAATTAGAAAATGATGAAAAGCCACGATTACAAGTCATAGAAGCAACTGTGTAAATATTACTTCCGCTTATACAAGCAGGATTGTAATAAGCAGCATTATCACTATCATTTCCTGCTGCAATAGCTATATAACTTCCAGAGTTTGAAAGTGATAATAAAGCGCTTTTGTAAGCAGAACTATTAGAACAGCCACTACCATAATAACCACCTAAACTTAGGTTTACAACATCACCAGGAATGTCATATTGTCCAACATGGTTAATACCTGCAAGAATGGTAGATGTACTACTACCACCGCTACAACCAAATACACGTACTGGTACTACCGCAGCACCTGCAGAAACTCCAACAACACCAAATCCATTGTTTTTAGCAGCTGCAGTTCCTGCTACGTGTGTACCATGTCCATTACAGTCATTTGCAGATCCACCTACAAAAGATTTTGCATAAGTTGTGTTGGTAACAACATTTAAATCTGGGTGATCTAAGTCAATACCACTATCAATTACCCAAATCCATTGGTTTTTTCCAGATCCATCTGCAAAACCACCAGCTCTACTTACACCACAAGGGGTTTGTTGAGCCATTCTTTGTGAACCATTTGAAGAAGTAGTTTCTTCAATTTCGAATTTTGGTATTTCAACAATACGATCAAACTCGATTGAAGCAACGTTTTCATCTTTCGAGAAAGCAAGAGCTTCTTCTTTGTTTAATTTCACGGCAATACCAGAAATTTTGGTAGTGTAATAATTCAAAACTCTTGATTGATCAACCTTATGATCTGTAAGTATACGGTTGATTTCTGAAATTGAGTTTTCTGAAATTTTTCTTACCGAACTAGCTTTCGCTTTTCTACCGACAATAGGTGATTTTGACAATACCCTTGAGGCTGGATTAATGGTTGAGTTTTTAAATACAACAATGTATTGGCCTGGAATGATTTTTCCCTCACTCGCTATAGGTTCTACATTTTGTGTGCTTTGGTCAGAAACATTTTCGTTCTGACAAGAAGTAATTAAGAATGCAATTGAAAGTGCACTCACAAAAAAATTGTTTAATTTTTTCATAATGAAGGGTTTTAATTTGAATCAAAAGTATAAAATCTTCTAAAATATTAAATGTTAAAAATGTTTATAAGTATTTGTTTTTTAGGTTTTTATATTGTATAAAATAAGTGCTTATATTTATTAAAGCAACTGTGTTGCTATTGAAAACATTGAGAAAAAGAGAGTTTTAGAAGTTAAAAAAAGATTACTATTTTAAATGTAAATTAAGAGTGCTTATGTTGTTAAATTAACAATTACTTAACATTAGAATAGTTTTTCTGTAGTAGAGAATTTTAAAAAAAATAAAGTTTTTTATTTTTTTAATTACGTTAAAAATGATGATTTCGAAGTTTTTTTTAAAAAAAATAGAGAGAGTTTATTTTAAAGCCCTTTCTAGTTTATTTAAATCAGCATTTTATATATAAACTATAAGAGTATTTGTTTCATTTGGAAAGAAAAACACTTAATAGGGAAACTAGTTAACCAAATGATACACTAAAGTTTTTACATTCGAGAACTCATATTTATGATTAAACAATAAAAAGGAGATTCCTACTACTAATGAATGTACTGCTAGTTTTTGAAATAAAACTTTAAAACTACTAGTTGTTATTAATAATTTTTCAAAGAAATTATACTATTTCCTCATTTTTTCAAAGGCTATTTTTAGGAAACACAATGTGTAATTACTATGCTGTAAGTAAATATTTCAGTTTTAGAGTAATTATCATTTTTAATTATTATGGAGGAAACCGAAAATCCTTTACTAAAAAGAGTAGGTGCTATTTAACGATTAATCCCAAAAAAAACAATTAAAAGATGAAGAATCAAAACAATAAAAGGTCAAGCATTTTATGCTTTTTAATAACTATATTTTTTACCCAATTAGGAATGTCACAAAATCTAGTTGAAAATCCCAGTTTTGAACTAGGGTCAATACCTAATAATCAAGGGCAGCTTCAGCGTGCAACTTATTGGAGTCATTATAAAGGGGAGTGTATTCCTTATAATTCTAATATTCAAAGTACATTTCCGAGTTCAGATTTATTTGATAAAAACAGTCCTTCAGCTCAAATGAAGGTACCAAATAATAAATTTACTACATCAGCAGGACTACCGGAAAGATCAGGGAGAAATAGATATGCAGGAATATATACAGCGATTTATCCACCTAGCCCAGCAAGTGAAGAGAGGATAAGAGGAACATTAAAAAACTCATTACAAGCTGGAGGTTATGACTTGTCTTTATATTTAGCAAGAGCTAAAAACTTTTATATGCTTTCTAATCCACTCTTTGATCCTGTTAATTATTATAATGTAGAAGTGGTGCTACGTAAAGGTAATTCTTGTACGCAAAGTAAGGTTATTTATACATCACCAAGCGTAACTAATTTTCAATGGAAAGAGTATAAAACTACATTTGTAATAAGCCAAGGAGAAGCAAGTATTTATGATAAAGTTGAAATTAGATTAAAGATGTGGCCTATTGAAAAGATGGGAAACAATAATGCTAGAGCCATTTTAATTGATGATGTAAGTATTTCTAAAGTAGTGTGTAATTTGAATTCAGCATTTACAACAAGTATTACATGTAATGAATCATCTAATACAGTGTCTATTAATGTTGTTAATAGTGGGGTAAATCCAAATGGAACAGCGCATCAGTATGAAATATCGGAAATGAATAGTTTTAGTACTGCAGATGCTAATGTTGTTAGTGTAGTGGGGTATGTAAATGCAATATCTGGTTCGTATAATGTTCCTAATATTGGAGGTAAATATTATATGGTAAAGCATGGTGTATGGACCTCTACTTGTAGTTGGAAGGAACAAAGGAAAGTATTTAAAATACCGTATACATTTAACGGAGTAGTAAATTCTAATTTCAGCGGGTCTATTAATTCACCTACTAATGGATCACCTAGTCTTAATGTAAGTGCAACAGTATCTACAAATGCTGTAAGTAATTGGATTGTTTTTAAAAATACTGTAAATACATATCCTAACCTTTCTTCTTGGAGTTTACATACAATAGTAAATTCTACTACGCCAACTCATAATTATAGTGTGCCAAACGTACAGCATGGAATGTATTATTTAGTAAGGCATATATCAAGAACTAACTGTTCTCAAATTAGTTATACAGATAAAGTTTTCTTTATATATGAAGAGGAAAGCATGTTGAGTGAAGATAAAACTAAGTTGAAATATAATTTTATAGCAGAAAAAAAATATGAAGTTTCTGATGACAATCATAATGAAAATATGAAAAAGATAAAAGAGATGGATTTAAACACTGATAAAATTCAGTTAGTACAGCTTTATCCTAATCCTTCAAGAGAAAAGGTGTATTTAAAGAGTAATTTAAGTTTAGAAGGAGCAGAGGTAGAGATAACTAATAAATATGGTAAAATAGTTTATAGAACTAGATGGAAAAAAGAAAGTTCTATTAATGTTAAAGCTTTAGACAAAGGTGTTTATATTGTATTGATTAAAACATTAAAAGAAAGAATATCTAAAAAATTAGTAATTGAATAGATATTTTATTTGAAAAATAGTAAGCCGATTAGTATATAAATTCTAATCGGCTTTTTTGGCTTATAATTTCACCCATTTATTGTTGATACAAAGATAAGGATCAGCTGTAATACAATGAATTGGTATTCCTGGAACACAATATTCTCCTTGTTGAGGGCAAACTCCACCATTAATACTCTTTTGTTGTTTTCTTTCTAATTTTTGAACTCCGTTAAGTTTTAAGATTTCTAGCATGGTATTTTATTTTTAAAAGATTATTATTCTTAAAACTACATTATTTTTTGTTCAGCTTACTCACCCTTTATGGGTGATTTTTATATTATAATCATAAAAAAAACCAGAAGAATTAAATATCTTCTGGTTTATAGTAAAATTATAGTGTAGTTATAAACTATTATTATTTTTTGTTTTTACCTCTTTGTTGAGCAGCTTGTTGTTCTTGAGCTTGCTTCATCGCTGTATCTAAACGTTCACGGAATTTACTTTTTTTCTTTTCAGGACGTTTTTTGTTTTCTTCAATTTTTGCATGAATCTTAGCTTCATCTATTACAAAGTTTTTAATTACAAACATAATTGCAATAGTTAATAAGTTAGAAATGAAGTAATATAAACTTAATCCACTAGCATAGTTATTAAAGAAAAACAACATCATAATAGGAGAGAAGTAAATCATATACTTCATCATTTTACTCATATCAGGCATCCCTTCTTGTGGAGGAGCTTGCATGTTTGCTTGTTGACTTTGGTTCATTCTCATATAAAAGAAAATAGCTATTGAGGCTAGTATAGGGAATAAACTAACATGATTACCATACCAAGGAATATCAAAAGGTAACTTATAAATAGTATCATAAGATGATAAATCGTTTGCCCATAAGAAACTTTTTTGTCTAAAGTCAATGTTGGTTGGGAAAAACTTAAATAAAGCAAAGAAAACAGGCATTTGCATTAATGCAGGAATACAACCAGACATCATACTTACTCCAGCTTTCCGCTGAACAGCCATAATTTCTTGTTGACGCTTCATTGCATTTTCTTTACCTGGATACTTTTTGTTGATTTCTTCCATCTCTGGACGAATCACTTTCATCTTAGCACTTGATAAATATGACTTGTATAATACAGGAGACATTATAATTCTAACTACTATTGTCATTAAAATAATGATTAGACCATAGTTACCAATGAAACCTTTAAGCATATTAAATACTGGATAAAATACATAACGGTTTAATGTACCGAATATACCCCAACCTAAATCTGCTGTTTGATCTAAATCCGTTCCTTTATAGGTTTTAAGTAAATTATAATCTGTAGGTCCATAAAACCATTGCATGTTATAATTTAATTCTCCATTTTTCAAAGCTAAAGGAGCTTTTAATTCATAAGCTTTAGTGAAAATGGTATCTTTCTTTTGGTCTTTAACCAAATCAGTAGAAGTAAGTGTAGCATTATTAAAAGCTGTTTCACTAAGTAAAGCTGAAGAGAAAAAGTGTTGTTTATAAGAAACCCAATTTACATCATTTACAACTTCAGAATTTCCTGGACTTAAATAATCAACTTCACTATCGGCTTTATAATAAAACCAAGAATACATGGTATTCTCTGTTTTTAAACTTTTTTCTTGACTAAAAGCTTTTAAGTTCCAATCTAAATTAATTTGTTGAGAAGCATTAATTACGTTACTTAAACCTTGCGAACGAATAGCAAAGTTAATTCTGTAATCGTCTTTCTTTATTTCATAACGGTACTCTAAAAATTTATCTTCCGCTACTTTTAATTTCATAGAAAGCACTTGTGTGTCTCCATTTTTGGTAAGAACAGGAGTAAATAATAAATCTTTAGTATTTAAAATACGATTATCATTAGTCCCGAAATTAACATTAAAAGAAGCATTCTTGTTTTTAATTAAATATAACGGTAGAGAATCGTGAGTTTTAAAGTTTTTAATTAGAGCTTCAGTAATTTGACCTCCTTTGTTATCAATAGTAAGTTTTAATAAACTATTTTCTATGATAGAGGCACCTTCTTTACTAGTTAAAGCACCGTAAGAAAAAGCACCTAATTTATTTTGTAAAGCAATTTGTTTTAAAGAGTCGTTTAAAACAACAGTACTTGTGTTATCTTGTGCTGGAGTAGTTTCAGAAACTTGTTCTGTTTGAGTACCAGTAGTAGTTTCAGGAGTTTCTTCTGGTTTTTGAGTACTCATCCACCAAAGTAAAATACCTCCTAATAAAAGCATTCCTATAAAGGAATTAAAATCGAATTTCTTTTGTTCCATTGATATATTTTATAAATGTCAACCTGTCAGTTAATGTTTTTCTTGTACAAAGAAAAACCCGACAAATGTAGTAAAACCCTATCTATTATAAAGAGTTTTACGTTGATTAATTTTGATATACAGTATAGCACAAATGCTATTCCATTTTTAAATAAAAAATCCTGCAAGTCAATTTTGCAGGATTTAAAAGTTATTTTTTTGATTGCTTAAGTGCAGCTTTAATAAAATCGACAAATAAAGGATGAGGATTTAACACTGTACTTTTATATTCTGGATGGTATTGAACACCAACAAACCAAGGGTGTGAAGGTATTTCAACTATTTCAACTAAGCCAGTTTTAGGATTAATACCTGTGGTTTGCATACCAGCATTTTCAATTTGCTCTTTATATTTATTATTGAATTCAAAGCGGTGACGATGACGTTCGCTAATTATTTCTTCTTTATATGCATTAAAAACTTTCGAATCTTGATTTAATTGACAATCCCAAGCTCCTAAACGCATAGTTCCACCTTTTTCAGTAACCTCTTTTTGGTCTTCCATTAAATTAATAACAGGATGCTTGGTTGAAGGATTCATTTCAGTAGAATTTGCTTCTTTTAAGTTTAAAATATTTCTTGCAAATTCAATAACAGCCATTTGCATACCTAAGCATATACCTAAAAAAGGAATGTTGTTTTCACGAACATATTGAACAGCAGAAATTTTACCTTCAATACCTCTATCACCAAAACCAGGAGCTACTAAAACACCATTTAATCCTTCTAGTTGAGAAGCTGCATTTTCAGGAGTTAGTTCTTCAGAGTGTATCCAACGAACATTTACTTTTGTTTTATTAGCTGCACCAGCATGAATAAATCCTTCAGTTATTGATTTATATGAATCATGAAGTTCAACATATTTACCAACTAAACCTATTTCTATTGTAGAGGTTGGATTTTTATGTTTTTCTAAAAATTTATTCCAAGCTTTTAATTTAGGTTGTTTTCTTGTAGATAAACGTAGTTTTTCTAAAACAACATAATCTAAACCTTCAGCAAACATTAAATTAGGAACATCGTAAATAGTTTCAGCATCTAAAGATTGAATAACATCTTGTTGCTTTACATTACAAAACAAAGCTAATTTACGTTTTATAGTATCATTTATTTCGTGTTCAGAACGACACACTAAAATATCAGGACTTACACCACTTTGCATTAACATTTTTACAGAGTGTTGTGTAGGTTTTGTTTTTAGTTCACCAGCAGCAGCTAAATAAGGAACCAATGTTAAGTGAACAACAATTACGTTTTCTTCACCTAATTCCCATTGTAATTGACGAACAGCTTCTATGTATGGTAAAGATTCTATATCTCCAATTGTTCCACCTATTTCAGTGATAACGATATCATAATCACCTGTATTTCCTAAAATTTGAATACGATGTTTAATTTCATCAGTAATATGAGGTATCACTTGAACAGTTTTACCTAAAAACTCTCCTTTTCTTTCTTTGTTAATTACAGATTGGTATATTCTACCTGTAGTAACATTGTTAGCTTGTGAAGTAGGAATGTTTAAAAAACGTTCATAGTGTCCTAAGTCTAAGTCAGTTTCAGCTCCATCATCAGTAACATAACATTCTCCGTGTTCGTACGGGTTTAATGTTCCTGGGTCAATATTGATATATGGATCAAGTTTTTGTATGGTTACAGAAAAACCTCTTTCTTGTACTAGTTTAGCCAAAGAAGCAGCTATAATTCCTTTTCCAAGTGATGAAGTTACGCCTCCTGTTACAAAAACGTATTTAGTGTTATTCATGGTATTGTTAGGTTTGGGCAAAAGTAAGAAGTCTAATAATTTTAGCAAACAAAAAAGTGTAAAAAGATATACTTTCCATAAAGTGATAAATATTTTTAAAAAAACAAAAAATGGATTTGTCAGACAAAAAAACTATTGTATATTTGCCCACGCTTTTAGCAGACGGAATTTCACAAAAGCAAGACATAATTTAAAGAAGATATTTTAAAAATATAAGTAATGCCAAAAAGAACGTACCAACCATCGAAGAGAAAGAGAAGAAACAAACACGGTTTCAGAGAAAGAATGGCTTCTGCTAATGGTAGAAAAGTATTAGCAAGAAGAAGAGCTAAAGGAAGAAAAAGTTTAACTGTTTCTTCAGCTCCAAGACCAAAAAAATAATGATATAATGTCATTCATATAGAGGTGTTACTTTTTATTAGTAACGCCTTTTTTTGTACCCAAGTAATTTATTATTTTTACACACAACTATACAACAAAATAAGTAATGCCTAAAAGACAAGACCTTAAGTCAATTTTAATTATCGGATCTGGGCCTATCGTTATTGGTCAAGCATGTGAGTTTGATTATTCAGGAACACAAGCATTAAGATCGCTTAGAGAAGATGGAATTGAAACAATTTTAATCAATTCTAATCCAGCAACAATTATGACAGACCCGTCAATGGCGGATCACGTGTATTTATTACCATTAAATACAAAGTCTATTGTTCAAATATTAAAAGAACATCCTCATATTGATGCTGTTTTACCTACAATGGGTGGACAAACAGCATTAAATTTATGTATTGAAGCTGATGAGAAAGGTATTTGGGATGATTTTAATGTAGATATTATTGGGGTTAATATTGATGCCATTAATATTACTGAAGATCGTGATAAGTTTAGACTTTTAATGGATGACATAGGTATTCCTATGGCACCTCAAGCTGCAGCAACTTCTTTCTTAAAAGGTAAAGAAATTGCTCAAGAATTTGGATTTCCTTTAATTATTAGAGCTTCATTTACTTTAGGAGGTGAAGGAGCATCTTTTGTATATAAAGAAGAAGATTTTGACGAATTATTAAGACGTGGATTAGAGGTTTCGCCAGTTCATGAAGTAATGATTGATAAAGCGTTAATTGGTTGGAAAGAATATGAGTTAGAGTTATTGAGAGATTCAAATGATAATGTAGTTATTATTTGTTCTATTGAAAATATGGACCCAATTGGAATTCATACTGGTGATTCTATTACTGTTGCACCTGCAATGACATTAAGTGATAAGACATATCAAAAAATGCGTGATATGGCTATACATATGATGCGTTCTATAGGTGATTTTGCAGGAGGTTGTAATGTACAGTTTGCTGTGAGCCCAGATGAAAAAGAAGAGATCATAGCAATTGAAATTAATCCACGTGTATCTCGTTCATCAGCATTAGCAAGTAAAGCAACTGGGTATCCTATTGCAAAAGTTGCTGCTAAGTTAGCTATGGGGTATCATTTAGATGAGTTACAAAACCAAATTACAAAATCAACTTCAGCTTTATTTGAGCCTACATTAGATTATGTAATCGTGAAGATACCACGTTGGAACTTTGATAAATTTGAAGGATCTGATCGTACCTTAGGTTTACAAATGAAATCGGTAGGAGAGGTTATGGGAATTGGACGTTCGTTCCAAGAAGCTTTACATAAAGCCACTCAATCGTTAGAAATTAAACGTAATGGATTAGGAGCTGATGCAAAAGAGAATAAAAATTACGATGAAATTATTGAGAAGTTAACAAATGCTTCTTGGGATCGTGTATTTATTATTTACGATGCAATTGCAATGGGAATTCCATTAAGTAGAATTCATGAAATCACAAAAATTGATATGTGGTTCTTAAAGCAATATGAAGAATTACACTTGCTTAAAAATGAGATTTCTACTTATACTATAGAGAATTTAGATAGAGAGTTATTGTTAGAAGCTAAACAAAAAGGATATGGAGATCGTCAGATAGCTCATATGCTAGGTTGTTTAGAAAGTCAAGTATATAATAAACGTGAAGAATTAGGTATCAACCGTGTATACAAATTAGTAGATACTTGTGCTGCTGAATTCGAAGCAAAAACACCATATTACTATTCAACATTTGAAAGTGACATGGAGGTTAATGGTGAACGCTTTACAGGAAATGAAAGTGTAGTATCTGATAAGAAAAAAGTTATAGTTTTAGGTTCTGGACCAAATAGAATTGGACAAGGAATTGAGTTTGATTACTGTTGTGTTCATGGTGTTTTAGCTGCAGCTGAATGCGATTATGAAACTATTATGATTAACTGTAATCCGGAAACAGTTTCTACTGATTTTGATACAGCTGATAAGTTATATTTTGAACCTGTTTTTTGGGAGCATATTTACGATATTATTAAGCACGAGAAACCTGAAGGTGTTATTGTTCAATTAGGTGGACAAACTGCATTAAAGTTAGCTGAAAAATTATCTAGATATGGAATTAAGATTTTAGGTACTAGTTATGAAGCTTTAGATTTAGCTGAAGATAGAGGGTTGTTTTCTAACTTATTAAAAGAAAATGATATTCCTTATCCACAATTTGATATTGCAACTACTGCAGATGAAGCAGCTGCAATAGCAGAGGTATTAGACTTTCCAATTTTAGTAAGACCTTCATATGTACTTGGAGGGCAGGGAATGAAAATTGTAATTAATAAAGAAGAGTTAGAAAAACATGTAGTTTCTTTATTAAGCCAAATGCCAGGAAACCAATTATTATTAGATCATTATTTAGAAGGAGCAATAGAAGCTGAAGCTGATGCAATATGTGATGGTGAAAATGTTTATATAATAGGTATTATGGAACATATTGAACCATGTGGAATTCATTCAGGTGATTCAAATTCAACCTTACCACCGTTTAATTTAGGAGAGTTAATTCTTGAACAAATTAGAGAGTATACTAAAAAAATAGCTTTAGCATTAAATACAGTTGGATTAATAAATATTCAATTTGCTATTAAAGATGATAAAGTTTATATAATTGAAGCTAATCCACGTGCATCACGTACTGTGCCTTTTATAGCCAAAGCTTATAAAGAACCATATGTAAATTATGCTACAAAAATAATGTTAGGTAAAAATAAAGTAACTGACTTTAATTTTAATCCTCAATTAGAAGGTTTTGCTATCAAACAACCAGTTTTTTCTTTCAATAAGTTTCCTAATGTGAACAAAAAGTTAGGACCAGAAATGAAGAGTACAGGAGAAAGCATTTTATTTATAGATAATTTACGAGATGATCAATTTTACGATTTATATTCACGTAGAAAAATGTATTTAAGTAAATAATAAAAAAAGCCGAAGTTTAAACTTCGGCTTTTTTTTAGAAAATAAATATTAAATATTTTCTTCAGTTTCTAATCGAACGATTTTTTGAACTTTATTTCTTAATAAATAATTTTTAATAATTGTTTTAGCTAGTTCTTTGTTTTCAATAGGTGTTAGCATTGATTTTAAAATACTTATTTGGTTTTCTTGAAAAGCCAAATTGGTAAATGCATAACCAAGTACAGTATTATTTTCTATTAAAATTACAGCATGTTCTTCAGGAATTCTTCCTTTATCAATTATTAAAAAAGTATTGTTATTAAAATTCGTATTGTTTTTTTTACGTTTACGAATAATATTGTATTTCGGACGTACACTGTCTAAATCTAAATGATATTTTAAGCGAGTAAGCAAAGAGTTTCCAGTTTCTTCATAAGTTACTTCATGTACTCTCTTAAACACTTTTTCAGCTTTAGAGGTTTTTTTTAAAAACTGTTTATTAACTTCTAGCTTTATGTTATTACCTCTACCTATAAAGATAATAGTTCCTTCTTGGTTGTGAATATAAAAAACACCTTGTGTTTCAGGAAGTTTGTTTAATATGTTTAAAATACGTTGTTTTTCATGCCTGTTATCAAAGTATTTTACAGATTGTTGTATGATCTCTTTATCAATATCTTTATCTAATAAAAGTTTAAAAAGTTTAACGGTAGCAAGCGCATCACCATTAGCTCTATGCCTATCAGTAACAGGTATTCCTAGATGTCTACAAAGTTTTCCTAAGCTATAAGAAGGAGAATCAATAATTAATTTTTTACTAAGTGCAACTGTACATAAAGTATTTTTATTGTAGTCATAGCCTAAACGACCAAATTCTGTTCGTAAAATTCTGTAATCAAAATTAGCATTATGAGCAATTAAAATACAATCTTGAGTTATTTCTATGATACGTTTGGCTACTTCATAAAATTTAGGAGCGTTTTTAAGCATTTTATTGTTAATACCTGTAAGTTTGGCAACAAATTCTTGAATTTCTCTTTCAGGATTAACTAAACTAATAAATTGATCTACAATTTGATGGCCATCATATTTATAAATGGCTATTTCAGTAATACCTTCTTCGTTAAATTTTCCTCCTGTGGTTTCAATATCTACAACTGCGTACAATTCTTTCTCTTTAAGCGGTTAATGTAAATCTAAGCAATATAATTTCTATGACCAAATATAGAGCTACCAATCCTAACCATATTACTACCATTTTTTATAGCTAGTTCATAATCACCACTCATTCCCATTGAAAGTGTAGTTAGCTCTGATTTATTTATTCTTTCTTGTAAAAAGAATGTATGTAGTGATGAAAATTCCTCAGATAACTGTTGTTCATTATCAGTAAATGTTGCCATTCCCATAAGTCCAGTAATTTTTATGTTCTGTAAACTTTTAAATTCTTCTGAGGCTATTATTTCTTTTGCTTGATCAAATGATAAACCAAATTTAGAATCTTCCTTGGCAATTTTTATTTGAAGTAAACAATTAATTATTCTATGGTGTTTTTTTGCTTGTTTGTTTATTTCTTGTAAAGTTTTTAAGCTATCAACACCATGAATTAAGTTTACAAAATGAGCCATGTATTTTACTTTGTTTCTTTGTAAATGCCCAATCATGTGCCATTCAATATCTTTAGGAAGTGCCTCAAATTTGGAAGCCATTTCTTGAATTTTATTTTCTCCAAATATTCTTTGACCAGTATCATATGCTTCTTGAATATCTGAAATAGGCTTAGTTTTAGAAACAGCCACTAGCGTAACATGTTTAGGTAATAAGTTTTTTATTTTCTGTAAACTTTCTTTTATCATTATAACGATATAATTTAAAACTCATAAATGGTTAATGCACTTCTTAGTTTAGGTTCAATGTATGTAGTTTTAGGAGGCATTAATAAGCCGATATCAACAATCCCTTTTAATTCGTCAATATTGGTAGGTAACATTCCGAAAGATACTTTAAAAGAACCTTCATCTACTTTAGTTTTCAATTCTAACCCTCCAGATTTGTTTTGTGAGTAAATTATTTTAGAATCATTTCTAATATCATCAATACCTAGAATAGGCTTTAACACTGTTTGATATAAAATTTGAGCATCTAATTTACTTAATTCATTAGTGAATTCATAAGCAGATTTACGTAAACTTAAAGAATAGAAATCACCATTTAAGTACATGCTAAAATTATACTTTTCTTTTGGTTTGTATAATTCTAAGCCTTTATTCTCTATTTTGAAAATAGTATCTAATTCAATTAGAAAACCATCAACAGTTAATCCGTTTAAGTCCTTTATAAATCGATTAAATTCATAAATATTTAGTTGACTTTCTGGTAATAAATAACTCATAAAAAAGTTATAATTTTCATTACCTGTATGATCTGGATTTTCTTTAGCTAAATGTTCAGCAAGCATGCACGAAGAAGTAGAGCGGTGGTGCCCGTCTGCAATATATAAAGTATCTACTTTTTCAAATGCTGATGTAATTTTTTTAATATCAACTTTATTACTTATAATCCAAAGTAAGTGAGTTTCTTTATCAGTTGTAGTGAATTCATATTCAGCTCTGTTTTTTTGATATTTATTTATTATAGAAGTAATTTCATCATTATCAGGATAAGTTAATAAAACAGGTTCAGCATTGAATCCAGTGTTTCTAAGGTAATCTTCAAACAGTAATTCTCTTTTTCGTAAAGTACCTTCATGTTTTTTTATTACATCATTATGATAATCATTAACAGAAGTAGCTGAAATAATCCCACAAAAAGAATCAGTGGGGGTTATCTTTTTATAAATATAAAAAGCTGGAATTTCATCTTGAGTAAAATAACCATCCTCTTTAAATTCAAGGTAACGATTATGAACCAGTTTAAAGCGTTGATCACCAGATATTTCTTGTTGGTGATATTTGTAGCCAGGATTTACAACATGTAAAAATGAAAAAGGGTTAAATGCTAATTTAGCATCTAATTGTTCTGCAGGATAAGCTTCATAAGATTTTGAAGATACCAATGCTATTTTATCACGTGTAGCCCTAACAGCTTTAAAAGGTTTTACAATTGCCATATATTATTCAGAAAGTAGTTCAATAATTTGTTTTGCTAATTCAGTACCTATTCTATTTTGAGCTTCAAGAGTAGATGAGCCAATATGTGGAGATAATGACAAGTCAGTATTCATTAATAGTTGAATTTCAGGTGTTGGTTCATTTTCAAAAACATCTAAAGCAGCATATTTCACTTTGCCACTTTCAATGTAATTAACCAAAGCAACTTCATCTAAAACACCTCCTTGTGAAGTATTAACTATACCTACACCATCTTTCATGTCTTTAAATTGATCATTACCTATGACATATCCTTCATTAGAAGTAGTATGAAAAGTAATGAAATCGGCACTTTTTAATAATTCCTTTAAGGGCTCAGTTTCTACTTCAATATCTATAGATTGACCGTTGTAAAAAGGTACAGTTATAGTGTTTTCATCTGAATAATTTCCTGAAAATATGACTTTCATACCTGTTGCAAGCGCTATTTTAGCTACATCTTTACCTGAAGGGTCATTACCAATAATACCTAATGTTTTACCTTTAAGTTCAGTTCCAGCAGCAAACTCTCTTCTTAACGCATTAAATCTTGTTTCTCCTTCTAGTGGCATTTCTCTGTTGGCTTGATGTAAAAAACGAACCATACCAAATAAGTGAGCAAAAACAAGTTCGGCTATAGCTTGTGAAGTAGCTTCAGGAGTATTAATAACATGCACTCCATTTTCTTTTGCAAAATCAACATCAATAGAGTCCATATCTACACCACCACAACCAATTAATTTAATACTAGGGCAAGCTTCAATTAATTCTTCTTGTATTTGTGTAATTCCTCTAACTAGTATTGCATCTATATTGTTATCATTTATATAGTTTATAAGTTGCTCTTGTGCTACTTTAACAGTCAAAACTTCAAAACCTTTTTCTTCTAAAGCGTCAATTCCGCTTTGAGAAATACCATCGTTTGCTAATATTTTCATTTTTTAATTCAGTTTGACATCATTCATCTGAAAAAGAGAAGCTTTTTTTAAATGAATGATGACGTTATTTTTATGCTTTTCTTTCTAATTCTTGCATTACATCAACTAAAGCTTGAACGCTATATAGTGGTAATGCATTGTACATGCTTGCTCTATATCCTCCAACACTTCTATGACCGTGTAATCCATTAATGTTAGCTTCTTGCCACATGAAATCAAACTTTTCTTTTAAGTCTTTATTAGTTAATGTAAAAGTAGCGTTCATATGACTTCTATCATCTTCTTCAACAAGTCCTTTAAATAAAGGGTTTCTATCTATTTCATTGTATAAAAGTGCTGATTTTTGTTTATTAACACTTTCTATAAAGTCTATTCCTCCTAAATCTTTTAACCACTCTAATGTTAGCATAGATACATATATAGGAAAAACAGCAGGTGTATTAAACATACTATCTTTTTCTATATGAGTTTGGTAGTTGAGCATAGATGGAATTACTCGTTCAACTTTTCCTAATATGTCTTCTTTAACAATAACCAATGTTGTTCCTGCAGGCCCCATATTTTTTTGAGCTCCTGCGTAAATTAAGTCAAATTGAGAAAAATCCAATTGACGAGAAAAAATATCAGAACTCATATCGCATATCATTGGAACTGTAGTTTCAGGAAAACTTTTCATTTGAGTTCCGTAAATAGTGTTGTTACTTGTACAGTGAAAATAATCAGCGTCGCTAGGGATTTTATAATTTTTTGGAATATAATTAAAGTTTTTATCTATCGAAGAAGCTACTTCGTCTAATTCTCCAAATAATTTAGCTTCTTTTATAGCTTTACTACTCCATGTTCCTGTATTTAAATAAGCTGCTTTTTTATTTAATAAATTATACGCTGTCATTAAAAATTGAGAGCTAGCTCCTCCGTGTAAAAAAAGAGCTTTATATCCTTTGTTTTGTAAGCCTAATAATTCTAAAGCTAAACTTCTAGCATTTTCAATAACATCAACAAAAGGTTTACTTCTGTGTGAAATTTCAATTAATGATAAATTGTCATTGTTAAAATTAATAACAGCTTCAGAAGCTTTTTGAAGTACTTCTTCAGGTAAAATACATGGACCTGCGCTAAAGTTATGTTTTTTCATTTTTTTACTTGTGTGTTGTTAAGCAAAGATGCAAATTATACGAATTTAAACCTTATAAATTAGTTAAAAAGTCTAGAGTGTTAATTCCATCAGCATAGTCCCATAACTTAGGCTTTTGAGTATGTCCAAAAGGTATTTCATTTTCAATAAAATTATTAGAAGTAATACATTGTATTTGTTCTTTATCTTGAAATAATTTTATTTTCAAATCATCTGAATTATCATAATATTCATAAAAAACAGAAGCAATTGGTGAAGCATAGCTTTTATCTTCTTTAATCATTAAAAAACCGTTTTCAAGAATATCAAATTCGCTCATTAAATATACTGCTTTATTATAATCATAGTTATTAGCATATTTTGCATTATTGATAATTTCATGACGCTTATACATTCCTTTAAAAAAACTGTCAAAATTATAATTTTTAGGAACAAAAAGCTTAGAAACTGAACGACAACCTAAACCAAAATATTTAAAAATATCATCACTTAAACTTTCTAAATCACTTTCAGTTTCGTTTCCAGTAATAACAGCAACAGAATTTCTGCTTTTTCTAATAATATTAGGCTTGTTTTTAAAATAATACTCAAAATATCTAGCAGTATTATTACTTCCAGTAGCAATTACAGCATCAAAAGTAGTTAGTTTTTCATTTGTAAAAACTATTTTTCCTTTTAGCTCAGGAGAAACGTACTCTAGATATTTAGCTAAAAAAGGAAGTAAATGTTTGTCATTTGACGATTGTTTTACTGTTATAGAGTGACCAGCAATAAGTACAGATAAAAAATCATGAAACCCAACTAAAGGAATATTTCCTGCCATTATTACTGCTACATTTTTAGAGATCCCTTTGCCTAGTTGTTCATTTTTAGTCCATTGAGTTAAGTTATCAAAAGTCAATGCTTCTGCCCAACTTTGAGTTGCAAAAAATAAATTATCACTAGTAAACCATGTATTGTTTTCACCTGCTATTTTTAACTGATGCTTGAAGCCTTCAAAAAATAAATCATTATGAAGTACATTTTCTTTTTGTGCCATTTTTTCTGAAGAAAACTGACTTAAAAAGCTCCCTAATTCACTAAAAGCTTTTATTCTACCTTTTATGTTATCCATTTATTTTGGTTCTAAATTAAATTGGAACTATTTTTGCGATTGCAAAGTTACAAAACTGAAAGTGATTTATTATGGCAATTATAATAACAGATGAATGTATAAATTGTGGTGCTTGTGAACCTGAGTGCCCAAATACAGCTATATATGAAGGTGCTGATGATTGGCGTTATGCTGATGGTACCGATTTAGAGGGTGATATTGTATTACCAAACGGAAATAACGCAAATGCTGAAGAAGAGCAAGAGCCAATTTCAGATGAAATTTATTATATTGTTGCAGATAAGTGTACAGAATGTAAAGGATTTCATGAAGAGCCTCAGTGTGCGGCTGTTTGTCCTGTTGATTGTTGTGTGCCTGATGATGATAATGTTGAAACTGAAGAAGAGTTGTTAGGAAAACAACGTTTTATGCATAACGAATAATTTTTTTTGAAAATAAATTTAAATCCTGAGTTTTAGCTCAGGATTTTTTTGTTTTAAAAAATCGTAATTTCAAAAAATATTTTCGACAAAAACTTATAAACCGTTTTATAAAATGAAAAAAATAATTTTAGTAATACTAGTTTTAGTAGTATTCATATCGTGTAATAAGTCTGTTAAAAAACAAAAAATCAAAAAAAGTTATCCAGAGAGTTTAGATAAGGTTATAGAAAAGCATGGAGGAATTGATGTTTGGAAAAGCTATAAAACATTATCTTTTGCTGTAAAAAATGAAGAACATACCACTGAATTAAATTCAAGAAAAGCAGTTGTGAGTACAGATAAATATTCATTAGGATTTGATGGAGAAAATGTTTGGTTGAAAGAACAAGATTCTGCTGCTTTTAAAGGGAATCCTGAATTTTATTATAATTTGTATTTTTATTTCTATGCAATGCCTTTTGTATTGGCAGATGATGGAATAACATATTCAGAAACTAAACCTCTAGAATTTGAGGGAGTATCTTATCCAGGTATAAAAATATCATATAAAGCAAATGTAGGAACTTCTCCTGATGATAATTATTTTATATATTACCATCCAGAAACATATCAAATGGAATGGTTAGGGTACACTGTTACTTATTTTTCTAAAAAACCATCTAGTAAATTTAATATTATTAGATATAATGATTGGGAAAATGTTAACGGTTTAGTATTGCCAAAATCAATAACTTGGTACAAGAAAAATGAAGAAGGTAATCCACTAGAACCTACTAGAGAACCTACTCAATTTTCTTCAGCATTGTTAAGTAAAGCACCATTAGCTGATAGTTTTTTTGAAAAACCAAAACAATAAAATAATATTATGAGTCCCCAAAAATATACATGGAAACGTGAATACACACTTGTTTTAGTAGCCAATTTAGTGTACTTAGTACTGTTTTATATAATTACTAATATTTTTAATAACTAGAGTATGCAAAGTATTGATTGGATAGTTCTTTCGTTAACGTTAGCGTTTATTGTAATTTATGGAGCATGGAAAACTAAAGGTAGTAAAAATGTTGAAGAGTATATAAAAGGGGGCAATGATAGTAAATGGTGGACCATTGGGTTGTCAGTAATGGCAACACAAGCAAGCGCGATAACTTTTTTATCCACACCAGGACAAGCTTTTCATAGTGGAATGGGGTTTGTTCAATTTTATTTTGGGTTACCTATAGCAATGGTAATTATCTGTTTAGTTTTTATTCCTATTTACCATAAATTAAAAGTATATACTGCTTATGAGTTTTTAGAAGGGCGATTTGATAAAAAAACAAGAACGTTAACAGCAATATTATTTCTTATTCAAAGAGGTTTAGCAGCTGGAATTACCATTTTTGCACCTGCTATTATATTATCGGCTGTTTTAGGTTGGGATTTGATTACTTTAAACGTAATAATTGGGTTATTAGTTATTATTTATACAGTTTCTGGTGGAACTAAAGCAGTAAGTGTAACTCAAAAGCAACAGATGGGGGTCATTTTTGCAGGGATGTTTATTGCTTTTTATATTATTTTAGATTACTTACCAGACGGAATAACGTTTACAAAAGCTCTTGAAATAGCCGGTGCAAGTGATAAAATGAAAGTGCTAGATTTTTCTTGGGATTTAAATAATAGATATACAGTTTGGACAGGTATTTTAGGAGGAACATTTTTAATGCTTTCGTATTTTGGAACTGATCAAAGTCAGGTTCAAAGGTATTTATCTGGGAAATCAGTAAGAGAAAGTCAGTTAGGATTAATTTTTAACGGATTGTTAAAAGTGCCTATGCAGTTTTTTATTTTGTTGGTTGGGGTAATGGTATTTGTATTTTACCAGTTTAATAGTTCTCCATTAAATTTTAATGAGAAATCGATTAATAAATTATTAGAGTCAAAATATTCTAAAGAGTATAGGGATATTGAAAACAGAAATAAACTTCTTTTTTTAGAAAAGAAAAAGCTAAGTGAAAGAATGATTGTTTCAAGTGATTTAGAATTAAAGAAAAAATTATCCGTATTAAATTTAAAACAAGAATCTTACCGTTTACAAACTCAATTTTTAATAAGAAAATTAGTGGACTCAGCTTATGCCTTTAAATATGAAAAGTTATCTAAAAAAGTTAATAGAAATGAATATAAATCAAAGGTAGAACATGATCTTTTAACTAATGAGTTAAAAGATCTTTATAAGGATGCAGCTAAGCACAAAGAAACCAATGATAAGGATTATGTATTTATTCAATTCATATTAAATAATTTACCAAAAGGATTAATTGGTTTATTGTTAGCTGTAATATTATCAGCTGCTATGTCGTCTACAGCCTCTGAATTAAATGCCTTAGCTTCAACAACAGCGATGGATTTATATAAAAGAAATGTTACTAAAGAATATTCTGATGCTCATTATGTAAAAATGTCTAAATGGTTTACTTTAGGTTGGGGTATTTTAGCTATTATAGTAGCCTGTGTAGCTAATTTATTTGATAACCTTATACAATTGGTAAATATTATCGGTTCTATATTTTATGGGAATGTTTTAGGAGTGTTTTTGTTAGCCTTTTTTATAAAAGCTGTAAAAGGAAATGCAGTGTTTATAGCTGCGATTATAACTCAAATATTGATTGTTACTGTATGGTATCTAGATTGGTTACCATATTTGTGGTTAAACGCTTTAGGTTGCGGATTGGTAATGTTAATAGCTGTTTTAATTCAAATATTAGATAAGAATATATTTATAAATGATAACGACTAGAAAAGCAACATTGGAAGATTTACCAGTGTTATTAGAGTTTGAACAAGAGATAATTAAGGCTGAACGTCCTTTTGATGTAACTTTAAAGGAAGAAAAAATATCTTATTATAACATTAAAGCAATGATTTTAGCTGATGATATTGAAGTGATAGTAGTTGTTGATAATGATATGCCTGTAAGTTCAGGTTATGCAAGTATTGTAACTCCAAAAAAATATTTCAAGTTTGATAAGTTTGCTTATTTAGGTTTTATGTATACAATTCCATCACATAGAGGAAGAGGAATAAATAAAATTGTTGTACAGACTTTATTTGACTGGATTAAGTCAAAAAAAATTCATGAAGTACGGCTTGATGTTTATACTGAAAATATAGGGGCTATTAAAGCTTATGAAAAAGCAGGTTTTAAAAAGAATTTGTTAAACATGCGAGTTGATTTAAGAAATGTATTGTAATTAAGTATCAAGAAAATTAATTAAAGTTAACAAATAAAAAAGCCTGGAAATAATTAAATTTCCAGGCTTTTTTATTGTTTTAAAATGAAATTATTTCATTTTAGCTAAAAAGTCTTTGTTCATTTTAATATAGTCAGCATTCCCTCTTTTTTCAGCACCAGCTAAAGAAGCTTTAGCAGCTTTAATAGCTCCTTTTTTATCTCCTGCTTTTGCTAAGATTAATGATTGTTGACGTAAATACCAAAAACGAGGTTGATCTTTAGTCATATCGATTGCTTTGTTAATCCATGTTCTAGCTTTGTTTATATCTTTACCTTCTTGTAAGTAATATACAGCAGAAGAAAAATAGTCACCAGCACTAGGACCTTGCATAACTTTAGCAATACTAGCTTCAACACCTTTGTCAGTAGGAGTATTAAATTTAACACCTACATAAACGTTTTCCCATAACATACCTAAAACTGCAGAATTGTTAGTAAGATCATCAATAGTAATTGTAAATGATTCTATTTTCATTGGCATTGGCACTACTTTAGCAGTAGTTGTAAGCGCAGCTTTTTTATCGTCCCACTTTTGAGGAGTTCCCCAATTATTAGAGTCAGCATAAAAAATCACTTCCCAAGAAGTTTTACCTGGTTTAGTGTATAGTGCATAGGTACCTTTTTTTAATTCTTTTCCGTCAATAGTAACATTATCACTAAATGTAACTTTTGTATTAGCATTAGCACCAGTTCTCCATAATTTACCATAAGGAACTAAGTCTCCAAAAATAGTTCTACCTCTCATTCCTGGTCTAGAATACTCTACAGAAACATCAGATAAACCTACTTTTTGTTCAAGTTTTGAAGAAGGACTCGGAGCTGGAGTTTTTACTTGAGCATTTATGTTTGTTGATAAAGCCACAACAAACAAACTTAATAATATTTTTTTCATGATATGAATGGGTTTGTTTTTAATTAGTTTGCTAAAATTACAACGAAAATAAATGGAAAATGTTAACAAAAGCTTAAAATAACGAAGCGTATATTTGCAGTCATGAAAAAATATATTTCTGAATTAATAGGTACGTTTTCACTTGTTTTTTGTGGAACAGGAGCAATGACTGTAAACGAAATAACCGGTGGAACTGATTTAACTCATGTTGGTGTTGCAATAACTTGGGGGTTGATAGTAATGGCTATGATTTATGCTTTTGGAGAAATTTCAGGAGCACATTTTAATCCAGCGGTAACTATTGCTTTTGCGTATGCTAAAAAGTTTTCATGGAAAGAAGTTCCTAAGTATATTATAGCTCAATTATTGGGGGCTTTATTGGCAAGTATACTATTATGGATTATATTTCCAGATAGTGAATATTATGGAGCAACAATACCTGTTTTAGAGCCTTGGAGAGCTTTTGTATTAGAGCTATTATTAACGTTCTTTTTAATGCTTACGATTATTAATGTTTCTACAGGAAGTAAAGAAGTAGGAGTAATGGCCGGTATAGCAATTGGAGGAGTGGTTTTATTAGAAGCTATGTTTGCAGGTCCTATGACTAAAGCATCTATGAACCCAGTTCGTTCTATAGCTCCTGCTATAGTATCTGGACATTTTGAGCATTTATGGTTATATATTTTAGCACCAATCTTAGGTGCATTACTAGCAGTAGTTTCATGCAAATTGGTAAAAGACGATAGTTGTTGTGATGGAGCGTGTTAGTATTTTGGGATGCGGATGGTTAGGAAAACCATTAGCAATTGATTTAATAAATAATGGATACGGAGTAAAAGGGTCAACTACTTCTGAACAAAAAATGGATGTTTTTAGAGCTTTAAAAATCATTCCTTTTTTAGTAGATATTTCTTTAGATAATGATATTAGTGATTTTTTAAATTCTGAAATTCTAATTATAGCTATTACCTCTAAAAATATAGAAGACTTTAGTAATTTGATTTCAAGGATAGAGAAATCACCTGTGAAAAAGGTGTTGTTTATTAGTTCTACTTCTGTGTATCCTAGTTTAAATAAAGAAATGACTGAAGAAGATAAAACTGTTAATTCTCCTTTAGTTGAAATAGAGGGGCTATTTTTAAAAAACAGAAGTTTTAAAACTACTATTATTCGATTTGCAGGTCTTTTTGGTTATGATAGGCAACCAGGAAATTGGTTTAAAAACAAAGCAATACCATACTCTAAAGGTTTTGTGAATATGGTACATCAAGACGATTGTATATCAGTTATAAAGGAGGTGATAATTCAAGATGCCTTTGGTGAGGTATTTAATGTTTGTTCAAATCATCATCCAACTCGTGAAGAATTTTATAAAAATGCAAGAAAGATATTGGGAAAAGAGCCACCAGTTTTTGATAACTCTATGCCTTTACAGTACAAAATTATAAATTCAGAAAAAATACAAAAAGTATTAAAATATACTTTTACTCATGATAACTTATTGAGTATTTAACTATATTTTTTCTTTCTCCAATAATTAAAAGAAAAACCAAAAAATGTTAATAGTATAAGTGGAATTCCAATGTTTAAAAATTGCCAAAAACGTTTTTCTGTATAGGCTCTTTGTTTATCTAAAAGATTAATTTGGATAGTTTTATTTCTAAGTTGAATGAGTCCTGTGTCATCTAATAAGTAATCAACGGCATTTAATAAAAACTCTTTGTTTCCGTAATATGCACCTGTCCATTTGTCTTTTGATAAATCATAAGGTTTTCCTTTTAAAAGTTGATTTTTAGCGATATCACCATCTGCTATCACAATCATTTTATTTTCTTTGGTATCAGAAGAAAAGCTTGGAGTGTTAAATGGTTTGACACGATTTTTATAAGCAGAAGTAAATTTCCCTTCTAATAAAACAGCTAATAATTGTGGACCACCATTATATTCATTCTGTTTTGGTTGTTTACTAATACTTTGTAGTTCAACAAAATTAGGTGTACCAATTTTTTTTGTTAGTACTGATGATATAAATAAAGGTGTTTTTTTAATATTTCCTTTTAAAGTGTCAATTTGAGTGGTAAATTGAAAACGAACTGGTGCAATGTTTTTTGTGATTGGATGATTAGGGTTTCCATTAACTAATGGGTGATAAAACCAATTGAGATGTTGAAATTGTGCTTGATTACCTATGTTTCCTGTAGCTAGCGGGATTTTAGCGCTATATAAATCTTGAATAAGTTTATTGTTAATTCTAACTTGGTAGCTAAAAAGTAAGTCGGTTAAATTTAAATCACGAGGAAAAGCTAACATTTTACCTTCATTGTATAAACTATCAGTGTCAGCATAGTTTGTGTCTACCATCCATAAACTTCTACCTCCATTATTAATGTATTGATCTAAAACTAATTTTTCTTTTTCAGTAAAACGTTGAGTAGGTTTAGCTATAAAAGCTAAGTCGTATTTAGTTAAATCAGTTAATGTTTTTTGAGGATTATTTTCGGTACTGTCTAATGTGAATTTAGCAAGTCTGTATTTGTTTTTCAGTTTAGATAGAATACTATACAAATACATATCACTCAATTCTCCATTTCCAGAAATAACAGCTATTTTTTGTTTAGCTTTTTTAGAAATTAAACTAAAAGCACTAGCAAACGAATATTCTAGTTTTTCAATAGCATTTTGTAATTGAGCTTCTTGAGTTTTTAAAGCTGAATCTGGTAATAAAGAAACTAATTCTGTTTTGTTACCATAACTTATTTCAGCCCAAGGAAAAATAATAGCTTCAGATAAGTTTCCATTTTCATCAACAGTTAGTCTGCTAGGAAGCATTCCTTTTTTAATAAGTTCCTCTCTGATATTATCAGGATTAATAAAACGAAATCGTATGTTTGAGTTTTCAGCTTGTAGCTCTTCTAAAAACTGACGAGTTTCTATTTGTAAACGTTTAAATTCTGAAGGAAAATTACCTTCTAAATATACATTTATTAATAAAGGATTTTCAAATTTATTGATTAGTGTTGTACTTACTTTTGATAAAGAATAACGTTTGTTGTGAGTGATGTCAAAACGTTTATATACACTTTTACTTATATAGTTTATAACTAATATACCTATAAAAACGAATAGTATGTGTTGAATTTTTTTACTCATTTTTTAATTGTTGTTTAGTAATGAATAAAAAGAAAAAAGTAACACAAATAAAGTAAATAATATCACGAGTGTCTATTACACCGCGACTAATACTTTTATAGTGTTCATTAATTCCGAATTGTTTTAGCGTGTATCCAGATTTTCCTATAGAACTACTTATAGATTCAAACCCAAAAAATAAAATAAAAGTGATAAATACACTTATGATAAAAGCTACTATTTGATTTTTTGAAAGTGTTGAGGTAAATAAACCAATTGAAGTGTATGTAGCTGCTAAAAAGAATATTCCAATATAGGAACCTAGTGTGCTACCCATATCGATATTACCAATAGGTTTGCCTAGGTTGTGAATTGTGTATACATACGTTATTGTAGGTATTAAAGCAATACTAACTAATAATAAAGAAGCAAAGAATTTTCCAAGTACAATTTGCCAGTCTGTCAAAGGTCTTGTTTTTAATATTTCAATAGTTCCGTTGCTAAATTCATCTGCAAAACTTTTCATGGTGATAGCAGGAATTAAAAACAATAGTAACCAGGGAGCCAAGTAAAAAAAGCTGTTAAGATCAGCAAAGCCAGCATTTAAAATATTTAAATTGTCATTAAACACCCATAAAAACAATCCGTTTACAAGTAAAAATACACCAATAACTAAATAAGCTATGGGTGAGGAAAAAAATGAGTTAAATTCTTTTTTAAGTATGGCTAACATATATGATTATAATCTGTTTTTATTAATCCTAAAATAATATTATTTTCAAAATCTACATCTTTTTTTTCAGATCGAATGTTAAAATTATGTTTCTTTAATAAGCTTATAGAGTTCTTGTTTTTTTTGTGCGTATAAGCTTCAATTTCATTTAAAAGGAGTTTGTTGAAACCATAGTTTAAAACTTCTTTTAAAGCTTCACTCATAAAGCCTTTTCCTTGAAAATCAGTATGTAATTCATATCCAACTTCGGCATATGTAAAGACTTCATTAAAATGACGCAACCCAATAGAGCCTATTAAAATATTATTGTACTCAATAGCCCAATACACACCTTTGTTGGCGTTAATTAATTGGTCAATCATTTTTATAAAGTCTTCTATATCCGAAATCCTTTTAGGAACAGGTCTGTCAATAAATTTATTTACTTCTTTGTTAGAACGTATCTCAAAAGTAGCTTTTTGATCACTATCAACAAGCTTCCTTAAAACTAAACGTTCGGTTTTTAAAATAGGAAAAGGATTAAATAATTCTTTCATTAAAGCAAAGATGCTAATTTATCAACACTCCATGCAACTGGTTTATCATTAAAAAGAATTTTAGTTTTTGCCCAAACTCCTTTAAACAGTTCAGAGTTTCTGTAATTTTCTAAATCTTCTTCTGTTTCCCAGTAACTATAGGTAAAAAATATATTAGGGTTCGTTTTGTCTCTATACAACTCTAATAAACGACAACCTGATGATTTTCGTATGTATTCTTTCTTTTCATTAAAATTAGCAAGAAATTCTTCAGTTTTTTCTGAGTGGAAACTCATTTTCACAATACGTACAAACATAATTATTGGTTTATTGTTACAAATTCAGGCTTAACAATATCTTCAAATTCAATAGTAATAGTATCTCGATACTTTAAACCAAGTAGGGTAGAGGCTCCTCCAACAGTTTTTAAGTTACTTCTATAAATAGCAATTTCAAGAAAGTCAGCTGAATTAAAAAGAGCTAGCTTGTCTCCATCATATTGTCTTTTTTCTTCAGGTAATGTATAGTCAACAATTTCATTATAACCATTAAGTACTTTTTTAAATTGATACCTACTAGCGTTTATAATAAAGTTACGCCCCTTACCAATTGAGCTAAATAACTTCTTATTAATATTTGTAATTGCATTACCATAATTATCAATATAAATAACACCACCTTTAATAATAGTTTGTTGTTGATTTACTTTTGGTTGAATTTCAGTAATCTTTTTATAGTTTGAAATTTCTTTACCTATAACATTTAAATTACCACCACGAGCAATATGTGAAGCTACTTTAACAAATATATCTAAAACAGGAAAGCTACTATTTGTATGATTATGGATGTTTATTTCAACAATTCGAGTAGGGTTTACTTCTGATGCAATCATGGAAATTAATCCATTATCAGGACAAATAAAAAACTGATTATCTAATTCAATAGCTATATGTTTATTATCAATACTTAGCTCTGAATCTACACCAATAATATGTATGGTGTTGTCAGGGAAACTCTTGTAAGCATTTTTTAAAATATATGCAGTTTCAGTAATGTTAAAAGGAGATATGTCGTGAGTTATATCTACTATAATAGCATTTGGTAGCTCTGAATAAATAGCTCCTTTTACAGCCCCTACAAAGTGGTCTTTAGTTCCAAAATCAGTAGTTAATGTAATAAGAGACATTAATATTAGTTACTTGTTAATTAAATTGTGAAAAATTATATTGAAAATTATAGCAAAACTAAGCAATTCAATAAAAATAATCATTATTTTTAGTGTGAATAATATTAAAACTTATATCATTTGAACGAACGTATTATTGAATTAACAGAAATTAATCCAAACGACTTTTTTGGAGCTCAAAACAGCACCATAAGTCAATTAAAAACATACTTCCCAAAAATAAAAATTGTTGCTAGAGGAAATAAATTAAAAATTTATGGAGAACCCGAAATTTTAGATGAATTTGAAAAGCGTGTTGGTATGCTAATCAAATACTATATGAAGTATAACAAACTTGATGAAAATGTTATAGAACGTTTAATAACCTCTACAGGAAAAGAAGATAAGCCACAGTCAGGAAAAGTATCTGATGTATTGGTACATGGAGTTAGTGGTAAACAAATTAAAGCTCAAACAGAAAATCAACGTAAAATGGTTTCGTTAATGACGAAAAATGACATGTTGTTTGCTGTTGGTCCAGCAGGAACAGGAAAAACGTATACAGCAGTAGCATTAGCTGTTAGAGCATTAAAGGAGAAAGAAGTTCGTAGAATAATTTTAACAAGACCAGCGGTAGAATCTGGTGAGAATTTAGGATTTCTTCCAGGTGATTTAAAAGAGAAACTAGACCCTTATATGCAACCGTTATATGATGCATTAAGGGATATGATTCCGCATGAACGATTAGAGTCTCATTTAGAAAAAGGAATAATTCAAATTGCACCTTTGGCCTTTATGCGTGGAAGAACATTAGATAATGCTTTTGTTATATTAGATGAAGCACAAAATACTACACATGCCCAAATGAAAATGTTTTTAACAAGAATGGGAGTGCATGCTAAGTTTATTATTACTGGAGATCCTGGACAAATAGATTTACCCCGTAAGCAGATATCAGGTTTAAAGCAAGCATTATTGGCTTTAAAAGATATTAATGGAATAGCGCAAGTATACCTAGATGATAAAGATGTTGTACGTCATCGTTTAATAAAGAAAATTATTAAGGCTTATAAAAGTATAGAAACAGAATAAGATGTTAAATAAATTAAGTTTTCAAGAACATTTATCTTTAGGATACTTATTTTTAGTTGTTTTAGGTCTTGTTTCTGAAGCGATTTTTTATGGGTTTTTAGATATTAATTATTTAGAATATGTATCTATTTTAGATGCTCTTTTTTCTCCTATTTCCTTATTAATTAATAATAAATTGTTATTTGGAGTTTTTATTTTTTTTATGTTATTAACCTTTTTCTGGATTGTTAGATTTCCTAAAATTCATGAAAAAAATAAAGATAAAAAATGGTATCGTAAATTATATAAAGAAGATGCTAATAAAAAAGGAATTAAGGTAAGTAAGAAAAGTGGTTTTGTATTTGTTGTTTTGTACTTTTTGTTTGCTTTACTTTTAGGGTTTAGATTAGGTGCAGGAATTAATTATAAAAAGAAATTGACCAATATTAAATTTAAAAGTGATTGCTTATTAATTTTTAAAGATAATAGTAAATTAAAGGTTAAGAAAATAGGTCAGAACAGTGCTTATATCTTTTATGTGGAAGAAAAAGATAGTGTTGTAACTGCAACACCAATTTTAGATAATATTAAACAAATAAAAAGAATAAAAAAAGAAAAGTAAAAAACTTACATTTGCACACTACAACACAACAATAACTATAATGAATACAATTAACGAAACTAGTTTTCAGTTTCCTAATCAAAAAGCAGTTTATAAAGGTAAAGTAAGAGAGGTATACAACATTAATAATGATTTATTAGTGATGATAGCTTCAGATAGATTATCAGCATTTGATGTTATTTTACCACGTCAAATTCCTTTTAAAGGGCAAATATTGAATCAGATTGCAACTAAAATGATGAATGATACTGCGGATATTGTTCCAAACTGGTTGATAGCAAACCCTGATGAAAATGTAGCTGTTGGTCATTTATGTGAACCTTTTAAGGTTGAAATGGTAATCCGAGGATATTTGTCAGGTCATGCAGCTCGTGAATATAACACTGGTAAAAGAACACTTTGTGGTGTAGATATGCCTGAAGGGATGAAAGAAAACGATAAGTTTCCTTCAGCAATTATAACACCTTCTACAAAAGCTGATAATGGAGAACATGACGAAGATATTTCAAGAGAAGATATTTTAGCTAAAGGAATTGTTTCTGAAGAAGATTATTTAGTATTAGAAGATTATACACGTAAATTATTTCAAAGAGGTACTGAAATAGCTAAAAAACGTGGATTGATATTAGTTGATACTAAATATGAATTTGGAAAAACTAAAGAAGGAAAAATTGTACTGATTGATGAAATTCATACTCCAGATTCATCTCGTTATTTTTATGAAGAAGGGTATGCTGAGCGTCAAGAAAAAGGTGAAAAGCAAAAGCAATTATCTAAAGAATTTGTACGTCAATGGTTAATTGAAAATGGTTTTCAAGGAAAAGAAGGACAACAAATTCCTGAAATGTCAGATGATAAAATTATTGAAATATCTAATAGATATATAGAGTTATTTGAGCAAATTACTGGAGAAACTTTTATCAAAGCAAATACAGATAATGTATTAAAGCGTATAAATGATAATGTAGTTGATTTCTTAAATGGATAGTAAAAAAATAAGTATTAGACCCGTTTTAAATTTGTCATCATCAATTCCTATTGAAGATTTTCAAAATAGAACTGTACGTCCAATCTTAAAATTACAAAATGAATTAATAGTAGAACTATTTATGTTTTTTTGTGCTAAACAAAAAATAGATATTTTAAACATAAAAAGAGAAAAGTTCAATAATACAGTAAATACAATAACTAGAAAAAATATAACTTTAAGAAATCAGTTATTAGGTTTAATTATTGGTCAATTTACAGTAAAAGAATTTGAGTTTTATAAAGAAAATGATTCAGAAGTAAACAAACGAATTTTAACAATGATTGGTCAAAGAATAAAAGATAACCAATCAGAAATATAAAATTTTAAAACAAACAATAATGATTATAGAACCAAGAACAAGAGGGTTTATTTGTTTAACATCACACCCATCAGGTTGTGAGGAGAATGTAAAAAATCAAATTGAATATATAAAGTCAAAAGGTAAAATAGAAGGAGCTAAAAAAGTATTAGTAATAGGTTCTTCAACTGGTTTTGGTTTAGCGTCAAGAATAACAAGTGCATTTGGATCAGATGCAGCTACAATTGGAGTGTTTTTTGATAAGCCAGGAACTGAAGGTAGACCAGGTTCACCAGGGTTTTATAATACAGCAGCTTTTGAAAAAGAAGCCCATGCTGCCGGTTTGTATGCAAAAAGTATAAATGGAGATGCTTTTTCAAATGAAATAAAAGAAGAAGTTATTAATTTGATAAAAGAAGATTTAGGTCAAATTGATTTGGTTATTTATAGTTTAGCATCTCCGGTAAGAACACATCCAGTTAGTGGAAAAAGATTTAAATCGGTATTAAAACCGATAGGTGGAGAGTTTTCAAATAAAACAGTAGATTTCCATACAGGTAAGGTATCTGAAATATCTATAAAGCCAGCTGAGGGTGATGATATTGAAAATACAGTAACTGTAATGGGAGGAGAAGATTGGAAAATGTGGATGGATGCTTTAAAAGCAGAAAACTTATTATCTGAAGGAGCAACAACAGTAGCCTATTCATATATAGGGCCATCTTTAACAGAGGCTGTTTATAGAAAAGGTACAATTGGAGCTGCTAAAGATCATTTAGAAGCAACTGCTTTTACAATTTCAGATGATTTAAAATCTATAGGAGGTAAAGCTTATGTTTCTGTAAATAAGGCTTTAGTAACACAGGCTAGTTCTGCTATTCCAGTAATTCCATTATATATTTCATTGTTGTTTAAAGTAATGAAAGAAAAAGGAATTCATGAAGGTTGTATTGAGCAAATTCAACGTTTATATAGTGAAAGACTATATGGAGGAGATATAGCTCTAGATGATAAAGGTAGAATTCGTATTGATGATTGGGAAATGCGAGAAGATGTTCAATCTGAAATCGCTGAATTATGGAAAACAGCAACTTCTGAAAACTTATCAGAAATAGGAGATTTAGAAGGGTATAGTAATGATTTCTTTAATTTATTCGGATTTAAAGTTGAAGGAGTTGATTATAATGCAGATGTAAATGAAGTAGTAAAAGTGCCTAGTATTTCATAGATAAAAAATATAGATAAATAAAAACCTCATAGAT